>CACOAO010000013.1 GCA_902625215.1 uncultured SAR116 cluster alpha proteobacterium
ACAAGTATTTGGTTAAAACAAAAAAGACGAATTGCACTTGCTACAGTAATTTCTACATGGGGAAGTTCACCAAGACCTGTAGGAGGACAAATGGCAATAGACGAAAATGGCGAGATAATAGGTTCTGTTTCTGGTGGGTGTATTGAAGGGGCAGTAATTTCTGAAGGTATTTGTGCTATAAAAGACGGCAAATCAAGAATAAAAGATTATGGAATCTCAAATGATATGGCTTGGGAAGTTGGATTAGCATGTGGCGGTGAATTAAAAGTTCTTATACAACCTCTAAACCTAGAAGATAAAATTATATATTCAATTGTAAATAGTATTAAAAAAAGGGAAATTATTAAATTAATAATTAATTGTTTAACTGGCCATAGAAAAATCGATAACACAATTGATAATCAAATAAGTTATTTTGATGAGTCAAAAAATGAATTCATTCACATAATTGACCCTAAACCTAGATTATTTATTATTGGAGCAGTTCATATTGCGCAAGCTCTTGTTTCATTAGCTGAAATAGCTGATTATGAGGTAATATTAATTGATCCTCGAGATCATTTTGCAACAAAAGATAGATTTCCCAACTGTAAAATAATTAATGAATGGCCAGAGCAAGCGCTCTCAAATTTTGATCTAGATAAAGCGTCGCATTTAGTAACATTAACGCATGACCCTAAAATTGATGACTTAGCCTTAATCTATTGTATGAAAAAAAAAATTGGATATATAGGATCATTAGGAAGCAAAAAACACATAATAAAAGATGTGAGCGATTAGTTGAAAAAGGTTTCAATAAAGATGAATTATCCAAAATTCATGGTCCAATTGGTCTGGATATAAAAGCAAAAACACCTGCGGAGATAGCCACATCAATATTAGCAGAAATAATAAAGTATAGACGATCTAATTATGGTAAATAAAAGAAAAGCTAACCTGGGAATAAAAAAAGTTTTATTAGCTGCTGGTAAAAGTGAACGTTTTGGAGAAAAAAACAAACTATCCGAAATTATTAATGGCAAACCTTTAATTAACAATATCTTAGATACATTGTTAGAAATATTTGACACTTCAGAATTAACAATAATAGTAGGACACGAACAAAAAATAATTAAGAATTTAATAAATAACGAAGAAATTAAAATTTTAGAAAATATTGATTACAACAGTGGTATTGGAACTTCAATTGCATTAGCAGTTCAAAATTTAGAAAATTATATTAAAGGAGTAATGATTATTCCAGCAGACATGCCATACATAAATTCTGAAGATTTAATGAATTTAGAAAATAAGTTTTGGGAATATAATTGCAAAAAAGTTATTATACCTCAATATAAGTCAAAAACTGGCAATCCTGTTATACTTCCAGGAATTTATTTTGACACACTTAAGAAACTCAAAGATGATTTTGGCGCCAGATCACTTATTGCTGATAAAGATATAATTACCCTCAAAACTGGATTTGGAACAATCTTAGATATTGATACAAGAGACGAACTAGATAAAGCAAAAATAAAATCTTAATTTAAGATGCAGCTCTTGCTGCTTTTTTTCTCTCATGTTCTTTTAAAAATTTTTTTCTAATCCTAAGACTAATAGGAGTTACTTCTATAAGTTCGTCATCATTAATAAATTCTAATGCAAATTCTAGAGTAACATTTATAGGAGTTGTTAATAAAACAGCGTCATCATTACCAGAAGCCCTAACATTAGTAAGTTGTTTTCCTTTGAGAGGATTTACAACAAGATCATTATCTCTGCTATGTATACCAATTACCATTCCTTCATATACCTCAATACCACTTTTTATGATCATTTTTCCTCTATCTTGAAGGTTAAATAGTGCATATGGAAGAGCCTTTCCTTGACCAATTGATATTAAAGCTCCATTTCTTCTTCCAGTCTGTAATCCCTTTATAACCGGTCTATACTTATCAAAAGTATGGTACATAAGACCTGAACCAGAGGTTAATGTCAAAAATTCTGTTCTAAAACCTATTAAGCCTCTACTAGCAATATTATAATCTATGCGAACCCTTCCTTTACTATCAGGCACGATATCGATCAATTGAGCTTTTCTTTCACCCAATTTTTCCATTATTTTTCCCTGATGAATTTCTTCTATATCAATGGTTAAGTTTTCAAATGGTTCATTTTTTACATTATCAATAACTTTTGTAATCACTTCTGGAGATGAGACACCCATTTCAAAACCTTCTCTCCTCATGTTCTCAATGAGGATAGATAAGTGAAGTTCTCCACGGCCTGATATTCTAAATTTATCTGGATTTTCTGTGTTTTCAACTCTAAGCGCTACATTGGTTTTTAATTCTTGATCCAACCGTTCACGAATTGATCTACTTGTAACTAATTTTCCTTCTTGGCCCGCAAATGGACTGTCATTTACTTGTATCATTATATTAATAGTAGGCTCATCAACTGAGAGCTTTTCTAATGCTTCAAACTTTCCAACTTCACAAACTGTATCGGAAATTTTTAACTCCCCTAGCCCACTTATTGCTACAATATCTCCTGCATTAGCTTCATCAACTTCCTTCTTTTCTAAACCATGAAAATTCATTATTTGTAAAATTTTACCGTGACGAATGTTCCCATTTTCGTTTCCGATAGAAACATTTTGACCTTTTTTTAAATGACCTCTTCTAATTCTTCCAGTTCCTATCAAACCAACATAACTAGAATAGCTTAAGGCTGATATTTGCATTTGAAGATTACTATTTGGATCAACATTGGGATATGGTACTTTATTAATGATTGTATCAAAGATTGCATCCATATTATTTTTTTTATCTGTCAACTCATTGGTCGCCCAACCTTGGATTGCAGATGCATAAACAACAGGAAAATCAAGTTGAGTTTCATTAGCACCTAATTTATCAAAAAGATCAAAAGTTTGATCTAATACCCAATCTGGTCTAGCACCATCTCTATCAACTTTGTTTATTACAACTATAGGACAGAGCCCTGCCTCGAGAGCCTTTTTAGTAACAAAACTGGTTTGTGGCATAGGACCATCAACAGCATCAACTAATAATAATACAGAATCTACCATAGATAGAACCCTCTCAACTTCACCACCAAAATCTGCATGACCTGGAGTATCTACAATATTAATCCTCCATTCTTTCCAATTTAATCCTGTGTTCTTTGATAAAATTGTTATGCCCCGCTCTTTCTCTAAATCATTTGAATCCATTACTCTTTCAACTAATTCTGTGTGAGCAGCAAAGGTACCAGATTGTTGTAACAACGTATCAACTAAAGTTGTTTTACCGTGATCTACATGAGCAACGATGGCTATGTTTCTGATTAATTTTATTTTTTCTTCTGCTGATCTAATATTTTTCATTTTATAGTTTCAATAAATTAAAAGTTTTTTGAGATTGTCTATATAGCTTTTTATTTAACCCCTTGTCATTAAATAAAAGTAAAGATTTATAATTTAATTTAAATCAGACAAATTCTTCTTGTGTAACTTGAGGTATTGGTTTTATCTTTTCAAATTTAAGGGCTAAAGCTAGTAGTGGAGGAACCATAAGCAAAGTTAAAATTGCTGAAGTAGATAACCCTCCAAAGACTACTGTACCAATTCCACGATATAATTCTGATCCAGCACCTGGAAAAATGACAAGTGGAATCAATCCAAATAAACTAGTTAAAGTTGACATGAAAATTGGTCTAATTCTATTTCTTGTTGCTTCAGTTATAGCATCTGAAATATTAAAGCTGTCATATCTTATATGCCAAAGAGTTTGCTCCACCATTAAAATGGAATTATTAACAACAATTCCAGTCAAAATTATAAAACCTAACATAGTAAGCATATCCATAGATTGAGAACTAAATTGATTCAAAATAACTAGACCCATTACACCACCTGCAGCTGCAACTGGGACAGTTATTACGATTACAAAAGGAAGGATAAATGACCTCATTAATACTGTTAGCAATAAAAAAATCACAAAGAGTGCTATCATAACGTTATATTGCATTGCTATCCAAGTTCGTTCTAATTCACTTGCAGCACCAGATAAATTTATGGAAATTCCATTAGGTACTTCTTCATTAAGTGGTTTAATTACTGAATTTTGCAGTTTTAGAACCGCATCTTCTAAAGAAATACTTTCATGTGGTCGTAATTGTAAGGTAATAACCCTTCTTCCCGATAATCTTTTTATTTGTTCAGGTACACCTATTAGATTAATATCAGCAACTTGTGACAACCGAACTAATTCCCCAGTCTTTAGAATTAATGGTAAATTTTTTAAGTCATCTATTTTATTTGTATTAGCTTTATTTGAAGTTAATACAAGCTCAATTAATTTTCCTTCGAAAGGTATTTCAATTACTCTTATACCGTCATTGTAAACGTCTAAGGATTGGGCTAATTCTTTAGCTGACATTCCAATTTCAGCTAATTTTTCCGGCATAGGTTTTATTATTACTTGTGGCGATCCACTTCCCATTTGAGGAACAGAGCGAACTTGATGTCCATCCTTAGGTTGAAACTCTTTTTTTGTAGCTCTAAGAAACTTTTGAGCTATAGGCTGTATTAAATCTAAAGAAGGTCCAGTAATTTCTAATTTTATTACCCTTGATCCTCCTACTGATCTTCCAAATAATGATGCTTGCTGAGCAAATGCTCTTGCGCCTGGTTGAGCCCTAATTGGTTTGGTTAGTACTGGTAAAATTTCTTTTACTCTGTTGGGATTTTCTGTTGCTGCTCCTGCAAACGCTCCTCCTGAAAAGGCTACGAAAAAGAAACGTGAAATCTTTGGCTTTCCATAAGGGCCATCACTATCAGCTTCCCAAAGTGGTTTTGCTGCTTTCTCCATCGCTCTAGATATTTCAACAGTTGATTCTTTGTTATAACCTTGCGGCACTATTATACGCGCATATACAAAATTTCTATTCCCGTCCGGTAAATAATCAAGTGGAGGAATTAACGAAAATATTATTATTGTGGCAGTTATTATTAATACAAAAACAACTGTCAAACCAGATTTTACTGAGCCAGTTGCCCAAGAAGCATATTTTTGTATTAATTTTGCAAAATTACTTGCAGGATTATCTATAAATTTAATATTATATGTTCCTTGCTTTTTTTCTTCAGAATTTTTTAGTAATTTTGCCGCCAATGTAGGTATTAATGTTACAGAAATTATAACTGAAATTAAAACCGATACTGAAATTGCTATACCTATATCTCTAAATAATTGTCCAACTGGCAAATCAATGAATAATATTGGAATAAAGACAACAACTGTCGTAAGAGCAGATCCAAGTATAGGAGCCCAAACTTGTCTAGAACCATTATAAGAAGCCAAAGTGGGGGACATACCAGTTTGTTTTAATCTGTAAATATTTTCTTGGCTTACAATTGAAGCGTCTACAACCATTCCAACGGCGAATGCTAAACCAGCTAAGGAAATTACATTTACAGAAAGGCCTAACCAAGAAATTGCCACAAAAGTTCCAACAACTGAAACCGGAATTGCAAGCATAATTATGAATGTAGGCCTAAAATTTCTTAAAAAGAGCATTAATATACAAATTGCTAAAATTCCTCCAATTATTATATTTTGCTGAACTAATTTAATAGCTGCATTTATGTAAACTGTTTCGTCATAAACATTGTTTAAGATAAGACCATTTTCAGCAAGAGTACCATTATTTAATTTGTCAATTTCTATATTTAAATTTTTAATAATTTCTACAACATTGGAGTTAGGCTCTCTTATAACAGCAAAAGTAATAGCATCTTGTCCGTTCATTCTCCTAAAACTCGTTGGTTTTTTATAGGACATGTAAATTTTTGCTACATCTTTAAGTTTAACATTGATTGGAACACCGTCTAAACCTTTTTCAGATCGTAAAATTATATTTTCAGCAGTTATTGGCGTATATGAAATAGCTTCTGTTCTAAGAGAATAGGTTCTTTTGCCTTCAATAATTTCTCCTGCTGTAACCTGTGCAGAACTAGACCTCAGTGCCTCTAAAATATCTGGTATTGAAATTGAATATTCCACTAGTTTTTGTATGTCTAATGCTACTTTTAATTCTTTTTTTTGACCTCCACGGAATATTACTTCTGAAACACCTTCAATTCGAGATAACTTTTCTACAATTTCATATTCTACAAAATCACCTAAACTACTTAAATCTTTAATTTTTGACCCAGGTAATTTAATCATTGCCAATCTTGAAATTGGACTATCATCTGAATTAGATGTACGAACTGTTGGTCGCTTAGCATCAAAGGGTAGACCATCTATCAAAGAAACCTTACTTAGAAGCTGTACAAGCGCTATATCCATATCTTGACCAACTGAATATGTCAAAGTTACACTCGCAGATCCAAATCTGCTGTCTGATTCTACGTTTTCAACACCTACAAGTGAACTGACTGCTAATTCGACTCTAGTTACAACTTCTCTTTCGACGTCTTTAGGAGAAGCACCTGGCCACGACACTCTTACCTGTAAAACTGGTTTGTCTATATCAGGTGTCATTTGTATTGGTATTTTTTGTAAAGAAACGAAACCAAAAGCTATGATTAAAAAAACCATGGCAGCAACAGCTATAGGTTGTTTTATTGCTAATTTGATTAAATTGTCCATATCAAGTGAATATGCCTGAGTTTATTTTTTCATTTTTTTTATTTTAATTACTTGGTTTGGTCTCAAAATTTCATTTCCCTTAATTACTACTAATTGGCCCTCTTTTAGACCTTTTAAAATCTCTATCTTATTTCCAACTGATACCCCACTCTTAATAATTTTTTGTCTAGCGAAACCTTTATCAAAAATATATACAAGTTTCTTATTAGCAGCAGGGATGAGCGCATCTTTTGGTATAAGTAATCTAGGAATGATGTCTCCAACAGGAATGTGTAAAGAAAATCTGGTACCTGACACATTTAAATTTGCAGGTAAAACATCATCCAAACTTATTCTTATTTTCCGAGTGCCAGTTCTGATATTTTCTATATTGACAATACCTCGCACCCTCCCAGTAAATTTATTTTGTTTATTATAGATTTCTACTTTAGATCCAATTTTTACTTTTGAAGCAAGGTCTGATCTTAAATCAGTTTCTATCTCCTTAAATTTAGTACTTAGAATTGATGCTAAAATTTTACCTTTTGTTGTCAAAGTGCCAACTTGTGCAGCAATATTGACAATATTTCCGTTAATTGGTGATAAAATTTTTGAAAAACTAAGGTTTTCTTTATTTTGATTTAAGAGAATTTTTAATTTCTTAATATTGTACTTTCTTTGAGCAATTTGTTGTTGGTTTTCAAGAAGCAATATATTTGCATTATCTAAATTGTCTTGTGTAATAATATTTTGGTTTTTTAAATTTTTTGCACGTTTAACTTTAGATAATCTTAGTGATAATTTTTTTTCTAATATATTAATTGTCTGTTTTTCATATTTCATTTCAGCAGAAATCTGTTCTATATTTCTTAGAATATCTTTTGAATCTAGAGTAAATAATATGTCATTTTTCTTAACATTATCCCCAATATTAAAGTGAATTTTTAAAATTTCCTGATTGATTTTAGACGATATTGTTGTTGGGTTAATAGATACCAACCTACCTATTGCTTCTGTTTTTTCAGCTATCTCAAAAAGTTTGACTTGGGAAACAATGACTAATGACTCTCTCTTACCTTTATTTTTAAAAGAAGATTGAGAATATGATGAAGACGATATCAAAATTGTTAAACTAACTAGAATAGCAACTAAAATTTTCATCATTTTTTCCAATTTTAGAATAAAATTTTTTTAAATTTGCGGACCAGAGGCTAATAGTTTTTTTCCGTGTTCATTATCACAGAATTTTTGAAAATTATTAATAAAAAGCTGTGCCAATTCTCTAGCCTTGGTTTCCCATTCATTATTAGTTTTCCAACTTGATCTCGGGTCAAGTAACTCAGATGAAATATTCTTTACTTTTTTAGGAATTGCGAGATTAAAATAAGGAATAATTTTAGTTTCAACATCATCCAATTCATCATTCAATATTGCGTCTATTATTATTCTTGTATCTTTTAAAGAAATTCGATTACCTTGACCATTCCAGCCTGTATTCACTAAAAAAACCTTTGAATTTGAAGCTTTCATTTTCTTAGATAATACATTTGAGTATTTTGTAGGATGCAACATTAAAAATGCAGCTCCATAGCATGCTGAAAAAGTTGGTTGTGGTTCTGTTATGCCCCTTTCAGTTCCCGCAGTTTTTGCAGTAAATCCTGAGAGAAAATGATATTCCGCTTGATCGTATGTAAGTTTTGAAACAACAGGCAGCACACCAAATGCGTCAGCTGCTAAAAATATAATTTTAGAAGCATGCGTTCCTTTCGAAATAGGCCTAACAATATTATCAATATGGTAAATTGGATATGAAACTCTTGTATTTTCAGTTATAGATGTATCGGAATAGTCAACAATACCATTTTCACTTACACTAACATTTTCTAGTAAAGCATCTCTTCTTATTGCTTTATATATATCTGGTTCTTTATCAATATCCAGATCGATGGTTTTTGCATAACACCCACCTTCAAAGTTAAACACACCTTCTTCATCCCAACCATGTTCGTCATCACCAATTAGTTGTCTTTTAGGATCGGTTGATAAAGTTGTTTTTCCTGTTCCTGAAAGACCAAAGAATAATGCAACAGACCCATCTTCGCCTCTATTTGCTGAGCAATGCATTGAAGCAATATTTCTTTGTGGTAAAAGGTAGTTCATTACAGAAAACATTCCTTTTTTCATTTCGCCACCATACCAACTTCCACCAATAATTTGAATATTATCAGTAAGATTAAAAGCTATAAATGTTTCGGAATTTAAACCATGTTTTTTATAATTTTTATTAATTGATTTAGAACCATTTAAAACGTGAAAATCTGGATCAAAATTTTCAAGCTCTTGTCTGGTTGGTCTTATAAACATATTTTTAACAAAGTGAGCTTGCCATGCTACTTCCATAACAAAGCGTACCTTGAGGGATGTATCCTTGTTTGCTCCGCAAAATGCATCGATTACATAAAGCTTTTTATTGGAAAGTTGTTCACTAACTGTTTTATATAGACTATCCCATACATTTTTATTAATTGGTTTGTTATCATTTTTAGCAAAGTCTGAAGTCCACCATAAATTCTTTTTGGTTGTTTCATCTTCTAAAATATACTTATCTTTGGGAGACCTTCCTGTATATATTCCTGTAATAACATTAACAGCACCATTTTGTGTATTTTGAACCTTTTCAAAACCTTCTAATTTTTTCTCATTTTCTTCATTATATAAAAAATCATAAGAAGGGTTATAAATTATTTCTGAAGTATTTTTTATTCCAATATCAGATAACTGTTTTTTTATTTTAATGTTCATAAAAGATCTCAAAATTAAATTATTTGTGTAAGTTAATGTTTAATATTTTATGCGAAAATTCAAGTTAATAATAATTAAAAAAATGAAATCAAAAAATTGATATTTATCATGTTATTTATTAGTATTACATAATGTTATTACAGTGTTATTAAACTTTATTTTTCTGAATTCAATTATATTCTTAATATAATAAATTAATCGAAAATTTGAAGAAAATATGAGAAAAAATTTGACTATAATCGGTGGAGGATTTGCTTCTTGGATAGCTGCAAGTGTTTTTGCTGAAAATGGTTACTTCGTAGATATTTTTGAAGGAAAAAACATAAGTTTTGGGTCCCAACAGATTACACCTAATGGCTGGAAGGCATTATCAAATTTAATAGAAATAAAAAATATCGAAAAGTACTTTGAGCCATTTCATAGCATTTACATAAAAAAATTAAATTCTAATAATAATTTAGAAGTTTTATACCATCATGACCTATTAGGGCAAAATTATAAATATGGTTCGATAGAAAGACAAAGCATAATTACCACTTTTAAAAAAAACGCCTTAAAAAATAACACAATAAAAATACATAATTCAAGTATAACAAATGTAATTTCTAATAATAATTATAACGAATTAATTAATGATAAAGGTCAGATATACGAAGCTAAATTAATTATTGGTTCGGACGGTATTGATGGAATTAGTAAAAAGTTTGTAGTTGGATCTGGTAGTTTTATTAAAAAGAAAAAAATCTATAGGGCAATATCATTTAATGAATACACGTACAAATTATCAAAAACAATTCTTCAAGTATTAATTCATTTAAATGGTTATTATGTAATCTATCCAACAATAATTAGTAATAAAAAAGCAACGAATTATATTTTTGTTCCACACAATAACAATATCAAACCACCGTCTTTAAATAACCAAATTTTAAATTATCTCATTCCTGAAAATTTGGATTGGAAATCAACATATGCCTCATTTAATCATGGAGAAAAAACTTCAATTTATAAGAATGGATTATTTCTTTTTGGAAATTCTGGATTTGCAATTCCGCCACATACGGCACAAGCAGGTAATCAGATATTAGAGGATGCTGTTTACATTAAGAAATTGTTAAATGCAAATTATGATTTTTATGAAATGGTAAATATATTTGCAAAAGAAAGATATTTAAAGAAAGACATGTTAGCTAAAAATTCAAAAATAGTAGGAGAAATATTAAATGCTCAGAAATTAACGAAATATTTTAGAGATATTGCTTTTAAATCAAATGGATTTAATTTATTGAATAAAATTATGGACCCTATTTGGACAACTGAAGATTATGAGTAAAATATTTTCATATATATATATAATTATTGGAGTTTTAATGGCTACTAATGTTCATGCAAATGTATATAATTTTAGTTTCAACTCAATTGATGGGAAAAAAATTAATTTAAAAGGATTTAAGGGTAAACCTATTTTATTTATTAATACAGCATCACTTTGTGGTTTTACTTATCAGTATAGTGATATAGAATTACTTTATAAAAAATATAAACAGAATGGATTAATAGTTATAGGAATACCTTCTAATGACTTTGGAAATCAAGAATTATCGTCAAATCAAAAAGTTAAAGAGTTTTGTTCTATTAATTTTGATGTCTCCTTCTTACTTACGGAAATAACTAATATAAAAGGAGAGAAAGGACATCCCTTTTTTAAATGGATAAAAAAAGAAGCTGGAATTTTAGCTTTTCCAAAATGGAATTTTTATAAATATCTTGTTAATAAAGAAGGCTTACTAGTTAAATGGTATACTAGTACAACCAACCCCAATTCAAATAAAATAATAAAAGATATTGATGAAGTAATATTACAATGAAAAAAAGCCATCGTCTGATGGCTTTTTATAATTATTTTTAAATTTATTCTCTATTTCCTAGAAAAGCTAAGAGAAATTGAAACATTAAAATAAAATCTAGATATAAAGTTAAGGCTCCTAACACAGATTTTTTTCCAGCAGCTTCGTTATCATCACCTGCTAAATACATATTTTTAATTTTTTGAGTATCATAAGCGGTTAAACCAGCAAAAATAAGTACTCCAACAATAGAAATTATAAAATCTAATTGTGTAGATGCCATAAAAATATTAACTATCTGAGCTATGATTAAACCAAAAACACCCATCATCAAAAATGAACCTAATCCTGATAAAGATTTTTTGGTCGTGTACCCGTATATAGATAAAGCTGCAAATGCTGCTGCTGTAACAAAGAAAGCTCTTACCACTGATGCTCCAGTATAAATAAGCAACAATGAAGATAGTGAGAGACCCATTAATCCAGCATATATATAAAATAAGTTTCTAGCCTTTTCAGCAGAAATACTATTAAGCTTTGCTGAAATGTAGAATACCATACCTAAAGGTGCTAACATAACAACCCATTTAAGTGGACTTAAGAAAAATAATTCACCAATGGGTGTTAGAGCACCATTTGATATGGCAAGAAAATTTAATCCCATAGCCATTAATCCAGTTAAAGCTAGAGCAGTTGTCATATGATTATAAACACCAAGCATATATGATCTAAGTCCCAAATCAATTTGGGTAGCTTGAGCATTAGAGCTTGACATAAAGCGATTATTATTCATGTAATTATTATCCTTTTAAATAATTAAACTTACAGGCATAATGTAATACTTAATGTTACCTAAAGCAATAGTTTCAAAAAATTAATATTTTTAAATATTATGAATTGGAACAAGTTTATTAATTTGAGATTTTCTTATTTTTTCACTATTTGACTTTAACTGTCCACAAGCAGCATAAATATCTTGTCCCCTTGGCTTTCTTACTGGTGAGGCAAATCCTGCATCCATCAAGATTTTTGCAAAGTTATCAATACTTTTCTGAGTTGAAGTCTTAAACAATGAGCCTGGCCAAGGATTGAAGGGAATTAAATTTATCTTAGACGGAATTCCGTTAATTAATTTTATTAAATTAATGGCGTCTTCCGAAGTATCATTCACATCTTTTAACATTACATATTCCCATGTAATTCTTCTGGAATTAGATAATTTAGGATAATTTCTACAAGATTTTATCAGGTTTTCTAAATTATACTTTTTATTAATTGGCACTAGTTTATTTCTCAATTCATCATTAACTGCATGAAGTGAAATAGCTAAATTAACTCCCAGCTCAATTCCAGTTTTTTCGATGTTTGGGATTATACCTGACGTGGATAAAGTAATTTTTCTTCTTGAAATAGCAATACCATCATCTGACATCATAATTTTTATTGCTTTGCAAACTTCGTCATAATTAAGTAAAGGTTCTCCCATGCCCATCATTACAATGTTAGTTACTTTTCTATTATTTTTTCCAGAAGGCCAATCATTTAAATGGTCCATGACAGTCATCAGCTGTCCAATAATTTCACCTGATGTAAGGTTTCTTACAAGAGCCTGTGTTCCAGTATGACAAAACGAACAATTGAGAGTACAACCTACTTGACTGGAAAGACAAACAGTTCCTCTATCATCTTGTGGTATATAAACAGTCTCAACTTCAGAATTATCTATTAATTTTATTAACCATTTTATTGTGCCATCTTCACTGATTTGCATATCAGATATTTGTGGCCTAGAAATTAAAGATACCTTATTTAAAAATTCCCTAGATAATTTTGATATATTATTCATTTCTTTAAATGATTTTAAACCAAAACAATAAATCCATCTCCAAATCTGAGATGCTCTAAATTTTGGTAGGCTTTTATCTAAACAAAAATTTTCTAATTCATCAAAACTAAAATCTAGTAGATCTTGTTTAAACATAATAATTATCTCTTTATTTACTTTTTTTTAGGAACAACTTTTGTCAATCAATCTGAGTGCTTTTGTAAAACCTAATAATGAATAAGTATCAATAATCTTATTTCCTGGAGTAGATGTGCCAGTAACAATTAATGTTTTTCCTTTTCTCATTGATTGAACTAAAAATCTGTCAACTTTTGTGCTCTCAGACCAGGCCCTGTCATCAACAGGAAATAATTTTGTTCTCTTTCCATCAACGTTAAAAATAACATCTTTGTTTTTTTTAAAATTGAAGCCTGCTTTAATAGAGACTTCATGTTTAGTACCATTTTTAATGTTAGTAACAAAAACGTATGGTTTACCCCTATTTTTTTTATTAAATTTACCACTGGTTTTTGTAGGCTCAGAAGTAATAAAGCATGTTTTAGTTTTATCTAATTTGGTAGAATAAGCTTTCCAAAAATTTTTCGTTCCTAACAATTTTGTTTCACTAAAAGAATTGGTCGAAAAGAAAAATGATAAAGATAAAAATATCAAAATTTTGTAAAATTTATAAATCATAATCTCAAATCTCTAAGATATAATCACTATTGATGCAAATTAGTGACCATATTGTTAATCTAAAAAGATAAAATAACTATTTTTAGTAAATTATATCATACATAACATACAATGTTTATAAATAGTAACAAACTTTTAGTATAAAGAAATTTTAAAAAAAAATTTAAGATAATTACAAAATTGTAATTTAAGGCTATAAATGATCATAAATTTTATTTTTATTTAATTAGGATAAAATAATGCTTAATGAAAATTCTAAAATAAAAAAAATTGTTCTAGCTTATTCTGGAGGACTTGATACATCAGTAATTCTGAAATGGTTACAAGATAACTATCAATGTGAAATAGTGACTTTTACAGCCGATATTGGTCAAGGTGAAGAAGTTGGGCCTGTAAGAGAAAAAGCAGAGTTGTTAGGTGTAAAAGAAGTTTTCATAGAAGATTTAAAAGAAGAATTTGTAAAAGATTTTGTTTTTCCTATGTTTAGAGCAAATGCTTTATACGAGGGTATATACTTATTAGGCACATCTATAGCTAGGCCACTTATTGCAAAAAGACAAATTGAAATTGCTAATATAACTGGTTCTGACGCTGTATCTCATGGTGCTACCGGTAAAGGCAATGATCAGGTAAGATTTGAATTAGGCTACTATAGCTTAAAACCAAACATTAGAGTTATTTCTCCATGGCGAGAATGGAAACTGTCTAGCAGAACAAATCTAATTAAATACGCCGAAGAAAATCAAATAAAAGTACCTAAGGATAAAAGAGGTGAAGCACCATTTAGTGTTGATGCTAACTTATTACACATTTCTGCAGAAGGAAAAATTCTTGAAGATCCATGGATAGAGCCAGAAGAATTTATATACTCAAGAACAATATCACCATTTGAAGCTCCAAATAAAACAACAGAAATAACATTGGAATTTTTGAAGGGTGATCCAGTGAGTTTAAATGGTAAAGATTTATCTCCAGCAAAAATGTTGCATGAGCTAAATGTTTTAGGAGGTGAAAACGGGATAGGTAGAATAGATTTGGTTGAAAACAGATTTGTTGGAATGAAATCTAGAGGTGTTTACGAAACTCCAGGTGGCACAATTCTCTTCCATATGAGAAGAGCAATTGAATCAATAACTTTAGACAGAGGTGCAGCACATCTAAAAGATGAATTGATGCCAAAATATGCTTCATTAATATATAACGGTTTCTGGTTTTCTCCTGAAAGAGAAATGTTACAATCAGCAATTGACAAATCTCAAAAGAATGTTTCAGGTACGGTTAGAGCAAAACTTTACAAGGGTAATGTTATAATTACCGGCAGGAAATCACCACTTTCTTTATATAACGAGAGTTTAGTAACTTTTGAGGAAGGTAACGCTGATTATAATCATTCAGATGCGGAAGGTTTCATTAAATTAAATGCTCTTAGATTAAGAGTAAAAAAAATGATTGAAAACTCTAAGAAAAGCACTACTTAACACAAACTGGACCTGTAGAACCATCTGTTGAGATTTGTTTTAAAACAACTTTACCGTTTTGAGCTAGTACATAACTATCTTTGTATTTGCCAGACAAGCAATCTTTTGGTTTTACAAAACTGTATTTAATTGGGCCAGATTTGGAGGCTTCTACAAGAAATTTTTTAACGTGAGGTTCTTGAAGCGTTAATATTGTATAAACTGTTATAAAAAATATCATTTTTGTTTCTCCTGTTTTTATAATATAGGTTATTTCAATATATGTTGGCGATAGTTTGACAAAATAAGACAGAATTTGGGCAATTAGATTTATTAAGGAGATTGAAGTGAACAAAGATTTTTTAGACATTCCGAACAAAATGCGAGCAATAGAAATAAAAGATTTTGGAAATCCTGAAAATTTAAAACTGTGTGTTAGACCAACTCCTCAAGTTATTAATAATCAAGTACTAATTAAAGTTTTATATGCTGGTGTCAACAGACCAGATATTTTGCAAAGGCAAGGAAACTACAAAGTTCCAGAAGATGCATCAGATTTACCTGGTTTAGAAGTTTCAGGAATAGTAGTTGATAACAATAGTTCAAATTTAAAATTCAATATTGGCGATAAAGTTTGCGCACTTTGCCATGGTGGTGGATATGCAGAATATGTTGCTGTAGATCAAGATCATTGTATGCCACTACCTAAGGGCTATTCGATGGAGGAGGCAGCTTGTA
This sequence comes from uncultured SAR116 cluster alpha proteobacterium, assembly GCA_902625215.1. Classification (GTDB taxonomy): domain Bacteria; phylum Pseudomonadota; class Alphaproteobacteria; order Puniceispirillales; family Marisalimonadaceae; genus Marisalimonas. The sequence goes on from CACOAO010000013.1 coordinate 15,986, forward strand.
TACCTGAGACCTTTATAACAGTTTGGAGTAATTTATTTATGAGAGGAAAATTGCAAAAAAATGAAAAAGTCCTAATTCATGGCGGTGCAAGTGGTATCGGTACAACAGCAGTTCAATTAGCTAATAATTTTGGTGCAGAAGTTTTTGCAACAGCAGGAAGTGATGAAAAATGTCAAGCTGTAGAAAAAATTGGAGCTATAAAATGTTTTAACTATAAAACAAAAGAATTTGAAAGCGAAATAAATCGGCTGACAAACAAACAAGGTGTAGATGTGATTTTGGATATGGTTGCTGGACCGTATATTTCAAGAAATTTAAAATGTTTAAGTGTTAATGGGAGGCTAGTTATCATTGCCGTCCAGGGAGGTATCAAGGATGAAGTTAATTTTGCAAATATCATGATTAAAAGACAAACTATAACTGGATCTACATTAAGACCTCAGCCATCAACAAAAAAAGCAGAATATGTAAATAGTTTAGTTAAAAATGCCTGGGAATATCTAGAGAAAGGTAAAATTAGACCAATAATTCAAAAAGAATTTCTATTAAGTGATGCGAGCGATGCACATAAAGCTCTTGAAAAAGGAGATCACGTTGGAAAATTTATTATGAAAGTTTCATAAATTTAAAATTAATAGCCTAATGGTTTTAAAGCCTCTTCAATTTCTTCAAAAACTTTTGGATTATCTACTGTAGCAGGCATTTCCCATTCAACTTTATCAGCTATTTTTCTTATAGTGGCTCTTAAAATTTTTCCTGATCTAGTCTTTGGAAGAGCAGAAACAACAGCCACTGATTTAAATGCAGCAACTGGCCCTATTTCATTTCGAACTAAATCTACAACTTCTTTACACACATCATCATTAGTTTTATTACATCCTTTATTCAAGCATATCAATCCTAATGGAACTTGTCCTTTTAAATCATCTGAAACACCAACCACTGCACATTCAGCTACATCTACATGATTAGATAAAGTTTCTTCCATTGCACCTGTTGAAAGCCTATGACCTGCAACATTTATTACATCATCGGTTCTTGACATTATATACAAATAACCATCTTCGTCTTGATAACCTGCGTCTCCTGTTTCATAAAAACCTTCAAAAGTTGATAAATAAGCCTCTATAAATCTTTCATCTGCATTCCACAAACTAGGTAAAGATCCTGGTGGCAAAGGTAATTTTATTGAAATTGCTCCTAATGTTCCTTTTGGAACCTCCTCGCCCTCATCTGATAAAACCCTTACATCATATCCCGGCATAGCTAAAGTTGGAGAACCAGTTTTAATTGGAAGCAACTCTATACCTAAAGGGTTTGCTGCAACAGGCCATCCAGTTTCAGTTTGCCACCAGTGATCAATTATAGGAACTTTTAATTTTCTTTCCAGCCATAATACTGTATCAGGATCAGCTCTTTCTCCAGCAAGAAATAGGGACTGCAAGGATGTTAAATCAAACTTTTTAATAAACTTACCATTTGGGTCATCTCTCTTAACAGCTCTTAGAGCTGTTGGGGCTGTAAATAACACCTGGACCTTATACTCAGAAATAATTCTCCAAAATGTCCCAGCATCTGGTGTCCCAACAGGTTTCCCTTCAAATAAAATTGTCGTACAACCATGAAGCAAAGGTGCATAAACAATATAAGAATGACCAACTACCCATCCAATATCTGACGCAGCCCAATAAACATCCCCAGATTCTACATTATAAATATTTTTCATTGACCATTTTAGAGATACCGCATGTCCTCCATTATCCCTAACAACTCCTTTCGGTTTTCCAGTTGTCCCTGATGTATATAAAATATACAAAGGGTCGTTTGCTTTAACTTCAACAGGGTCAGTCAATGAAACATCTTTAACAACCTCATTCCAATCTACATCTTGGTCTGGAATAAGCTCAACATTTAGGGCTTCACGTTGATAAATAATGCATTTTTCTACTTGATGACTGGCAATTTTAATTGCATTGTCAAGTAACGGTTTATATTCAACAATTCTATTTGGCTCATGCCCGCACGATGCAGAAACTATTATTTTTGGCTTACAATCATCTATTCTTACAGCTAGTTCATTTGAGGCAAAACCACCAAATACTACAGAGTGAATTGCTCCTATTCTAGAACAAGCTAGCATGGCCACCAACGCTTCAGGTATCATTGGCATATAAATGATTACACGATCCCCCTTTAAAACTCCTAATTTTTTAAGTGCCCCAGCAAAAATGGAAACTTGATATTTAAGTTCTGAATAGGTAATTTTCTTTTTAGTGTTTGTGACAGGGCTATCATACAATATTGCGTCTTGTTCTCCTCTGCCATTTAGAACATGTCTGTCAACTGCATTGTAACATGTATTCAAAATTCCATCTGGATACCATTTAAAGAATGGTTTGTTATGATCATCTAATACCTTTGTGGGTTTTTTTTCCCAATGAATATTTTCAGATTGTTCTTTCCAAAATGTTTTTGGGTCTTTTTGCCAATAATCATAAATTTTTTTGTAATTTCCCAAATTTACTTCCCCCCCCAAAAAATAACAATTATTTCGTTCTAGCTTTTCTAAAATTATGCATTCTCATTAATTGTTCGGCTGCTTTATTTATAGTTGTTGATGCAGCATCAGGAATAGGTGTGCCAGGTCCAAAAATAGCTGCAACACCAGCATCATATAAAAATTGATAATCTTGTGCAGGGATTACACCACCACAAACTACAAGAATATCATCCGCTTGACTTTTTTTAAGCTCGTCTATCAATTCAGGTATCAATGTTTTATGACCCGCTGCTAGAGAGGATATACCAATGACGTGCACCCCTAAATTTATAGCAAGATCAACAGCCTCTTTTGGAGTTTGAAACAAAGTACCAATTTCGACTGAGAAACCAATATCTGTAAAAGCAGAGGCAATTACTTTTGCTCCTCTGTCATGACCATCTTGTCCAAGTTTAGCCATAAAAATTTTTGGATTTTCACCTGCAATATTTTTAAAATTAGATAGAGCAATATCAACCTTTTTAAAGGCTTCTTCATTTTGATAAGAGCTTTTGTATACATCTTTAATTATATCTTGTTTTACTCCATAACGACCATAGACTTCTTCTAGAGCATAAGACACCTCACCAACTGTTGCTCTTGCTTTAATTGCAACAATTGTCAAATCTAACAAGTTACCTTTATTTTCTTTTGCAACTTCTTTTAATTTTTGTAATGCTTTTTTTACTTCTTTTGAATTTCTAGCTTTTTTTATTTGATTTAATTTTTTAATTTGTTCTTCACGAACTACTTTATTATCAATATTTAGAACATCAACATTTTCATTTTGATCTGACTTATATTTATTTACTCCTACAATCACTTGTTCTCCAGAATCAATTTTTGCTTGACGTTTTGTCGCAGAAATTTCTATTTCTGATTTTGGAAAACCATTAATTACGGCTACTGTCATACCGCCCATTTCTTCAATTTTTTCAATTAGTTCATTAGATTTATCAATTAATTCTTTTGTCAAATTCTCAACAAAATAACTGCCAGCAAGCGGATCCACTGTATCTGTAATACCTGTTTCATGTTGCAGTATTAGTTGGGTGTTTCTAGCTACTTTAGCAGAAAATTCAGTAGGCAAACCTATTGCTTCATCAAATGAATTTGTGTGCAAAGATTGAGTTCCTCCTAGAGTAGCGGCCAATGCCTCAATAGTAGTTCTAATTATATTATTATAAGGATCTTGCTCTTGTAAACTTGCCCCAGAAGTTTGGCAATGGGTTCTCAGCATTTGTGATTTTGGATTTTGGCAATTAAACAACTTTTTTGTCCATTGTGACCATAAATATCTCGCTGCTCTCAATTTAGCAGCTTCCATAAAAAAATTCATTCCTATAGCAAAGAAAAAGGATAATCTAGGTGCAAAATCATCAACCAATAATCCACTTTTTGTTGCTGCTCTTATATATTCTAATCCATCTGCAATGGTAAAAGCTAATTCTTGAACGAGAGAGGCACCTGCCTCCTGCATATGATACCCTGAAATAGATATAGAATTAAATTTTGGCATTTCTTTTGATGTAAAATTAATAATATCAGAGACAATTCTCATAGACGGTTCTGGGGGATATATATAAGTGTTCCTAACCATGAATTCTTTAAGTATGTCATTCTGTATAGTTCCGCTCAGTTCTCTTGGACTTACACCTTGTTCTTGAGCAGCAACTATATAACCTGCTAACACAGGAAGAACTGCTCCATTCATTGTCATTGATACAGACATTTTATCAAGAGGAATACCATCAAAAAGAATTTTCATATCCTCTACACTATCTATAGCAACACCAGCTTTGCCTACATCTCCATATACCCTCTCATGATCTGAATCGTATCCTCTGTGAGTTGCCAAATCAAAAGCAACTGACAAACCTTTTTGTCCAGAGGCTAAATTTTTTTTATAAAATTTATTCGACTCTGAAGCTGTTGAAAAACCAGCATATTGACGAATTGTCCAAGGCCTACCTGTATACATCGTAGCTTTTGGGCCTCTTAAAAATGGAGGTTCACCAGGATAGCTATCAAGATGACTAATATTTTCATTGTCTGCTGAAGTGTATAATGGCTTTATCTTAATTCCTTCTGGTGTGTTGATGTAGATATCATCAACATCTGGAGTTTTTAACTCATTAATAGCGTTTTTCTTCCAGTTTTCTAAATTATCTTTTTTCCCCATACATATCTCTTTTTTTATAATTTTTATTTAAATGAAAACTCCATAATGACTTGATCAATAGATAACGTATCACCTTCTTTATAATTGATTTTTTTAATAGTGCATTTTTTTGGAGCAACTAATGTATTTTCCATTTTCATTGCCTCAACAACACATAAGGATTGCCCTTCATCAATAATTTGATTTTCTTTAACTAATATTTTAATTAATTTTCCTGGCATTGGGCAGATTAATAGATTTGATTTATCTAAATTTTTTATAGGTTTCATAAATTTTTGATAATCAGCTACGTGCTTTGGAAACACATTTGCCGACATTGTAATTCCTCTATATTCAAAGTCGATATTAGTATTTTTGTTATTTAATCTACATTGAATATTTTGAGGATCATTTAGTGTATCTTGTGAGTTTATTTTGAATGTAACTAATTTTTTAATAAAATCTTGGTGAACTTCAATTTTAAAAAAATCATTATTCAGACCATTTGTTATATGATTAGGCATAGGCTTAATACAAACAAAAGGCAAATTTAAATTATCTTTATTGATCATATATTTCAATTTTGAAGGATTTTGTGAAGATTGCTTGTAATGAAGATAAACTTCCCACTCATCAGAAATTTGATCATTTTCAAAAATTTCAAAATTTTTTGAAATTTCACAGATATGATATGCTAAAACTAAAGATCCTAGGGTCCATTCCAATTTCTTGTTTGGAATTATTCCTTGAAATCCTTCTTTAAATTCCTCGTCTATAAATGCAGTGTTTATATCACCAGATTTAAATCTTTTATTTGCTAAAATAGATGAAAGAAATGATATATTATTATCTATACCTTCAAGTAAAAAGTTGTCTAAGGCAGTTTCCATTCTGTTAATGGATAAATCACGTGTTTTGCCCCAAGAACATAATTTTGCAATCATAGGATCATAGAACATTGATACCTCATCACCTTCTCTAACTCCAGTGTCATTTCTAGTAATTGTGCCATCCGGATGTTGAGTTTCTTTAGGTGGATTATATTTAGTCAATCTTCCAATCGAAGGTAGAAAATTTTTATAGGGATTTTCTGCGTATATTCTAGTTTCAATTGCTGAACCATTTAAACGAACATCATTTTGGGTAATTTCTAGTTTTTTCCCATATGCTACATTAATCATCTGCTCTACTAAATCTATCCCTGTGATTAATTCAGTAACAGGGTGCTCAACTTGAAGACGTGTATTCATCTCTAAAAAATAAAAATTTTTATCTTTATCAACAATAAATTCAACAGTACCAGCGCTATTATAATTAACTTTTTTTGATAACTGAACGGCTTGATCACCCATCTGTTTTCTTGTTTGTTCGTCTAAAAAAGGTGAAGGAGCCTCTTCAATGACCTTTTGGTTTCTTCTTTGAATAGAACATTCTCTTTCACCTAAATAAATTACATTACCAAAATTATCTGCTAATACTTGTATTTCAATATGTCTTGGTTCGGTAATAAATTTTTCTATAAAAATACGTTTGTCACCAAAACTTTTAAGAGCCTCACTTGAAGCTCTTTCAAAATTATCTTCTACCTGATCACTTGAAAATGCAATACGCATACCTTTGCCGCCACCACCAGCACTTGCCTTTATCATTACCGGATAGCCTATTTCATCTGCAATCTTTATTGCTTCATTTTTATTTTTAATTATTCCAATATGACCAGGAACGGTATTAACATTTGCTGACTTAGCAATTTTTTTAGATTCAATCTTGTCACCCATTGATGCTATAGCTGATTTTGAAGGGCCTATAAAAGTAATTCCAGCTTTACTTAAAGATTCTGGAAAACTAGAGTTTTCGGATAAAAATCCATACCCTGGATGTAAGGCATCACATTTTTTTTCTTTACACGCCTTTATAATCAAATCGGCTCTAAGATAACTATCTGAAGCTGGAGATGGTCCTAAGTAAACTGCTTCATCTGCTAAACGAACATGTTCTGCATACCTGTCAGAATCTGAAAAAATTGCAACAGTTTTAATCTTCATTTTTTTTGCAGTTTTGATTATTCTACAAGCTATTTCTCCACGATTTGCAATTAAGATTTTTTTAAACATTACTTACTTCTATTTTTATTAGAGTGGAATATTTCCAAATTTTTTATCTGGATTCTTTTGTTTCTTATCTTTTAATTTAGAAAATGCTTGTACCAACCTAAATCTGGAATTACTAGGTATAATAACATCATCTAAGAAACCCCTTTCTGCAGCTATAAATGGGTTTGCGAATCTTTCCTCATATTCTAATGTTCTAGTCTCTATTTTTTTTGAATCATTTAGTTCATTTCGGAAAAGAATTTCTACTGCTCCTTTTGCTCCCATTACTGCAATTTCAGCAGTTGGCCAAGCATAGTTAGCATCTCCTCTTAAATGTTTTGAGCTCATGACATCATACGCTCCACCATATGCTTTTCTAGTAATTAGAGTAACCTTTGGTGTTGTAGCTTCTGCATATGCAAATAAAAGTTTTGCTCCATGCTTAATTATACCACCATACTCTTGAGCAGTTCCTGGCATAAAACCTGGTACATCTACTAATGTAAGTATAGGAATATTGAAAGCGTCACAAAATCTTACAAATCTTGCTGCCTTTCTACTAGAATCATTGTCCAAACAACCGGCTAAAACCATAGGTTGATTTGCTACAACCCCTATAGTTTGGCCATCTAATCTTATAAAACCAATAAGAATGTTTTTTGCAAAATTTTCTTGCAACTCAAAGAAGTCATATTCATCAGCTATTGATACAACAAGTTCTTTCATATCATACGGTAAGTTTGGATTTTCAGGTATCAAAGTATCCAATGCTAAGGAAATTCTCTTTTTTGGATCATCAGTTTTTCTTTTTATATATTTAGATTCATTACTAGATGGCAAAAAACTGAGAAATTTTCTTAATACATTTAAAGCTTCAATATCATTATTAAATGATCCGTCTGCTACTGAAGAAATTGTTGTGTGAGTTTCAGATCCACCAAGTTCTTCGGCAGTAACTTCTTCTGAAGTGACGGTTTTAACTACATCAGGGCCTGTGACAAACATATAACTTGTTTCTTTGACCATGAATGTGAAATCCGTCATAGCTGGAGAGTAAACAGCTCCACCAGCACACGGTCCCATGATCATAGAAATTTGTGGGACTACACCAGAAGCAAGAGCATTCTGCAAAAAAACATCCGCGTAACCACCTAAAGATTCAACACCCTCTTGGATCCTTGCTCCTCCACTATCATTCAAGCCAATGATAGGTGCTTTGTTTTGTATTGCTAATTTCATTATTTTTACAATTTTTTTTGCATGATCTGATGACAAAGAACCACCAAAAACGGTAAAATCCTGAGCATAAATATAAACTAATTTGCCATTAACTTTTCCAGATCCTGTGATAACACCATCACCTGGAATAGTTTTCCCATCCATTCCAAAATCTCTTATTCGATGGATAACGAACATGTCAGTTTCTTCAAATGAACCTTTATCTAAAAGAGTATTTATTCTTTCTCTTGCAGTAAGTTTCCCAAGTGAATGTTGTTTTTCTGTTCTTTTTATTCCACCACCAAGCCGCGCTTTTTCTCTTCTTGACTGTAATTCAGAAATTATTTCTCTACTTGATTTCTTGATAACATTTCTCCTTCAGAAGACACTAAAAAATAAAATTTAGCAAAATTTGATAAAATTAACTAGTAATAATCAATCTATGATAATTGAAAATTATTAAAATTAAATATAACTTATTTAAGAAAATTTAGTTTTTTTTGGAGTATTCTATGGAAGAATTTTATTCAAATATCGGTAGACTTAATCATATTGCTATTGCTGTTCCTAATATAAAAAAAGCCTCTGATATGTGGCAAAAGGCCTTAGGTGCTAATGTTAGCAAACCTCAAACTTTACCTGAACATGGAGTTAAAGTAGTATTTATAGAATCACCAAACACAAAGGTTGAACTTCTTGAACCATTAAACGATAATAGTCCAATTAGTAAGTTTCTTATGAAAAATCCAAATGGAGGTATGCATCATATTTGTTATGAAGTTGGTGATTTAAAATCTGCCTCAAAAAAACTTAATAAAGTAGGAGCAACAATTTTAGGTGACGGTAACCCAAAGATTGGGGCTCATGGAAACCCTGTAATATTTTTGAAACCGTCAGATTTTTCAGGAACTCTAATTGAATTAGAAGAAATTAAATAATTTCTATATATTTTTTTCATAACAAACAGAGGCTCCACATTTTCTACAAATTAAATTTAATTTTCGCCTATGTGTTTTTTGTTCCCAACAAAAATTTTCACAATACCTTATCCACTTATAATCTGAAAATACAAGAGAATGACACCTCTTTGCAGAGCACCCAAGTTTTTTAGCCATATTTTTCCACTTTATGTTATGTCCATTATTAGGACCCACAAGCGCATGAGCTATTTCATGAAGTATTGTATCGTAAATTTCTGTATCATTTGAATTTTTAATGAAATTCCTTGAAAACGAAATTTTTTTTTCTTTAAAAAAACATCCCCCTGCCCTCACTTTTGCATGATCCAGATCTAATTTCCAATCAAATAGACCATTTTTATCCATTTCAGATCTTGCTAAATTCAAAAATTTTCTAAAAGATTCATAATCTTTAAGTTGTTTATTTTTTATTGACGACTCATTTTTATTTAAATTAAACAAATTTTTTATTTTTAAAATTTCTTTTATCATTTATTTATTTAATATTTTACCATTAGGTTGCACGAGTTTGCTTGAATTAATTAATATATCATTGAAATGGAATTCTCAAAAAGAAAAACCATTTGTAAAAAATCTTAATCTAAGGATAAAAAATGGCAATATTTTATGCGTCGTTGGAAAAAGTGGTGTTGGAAAATCTTCTTTAATTAACGTAATTGCAGGCTTAACTGAAGATAACTTGTTATTTGAGGGTAAAATAGTTTTAAATGGAAAAATTTTGAATGATATGCCAACTGAAAAAAGAAAAATTGGCCTGTTACTTCAAGATGGTGCTTTGTTTCCCCATTTGACGGTTGAACAAAATATATATTTTGGAATGAATAAAAAACTCAAACCTAAAGAAAAATTTTGTTTAATAAAAGAAAATTTAAAAAAAGCTAATATGGACAATTTTCAAAAAAGATATCCTAATACTCTTTCAGGTGGGCAAAAATCAAGAATAGCTTGTCTTAGAGCAATACTATCTGAGCCAGAAGTGTTACTACTTGATGAACCATTTTCTTCTTTAGACCCTGAACATAGAAATACATTCAGAAATTTTGTTGTAAATAAAGTAAAAGAAAGTAAAATCCCTTGTTTACTGGTTACTCACGATGAAAGTGATAAAATAATAAGTAATGAAAAACCTTTAGATCTGAACTTATTTAGGGAATAAATTTAATTAAATATTTTAATAATTATTAATAATACGTTGCTTTAAAAAATATTATTCGTTAAGAATTATGTAAAAAATTAAGGGATACGCAATGAATTCGTCTATTAATGCTTCAAAACTGATAATTGATAATGAAAATAGTAAAATCATATCAAAGGTAGAGGCCGAAGAGGCTGTAAAGATACTTATAAGATATATAGGTGAAGATCCTGAAAGAGAAGGTTTGTTAGAAACTCCTAAAAGAGTAATAAAATCATTTAACGAATTTTATGCGGGTTACAATCAAGATCCTGAAATATTTTTATCTAAAACTTTTGAAGATATTGAAGGTTATAACGACATTGTTTTGTTAAAAAATATTAATTTTGAAAGTCATTGTGAACACCATATGGTTCCAATAATCGGTAAAGCTTCCATTGGTTATTATCCAAATAAAAGAGTTGTTGGAATATCGAAACTAGCAAGAGTGCTAGATCTTTATGCTAAAAGACTCCAAACTCAAGAGACGATGACTGCACAGATATTAAATTGCATTGACAAAACTCTATTACCTAAAGGTACTGCAGTTTTTATTAATGCAGAGCATCACTGTATGAGCACTAGGGGTGTGTTAAAAAATGATGTAACAATGACTACCAATTTATTTAGTGGTTGTTTTTTAGAAAATAAAGATTTACAGGATAGATTTTTGAAAATGGCGACTTAAGGAAATTTAAATTTAATTGTCTTTAATAAAGCTTATAGAATAAATCATGAAATTTTCACCAATAATTTATCTTATAGGAATGTTATTATGCATTCTTTCTATTTTTATGTTAATACCAGCAATTGTAGATTGGTTTTATGACGGCAAAAATTGGCCTGCATTTGTTGGATCTTCAATGGCTACATTATTTATAGGTTCCATTCTTTTCCTAACTAATAAAGGAAGTGCGACTGAACATTTAGAATTGAGACAAGCATTTTTACTAACAAATAGTGCATGGATATCAATCGCTTTATTTGGATCATTGCCCTTTTTGTTATCAGATGTTGATATGACCTTTATAGATGCTTTTTTTGAGTCGACATCTGGAATAACAACTACAGGTGCAACTGTAATTGAAAATTTGGAAGCAAAATCCCATGGCATTTTAATTTGGCGAGCCCTTCTACAATGGCTTGGAGGAGTTGGTATAATTGTAATGGCTCTCGCTGTATTACCAATGTTATCAATTGGTGGTATGCAACTATTTAAAACTGAATCATATGAAACACCTGATAAAGTGGTGCCCAAAGCAGCGAGCTTTGCTGCAGGAATTAGTATAGTTTATATATCTTTAACTATTATATGGGCATTTATGTTGTGGGGTGCTGGAATGTCAATATTTGATTCAATTGCACATGCAATGACAACTCTAGCAACAGGTGGATACTCAACAAAATCTGAATCATTGGCAGCATTTAATTCCTCTACCATAGAAATTATTATTATTTTTGGAATGTTAGTTGGATCTCTTCCATTCGTTCACTATTTAACTATAACCAAAAATGGTATAAGAAATCTAGTTAAAGATGACCAAGTTAAACTTTTTTTGACTTTGGTTTTCTTTGTGGTTTTGATAATGTCATTATATTTAAGTTCAAACAACATACCATATTTTGAAGCTTTAAGATTATCTTCTTTTAATGTAATTTCTATCATTACAGGAACAGGTTTTGGGACATCTGATTTTAATAATTGGGGGGGCTTTCCTACTACTATTTTGTTAATTCTTATGTTTGTAGGAGGTTGTGCTGGATCTACAACTTGTGGTTTAAGAATGGCAAGGATACAAGTTTTGATCGCCAATGCAAAAGGACAAGTTTCTAAACTCATAAGACCACATGCAGTTGTAGTATCTTATTATAACCAAAAACCAATCCCTGAAAATGTAGCTGAATCTGTAATGGGCTTTTTCTTTTTATATATCATCTCTTTTGCTGTAATTGCCTGCTTATTGGGAGGATTAGGACTTGATTTAATTACTGCAATTTCAGGTGCTGCTTCTGCTATTGGGAACGTTGGTCCTGGTTTAGGTAACATTATTGGTCCATCAGGATCATATCAATCAATCCCAGATCTGGGTAAATTATTTTTATGTGCAGGTATGATATTAGGTCGTCTTGAAATCTTTGCAATATTAGTCATGTTTTCACCATTGTTCTGGAAAACTTAATTTCAACACGGAATTAATCTTTCTGTTTTACAAAACTCACAAACAATTTTCAAATTTCCATTTTGATCTGCAATTTCCTCTAGTTCTTTTCTGTTTAAGTTTTGGATAGCAAGTTTTATCTTTTCTTCTGAACACCGGCATTGATCTTTGATAATTATTTTTTCATATACTGCAATCTCTAACTCATTAAATAATCTATAAAGAATTTTTTCTGAAGTAAAATTAGTTGATAAAAATTCTTTTTTACTTAAAGTTGATAAAAAATTTAATGCATTTTGCCATACTTCCTCATTTATTTCTTCATCAAATTTATTTTTATTGGGCATTTTTTGAAGCATTATTAAGCCTGCTGGAAATAAATTTTTTCTATTACTTTTTTCAATATCATAATAATTAAAAGTAACAAATTTGGTTTCTAATTGTTCAGAATTATTAAAATAGAGTTCTGTCGATTTAGTTATACTTGTTTCATCAAGAGGAACTATACCTTGATATCTTTTAGTATATTTTCCTTGATCTAAGGTGAACGAAATATGACCTTTACCCATTAGAGAGTTCAAATTAGACTTGCTATTGACAAAATCTGGACTTAGTCCAACATAACCTCTGAGAAATCCTTCGCTTGTGATATCAGAAAATAAAGTATTAACATCGCCAGTACCTTTAGCTTGAATTGTAAAGACACCATTATGCTTCATTCTAGACCCTAAACATGCTGTAATTGTTAGAGTGTCAGCAAATAAACTTTCGACATTTGTTGGGTATTCATGACGCTTGATAATTTCAGATACAACTTTTTGGAGTCTTACTATATTACCTCTTACTCTATTCTTACCTAATTGAAATGGAATTACGTGATTATTCAAAGTCATTTCAGAAATACAAGTTACTCAAATTATTTATGTATACAAAAATGCATAATTGCTTTTTGCGCATGTAATCTATTCTCAGCTTCATCAAAAATAACGGATTGACTTCCCTCTAGCACTTCAGAACTTACTTCTTTATTTCTATAAGCGGGTAAACAATGCATAAAAATCGCATTTTTATTTGCTAATTCCATTATTTTTTTGTTCACTTGAAATGGCATGAATTTATGTTCAGGAAATGGATTTTGATCACCCATCGATCTCCATGTATCAGTTATAATACAGTGAGCACCTTCTGCAGCCTTATGTGGATTATGTGTTATAGAAATATTATTATTTCTTTTAAGAGCCCATGATATTATTTCCTTATTTGGTTTTATACCCTCTGGACAAGCTATATTTAATTCAAAATTTAGCAACCCAGAAGCTTCTATCCAACTTTGTAAGACATTATTACAGTCACCAAACCAAGAAACTTTTAAATTTTCAAAATCTTTTAGGTGTTCTTTTATAGTAATTAAATCTGCTACAACCTGACACGGATGACTATAATCGGTAAGAGCATTAATTACAGGAACATTAGATATATTTGCGTATTTAATCAATTGATTATGTCCAAAACATCTTATAATTACCATATCAGCGTATCTTTCAAGAACTCTTGCAGTATCTTCTACAGTCTCTCTCTCGCCTAATTGCATTTCTTTCTCATTTAAAAGGTGACTTTTACCACCTAATTGATTTATTCCTACTTCAAAAGAAATCCGTGTTCTCAAAGAAGGTTTTTCAAAAATAAGAACAACATTCTTATCTATCATAAATTTATCACAAGTATTTTTTTTCCATTGTAATGACAATGAAATTAAGTCAATAAGTTGATCTTTTGTTAGATCCTTTAAATCAATAAAATTAGTCATAACATTCTAGTTTTTTTTAATTTCTCTGATAACTGCACTCAAAATTTCAAAAGCTTGGTCTATTTCTTCCATAGAAGTATTTAGTGGTGGGAGCAATCTAATAGTATTTTCTGCAGCCCCTACAAGTAACAAGCCTTTTTGTCTTGAAGTATTTCCAAAATCACCAGCAGCAATATTTTCATTTAACTGAAAACCACGTAACATTCCTGAGCCCTTTTTTGATAATATAACTGGACATACCTTATCGTCGTTACTTATCAATTCATCCATTTTATTATCAAAATAAATAATTTTTTCTTTCAAGTTTTTAAGAAAATCATCCTTTAATAGAAGGTCCAAAACAGCGTTAGAGGATCGCATTGCTAGGGGATTACCTCCAAATGTACTGCCATGAGTACCTGGCGTCATTGCGTCACCTACTTTTGCTTTTGCCATAACTGCACCTACCGGGAACCCCCCACCAAGACCTTTAGCAAGCGCTATAATGTCTGGTTCAATGTTTTCTTGTTGATAAGCAAAAAGAGTCCCCGATCTTCCCATTCCAATTTGAACTTCGTCTGAAATCAACAAAGATCCATTTTCATTAGCAATATCTTGTAATAATTTAAGGTAGCCTTTAGGGGCTTTTCTGGCGCCGCCTTCTCCTTGAACTGGTTCTACTAAGATGGCAGCAACATGATTGCCAATTTTATTTTTTAAACTTTTAATGTCTCCCCATTCAACATGTGTAAAGCCTTGAGCAGATGGCCCAAATCCTTCTCTAAATAATGGTCTATCGTTTGCGGCCAACATTGCTAAAGTACGACCATGAAAAGCTCCAGTAGCACAAATAATTTCTGTCCTATCTTTTTCACCATTTGCCCATGCAAACCTCCTAGCGACTTTAACAGCTCCTTCAGTCGCTTCAGCACCAGAATTACAGAAGAAGACTCTATCTGCACACGAATTTTCTACAAGTTTTTCCGCAACTATTTCTTGTTCTGGAATCCTGTAAAGATTAGATGTATGCCATAATTTCGAAGCTTGATCTTTTAGAGCCTCCACCAGCTTTGGGTGACAATGTCCAAATGCATTAACAGCAATACCACTAGCATAATCTAAATATTTTTTTCCTTCTTCTGAGAATAAATAACTTCCTTCACCATGCGTAAAGGCTATATCAATTCTTCCATATGTTGTCATTATAGACGGACTAAATGTCATATTAAAACTTTCATAAATTTATAAGAATATACAATAATAATTAAAAAAAGATAAATAAGAAATTTTAAATAAAGTGCTTAGCTAGTTTTAGGCCTTGAGCTTGATAATTATTTGAGCTTCCAGCTTCACCATACAAGATACTTGGCACATTTGCCATAGATTCATAAACAAGTCTACAGACTGTTTGGTCTTGTTCTATTATAAAAGGTACATCATGAGATCTTACCTCCAAAACAGCTCTGGTTTTGGAAGCACCAAGTTCTGTTAAACCAAATCCAGGGTCAAAAAAACCAGCATAATGAGCTCTAAATTCACCAACTTTGGTATCATAAGCTCTCATTTCTGCAGCATACTTTGATGGAACAGAAACGTATTCTTTACTAGCTAATATGTAGAATGCATCAGGACTGAGTATTAAACTTCCTTGATTTTTTTTATTCTGATAGTCACCACTTTGGTACAAAAGATCTTCTACGGTTATTTTTTCCCAAAATAATTCACGTTTATAATGATTTGGTTTATCAATATCTATAAGCATAGAATGTTTTCTAGCTTTGTAACCAATCAAACCATTTTCACCAATTAAATCTACAGATAAAGGAACACCATTTTTTATTTTATCAGGGAGGTTAATATTTTCTTGATTTCGAACTAATCCAACGTGTTCTTGTAATATTTCCATTTCTTTATCTGATGTAAATGACTGTCCTCTTCTTAATCGTAATTGATTAAGTCTCGATCCAGTTCTTACTAAAACAGAAAATGTCCTAGGAGATATTTCCACATACAAGGGGCCATTATATCCAGTTGGTACTTCTTCGAATTCCATTGCACCGTCAACAATTAACCTTGTAAAAACGTCCAGTCTTCCAGTAGAGCTTTTTGGATTTGCAATCCCTGTTAAATTTTCGGTTAAACTTATATTTTCTAATAACTTTACGATGTAGACGCATCCACATTCTAAAACAGCACCATCTAATAGACTAAATTCGTGCATCGCTAGATCTTTTAATCTAGTAGATACTCTATTTCCCTTACCTGGAAGAAAGGAAGCTGGCACTCTCCAGGCTTTTATACCTAATCTTAAATCTATAGAAGCTGGTTGGATTAGATCTGTTTCAATGCCATTTTCACTAGTAATTACTTTTTTCTGGACCAATTCTAAAATTTCTTGACTTGATAAAACACCAGCAATTTTTTGAATTTTATTCATTATAGATTTCCAAATTTTTTTACTAAGACCTAAGTCTATAACCTGTTTTTAGTATATACCAGGCAAATATACTCAGTGCAAAGTTACAACAAAGCAAAACTAAACTTCCCAATATAGGAGATGCATCACTTAATCCAATAAAACTAAATCTTAATCCATCAATAGCATAAAAAATAGGATTAGAATAAGCTAAAATTTTTAGAGATTCAGGAAGTCTTTCTATTGAATAAAAAGTCCCAGATAAAAATGCTAGCGGTTGAATTACAAAATTTGAAATTATTGATAATTGATCAAATTTTTGAGCCCAAATACCAGCAAGCATCCCAATGATGGCTAGTGTTATACCCCCTTGAATTAAATACAAAATCATCCAAAAGAAATGTTCTGGGAAGCCTATAATTCCTAAAATCCATAACAATAAAAAAGAAGCTGTAAAAACAAACAACCCCCTTGTAACACCAGCTAAAATATGGGCAATCAAAATTTCTATTGGCCCTAAAGGAGCCATTAACAGATCATCTATAGATCCTTGGACTTTTGCAGTCATAAAAGATGAAGAAACATTAGCAAAAGAATTTTGTATAACGCTCATCATAATTAATCCTGGAACTAAGAATGTTATAAACGGAACCTCATGAAATCCAGCATTTCTATCAATCGCAATTGAAAACACAATTACAAAAAGTAGAGTAGTGACCATTGGAGCTGTAATAGTTTGCAAAAAAACACTCGTAAACCTCTTTACTTCCTTAATATATAAAGTAAATAAACCCGTCCAATTTACCTTTCCAATTTCTCTTTTAACACCGAGGTTAAAATTTTTCTTTTTCAAAAGTTTCTCTCCGAAAATATATATATTTATAATTTTTTATAATCTATATATATTATTGGGCAATTATATTTAGTAAAAAAATAAATAATCGTTTCATGAATGATAAAGAAAAAATAATTAATAAACTAAGAAAATCTGCAATGTCATATTTGGCTCGATATGAAGTTTCAGTTCACCAGTTTGAAAATACAATGAAACGAAAACTGTCTAATTTAAGAGCTAACTTAGACAACTTAGACGAAATCAGGATAATAAACACATTAAAGAATGAGATGGTATTAGCAAAATTTATTGATGACAAACGTTTTACTGAGACAAAAATTCGTTCAATCAGACGACAAGGTGGATCAGAAAGATATATTTATGCTAAATTAAAAGAAAAAGGAGTCTCAAATAATATAATTAAATGTGCTATAGAAACTATAGATGAAGGCCATGAAAACGCAGAAATGATAGCTGCTTTGAATTTTATTAAGAAAAAGAATATAGGTGTATACTATAAAAAGAAATTAGAAAATAAAATTGATGAATTTGAAGTTAAAAAAAAATGGTATGGAGCCCTCTCAAGAAGAGGTTTCTCATTAGATATAGTTAATAAAGTTTTTGAAATTAAAGATATTGAAAAAGCCAATTTAATTTTAGAAGATAATCTATAGAAAAATAAAAGGATTAGAAATGAACAATAAAGATTTACATGTGCCATCTTCTGACATAGTTAAAAATTCTCATGCAAATAAAGCTGAATATGAAAAAATGTATGAAGAATCTATTACTTCTCCTGAAAAATTTTGGGAAAAGCACGGTAAAAGAATAGATTGGATGAAGCCTTACACTAAAATTAGAGATGTGTCTTATAATAAAGAGGATCTGCATATCAAATGGTATGAGGATGGAACACTTAACGCTAGTTATAATTGTTTAGACAGACATTTAGAAACGAAAGGTAACAATACAGCAATTATTTGGGAAGGGGACGACCCAAATGAATCCAAGCACATTAGCTATAATGAACTTCATGAACAGGTATGTAAATTTTCTAATGTATTAATAAACGCTGGTGCGAAGAAAGGTGATAGAATTACTATATACATGCCAATGATCCCAGAAGCAGCAGTTGCAATGTTGGCATGTACAAGAATTGGAGCTATTCATTCAGTTGTCTTTGGTGGATTTTCTCCAGACTCTTTAGCTGGTAGAATTGAGGATTGTAATTCAACAATCATAATTACTGCAGATGAGGGTATAAGAGGTGGGAAAAAAATACCTTTAAAATCAAATACTGATGAGGCTGTTTCAAAAGCTAAAATGTGCAAAACAACAATTGTTATTAAAAGAACAGGAGCTGAAATTAATTGGATAGATGGTCAAGATATATGGTATCATGAAGAAATGGAAAAAGTATCAGCTAATTGTCCACCAGCTGAAATAAATGCCGAAGATCCAATGTTCATATTATACACCTCAGGGTCTACAGGAAAACCCAAAGGAGTTCTTCATACAACCGGTGGATATATGGTTTATGCTTCTATGACACATCATTATGTTTTTGACTATCAAGAAAATGAAATTTATTGGTGCACTGCTGATGTAGGCTGGGTAACAGGACATTCTTACATACTTTATGGGCCGTTATCCAATGGTGCTACTACATTGATGTTTGAGGGTGTACCAAACTACCCCACAGTTAGTAGGTTTTGGGAAATAGTAGATAAACATAAAGTTAACATTTTCTATACTGCACCAACGGCAATAAGAGCATTAATGGCTGAAGGTAATCAGCCTGTAAAAAAAACAAAAAGAAACAGCCTAAGGATTTTAGGTACTGTTGGTGAGCCAATTAACCCAGAAGCATGGAATTGGTATAACAACATTGTTGGTGACGGGAGATGTCCAGTAGTGGACACTTGGTGGCAAACTGAAACTGGGGGAATATTAATTACTCCTCTACCAGGAGCAACTGATACAAAACCGGGCTCTGCAACAAAACCTTTTTTTGGAATATTGCCAGTAATTGTTGATGGAGATAACCAGGAATTAACTGGCGCTACTGAAGGGAATTTATGTATTAATATGTCTTGGCCAGGTCAAATGAGGACAGTTTTTGGTGACCACCAACGTTTTATAGAAACATATTTTTCAACTTTTCCTGGAAGGTACTTCTCTGGTGACGGATGTAGAAGAGATGAAGATGGATATTATTGGATAACTGGAAGAGTTGATGACGTAATTAATGTATCTGGCCATAGAATGGGTACAGCTGAAGTTGAATCTGCTCTTGTAGCTCATACAGATGTTGCTGAAGCTGCCGTAGTTGGTTACCCACATAAAATAAAAGGTCAAGGTATTTACGCATATGTTACTGTGAATATTGGTGTAAGAACATCAGATGAATTATTGAAAGAATTAAAACTATGGGTAAGAAAAGAAATAGGTCCTATCGCTTCACCAGATTTAATTCAATTTGCCCCAGGTCTTCCTAAAACAAGATCAGGTAAAATAATGAGACGAATACTTAGAAAAATAGCTGCTAACGAACATGAGGAGCTAGGTGATGTATCGACATTAGCTGATCCACAAGTAGTTCATAATTTAGTTCAAAATAGAAAAAATACTTAAAGATTTTTTAACTTTATAAAATAATTTATTATGAACTTCATCAATAATGGAAGGGTAGCTAATAATAATAAACTTAGCATAAGTGAAAATGACATAACGTCATTAATAGTATTAACTTTAGAAATTTCTGAACCAGCATTTACATATATAACAGTCGCAGGCAGCATTCCTATTTGGCTTATATAATAAAATCTATAAAGAGAAATAGGCAATACTCCCATAATTAAATTTATTAACACAAAAGAAATAGTTGGTATCAATCTAAGACTTAAGAGATAATAAATACCATTTTTACTAAATTTATTATCTATAAGAAGTTTTGTTTTTTCAAATTTAATATTAATGAAATCTTTTAAAAGGTATCTCGATAATAAAAAACAAATACATGCTCCAGTTGTAGAGGCAAAAGAAACTATAATTACACCTTCAACAATCCCAAACAAAGCTCCAGCAGCAATCGTTAAAATTGAAGGTAATAAAGGAAAAGATAAACCTGAAAAAATTACATATAAAATAAAGAATGAAATTCTTGATAAATAAATTTCTTCATTAGCCCATATTTTTAGAAAATTAATATTCTTTTTTAATTCATCTAAATTGAAAATTTCTTGAAGATATATGTAAGATAATACAAAGGTACTTATTAAAATGAAAATTAGTAATGTAGGTCTTTTCATTATGTGTTAAACACCCCAAACTCTATCAGCAAATTCTGGATAAAATTCTGAGACCATATAAGAAATCTTATTTCTTAAAATTTCTATACGAGTTTTATTTGGAAAAGTCATATTTGTAACTTTGTCATCAACGTCAAATTTAAATCCTGTGAGGTTAATGACATTTTTTAAGCTTTCTTCATTATGGATTTTTAAAAGACAGAAGCGTTTCTTTTGTTTATTAAATTTAAATAGAGCTCTATTAGTTAATAAAAACTTTGGACCTCCAGGTCTATGGATATTTTCTTCAGAATGTCCAGGTGCGGAGATAAAATCAACCTTATCAACTAAAGTCCTTGGTGAATGTTCTTCCCTAAATAAAATAATTTGAGGCACTACAAAATACATCAAAGCAGAACCAAATGAACCTGGAAATCTTTTTTGTATTTTTTTATAATTTCCAGTACCTACTAAATTTATATTAGCTTCACCATCAATTTGAACTCCACCCAAAAAAAAGGTGTCTATTCTACCTTGAGCAGCACAATCAAACAGTTCTCTAGCACCATCAGTAAAATTGTTATATTTATTTGAATGTAGAATTGTAACTCTTAATCTCTTACTTTTTTGTTTAGCTTCTTCTTTTGCTAACAAAGCAGCAGCACCTGGGATCGGTGATGCAGCACCTACGGCTATATGTTTATCGTTTATCAACAAATCAGCTATTTGACTAATTAATAACTCTTCTCTCTTAAGTTCAATCAAAAATTAAACCTTTAAATTAATTGTTTAAGTAGTTTTTCATGTAATCTTCAAAGCCTTTTTGTGTTTTCGCAGCAATGGAGTATTTTTTTATTTCATTGTTATCTGCACCATAAACTCCAGGCAAAGCGCATGGCCACGCTCCATTTTGAACAACTGATATTCCGTCAACATATAATGCCGGCAAGCAAGTTGCAGCAGACAATTCATCTTCAAATAAATCAATGTCTAATATTTTTTCAGTGGTCACAAAAACTTTTTTTGAAGCATGTGCTAGGGTAGCCAGCTCTCTTCTTCTGCCAATTTGAATATTTCCATTTACATCTACACACGGGGCATGAAAAATTAAAATATCTAACTGTACTGCTGGAAGTAATAATACAGGCTCATCCTTTATACCCGAAAATTTCATAGGATTTTCAATTACTTGCCAGTCTTTTCTATATTTTTGTACATCAGAGCCAATTACACCTCTTAACGGCATAAATGGAACTGATTTTTCAGTTGCTTGAAGTTGTGCGTGTAAAGCTGGGCATGTAGAGTCTTTAATTTTAAGTTTGCCTACTTCAACAGCTTCTGAAAATCTAGGAGCTAGGCCAAATTCACCTAAGGTTACTGCTGCAGCTTCAATTTCAGAAACACATCCACTACCAATTAACATATCGCCTTGTATTGTGGTTAAAGGGAGGCAATATAGCTTTAAATCTCTTACACCCTTTTTTATTAGTTCTTTTGTGAACTTCATTGGAACTCCCGAATAGTCTGCGGGAATTCCAACCAGATCTCCATCTTTAACTTCATTAACAATATCTAAGAGAGATAATTCATCAAATTGTTTCATCACATATTCTCCCTTAGTTAAAATATTGTGTTTAATATGAGCTTTTTTGACCTTTATTATACTTCAAAATTGATTCTTTTAACATTTTTTCTTCTTTGCATCCAAGAAAACATATTTTACCTAGTTTTTTTAAATTTGCTTCAGCTAACTTTAAGTTTCCTTGTGTCAAAAACATTTCGCCTTGATATTCAAGTGCACCCTTATGTTTGGGAGAAATTTTAAGAGCCTTCTCGTAATAAAAAGCAGCCTTTTCTAAGTTTCCCATCTTTCTATAAGAAAAACCTAAATAATTATAAATATCTGCGTCATTTTTGTTGTTTTTTTCAGCTTTGAAAAGGTTGTCTATTGCAGCTTCGTATGATTTATTATTAATCAATTTGACTGCATTATAGTAGTAATTTGATTTAGCACCTGTAGATTTTTTATCGTCACCACCACCACCAGCAGCATACGATGAAAAACTTAATATAAAACTACAGGTAATTATTGTAGAAATTTGAATTATTTTTTTTAAACAATTTTTATATAACAAGATTTACTCCATTTAAAATTTGAAACAAATTCTTATATATAACTCAATCTCAATTATTCTAGGTCAATCATGAAATTTTTTATAATCACCCTTCTTACAGTTATGACAATTTATATAAAAAAAGCGACCAGCGATGTTTTACCAAACGATCTCTTTACATCGATAGAAGTCGTCGAGTTACAAATGAGTTCCCTTCAGACAAATACAAAAAATAACAATTCAGGTATATATCAATGTTGGTTATTTGCACATCCTGAAAATAAAAAATACACAGGACCCTTCAATAATTTTAAAAGAATGATATCCGACACGTCTTATAAAATATTGTTAAATTCAACTAAATTTAAGGTTAAATTGCTTAATGAAAATAAAAATAGTGCTACTTACTCAGTAAATGTAGACGCATATGATAATAAGCGCTACAATTTAACGTGGGTTTTAGAAAAAGCATCTATAAGCCAAGATTGTAAGAATTGTTGGATGACAACTTCGGTTACACAACCACAATTTATAGGACAGTTGAATTAAAACTTAGTGGAGAAAAATATGAAAACCGCAAAAGATTACCTTCAAGAAGCTAATGATGTTGTGAAAAAAATTGATGTAAAAGAGGCGATAGAAAAGCATAAATCAAAATCAGCAATTTTTATAGATGTTAGAGATAGCTCAGATATAAAAAAAACAGGAACAATTTTAAATGGGTTAGAAATTCCGAGGGGGCTAATTGAGTTTGTTGCAGACGAAGCAACTCCTTTATATAATGAAAATTTAAAAAAAGATTCTGAGATAATTCTGATCTGTGGCGTTGGGGGCCAAGCAGCATTGACTGGGAAAACACTTATTGAAATGGGATATAAAAATGTTCTTAATGTTGGTGGGATTCCAGACTGGGAAAAAAATGGTGGCCCAATGAAAAAATATTAAAATTACTTTACTTTAAATTTTTATGTCTCAAACAATCGCAATATTAATGCCTGGAGATATGGGCCACGGCTGTGGAAAAGTATTTCGGGAAAATGATTTCAGAGTTGTAACTTGTTTAAATAAAAGAAGTGTTAGAACAAAAAAACTAGCTGCATCTTCTTGTATAGAAGATTTAGGCACAATTGAAAATGTAGTGGATAATTCTGATATCATACTATCAATACTACCTCCTGAATTTGCTCTTCAACAAGCTAAGATAGTTAGTAAAGTAATTACAAAAATACAAAAACACACAACCTATGTTGACTGTAATGCCATATCTCCAGAAACGGCAATACAGATCAATGATTCAATTTCTTCTAATTATTGTAATTTTATTGATGGAGGTATTATCGGTTTCAATCCAATTGTAGAAAATGGTCAAACAAGGTTGTATGTATCTGGAACTAATACTCAACCAGTAAAAGTACTGCACGAAAAAGGATTTATAATTAAGGATTTAGGTACAGAAATAGGTAAAGCTTCTGCTATGAAGATGGTATATGCTAGCGCCACAAAAGGAACTTTTGCTTTACACGCTGCTGTTATAACAGCTTCTAAAAAATTAGGTTTGTTTGATGAATATGTTGAGGAACTAAAATATAGCAAACCAAATATTTTAGAAGCAATGGAAAAGATGGTTCCCAAAATACCTATTGATGCTGCTAGATGGGAAGGTGAAATGTATGAAATATCAAAAACCTTTAAAAAAGAGAATATAACGCCTAAATTTCATCAGGGCGCTGCTGCAATAATGAAATTGGCTAAAAAAACTCCGATTGCTAGAGAAACTAGAGAAAATTTTGACAAGTCAAGATCATTGTCCAAAGCAGTTGATATGTTCGTAAAGGCAATCAAAAAATAAAATTAAATTACATTTGCTTGATAATTAATTAACAAGTAAAATAAATTTTAATTATGTCGATGATAAACAAAAAAATTTTTGAAGTATCAAAAAATAAATTTTTCTATGGATGGGTAATAGTAGGAATTGGAAGTCTTGGTATTTTTACTAGCGGTGCTGGCCAATCTCATACCTTTAGCCCTTTCATACCAGTGATTTCTAAAGACCTCAATATTTCTAGTACATCAATAACTTCAGCTTATATGATAGCTACTCTATTTGCTGCTTTTCTACTCCCAAGAATGGGAAAGTTAGTTGACAAATATGGGCCTAGAAAAATTTTAATATATACTGTTATGTTCCTTGGAATTGGATGTATGATTTTTGGAGCTGCGTCAAATTTTCTTATGCTTGCTATAGCATTTGGTTTTTTGAGATTTTTTGGTCAAGGCTCTTTAATGCTTGGTTCTGCAAATATTATAACTCAGTGGTTTGATAAGAAAAGAGGATTTGCACTTGGATTAATGGGTTTGGGATTTGCTATTTCTATGGGTTTACATCCTTATATTTCTGATTTTTTAATTACAAATTATGGATGGAGAATGGCATGGGTTATTATAGGCTTATCTACTTGGTTAATAATGTTACCACCATTAGTTTTCTTAGCAATAGATAAACCTGAAGATGTAAGCATTAGACCGGATGGGGTTTTAGAAAATAATAAAGAAAGTAAGAATAATGAAAAAATTTTTGGACTCAATCTTGAAGAAGCTCTGAAAGAAAAAAGTTTCTATATACTTGCGTTCTCGTTTTTTTCTATTTCTTCACTTGTAACTGCACTACATTTTTTTCAGGTTACAATTTTAAGTCAGTACTTTGGAATGGCTAGTAGTACAGCAGCTGCGCTTTTCATGCCAACAATGGTTTCAATGATAATCTTTATCCCTATTGCAGGAAAAATTTTAGACAGATTTGAAACTCACAATATTATTGGAATTGCTTTATTGATAACAACAGCTTCGTTATTATCTATTACCTTTGCAAGCAATACTACTTTTTCTATGATTTATGCTCTTATTTTTGGAATAAATAATGGATTTAATTTAGCGTTGTTTGGCTATATCTGGCCAAGATATTTTGGAAGACTTCATGTTGGAAGTATTCAAGGCACAGGTCAAATGATATTAGTTGTAGGGGCATCAATTGGTGCAATGCCATTCGCAATTTCAATAGACCTTGGTTATAATTTACTTACAACTATAAGAATTTCTGCATTATATCCTTTCTTGTCAGCATTTTTGTGTTTTTTCTTTTTAAGAGAATGTAAAAAACTGACAGAAATGAAGAAATAAATAGCATTGAATTTATTAAACTTTTACAAAAATACTTCGAATAATTTTAAAGCTATATTAGCAATGATTTTAGCTGTTTTTTGCGTTACGATAATGAGTGTTCAAGCCAAATTAGTTGGTATTGAATACCACGCTGTACAGATCACATTTGCAAGAGCCATGGTTGTAATAATTCTTTTATTACCTCTGATTTATAAGCTAGGAGGAATAAAATTTTTAAAAACAGATAAACCTTTCCTTCATTTTTTTAGAAGCCTTGCTGGACTTACAGGAAACATAATGTTTTTTTTAGCCTTTCAAAGATTACCCGTCGCAGATGTAACTGTGATTTCTCAAGCAGTACCTATTTTTTCTTGTATTTTTGCAATAATTTTTCTTAACGAACTAATAGGTTGGCGTAGATGGTTAGCAATTTTTATAGGATTTAGTGGAGTAATCATCGCTATAAATCCTTCCGGCACAATAGCTATTGCTTCAATTTACGCTTTAATTGGTACTTTGATGTGGTCAACTACTATTATTTTTTTAAGATTACTAGGTACTACCGAACATCCAGTGAAAACAGTCTTTTACTTTATGTTAGTAAGTTTTATCGTAACTTCTTTTTTCCAACCATTTTTATGGAAGGAACCTTCAATGAAAGTTATTGCATTATTTTTTGGATTAGGCTTATCAGCTTTTTTAACACAATTATTAATGACATATGCGTTACAAAAAGCTCCTGCGTCAATTGTAAGCCCATTTAATTATACTGGTATTGTTTGGGCGATCATTTTTGACTACCTCATATGGAACTCACATCCTGTATTTACCACAATTTTAGGTGGAGTAGTTATAACTTTATCAGGTATTTATATCTTCAAAAGAGAAGCAAAATTAAGATCTATTAAATAAATTATTTTGGAATTTATAGTATAAAATTAATTTGAATATAAGATAACCAACAATTGGCATTACTAGAAGAGCATTGCTTAATGGTATATATTCACCAACAAATCCTAAAATTATACCTCCAACTGTTAATGATCCAAAAGAAATACTTGACCACCATGTTAAAACCCTTGCCCTATAAACTTCTTCAACTTCTAATTGAATAATTGTTTGAGTTCCAATACCAACTGCCGTTGTAGTGAAACCAACGATTGTAAAAAATACAGCCATTGTGTAAACCTCTGAAATAAGTCCAATAATACAGCTTATTACTAGACCAAGCATCAGCATTGACACTAATTTCGTTTCAATTTTGCTTTTATTATTTCTAAAACCTATCCAAATTGAGGCTAATAAAGCTCCAATACCTGCTGTAGTTGTGATTAACGATAACCCAAAGCTCCCTTTTTTTAATATTTCTCCTGCTATTGTTGGTTGAATTTCAAGCATTCCTCTTACGAAAAAAGCGCTTATGAAAACTATAAATAGACCTTTTAGAATAATAGGAGTCCTTATCGCAAATTTTCCACCCTCCAAAAATCTATAAAGAAAATTTCCTTGTGAACTTTTTTCCTTAATCCTTTTTCTTAATGGCATATAAATTAAGACAGGTATTAATGGTACATAAGTTAATGCTGCAACTAAAAAAGTTACTTCAAGATTAAAAAAAGCTATCAATCCTCCAGCAAAAGCAGGACCGACAACACGTGATCCATTAAAGGATGCAGAGTTTAAACCTACCGCACTAGAAAGTAAATTTTTTGGAACAACAATTGAGACAAAAACTAATCTTACAGGATGGTAACAAGCACTTAATAAACCTTGTAAAACAGACAAAGAAGCTAATGTGAATAAAGTATGTTGATCTAAATATTGTAAAAACCAAATTAAGATTCCTATTAGAAACATTAATATTTTTAATAAAATGCTTGCCACTCTCATATTCCAATTTTCGGCAAATACAGCAAAAAATGGTCCCAATACTCCAGCAGGTGCCATAAGAGCTAAAGTCACAAAACTTGTCCAAAATGTTGATTCTGTAATTTCCCAGGTAAGCCACCCAACACCAATTTTTTGGATCCAGAGACCGAAAAGTGAAATTGTATTACTATAAAAATATAGACTAAATGATTTGTTTGATAAGGCATTCATGTATTTAAAAAAGTTTCTATAACTTTATTAAAAGCTTTTGAGTCCTCACAATAAGGAGCATGGCCTACATTAGATAATTCTTCTACTTCTGCATGAGGTAATGATCTTTCTAAATTATTAGAACGTTGACTCGATACAACAATATCTTTTGAACCTCTAAGAATGAGACATGGTTGTTTGACTTTTGATAAATAATTTGATGTATCTAGTCTTTGCATTGCCATTCCGCCTGATTTAATTGAATCTTCTGTTATTTCTTCACTAATAGAGGATAGAAAGTTAAATATTTCCTGATTATCCAATTCAGGCAACATCTTTTTTATTCTTAATTTACCGAATTCCTGGTCAGATAGATTTTTCCTTTCTTCAAGTCTTCTTCTATAAGGTTCTCTTAGAGGACTCTCAGTAGGCATCGCATATCCTTTATGGGTGCATGATAAAACTATTTTGTTGACTGAATTACTATATCTAGAAGAAATAATCTGAGCTAACATTCCACCCATTGAATGACCTACTAAGTCAAACTTATTAATTCCCAAATTAATCAATAAATTATTTACTAATGTTGCAATCATAGACATATCTTCATCAACAGGATCCGATTTTCCAAAACCAGGGGCATCTATTGCAATAACTGATCTTTTATCTTTGAAATAAATAAATTGATAGGCCCAACTTTTGCTATTTCCATTAAACCCATGGAGAAATAATATAGGTATCTTGTTATCAAATTCTTGATGTCTATAAGAAAGCTTTAAAGATAATTCTTTATCATGATAAATACTTAATTTTGGAAGTTGATTTAAAATTTGCTGATAACTCAATGTCAAACTCCTATTTAATTATTTTATGGGCTTTTTAGAAAACAGAATAAATATTTATTAAATTAACTCATATTATCTTTTGACTCTAAGTAATTTTTAATTCAATGTTTTTTTAGAGTATTTTAGGAGGATAAAATGAAATTAATAAATAGATTTTTTATTGTTTTGATCAGTTGTCTTTTATCAAGTATGGCACTAGCAAAGGATCTTACAGTTGGATTAAAATCTGAGCCAAGCTCTATTGATCCACACTATCATAACCTTGGTCCTAATAATGCATTTGCGACCCATATATATGGAACGTTAGTGGGATCAGACGAAAATCAACAACATTATCCAGATTTGGCTACCTCATGGAAACCTATCAATGACACAACTTGGGAATTCAAGCTTAGAAAAGGTGTCAAATTTCACGATGGTAGTGATTTTACAGCAGATGATGTTATGTTTACGGCTCAAAGAGCTCAAAATGTTCCGAAGTCTCCATCTGGATTTGGTACTTATTTAAAAGGAAAAGAGTTTATTAAAATTGATAGTCACACAATTCATATAAAAACAAAAAAACCTTATCCTTTAATGCCAAACGATATAATGACAGTTAAGATTATATCAAAGAAAAATGGTGAAGGTGCCACTACAGCAGACTACAATAGTGGTAAAGCTGCCATTGGTACTGGTCCATACAAGTTTGTTGAGTGGGTTCCAGGAGATAAAATAGTTCTTAAAGCTAATGAAAATTATCATGGTGCGGGTACTGGTGCTCCTAAATACAAAAACGTCTTATTTAAGCCTATTAAATCTGGTCCAGCGAGAATTGCTGCCTTGCTTGCCAAAGATGTAGATTTTATAGATAACGTACCGCCATTAAATGTTGCGAAGATGAAAAAGAACCCAACTATCAAGTTGAATAGTGGATCTTCTAATAGAGTTATCTATCTTCATATGGACCAATTTAGAGAGGACTCACCTCATATTAGAGCAATTGGTGGTGGTAAAATCAAAAATCCTTTAATGGATGTAAGAGTAAGAAAAGCCCTTTCTTTAGCAATTAACCGCGATGCTATGGTTAAAAAAGTAATGGAAGGTATCGCTGTCAAAGCCGGACAATTACTACCAGCAGGATTTCATGGCGTATCTGATAAGATGAAACCTGATCCATACGATCCAGCAGCTGCAAAAAAATTGTTGGCTGATGCTGGTTATGGTAACGGTTTTGAAATGACTATTCATGGTCCAAATGATAGATACATTAATGATGCAAAAATTGCTGAAGCACTAGCTCAGATGTTCTCAAGAATAGGTATTAAGGCAAAGGTCGAAACCATGCCAAAAGCAGTCTATTTCAAAAGAGCTTCGAGAGGTGGTCCCAACAAAAGCCCAGAATTTAGCTTTATGGTTTTAGGATGGGGTGCTGGTTCTGGGGAAGCTTCTTCTCCTCTAAGAGCACTGTTACATACTTATGATAAATCAATCGGTATGGGTAGAGCGAATAGAGGAAGGCATTCTGATCCTGTTGTTGACAAGCTAATTCAAAAGGCGCTTGGAACAGTTGACTCAGACGCTAGGGGTAAACTTTTAGCTGAAGCTACTGAAATTTCAGTTGGTAAAAATTATGGTGTTATTCCAATTCATTACCAAATGAATACTTGGGCAGCTAAATCTTCTTGTAGCTATACTCCAAGAACAGATGAAAGAACAATAGCTACATATTTAAATTGTAAATAACTTTATAATAAAAGAACCAGAGCATTTATGTTCTGGTTCTAATTAGTAAAGAATTCTTAAATGACAGCATTTATTTGTACGAGATTAGCTCAAAGCATACTTGTTTTATTTATTATGTCCCTATTAGTTTTTGGTGGTGTAAATCTAGTAGGTGATCCTGTTGAAATGCTAATCAATCCTGAAGCTGATCAAGCAGAGGTAGAGAGAGTAATTCGTGAGCTTGGTCTAGACAGGCCTGTTACAGAACAATATTGGTATTTTTTAGTAAATGCCTTCAAGGGAGATTTAGGAAGCTCGTTCATTTTTGGGGAACCTGCCTTAAAGCTTATAATTCAGAGAATGCCCGCGACCCTTGAACTTGCACTATTTTCATTATTTATATCACTTATAATTGCAATACCATTAGGTATTTATGCTGGGTACAAACCTGAAAGTAAAGTAAGTAAAGTAATAATGGCTAGTTCAATATTGGGCTTTTCAATGCCTACTTTTTGGGTTGGAATTATATTTATAATGATATTTGCTGTTCAACTTGGATGGCTTCCTTCGACTGGTAGGGGTGATATTGGGACTTTTATGGGCATAAATAGCTCTTTATTTACTTTAAACGGACTATCTCATGTTTTTCTACCAGCACTTAATTTAGCATTATTCAAAATTTCTTCAGTTATACGTCTTACAAGGGCTGGAACAAGAGAAATAATTCTTCAAGATTATATTACATTTGCGAGATCCAAGGGTATTTCAGAAAAAAGGGTAGTAATGATACATGTTTTAAAAAATATTTTAATTCCAATTGTTACAGTTGTTGGGCTTGAGTTTGGTTCTTTAATTGCTTTCTCAACAGTTACTGAAACTGTTTTTGCATGGCCTGGAATGGGAAAATTAATAATTGACTCTATTTATAATCTTGATCGCCCAGTAATTGTTGCTTACTTAATGATCATTGTAACATTTTTTGTATTCTTAAATTTAATAGTCGATATCCTTTATACATTTTTAGATCCTCGTGTAAGAATTAAAGGGGACCATCAATGAACCCAAAATTAAAAAAATTCATTGAGTTCTGTAAAGATTTTTCATCCAACAAGGTTGCTCTCGTCGCTTTTATTATTTTTTTACTTATTTTATTTGTAGCAATATTTGCACCTTTAGTATCTCCAACCGATCCTTACGATCTCAATACTGTGAGTATCATGAATAGTAGATTACCGCCATTTACAGAAGATTTTTCTGGTAATTATTTTTTACTTGGAACTGATGGTGCTGGCAGAGATATGGTTTCAGCTATATTTTATGGTTTACGAGTAAGTTTAGGGGTAGGTGTCCTATCAGGTATTTTTGCTTTGATAATAGGATCATTTTTTGGCATTTCTGCTGCTTTTTTTGGTGGCAGATACGAGTCAATAATTATGAGAATTGTGGACATTCAATTAAGTTTTCCATCTATTTTAGTTGCTTTAATTATCCTGGCTGCTTTTGGTAAAGGTGTTGAAAAAACAATCATTGCTCTAATTTTAGTTCAATGGGCGTATTACGCTAGAACAGCAAGATCGAGTGCTCTTGTTGAAATAAATAAAGAGTATGTAGATGCCGCTAGATGTTTAGCGTTTGGGAATACAAGAATAATGTTTAAACATATTTTACCTAACTGCATGGCACCATTGATAGTTGTTGGTACTTTACAGACAGCTCATGCAATTTCTCTAGAAGCCACACTCAGTTTTTTAGGTTTAGGACTTCCGATAACAGAGCCCTCCTTGGGTCTTTTGATAGGAAATGGTTTTGAATATATGTATAGTGGTGATTTTTGGATTAGTATATTTCCAGGTGTAGCGTTACTCATAACCGTTGCTTCAATAAATTTAGTGGGAGATCATTTACGGGATATGTTTAACCCAAGACTACAATAAAATTTTAACTATATCCGTCTACTTTATAGGCCAATCTAACTGCTGTCTTCCCTGGAAAGAGTCTTTTAGAAGGCATAATAAGTATGGTTTCTTCGAAGGGAGCATATACATCTTCTTGGTTATCTCTTCCGATCAATGTACCCTTTTTTAATTTTTCAAAACCTTGCCAATCTTGATCAAATGTGAAATTTTCACTTTTGATTGTAATAATTTTCCCAACTTTCAAAACATGATTACCAAAGTTTATAGGTTTATTTTTATAAAAAAAATCATCTGCAAAATTTTTATCCATTATTGAAGTAGTTCGAAGAAATCTTATCATCGTTTCAATTGCAACAATTTCAGACGACTTGGCCCAGTGTTGCCCACATTCAACTAAAAGAGCATTTTTGTGACTTTCTTTTTTAGAAAAACCAAGATAATCTCTCATTCTCATTCCTTCATTATGTCCAGAATCAGATATTATTGGCATCTTGATACCTACTTCACGTGCTAAATCAACACCTTTACTTAGCATCCCAGCCATCATTAGAGGTACACAAGGTTTCTGCATTGAATGTATATCTAATAAATAATCAGTCTCTGAGATTATATTTTTAACTTCATTTGCCCTTAAAAATTCGCTAGTTCTTTTTCTTTTTGGATCCTCTAAAACCCCTTCTGCCCACAATCTATTAAAATCCTCTTCAACCCACCTTGTTCTGTTAGGATTAAGAGGGTCGAATGCTAAATAAGCCTCAGTATTCATAAAACCTAGCGTTAATTTTCCCTCTAAAGGTCTATAATCATTTTTAAGGAACCAATCTAAGGCTAGCGCGCCGCACGGTTCATTACCGTGCACAATTGATGAGATAAAGACATGTGGACCACTTATACCACTATCTAATGTAATAATGTAGTCAATACCCGTATTAGTTTTTTTGTAAGCGGAAATGTCGGGATTATCCAGTTCAACAGGAAATTCGTTTATATAATCTAATTTAGGGTCAGTCATAATTTTTAATTTTGGGCTTTCATTCCATCAAATGGTTTTACGTAGTGATCTTCTCCTAGTTTAATCATTTGAATATCTTCAGGTTCAAAACCAATTGGTTTCAATAAACTTGGAATTTCATCATTCATTAAGTTTAACTTCTTTTTTCTCATGGTTGGATCTGCAATTGGAACTGCAGCCATCAATTTTTTTGTATAAGGGTGTTGAGGATTTTCAAATATCTGACTTCTTAGTCCAATTTCAACTATTTCACCTAGATACATTACTCCTATTCTATGACTTACTCTTTCAATTACAGCCATATCATGGCTTATAAAGAGATAAGTTAAACCAAATTCTTCTTGAAGTTCCATCATCAAATTTACTACTTGGGCCTGAATAGAAACATCTAGGGCCGAAACCGCTTCGTCAGCTATTATTAATTTAGGCTCTAGTGCTAGAGCTCTTGCTATACCAATTCTTTGTCTTTGCCCTCCAGAAAGTTCATGTGGATATCTATAGTAGTATTGTTCATCAAGTCCAACACGATTTAATAGTTTAATTACCCTACTTTTAGATCCCAACTTAGGCTCTAATCCATGAACTATTATTGGTTCATCAATAATTTGACCAACAGTCATTCTTGGATTTAGAGAAGCAAAAGGATCTTGAAAAATCATTTGCATCTTTTTTCTATACTGAATCATTTCTTTATTGTTCAAATTGGTTAAGTCTATGCCTTCAAAAAAAACTTCACCTCTTGTTGGTACCGTTAATCCTATTATACTTCTACCAGTTGTAGACTTTCCGCATCCACTCTCACCAACTAAACCAAGTGTTTCACCTGGTTGCAAACTAAAGCTAATATTTTCAACTGCATGAATATTCCCCCCTGCCCTTCCAAAATCTTTTTTGATTAAAAACCTTGTTGTCAAACCCTTAACTTCAAGCAATGGAGAAGAAGTTCTGTTTACCGTATCTCTCATTTCAACAACTTTTTTTGTAGAAATTTTCTCTTTATTTTTTGGATCAGAAGATTTGACATCAAGGTTAATAAATTTTGCAGGTAGTTTTTTTCCAACCATACTCCCAAGTTTTGGAACAGCCGCTAATAAGGACCTTGTGTATGGATGTTTAGGATTTTGAAATATATCAACAGCTGTACCTTCTTCAACTTTTTTACCTGCAAACATAACAACGACTCTGTCAGCCACCTCTGCAACAACTCCCATATCATGAGTTATGAACATTACTGACATTCCTATGTCTCTTTGTAACATTTTTATTAAATCTAGTATTTGTGCTTGAATTGTCACATCTAATGCTGTTGTGGGCTCATCAGCAATTAATAGTGATGGCTTGCAACTTAATGCCATCGCAATCATAACTCTTTGCCTCATTCCACCAGAAAGTTCGTGTGGGTATTGATTTAACCTTTTTTCTGGTTCAGGTATTCTTACCAACTTGATCAATTCAAGTGCAATGTCAAAAGCTTCTTTTTTTGTTTTTCCTTGATGTTTAATAATTGTTTCAGTGATTTGCATACCAATTGTAAACACTGGATTAAGTGATGTCATAGGTTCTTGAAAAATCATTGAGATGTCATTTCCTCTGACATCTCTCATTTTTTCTTGATCAAGTTGTGTTAAATTTAGATTAAAATTGTTTTTTGATTGAAGGTTAATTTCACCAGAAACTATTTTGCCTCCAGAATAATCAGTAAGTCTCATTAGAGATAATGCTGTAACAGACTTACCTGAACCTGATTCACCTACTATTGCAATAGTCTCACCTTTATTGATGTTAAAAGAAATGCCGTCAACAGCTTTTACAACTTTATCTTTTAATTGAAATTGAACTCTAAGATCTCTCACTTCAACAACTGAATTAAGAGTTTTATTTTTATTATTTAAATTACTTTTATTCATAAAATACCTTTTTCAATTTGTAATTTAATCTCATTTAACAAACTTCCAATATTTGTTTTTAAAAGATTAAAATTGTTTGATTTTATTCTTGTCATTTCATTCATATATAATCTTCTATTAACTTCAATTTGGACTGAATTCTTATTTATTTTGGGATCACTGTAAGCATCTGTAAGTTCCATACCTTTATATGGATCATTAATATCAACAGAGTAATTTAAACTTCTCAAAAAATCTACAATAAGGTCAGTAAATTCTCTTTTACATGATGTTCCATCTCTATCACCAATAACAAAATCTGGTCTCTGAGTATCTTTTTCTTGATCTGACATTGCTGTAGCTTTGTTTTGCATTGAATGAGCGTTTATGTGATAAAATTTTCCAAAACGTTTATAAGTGCTACTCATAATTTCTTTAAGTGTTTTATGATAAGGTCTGTGGTAATTTTTAACTCTGTGAATGAATTCGCTGAATTTTATTTTATTTGCATACATAGGCTCTCCATTTGGAGGAATGCGCAACCAAATTAGCCCAATACCTAATTCACTTTTAATTGTAGGATTGAATAAAATTTTTTCTTCATTGATGTCAACATCAATAAGTTCTTCAATTAGAAAATCAGTTTCTGCTCTGTTAGGATCTATATAAGATCTAGGAAAATTAGCATTTAGGATTACACCACCTATTTTAGAAACATAATTATATAATTCATCAACATATGAGTCTTCTGCTTGTCTTAACTTTGAAAATTCAGCTTGATGATTGAAATCAGATGGATAAACATCTCCACTATGAGGGGAATCAACTATTAAAGGAATAGATTGACCTCCTTCTCCATCAACGTTTAAAATCATATCTAACAAAATGAAGTCCTTGTTTTCAAAATGTATAAATATTATTGAGTGTAGTAAAAATGAATATCAAGCAAAAAATTAAAGATATAATTCCAGAAATGACGGAATGGAGACATCAGATACATGAAAAACCAGAAATAGCATATCAAGAAAAAGTTACATCTAAATTTATCGCTAATAAATTAAAAGATTTTGGGGTAGAAGTAATTGAAGAATTCGGGAAAACAGGTGTTGTAGGTATTATTAAAGGAAAAGAAAATAAAGGACAAGAAAAGTCTATTGCGATTCGTGCAGATATGGATGCGCTTCCAATGACAGAAAAGACTAACTTGTCATATTCATCAAAAAATGAAGGAGCAATGCATGCTTGTGGGCATGATGGACATTCTACAATGTTATTGGGAGCTGCAAAATATTTGTCAGAAACAAAAAATTTTTATGGAAAAGTTTATTGTGTGTTTCAACCCGCTGAAGAAGGTGGAAATGCAGGCGCTAAAGCTATGATAAATGATGGTCTCTTCAATAAATTTAAAATCGATAGTGTTTGGGGAATTCATAATTGGCCAGGTATTCCAGTTGGTGAAGCAGTTATTCATGAAGGTTTTGCTATGGCTGGAGGTGATATAATTGTTTTTGAAGTAAAAGGTAAAGGCGGACACGCAGCTCAACCTCAATATGCAAATGATCCTATGGTAGCTGCTGGATTAACTATCACCGCACTTCAAAGTTTAATATCAAGACAATTAGATCCTTTTAAAAGTGCTGTCCTATCTATAACTAAAATTGAAGGCGGATCTGCATTTAATGTAATCCCTGACACTGTAACTATAGGAGGAACACTACGATCTACAGATCAAAAAAATAGAAATATGATGCTCGAGAAAATAAAAAAAGTTGCTGCTAACGCCTGTGCAATAAGTAATTGTGAAGTGAATGTTAAAATTCGTCCAGGATACCCACCAACTATAAATAATAAGGAATGCGCTAAACTGGCTTCTAAAATTTTTAAAAAAACATATGGTGAAAACTCAATTAATTTAAAAGAAACACCAACAATGGGATCAGAAGATTTTTCTTATATGCTAGAAGAAAAACCAGGAGCATATATATGGCTTGGCGCAGGAGCAAACTCAGAAAAGCTACATAGTCCATATTATGATTTTAATGATGAGCTATTACCCATTGGAGCTCAATACTGGACAGATCTAGCTGAAAACATTCTAGTAGAATAAAGTTCATAAAAAAAATTATCTATAGTGAAGCAGTTATACCACCATCAACATAAAGAGTATGACCGTTTACAAAATTTGAGGCAGCAGAACTTAGAAATATACTAGCTCCTACTAGTTCATGAACCTCGCCCCACCTGCCAGCAGGAGTCCTTTTTTGTAACCAAGCTGTGAATTCACTATCAGATACAAGAGCGGCATTCAAAGGTGTATCAAAATAACCAGGCGCAATAGCATTACATTGAATACCATATTTCGCCCAGTCTGTTGCCATACCTTTTGTAATATTTCCTACAGCACCCTTTGTCGCTGTATAAGGAGCAATACCTGGCCTAGCCAGTGACGTCTGGACACTTGCTATATTGATAATTTTACCTTCACCTCTTTTGATCATATATTTAACAACAGCTTGGCTTACATTAAAGACCGAAGAGACATTAGTCTTTAATAGTAGCTCAAACTTTTCAGGCGGAAAATCTTCTAAGGGGGTTCTAAATTGCATTCCAGCATTATTAATTAAAATATCGATTGGCTTATTTTCTTTTTCAAACTCATTAATGGATTGCTTAGTCTGTTTATAATCAGTGACATCAAAGCATAATTGAAAGATTTTTTGCTTAGTATTAAGTAATTCAGCAGATTTTTTTAACTTTTCAATATTTCTACCATTTAATATTATGTCAGAGCCCGCATCAGCCAAGCCCTTAGCCAAAGCATATCCAATTCCTTGTGAAGAACCGGTAATTAGAGCAGTTTTGCCATTGAGGTCAAATAATTTTAATCCCGAAACCATTTTTTCTCCGTTTTAATTTTATGTAAAAGTACAGTAATAACAAAAAGATTGCTAATTATCTTTCTAGAATTTAAGTTTTATATTATAACAAAATATAGGCGCAATTAATGAAATCTTTAAAGATTCATGGTCCGTTAGACTTAAGGATAGAAGATCATCCAGTAGATGATTTGGAGCCTAATCAAGTTGAAATTAATGTTGCTATCGGTGGAATTTGTGGAACAGATCTACATTATTATAAACATGGTGGATTTGGACAAATTAAATTAAGGGAGCCAATGATATTGGGTCACGAAGTTTCTGGATTTATTTCAAAAATTGGGTCAAATGTAAAAAAATTATCAATTGGACAATTAGTTTCTGTATCACCATCAAGGCCATGTGATAAATGTATTTTTTGTTTAAACGGATATCAAATTCAATGTATTAATATGAAGTTTTATGGCTCTGCAATGACATTCCCACATATTCAAGGTGCATTTAGAGAAATATTAATAGCTGAAGATTATCAATGCGTTCCTGCTGATGGTCTGTCTTCAGAAGAAGCTGCAATGGCAGAACCGCTTGCAGTCTGTCTTCATGCTATTAAACAAGCAGAGAAAATTTTTGGAAAAAAAGTTTTAATTACTGGATCGGGCCCTATCGGAACATTATGCGTAGCGGCTTGCAGAAGAGCAGGGGCAGAAGAAATAATAGTTACAGATATTTCTAAAAATGCTCTTACATTTGCAAATTCTGTAGGGGCAGACAGAGTTATTAATGTTCTTGAAGAATATGACGAGCTAAAAGATTATCAATCTAACAAAGGTTATTTTGACATAGCTATTGAATGTTCAGGATCTGAACAAGGTATAAGTGACTCAATAAATTGTCTTAAGCCAAAAGGCACTTTAATACAACTTGGTCTTGGAGGAGATGTTTTAATTCCTCTAGTGTTGGTTACAACAAAAGAGTTAAATTTGAGAGGATCATTTAGATTTCATTTAGAGTTTGAGCTGGCTGTAAATATGATGAAAAAAAAATTAATAAATGTGAATCCATTA
>CACOAO010000014.1 GCA_902625215.1 uncultured SAR116 cluster alpha proteobacterium
TTTATTTTTGATCTTAAAGTGTTTCTATTAAAACCAAGACATCTAGCAGCTTTTAATTGATTTCCTCTAAATAAATTTAAAGTTGTTTCGATCAGAGGCTTTTCAATTTTAGAAATAAAATTATTATGTAAATTGTTTAAAGACAAGCTTTCATCAAAGTCTTTAAAATACTTTTTTAGATAATTTTTGAAATATAACTCTAAATTTTCTTCATATTTATTATCTACATCA
This sequence comes from uncultured SAR116 cluster alpha proteobacterium, assembly GCA_902625215.1. Classification (GTDB taxonomy): domain Bacteria; phylum Pseudomonadota; class Alphaproteobacteria; order Puniceispirillales; family Marisalimonadaceae; genus Marisalimonas. The sequence continues at coordinate 232 of CACOAO010000014.1, forward strand.
AATCTATCTTCCAATAATATCTCTTTAATAAGATTTAATGATATATCTTCAGTAGATGACAACAAACACAATCTTTCAATAACATTTTTTAACTCTCTTATATTACCTGGCCATGAATATTCTTTTAGAAGGTTCATACCTTGATATGAAATCGATCTTTTAATAAATTTATTTTTATTAATCGTATTCAAAAACGATGAAGTTAAATCAGGTATGTCTTCAAATCTATCTTTTAATGTTGGAAGCCTTATAGGAACAACATTTAGTCTATAATACAAATCTTCTCTAAAGAGACCTTTATCAACAGCGTTGAGAATATTTATTTTTGTTGAAACAAAGATTCTTAACTTTATTAAATTTGAATTTTCTGGAAATAAGTAAAATAAACCGTTTTCCAAAAAATTTAAAAAATTTTTTTGTTGAGTTTCAGATAATTCAGTAATGTCTTTTATATATATTGAACTTCCACTTAAATCATCAATAGTTTTTATGTTTATTGATGAGAAAGTATTAAATCTTTCAACAAAAAATTCTAATGAATAATCATCAAAAAATTTTCCATCTAAATTTATGAAGTACTTATTTGTTTTTGAACTTAAATCATGAATAGATTTCGCAATAAGTTTTTTACCAGTACCACTATCTCCAGCAATCAAAACAGAAACATTTTCATTCACTATTCTAGAAATTATTTTATAAATTTCTTGCATTGCCGTTGATTTTCCAATTACAGGACCCGAGTCATAAATATTTTTAGGTAATTCACTAAAATTTTCATTATTTGTAATTTTTGGTTGACTAAATGTACTCGATACTAAATTTAAAAGTTCATCTAAATCAAATGGTTTAGGCAAGTAATCAAATGCCCCTTTTTTTTCTGCTCTAACTGCAGTTAATAATGTTGTTCTTGCAGACATTACAATAATTTTTAAATTAGGATTACTTTTTTGTAATTTTGGCAAGATGTCAAGAGCATCACCATCTGGTAACCCAACGTCTGTAATAAGAACGTCAGCAAAATCAGATTCAATCAGTCTCCACATGCCAGCTGCAGTACCACTAGATTTAACATTGTATCCTGCTCTAGTTAAAGCAGTTGAAATGACAACACGAATACTTCTATCGTCATCTACAACTATTATATTTTTAATTCTTTTTGTTTCCATATATATAAACTCCTTTTACTAAGATTTCTTTAGAGGAAAATTTATACAAAAATTTGTAAAACCAGGGCGAGATGTAACATCTATTACTGCATTCATTTCTTCTAGACCACTAGCAACTATTGACAATCCAAGACCTTTTCCTTCTTTTTTTGTTGAAACAAAAGGATCAAATATATTTGATAATAAGTTGTTTGGTATACCTGTACCAAAATCAATAATTTCAATTTGTAGTGGTAATTGAATAGGAAAATCTTCTTTGCCAAATGAAGTAATCTTATTAGAATTAAAGCTTGTCTTAATTTTTATATTACCTTTATTAAAGCTGGCTTCAGTAGCATTTTTTAATAGATTGATAATAATTTGAATTAAAAGATTTTTATTAGCAAATATTCTTGGAAGTGATGGATCGAATTGATCTATAAAATTAATTTCATTACCAAAACTATTTTTGGCAACACTCTTACAATGATTTAAAATTTCATGGATATTTAAACTTTCGAAATCTGATATATTATTATTATTACTAATTTGCTCCATTCTATCTAATAAAACTTTAACACGGTCACATTCAATAGATATAAGTTGTGTCAATTCCAATGATGTCGAATTATGTTTTAAATCACTAGCAATTAATTGTGATGCGCCTTTAATACCTGCCAAAGGATTTTTTAATTCATGCATTAACATATCAATCATTGAAGAAAATGATTTTGAAATCTTACTATTTATCTTTTGTGATTGATACATTTCTAAAAGAGCTAATTGACTGATTTGTATTAAAATTTGATTATTATCTAAAGAAAAAGGAATAAGATGAACTCTTACTTTTCTATTTGGAAAATTCAGATTACTTAAATCCAAGCTTTCTTCTGTGATACCAGTTCTATTTTTTCTAACTCTTTTAATTAAATTCAATATTGGAGAATCATTAGGAATCAGTTCATCAATCTTTTTACCTATTAATATATTCGAACTAATACCAAAAAATTCTTCACCAATTTCGTTTACATAAATAAATTCATTAAATTTATTTACTAAAAAAACTGGAGTTCTTAATTCATTTAAAATATTATTTTGCATTATATTACAAATATTAAAATTTAGATTTTAAAAACATAAATGATTATAAATTAAACAAATTTTTAAATTTGTAAAAAAGATAATAAAAATTGCACAATTTTATAGCAATTTTGGAGATGAAAATGAGCTATGGTAAATTGGCGTTAATATTACTAGCTGGAGGGATGGGTAAGAGATTTAATGAAAAAATAAGTAAGCAAATGTTACGTTATAATAATGTAACTATCTTAGAGATGAATATAATTATTTTTAAGAAATATTTAAAAAAAATACCAATTCAAGTTGTAACTAATAATAAAGATATATTTGAAATTTCTGAAATATGTAAAAAATATGATTTACTCACTCCAGTATTGGGTGGCACTGAAAGACATAGAAGTTCGCAACATGGCCTGAATGCAATTAAAAAAATTAACCCAAAATATGTCATGATTCATGATGTTGCACGACCTATAGTTTCTCATCAAGTAATAAAACAATTACTTTTATATAGTAAGAAGGAAATTTTTTGTGTGGTTCCAGTAATAAAAATTAATGATTCTATTAGAAAAGTGTCAAAGAATACAATTGAAAATGTTATCCCTAAAAACAACAAAGTTTTAGTTCAAACACCTCAACTATGTAATTACAGCATCCTTAAAAATATACTTGAAAATAATAATAAAAAATTTGAAGACGAAAGTGCTGCTTTCTTGGATAATTCGATGAATGTGATTGCTATTGATGGCGATCCACGTACATTAAAAATTACCTATAAAAAAGATCTTAATTTATTGGAGCCATTGTTGTTTATGAATGAAAATAATTATATTACTAAAATTGGAAATGGTTTCGATGTACATAGATTTGATAATAGCAAAAGTTCAAAAAACAACTTTATTAAGTTAGGTGGAATAAAAATTAAAAATTTAAACCCACTAATAGGCCATTCTGATGCTGATGTATTGCTTCATGCAATTACTGATAGTATTTTAGGCATTATTAATAAAGGTGATATAGGTAGTATTTTTCCTCCAACAGATGAAAAATGGAAAAATGCAGACAGTTCTATATTTTTAAAACATGCGTCAAAATTACTCCAGGATGAAAGAGGTAAAATTAATAACATAGATGCAATAATAATCTGTGAAAAACCAAAGATATCAGATTATTCAACACGAATTAAAGTGAATATTGCAAAAATCCTTGATATAGAGGAGCAAAGAATAAGTGTTAAAGGAAAAACGTCTGAAAGTATTGGTTTTATTGGTAGGCAAGAAGGGATTGCAGCTCTTGTGTCAACAGCCATTCAAATAAAAGATAAATATATTAAATGATTAAAAATCTAAAACTTTTATTATGGTTATCAAAAATTGCTGAATTATACCCAATTGGTCAATCAAAATATGCCCCAGGCACCCTTGCCTCTATAATTGCAATTTTTGTAGGTTACTTTTTCTTATTTAATTTGGATATAAAATTTTATTTAATTTTTTTAGCTATTTGCATAATTATAAGTTATTTTCTTTGTGAAGCACATATAAAATTATATAAGAAAAAAGATCCAAAAGAAGTTGTAGTAGACGAGTTATCTGGCCAATTTATTGCAATATTAGGTTGCGTACAATCTGAAAAAATTGCTTATGTTTTTTTATCTTTAATGTCATCATTTATATTATTTAGATTTTTTGACATTACAAAAATTGGTCCTATTAAAAAATTTGAGAATTTACCTAATGGCATTGGTATAATGGCAGATGATATTATAGCAGGTTTATTTGCGTTTATAATCCAAGCCGCAATGTTAACTAGCTTAAATCAAAATATTTATATTAAAACATTATGGAATTAGAAATGTGGAAAAAAATTAATAACGAAACAAAAAAGCTATATTTAAATTGTGTTAAGAAAAATTTAATAGTAACTACTGCAGAAAGCTGCACAGGTGGTATGATATCTTCTGCTATTGTTCATATTAATGGCTCAAGCCAAATATTTAAATCCTCATTTGTAACTTATTCTAACGATATGAAAAGTAAATTGCTTAATATATCAAATGATTTAATTAAAAAAAATGGAGCTGTTAGCGAAATAATAGCATTTAATATGGCTAAAAACTCATTAAAAATCTTAAAGGCAAATTTATCTATTGCAGTTACTGGAATTGCTGGCCCTACTGGTGGAACTATTGATAAACCTGTTGGACTTGTTTGGATTGGAGTTGGTACTGATAAAAAGATTATTACAAACAAATATCAATTTAATGGAAATAGGCTTGAAATAAGACAAAAAACTACATACGAAGCATTGAAATTAGCTAACAAAGTGCTTTTAGAATTTCAATAATTAACTATACAATTTATCAGCCCTATTCTCAAAAGCCTTTACCATTTTTTGTACAGCTTCATTAAACAGAGTTTCCATCAAAGTTTGTAAAAAAATAGATTTAAATTTAAAATCAACCATAAACTCAATCTCACAGCCATCTGAATTTTCTTTAAATATCCAGTAATTTTGAAGATATTCAAAAGGTCCATCTTTATAATCGACAATTATTTTTTTCTTTTTTTTATCAAGAGTTATTTTTGAAGAGTAAATCTCTTTATAAATTTTAAACCCAATTATTAAATCAGCTTCAAAAGATTTTGAATTTGCTTTTTTAATTCTTGCACCTAAACACCACGGCAAGAATTCTGGATATTTTTTAACATCTGCCACTAAATTAAATAAATTATTTGGAGTATGTTTTATTATTCTCCGTTCTTCATGCTTCATTTAAGATTACTTTACTAACTATTTAATTGATTAATTCTAATTTTTTTTAATTTTTCAAAATCTTCGCTTGCATGAAAACTGCTTCTTGTTAATGGAGAAGATGAAACTAATAAAAAGCCTTTAGATAAAGCAACTTTTTTATATAGATCAAACTCATCGGGATTTACAAATTTCTCTACTTTATGATGTTTTACAGTAGGTTGTAGATATTGACCAATAGTTAAAAAGTCAATATCAGCAGATCTCATATCATCCATAACTTGATAAATTTCATTTTGACTTTCACCTAATCCAACCATTATTCCTGATTTTGTAAAAATATTTGGATCAACTTCTTTTACTTTAGCTAATAAATTTAATGAATGAAAATATCTAGCACCAGGACGAACAGTTGGATATAATCTCGGAACTGTCTCAAGATTATGATTAAATACATCTGGTTTCGCATTTATTACTTTTTCAAGAGCTCCTACTTTTCGCAAGAAGTCAGGTGTTAAAATTTCAATTGAAGTTTTTGGTGAAAAATGTCGTATGTCATTTATTGTATTAACAAAATGATTAGCTCCACCATCATTTAAATCATCTCTATCAACTGAAGTTATAACAACGTGACTTAATTTTAATCTTGCAACTGATTTAGCAACTCTTATTGGTTCAGATAAATCAAGTTTATTTGGTTTACCAGTGGCAACATTGCAGAAAGCACACGCTCTAGTGCATGTGTCACCCATAATCATCATAGTAGCATGTTTTTTAGACCAACAATTTCCTATATTAGGACAACTAGCTTCTTCACAAACAGTTGTAATGTTTAGGTCATCTAACAATCCTTTTGTTTCCTCAAAGATTTTACCCAAAGGTGCTTTTACTCTTAACCAATCAGGCTTTGGTGGTGAGATATTATCTTGTTTATGGACTTTTTCTGGATGTCTTATTTTTTTTATTTCGTTCATGTTAATATTTTAAAAAGTTAATATAAATTTTCAATAATGAATAGCTTGATTATAAGCATCTAAAACTGATTCATGCATACTCTCAGACAATGTTGGATGAGGAAAAATAGTGTGCATTAGTTCATGTTCAGTGGTTTCAAGTTTTTTTGCTATGGAAAAGCCTTGAATTAATTCTGTTACTTCAGGGCCTACCATGTGAGCTCCAATCAATTCTCCAGTGTCCTTGTCAAAAATTGTCTTAATTAAACCTTCCGATTCACCTAAAGCAATAGCTTTTCCATTACCAATGAATGGAAATTTACCAATTTTTAAATTTAGATTACTAGATCTTGCTTGTTCTTCTGTCATTCCTATTGAAGCAACTTGTGGCCTGCAGTAGGTGCAGCCTGGTATTGAAGTTTTATCAATTGGTTTTAAATTTTTACGACCAGCAATATTTTCTACACATAAAATACCTTCGTGACTAGCTTTATGCGCCAACCAAGGACCTTCAGTAATATCACCTATTGCATAAATTCCTTTTTCATTAGTTTCTAAAAATTCATTGGTAACAATATGCCCTTTATCAATTTTAATATTAAAATTCTCTAATCCTAATTTTTCAGTATTAGCTATTATTCCAACAGCTAATATAATCTTTTCTGATTTTATAACTTCAACTTTTCCATTAATAGATATTTCAGCTGTGATTGAACCCATTTTACTGTCAACTGTTTTTAGTGTTGTATTAGTTTTTATTTTAATACCTCTTTTTTCAAAATTTGTTTTAACAATATTTGAGATATCTATATCTTCATTAGGTAAAATTGAAGACAAAGATTCAATTATAGTTACATCAACTCCCAAATCATTATAAAAGGAGGCAAATTCCATTCCAATTGCTCCCGAACCAACAATTACAAGTGATGAGGGTAAGTTTGGAGGTGTCATTGCTGTTTTGTAATCCCAAATATTTATTCCATCAGCTGAAACAAAAGGTAAATTTCTAGATCTCGCACCGGTTGCAAGAATAATATTTTTAGCTGATTTTGTAACGACATCGTCATTTTTTTTTATACTAATTTTTTTTAAATTAGACGTATCTTTAATTAAACTGCCGAAACCTTCAAATATTTTAACTTTATTTTTTTTCAATAAATGACTTATCCCAGATGATAGCTGTGATGCAACTTTTCTAGAACGTTTAGTTATGTTATTTATATCCATTCTTATATCAGATACTGTAAAACCAAATTCATTTACATTGTCTAACATATGCCTGATTTCACTAGCCCTTAATAGCGCTTTAGTAGGAATACATCCCCAATTTAAACAAATACCACCTAAATGTTTGTCCTCTACTAATGCAACTGACATACCTAATTGAGACGCTCTAATTGCCGCTACATATCCACCTGGACCACCACCAATAACAATAAGATCATAATCGATATTTGTCATATTTTTTCCTACAAAAGCATTAACGAGGGATTTTCAATAAAATTTTTAAATTCTGATAAAAACTCTGCACCAACTGCACCATCGACGACTCTATGATCACAAGATAAGGTAACAGTCATGATTGTTGCAATTGAAATTTCGTCATTAATTACAATCGGTCTTTTTTCACCTGATCCAACAGCAAGTATACAACCTTGTGGCGGATTTATAACTGCAGAAAATTCTTTAATACCATACATTCCAAGATTAGAAATTGAAAAAGAACCTCCAATGTATTCTTCAGGCATAAGCTTACCGTCTTTAGCCTTATTAGCTAAATTTTTCATATTCACTGAAATGTCTATCAAGCCTTTTGATTGAACATTTTTTATTATAGGTGTTATTAACCCTCCTTCTATAGCCACTGCAACTGATATGTCTGTATTTTTAAAATATTTAGTATTTTCATTTTCCCAACTTGCATTTGCTTTCGGAACCTTTATTAGAGCAGCACTTGAAGCTTTAATAATCATATCATTCACAGAAATTTTATACTCATCATTTGAAATAAAATTTAATGATTTTCTTACTTTTAAAAGTTCGTCTATATTACAATCTAATGATAGATAAAAATGCGGAGCTTCTGTTTTGGACTTAACTAATCTATCTGCGATAGTCATTCTCATAGCACTGTTTTTGACAATTTCGAAGTAGTCATGTTCTGGTTTTTCAACTTTTAAATTGTTTGAATTTTGAATAACAAAATTATCAACATCTATTTTAAGAATTCTACCAAGAGGACCTGAACCTTTGATTGAACTTAATTGTATATCTTTCTGTTTTGCAATTCTTTTTGCTAAAGGTGTTACAAAAATCCTGTCTTGCTTTATTGGCTTATAATAAGATTTATTTGATATCTCAGTAGTTGTATTAGTTGCTTGAAATTTATCTTTAACTTCATTAATTTGAACAATTTTTTCATTTTTATTTTGTACTTTTAATTCTATTTCTTTTTTAGGTTCATCAGAACTTGTCCTCTCAGATAGTTTTTCACCCTCGGATAACAAAATTGCAATTGGTGAATTAACTTTGATATACTCCTGACCTTCTGATACTAAAATTTTACCAATAATTCCATCATCGATTGCTTCAACTTCCATTGTTGCTTTATCAGTCTCAATTTCGGCAATTAGATCACCAGATTCAACTTTGTCACCTTCTTTAACTAACCATTTTGACAATGTACCTTCTTCCATAGTAGGACTTAAAGCGGGCATTAAAATATCTACACTCATATTATAAATTCCTAATCTTCATAACATACTTCGGCACATGCGTTGACAATGTCTTCAACTTGTGGCAACGCTAATTTTTCTAAATTTGCAGCATAAGGCATTGGAACATCTTTGCCCGTTACTCTTTTTACAGGAGCATCAAGCCAATCAAATGCTTTTTCAGTTATTAAAGCTGAAATTTCTGCACCAATACCAGAAAAAGGAAATCCTTCTTCACAAGTCACAACTCTATTGGTCTTTTTTACAGAATCAATTATTGTGTCAATATCTAAAGGGCGAAGAGTTCTAAGGTTGATAACTTCAGCGTTTATATTTTTTTCTTTAAGTAAATTTGAAGCTTCTATTGATTTTCCTACCATTATAGAAAATGCTATAATTGTAACATCATCTCCTTCTTGTTCAATATTAGCTTTTCCAATAGGCAAGATAAAATCTTCATCATCAGGACAACTAAAACTTTGTCCATACATTACTTCATTTTCAAGAAAAATTACTGGATCAGGGTCTCTAATTGCTGACTTAAGAAGTCCTTTAGCATCTTTACTTGACCATGGAGAAACTACTTTTAAACCTGGACAATGTGAATACCAGCTTGCGTAACATTGACTATGTTGAGCTGCAACTCTAGAAGCAGCACCATTAGGGCCTCTAAACACAATTGGACAACCCATTTGACCACCAGACATATAAAGTGTTTTAGCTGCTGAATTTATTATTTGATCCATAGCCTGCATAGCAAAATTAAAAGTCATAAATTCAACTATGGGTTTTAAATTTCCAAAAGCGGCACCTATACCTATTCCAGCAAATCCATGTTCTGTAATTGGAGTGTCATATACTCGTTTATCTCCAAATTCATCTAGTAAGCCCTGGGTTACTTTATATGCACCTTGATATTCTGCAACTTCCTCTCCCATCACAAATACACTTTTATCGACCCTCATTTCTTCAGCCATTGCATTTCTTAACGCTTCTCTAACTGTAATTAGACTAGAATTTGCTTCAATAGAAACTGGTTTTTCATTTACAGGTCTTGTAGGAATTTTTTCTTTTTCTAGATAAGGTTTATCAGCAATTTTTTTAATAGTAGCGTGAGGTAATTCACTAGAGTCAACTAATAAAGCTATAGGTGTATTTACTTTTACTCCTTCCGTACCTTCTGAAACCAACAATTGACCAATTTTACCATCATCTACTGCTTCCACTTCCATAGTTGCCTTATCTGTTTCTATTTCAGCAATTAAGTCACCAGATGAAATAGAATCTCCTTCATTAACAAGCCATTTTGATAAAGTGCCCTCTTCCATAGTAGGACTTAGGGCTGGCATCAATATTTTAATTGTCATTAAAACACCATTAATTAACAGTTACATCAGTAAATAATTCGTTTTCAGAAGGCTCAGGTGAGTCTTGAGCAAATGTAGCGGCTTCCGCAATAACAGACTTAATATCCGTATCAATTTCCTTAAGAGTTCTTTCTTCAACTCCCATCTTATTTAAGAGGGATTTTATATTTTCTATTGGATCAGATGTTTTTCTAATTTTATCAACTTCATCTCTTGTCCTATATTTAGCAGGATCAGACATGGAGTGCCCTCTGTACCTATATGTTTTCATCTCTAAGATATATGGACCCTTACCAGATCTACAATATTCAATTGCTCTAATAGCAGATTCTCTTACGGCTAGTATATCCATTCCGTCAACAATTTCAGAAGTAATTCCGTATGCTTTACCTCTATCTGCTAAATTATCACCTGCTGATGACCTATTAACAGAAGTTCCCATACCATATTTATTATTTTCAATAATGAAAACAACTGGAAGCTTCCACAAAGATGCAATATTGTATGATTCATATACTTGACCTTGATTAGCTGCACCATCTCCGAAATAAGTAATCGAGACATTATTAGTTCCATTATATTTATGTGAAAATGCCAATCCTGCTCCAATAGGGACCTGTGCAGCTACTATTCCGTGGCCACCAAAAAAGCCTTTTTCTCGACTAAACATGTGCATTGAACCACCTTTTCCTTTTGAGTATCCATCTTTTCTACCAGTTAATTCAGCCATTACTCCTTTGGGATCCATATCACAAGCTAACATATGACCGTGATCTCTATAAGATGTAACTATACTATCACCCTCAATTTGAGCAGACTGAATACCAACAACTACAGCTTCCTGTCCAATATACAAATGACAGAAACCTCCAATTTGACCCATTCCATATAACTGTCCAGCTTTTTCTTCAAATCTTCTAATTAAAAGCATTTTCTTATACATGTCTTGTAATAAATTTAAATCATAGTTCATCTTTGTTTCAGTTAACATTTTTTTGGCTACATTTTTTTTCATTTTATACCTATGAACATTTTAATTAAAAGAAGTATAATTATTGTTATATTTAACAAAGAATTTAATTTATTTCTAATAATAATTTAATCTATTTTTTTATATCAATTACTATTTGATCAGATTGTATTAATCCTAAAAGATCAAAGGAGATCTCAGTGACATAATCAGCATCTAAATTATAATCTCTTAATAAATTAATTTCAGATAATATCTTTTCTTTATTATGAATTAATTGGCTGTATTCAATTGATGCAGAGGTTATTTGTGAATTAAGCAAAAAAATTTTCCAAATTGATCTTTCACCAAAGAAAATATGAGAAATGAAAAAAATAAAAATTAATACACTGAAAATTGTAATAAAGTTAAATAAAGTGTTTTTTCTTAAGAAATAAGTATTCATGTAGTTTCCTTAAATGTAAGTTTAAAAAAATCTTGACCATAGTAGTGACCATTTTCTCCCAACAGTTCTTCAATTCTTAAAAGTTGATTATATTTAGCGGTCCTATCACTTCTTGATAATGAACCAGTTTTAATTTGACCGGCATTAAGGGCAACTGAAAGATCACTTATAAAAACATCCTCTGTTTCTCCTGATCTATGGGATATTATTACCCCAAAATTACAATTTTTTGCAAGCTCAATTGTCTCTAAGGTTTCGGATACAGTTCCAATTTGATTTAATTTAATTAAAATAGCGTTTCCAGATTGATCTTTAATTCCTCTAGATAGACGTTTTTTATTTGTAACAAACAAATCGTCACCAACAACTTGTAATTTATTTCCTAAACATTTTGTAAGCTCAATAAAGCCATCCCAATCAGTTTCATCAAACGGATCTTCGATCGAAATAATTGGGAATTTACTACAAATGCTTTCCCAATATTTTAATAGTTCATCTGTATTAAGTTTTTTATCTTCACCACTTAAATGATAGTAACCTTTCTTGTATAATTCACTTGCAGCAGCGTCAATAGATATAAAAATTTCTTCTCCAAGTTTGTATCCACTTAATTCAATAGCTTTAGCAATATATGCAAGAGCTTCTTCAAGGTTAACAATATTGGGAGCAAAACCCCCCTCATCCCCAACCGCAGTGGATAGTGATTTATCTGATAATAATTTTTTTAAACTATGAAAAATTTCAACGCTTGACCTAAGAGCATCTGAAAAGGTTGAAAAACCAATTGGCATAATCATACATTCTTGAAAATCTAATCCATTATTAGCATGAGCACCACCATTAATTATATTCATCATTGGAATAGGTAGTGTATTTGCTCTTATGCCGCCAATATATTGCCAAAGAGGTAATCCCTTAAATTTAGCAGAAGCCCTTGCCACAGCCATTGAAAAACCAAGCATTGCATTAGCTCCTAAACGACTTTTATTTTCTGTATTATCAAGTTCAATTAAATCGTAATCTATAATTTTCTGTTCAAGTGGATTTCTTCCTGAAAAGGCATTGAATATTTCAACATTTACATTTTCAATAGCCTTTTTTACACTATTACCATTGTAAAAATTACTTACTTTGTCTCTTAATTCATAAGCTTCATATTTTCCAGTTGAAGCCCCTGAAGGAACTGCAGCTCTACCAACACTTCCATCTGACAATCGAACATCAACTTCTAAAGTAGGGTTGCCTCTACTATCTAAAATTTGTCTGGCAAAAACGTTTTCAATATAAACCATAATTACTCCAATTTTAAAATAGTATACTATTTTTTGATAATTTTATCTATTTCAATCAACTTACTCAACAAAGGTTCAAGTTCAGACAATTTTAACATATTTGGCCCATCACTTGGAGCTTCATCAGGATTTTCATGAACTTCAACAAATAACCCTGATACTCCTACTGAAATAGCAGCTTTTGATAATACAGGAACAAATTCTCTCTGTCCCCCAGATGAAACTCCTAACCCTCCTGGTTGTTGAACAGAATGTGTTGCGTCAAAAATAATTGGGTAGCCAAACTCAGACATTTGGGGGATAGCACGCATATCAGAAATAAGAGTATTATAACCAAAAGATGTGCCTCTTTCAGTAAGTAAAATTTGATTGTTTCCATTTTCTATTATTTTTTCTATTACGTTTTTCATATCCCAAGGAGCTAAAAATTGTCCTTTTTTAACATTAATAACTTTTTTTGTTTTAGCTGCAGTATCCAATAGATCAGTTTGCCTGCATAAAAAAGCAGGAATTTGTAATATATCTACTATTTCTGCCACATCTTTACATTGATTTGTTTCATGCACATCAGTTATAATTGGAATATTTAGATTTTTTTTTACATCCGACAAAATACTTAAACCTTTTTCAATACCCACACCTCTATTGGATGATTTACTCGATCTGTTGGCTTTATCAAAGGATGATTTATAAACAAAATTAATTTTTAATTTTTTACATATTTCTTTAATTACACTTGCATGATGAATTGCGTGATCTTTATTTTCGATTGAACAAGGACCTGCAATAAGAAAAAAGGGTAAATTATTTGAAACATTAAAATTTGAAATTTTTACTGTGTTGTACATCATTTTTAAACAATACCAAAAATAAATAACATTACAATAAACGTGATTGCTTCAAACTTGCTTCAATAAAAGAAGAAAATAGTGGGTGAGGCTCAAAGGGTTTTGATTTAAGTTCTGGATGAAATTGAACCCCAACAAACCAAGGGTGTGACGGTATTTCAAAAATTTCAGGTAATGAATTATCTGGTGACATACCAGAAAAGATTAATCCATTTTTTTTAAAATCTGGGATATATTTATTGTTAACTTCGTATCTATGTCTGTGTCGTTCAGAAATAATTTTCTTTTGATAAATTGATTTTATAAGACTATCTTTAGAAAGTTTACAATCATAAGAACCAAGTCTCATTGTACCTCCAAGATTAGAATCTTTGTTTCTCTTTTCTAAACCTTTTTTAGTTTGCCATTCGGTTAAAAGACCAATTAACGGTAATTTAGTTTTTCCAAATTCTGATGAAGATGCGTTTTTTAAATTTAGAACATTTCTAGCGAACTCTATTACTGCCATTTGCATACCAAAGCAAATACCCAAAAAAGGCACATTATTAATTCTAGCAAAATTTATAGCATTGATTTTTCCCTCTGAACCTCTTTGACCAAATCCACCAGGTACAATTATTGCATTTATATCTTTAAATAAATTATTAAAATTTTGATTTTGTTTTTCTAATTCCTCTGAGTCAATCCATTTGACAGTAACATTTATATTATTAGCTAAACCACCATGATTAATTGCTTCAATTAATGATTTGTATGCATCAATCATTGAAGTATATTTACCCACAATACCAATATTCACATTACCTTCTGAAGATTTTTGTATGTCAATAATTTTATTCCAACGACTTAAATTAGGTTTTTTTAAAATATCTAATTGAAAATGTTTACAAACTTGATGATCGAGACCTTGTTTATGATAAGAAATTGGTACTTCATATATTGACGAAGAATCTAACGCCTCAATGACAGCTTCAGATTTCAAATTACAAAATAATGCTATTTTTGATTTTTGTTCTTCAGGAATAGCATCTTCAGTTCTGCAAAGTAAAATATCAGGCTGAATTCCCATTCCTTGTAATTCTTTAACTGAATGCTGAGTTGGCTTGGTTTTTAATTCTCCAGCAGTTTTGATGAAAGGTAAAAGTGTAACATGTAAAAAACATGTTTGCATTAAGCCTAATTCATTTCCTAATTGTCTGATAGCTTCTATAAATGGAAGTGATTCTATATCACCAACAGTCCCTCCAATTTCACAAAGAACAAAATCTTCATCATATATATCAGATAATATGTACTCTTTAATTGCATCTGTTACATGTGGTATAACTTGAATGGTTGCACCTAAATAATCTCCTTTTCTCTCTTTTGCAATTACATTGGAGTAAATTTTACCTGTTGTTATATTGTCAGATTTTTTTGCAGGTACACCAGTAAATCTTTCATAATGCCCTAAGTCTAAATCTGTTTCAGCACCGTCGTCAGTAACATAGCATTCACCATGTTGGTAAGGACTCATAGTACCAGGGTCTACATTTAAATAAGGATCTAATTTTCTTAGTTTTATAATATATCCCCTTGCTTGTAGTAGTGCACCTAGGGAAGCTGATGCCAAACCTTTTCCTAATGAAGAAACTACACCACCAGTTATAAAAATAAACTTTACTGATTTATTTTTCATTTATCAGCCTGAAAATTAAATTAATTGCCTAGAGGAACAGTGGGCTTCTTATTTGAGTTGTTTTCAATTGTTTTACTTACCTCGTCTGCAATTGAAGGAGCGTCATTAGAAGATAATAGTGCTAAAGTTATTGATGTTAGAAAGAAACACCCGCCTAGAATGGCAGTTAATTTAGTCATAAAATTTGCAGTACCTCTAGCAGTCATAAAACCTCCACCAGCGCCGCCAGAACCACCAATGCCTAGCCCACCACCTTCACTTTTTTGTAATAATACCGCACATATAATACAAATAGCTAAAATAACGTGTATAACTAAAATAACTGTAATCATGTAATTTCCTGTACTTTTGAAGAATTATTTAAATGTTTAACTGCTGCTGTATAAATTGCAAGAAAATCTTTTACTTTAAGGCTTGCTCCTCCAACTAATACTCCATCTACATTTTTTATTTTTAAAATATTATGAATATTTTTTATATTAACAGAACCACCATAAAGAGTATTTATTTTTTTATCTGATACATCAAACGCTATTTTTTTTATGTGTTCATGCATTTTTTCAATTTCTGAAATACTTGGTATTTTGCCAGTTCCAATTGACCACATAGGCTCATAAGCAATTAAAGAGTCTTCAAAACCATTCGGTAAACTTTCATGTAATTGCTTTTCTATAAAATTAAAAGCATTTCCTTTTTCACGGTCGATCAAACTTTCTCCTACACAAAGAATTACTTTTAAATTAGCATCTATTGCTGATTGAGCACGTAATTTTACTTCATTATTATCTTCACCATTAAGTATTCTTCTTTCAGAATGACCAATAATTACATATTCACATCCAATATCTCTAAGAAAAATCGGCGAAACCTCTCCAGTGTAAGCTCCGGAAAATTTAAAATGACAATTTTGAGCTCCAACTGATATTGGAATATTTTGAATAATATTATTTAGATAATCAATATATGTCATTGGAGGAAAGATACATGCTTTTACTTTTTTAGAAAATTTGAAGTTTTTTAAAAATTTAGAAAATTCAGAAATAGATTGTTTATCTAAATTCATTTTCCAATTTGCAGCTATTAACATATAAAAATTATACCTATATTGTTTTAATTAAGTAAAAATTAATAATTAAATTATTTATAAATTTTTTTAAATAGTATATTAATTTATTTAATTTAACAATTTATACAACAATTTATACTAGGTAAATTTATGCTAAGAGCTCTTAGAAACCAAACTCAATCAATATTTTTTAAATGCTTTCTTGTTTTACTTATTTGTGGGTTCGCACTATGGGGTGTAGGTGACCTAACAGGGGGATCAAAAGGGAAAAATGTATTAAGTGTCAAAAATCATGATATAAGTGTTGAAGAAGTGTTGGATGAGATAAATAGGGCTAGGTATTTGTTACCTGACAGACCGAGCCTTGAAGAGGCAATTAAAAATGGATTGCATAAAAGTATTTTAAATAAATTTGAACAAGAAATTTTAATTAATGAAGAGGCTAGGTATCTTGATTTAAATGTTCCATTGACAGAACAAATGAAATTAATAAAAAAAGAAAATGCTTTTAAGGATCCTCTTGGTGAATTTTCACAAAGTAAGTTTATTCAATCCTTAAATAATGCAGGTTTGTCAGAACCTAAGTACCTCGAAATAGTTAAGACCAACTCAAATTTCAAACAATTATCTATGCCTTTTATTTTCAATAATTATTACAATGAAAGTGTTATAAAAAGAATAATAGAATGGCAAAATGAAATTAAAGATATTGAATATGAAAAATTTAAATTTGTTAATAAAAATGATTTAAAAAGACCATCAAATAATGTTTTAGAAACGTTTTATAACAAAAATAAAAAATTATATGAAATACCTCTTACCAGGGACATTAAATATATAAACATAAATCCTTCTCTTTTTGAGGAACAGGTAGTAATTAATCAAAAACAAATTGATGAAAAATATGAAATAGAAAAATCCAATTACAAAATAGAAGAAACAAGAGAAATACTTCAAATAACAACACAAGATGAAAAAAAAGCTAAGAATTTTTTAGATTTAGTAAAAGCTGACCAAAATTTTAATAAAATTGCAAAAAATCTTTTTAATTTAACTGAGTCTGACACAAATATTGGTATTATAAAAAAATCTGATCTACCATTAGAAAGTGCAGAAATAATTTTTAATGCAAAATTAAATGAAATTTTAGGCCCAATTAAAACCAAATTTGGGTTTAGTATTTATAAAATTATAAATATAATACCGGAAAAACTAACTAACTATGAAGAAGCAGTTAATGATATCAAGAAGAAACTAATTAAAGATTTATCAATAGAAATATTATTTGAAAAACTTGATCAAGTTGAAGATCTAATAGCTGAAGGTAATAATATTGATGAAATAGCCAAGTCAAATATTTTTAATAAAAACATATCCATTACTAATGTAAAAAAAATATCTAAACAAGGATTAATATACTCAAATGAGAAAGAAACAAGTTATTTTAAAAAGAGTCCTGAATTTATTAAAAATATTTGGAATACGGAAATGAATGAATTGAGTGAAATTTTTAATTCAAATGATGATAATTATTTTTTAATAGAAGTAATTAATGAATATAATAAAAATACACCAACATTTAATCAAGTTAAATCAAAGGTTTATAATGAATGGTTAAATAAAGAATTAATTACGAAATCAATGGAAAGGGTAAAGAATTTAATTTCTTCTAAAAATAATAAATTATTATCAAAAACATCTATAAAAAGAAGTGATAAGAATATAGAAGATGTACAAGATTTAACATTAATAAATAAAATTTTTGAAATCAATAATAATGAAATTAATATATTAGTCTCAAAAGATAATCTATTTGCGGTTAAAATTACAAATACAAAAATAGGTGATTACAATTTCGATAAAAAAACATATGAACAATTAAATATTAGTTTTTCAAAAAGTTTCTTTAATGATTTTTCCAATTTTTATCTTCAACATTTAGCTAGTAAACATAATTTAAAAAGAAATTATCAAGAATTAAATAAATTTTTCATTCAAAAAGAAAATGTAAACTAGTTTAAATTTCTTTTTATTATTTTTGACCCCTCTTTTATTAAATTGATAGCTTCACTCAACTTCTCATTGAGTAAATTTTCATTTTCTATTTTTGACTTTCCATTCTTTTTATCAATAATATTTATTGCACCTTTTATAGTGAAGCCTTCTTTATAAAGTAACTTTTTTATCATTAACAAATATTGAATATCTTTTGAAGAATAGTACCGTCTTCCACTTTGACTTTTTTTAGGATTGATTGATGAGAATTTCTTTTCCCAAAATCTTAAGACATGGGATTGCACTCCAATAATTTTTGCAGTTTTTGATATAGTAAAAAAAGAGTTTCCATTAGAAGTCAAATTAGACATTGTTTTTATTTGAAATGTGATTTCAAAACATTGGAAGAGCTAAAAGTAACAACATTTCTTTCTGTAATTGGAACTTCTATTCCAGTTTTTGGGTTTCTTCCAACTCTTGATTTTTTATGCCTTACAGAGAATGTTCCAAATGATGATATTTTAACATCTTCCCCTTTTTCAAGTTCTTTTAAAATAAATTCAAAAATTTCTTCAATCATTAAAGAAGAGTCAGATAATGATATACCAACATTGTCGCTTATTGCTTCAATAATATCGTTTCTTGTCCAAGTTTTTTTCATAACAACATATTAATACAATTTAATTAAGTTAAAAGTCTTTTTTATAAAAATTTGGTTTGCCTATTCTTATAATTGAGGCTCCCCAACTTAAACCTCCACCAATTGCATGTAAACCTATCAAATCACCATTTAAAATTTTATTAGAAGAAATAGCATCATCCAAGGCTAATGGAATTGATGCCGCAGAAGTATTACCGTGATTTTTTAATGTAGAAATGACCTTGCTAGGATCAATCTTCAATCTGTCTGCTACAGCTAGTAATATTCTTTGATTAGCTTGATGAGGAATTAACCAATTAATATCAATAATTTGTTTGTTGCAAGCTTGTAAAGCTTCTTCAAGTGAAGTTGAGAGTTTTTCTACAGCATGTTTAAAAACTTCTTTACCTTCCATTTCAATAAAACCTATGCTCTGACTGCTTGAAACACCACCGTTCGTTTTTAATAAATCATAAAATTGACCATTTGTATGAATTACATTCGATAAAATACCCCAATCTTCATATTTTTTTTCAGTATTTTTAAACTTTTGAAGGATTATTGCTCCAGCGCCGTCCCCAAATAGTACAGATGTTGATCTATCTTTCCAATCTAATAACTTTGACATTGAATCTGCTCCAATAACCAAACAATTTTTATAATTACTATCTGTCATCATGGATTTTGCAACTGACAAAGCAAATATAAAACCTGCACATACAGCCTGAATATCAAAAGATACTGCATTAATTTGTAATTTTTTTTGTATTAAAGAAGCTGTAGAAGGAAAAGTGTTATCTGGAGTTGTGGTAGCTAATATAATTAAATCAATATTATTTTTAGAAATTTTTGCATTTTCTATAGCCCTATTAGCTGCATACAAAGACATGTCAGATGTAGTTTCATTGTAAGATACAAAATGACGGTTCTTTATGCCAGATCTTTTAGATATCCATTCATCAGATGTATCAACAAATTTTGAGAGATCTTCATTTGAAAGTTTTTTGGCGGGTAAATAAGAACCTACTCCAGTAATTAATATTTTGTACGAAATTTTTGAACCTCCCAGAATTCTCCCTATTATAGGCTATATTCTATTTTATTTATTTTGTTTTTTAAATTGGATATAAAATTATATCTTACCATATCAACTGCAACCCCAATTGCATTTGCAAAACCAAATGCATCTGTACCGCCATGACTTTTAACAGCTATTCCATTTAAACCTAAAAATACGGCACCATTATACTTTCTAGGGTCCATTTGAAGCCTAAAATCATTAATAGCCCTTTTAGCAAATAAATAACCAATTTTTGAAAAAATAGAGCTTGAAAGTGCTTTTTTTAAATAAGAAGTTACTAGCAAAGCCGTACCTTCAGCAGTTTTTAGAGAAACATTACCACTGAACCCATCTGCAATAATAACATCAGCCATACCTTGAGCTATTTTGTCACCCTCTATAAATCCCTTATAATTAATTTGTTTATCTAGACTTATCAATATTTTTGAGGCTTCTTTAATATAATCTAAACCCTTTTGTTCTTCTTCTCCAATATTCAAAAGAGAGATTGTAGGATTTTTTATTCCCATTACAATATTAGCAAAAGCCTGCCCCATAAAAGCAAATTGAACCAAATTTTTTGCATCGCATTCAATGTTAGCTCCTAAATCTAACATACAACTTTCACCCACAATGGTTGGAAAATAAGCAGCAATTGCAGGTCTTGTGATACCATCCATTGGTCGAAGTAATAACTTTGTCATGGCCATTAGAGCGCCTGTATTGCCAGCAGAAACCAATGCATCTGCTTTGCCTGATTTAACAAGTTCTATAGCCATGCCCATAGATGAGTTTTTTCCTTTTCTAACAGCTACGCTCGGCTTTTCGTCAGCTTTAATTATTTCACTAGTGTGTATGACACTTGAACCCTCTAATAAGTTATAGGAATTAATTAATGGAATGATTTTATCTTTATTTCCAAAAAATGAAAAAATCAAATTTGGATATCTAATTTTTGATTGCGCAGCACCCTCAATTATAATATCAGGAGCATAATCACCACCCATTGCATCCAATGATAAATGTATATGCTTTGTCAAAATAACTCCAAATTCAAATTAAAAAAACTAAAATTGAAACAGTAAACTATTATCAATAACATATGATTAATGCAAATTAATAAATAATACAAAGCTGCATTACTAGAAATTACTATTAATTTTTGGAAAATTAAAATCCATTGATGAAAAATATTTAATATCTTTATTATGAAATTCTAAAATACATTTTTTACAGTATTTAACTAATAATTTAGGTTTTTTATTATATTCACTAACATTTCTATAGACATTTCTAATTATACTCTTTTCTAGTTTTATATAGTCATTGCTTTCAAAACACTCACAATATGCCTTTTGACGCCCCATATAAGATTTTATCATATTCTTAATTTTTAAATGTACTCCTGCATCCCCTGCCCCTAACTCTCTTAAACTTAAATCTAAATCTAAAAAAATCTTGTCAAATAAGACTTGTGACAATTTAACGCCTTTTTCACCAGACCTAGATAGGGAAAATGTTAATATAATTGAAAACAATACTAAAAGGTCAAACCTACCATCTAAGGTATCTGGCACTTTAAGTTTTGTATAAAAAACTTTATTTCTAGATACATTTACAATTTTTTGATAAATTAAATCTATCAGATTTCTTTCTTGGTGCTTGGTTATAAAATAAGAATTAAAAAACATTTTTGAATAATCCAATAAAATAAAAATTTAATATTGTGATTACATACATAAAAAAAACTAAATTGGGAATATATATGTTTTATTTAAAATTATTTATTGTTATTTTATCATTTATTTTAAATTCGTGCTCACAAACATCTCAAAATAACGGTTTATCTGAAAAAAAAATAGAAAAAATTAATATTGAAATTGGTAAAACAACAAAAAAACATTTAATAAAGCAGTATGGACCTCCAACTTTTGAAAATATATTTAATGATAATATAATATATTATGTTTCACATAAGACTAGTTATAAGACTTTTAATAAACGTGAAACTAATAAGTTATTGGTAATTGAAATTACCTTAAATAATAGTGACATTGTTACAAAATATAAACAATATTCTAAAAAAGATATTCAAGATGTAAATATCTCAGAAGATGAAGATGAACATGATATAGACTTCACATTATTATGGAAAGATTTAATAAGAGCATTAAGAAGAACAAATGTTGAAGATTAGAAATGCAAATATGATTCTTTTGGTTTAGTTAAGTTGTTTTTAAAATAAAGGAAATCTTTTTTTAATTCTTTAAAAACACCTATTTTAGTCAATTTCAAATTAATTTTAGATGAAAGTTTTTTTAAAAATTTTTCATGCACAGGATCACAAGAAAACAACAATTCATAATCGTCACCGCCATATAAAGCAGAATTTAAAATCTGTTTTTTATCAATTTTATTTAAATTTGGCACAGGTATTTTAGAAAGATTTAATTCAACAGATAATTTTGAATTTCTTGCTAAATGTGTTGAATCTTGAATTAATCCATCTGAAATATCAATCATTGAATTCGCAATATTTTTAAGTGAAACACCTAATTCAATTCTTGGTATTGGAAGTAAATATTTATTTTTCGCCTCTTTGAATTCTCTAAGACTTGAATTGATGTTATCTAGGCCAATTTTAGACAAACCTAAAATTCCTGAAACATATAACCAGTCACCTATTTGGGCTCCATCTCTTGGAATTGATTTGCCACGAGAAGTATTTCCGAAAATTGTTATAGTGATATTAATGTGTTTTATGGATGATGTTAAATCTCCACCAATTAACTTAATATCAAAAATTTTCTGATCGTCTTGAAGACCTTTAGCAAATTTAGGGATAAATTGTTGCGCTTTATCTTTAGGTATGCTTAATGATAGATTATAAAAAATAGGTTTAGCACCCATAGCAGCCATATCAGAAAGATTAACTCTTAAACTTTTTTTGGCAATATCGACAGGATCTTCATCCCCAAAAAAATGTACACCTTCTGCTAAAGTGTCAGTACTAATAATTAAATCAAGAGATGAATTTTGATTAAATATTGCAGCATCATTTTTTAAATTTCCTGCAAATTCATTTGTTAACGGTTTAAAATATTTATCGATATAGTCAAATTCATTCATTTTAATTTTATTTAATTTCTTTTGAAATATTTTCTAATATACCATTAGCAAAATCTGGGTTTCCACCAAAAACTTCTATTATACTAATATATTCATTAATTATAGTTATTTTTTTAAATTTTCTATCAAACAACAATTCATAAATCGCTGATCTTAATACTGACTTTTCCGTTATACTTAATCGGTTAATTGTCCATGATACTGAAAGATTATTCGAAATTATTTTGTCAATTTTTAAAACATTCTTATCAACACCATATACAATATTATGAAACAGCTCATAATCTAGTTTTTTCAAACCTAATTGACACAAGATCGAAGGTAAATAATTGTTACAATAAGAATTGATTACCGTATCAATTTCATAATTTAATAGACAAATATTATATAATACTTGAATAGAGCATATTCTAGAAGCAGTTTTTTTTCTTATTGAAATGTGCCTTACATTTTCATTAATTTTATCTTTTGTATCATTCATACTTAATACTGTTTCTAATATCTATAAGAGATAAACAGGCTATCACTGCGCCTGCTCCTTTATTTAATAAGTTTGGATCAGATCTTGTAATAGCTTGATCTTTATTAGAAACAGTTAAAATTCCGTTGCCAATTGGTATTGAATAATTAATTGACAAATATGTTAAAGCTCTTGAAGACTCATTTGCAACTATTTCAAAATGATATGTCTCACCTCTTATAATACACCCTAAAGCTACAAAACCGTCAAATAATTGTTTATTTTGAGATTTATCTGAAATTAATTTAATTGCAGGAGCAATTTCCAAAGCACCTGGAACATTTAAAATTTCATAGTCTATAGCTTTAGATTTCAGTAAATCTGAAGCTCCTATAATTAAATTATCAGTAATGTCTTTATAATAAGGTGAACACACTAATAAAATTTTTTTTTTATAAGTCATAAATTTAACCTAAATTTTTCCAGTTTCTTATTGTCAAATCAAACCCTTCCAAACCAATTGCACTAGCTTTTTTATTAGATAAGATAGTCATGTACTTAACACCTAAATCTGATAATATTTGTGCTCCAACTCCATATTCTCTAATATTTATTTGTTTTTTTTGCACTGAATTAAAGGATCTTGAAATTTTTTTAGAAATAGATTCTGGTGATAAATCTCTTATTAAAATAATTATACCAGTGCCTTTCTTAGCTATTGTTTCCATAGCAATTGATAATTCCGAACCATTCCTGTCCGTTGTTTGATTACCTAATACATCTGACAATAAATCAAGAGCATGCACTCTAACTAAAATGGTATCTTTTTTATTAATTATTCCTTTTATTAAAGCAATATGTTCTGATTGATCAATTATATTTTTATAAATTATGATCCTCCATGCACCGCCAAACTTACTATCAAGAATTGATTCAGAAACTCTTTTTATGTACAACTCATGTTTTCTTCTAAACGAAATTAAATCTGAAATAGAACCTATCTTAATATTATGTTTGTTCGCAAAATTTATTAAATCAGGCAATCTTGCCATCTCCCCATTATCTTTCATAATTTCACAAATTACTCCGGAAGGATTTGCATTGGCAAGTTTAGCTATATCTACAACTGCTTCTGTATGACCCGCTCTAATTAGAGTTCCACCATCTTTAGCAATCAATGGAAAAACGTGTCCCGGTGTTGTAATTTCATTTTGAGATGCATTAGGATTAATAGCTGTTTTTATTGTTAGCGATCTATCTGCAGCAGAAATACCAGTAGTGACACCTACGGATGCTTCGATTGATACTGTAAATGCAGTTTCGAACCTACCTTCATTTCTTCTTTGCATTAATGACAAACCTAATTTTTCAGAATGCGACCGTGTCAAAGATAAGCATATAAGACCCCTTCCATGTTTTGCCATAAAGTTTATTACTTCAGGTGAAGCAAATTCTCCTAAAACACATAAATCACCCTCATTTTCTCTATTTTCATCATCGACTAGTATAAAAATTTTGCCATTAGCAGCATCTTTTATTACGTCTTCAATATTAGATAAACCCATTACAACTCCAAGAAAAATTCGGCTACTTACGACATATTAACATAGTTATTTATTTTGCATTAAGACTTTCCAAATATCTTGCTAAAATGTCAATTTCAATATTTACAAGCGTTCCAATTTTATAATTTTTAAAACTAGTGTGTAACCAAGTATAAGGAACAATATTAACAGTAAAATAATTATTATTAACTTCATTTACAGTTAAAGACACTCCATCAATGGATACTGAACCTTTAGATGCAAAATATTTCAAAAAATTTTTATTTATATTTAATGTAATTTTATATGAACCATTTATCTTTTCAAGATTCCCAATTCTAGCCGTAGTATCAACGTGTCCATAAACAAAATGACCACCTATTTCGTCTCCAACTTTAAGTGACTTTTCAAGATTTATTAAAGTTCCAGCATTCCAAGAAGAAAAATTAGTTTTTTCCCAGGTTTCATCACTAACATCAAAAAACAACGTATTATTAAATGTCTTTTTCAAAGTTAAACAAATTCCTGAACATGATATAGAAGCTCCGATTGGTATCGTATTAATGTTAAAATTATTATTCATATTATGAGTTTCTAATACATCGACCAATAACTCCCAATCGTTAGGGTGTGAAATTTCTTTTACTTCTCCTATGTGACTTACTATACCTGTAAACATTCAATTTCCTTATTTGGAAAGATTTCTAATCTCAATAATGTCATCTTGAAACGATCTTAAATAAGATATTTTATAATTTGATAACTCATTAATTTCTGTAAAGTTTAGACTATTTACAAAAGAAAAACCATCATTGCCAATAATATTTCCTGAACGAAATATTACTATTTCATCTACTAATTTTAAAGATAACAATAAAGTATTTAAAATAGAACCTGTTTCAATTAATAAATTATTTATACCTTTATTAGCTAAATCATTAAAAATGAATTTAAAAAAATTTTCATCAGTGAGATTTTTATCAACTGTAATTTTTTTTACAAATTCATTTTCAATTAAATGACGTGACATTTCAGAGACAGAATAAAGAAATATATCATTTTTATTTGGCGAATTATATATATTATATTCTGAGGATACTTTTAAATATCTATCTAAAATTATTTTAGTAGGACTCCTCTTTTCTAATCCGTTTAATCTACAATCCATTCTTGGATTATCATTTAAAATAGTAGAGCTTGAAGTCAATATAGCGTCATATTGTGATCTTAAAAAATGCCCATATGATCGACTCATTTTATTAGTTATCCATTTAGATTTCTTATTTTTTAGAGCAATTTTTCCATCTAATGAACAAGCAATTTTCAAAGAAACATAAGGTCTTTTTTTTAAAACTCTAGAAAAAAATCCTTTGTATAATTTTGATGCTTTATCATTCATAAAATTTTCGTAAACTTTAATTCCTCTTTTTTTAAGATATTTAATGCCTTTATTGTTTGTTCGTGGATCAGGATCGATACAACTAACAAAAACTTCTTTAATACCAGATTTATGTATTTGTTCGGCACAAGACAAACCTTTATTATTTTTATGGGCACATGGTTCAAGCGTTACATACATTGTAGATCCAATTAATTTTTTTTTTTCAAGAACATTCCTAATTGCTTCCTCTTCAGCGTGAGGTCTTCCAGAAAAACCCGTTCTGCCATAAGATAGTAAGATATTATTTTTGATAATTACACAACCCACTGGAGGATTTTTCCCAGTTGCACCCTTTGACCTTAATCCCTGAAGAATTGCAAAACTCATCCATTTATTATGATTTACTAACATTTAAAAACTATATAAAATTAATCATTGATTTCTTGTTCTACAAATTTACCAAAGTCTCCAGCTTCTCTAAAATCTCTATATACTGATGCATATCGTATATAAGCTACATTATCAATTTCAGCTAAAGCATTCATTACTAATTTACCAATAAGTTTTGATTGAACGTCATTTTCTCCATACGATTCAAGTTGTCTTACAATACCATTGACAGCACGCTCAATTGCGTCTTCTTCAGTTTGTCGTTTCCGTAGTGCCATCAGCATTGATTTTAATAATTTATCTCTATCAAAAGGAATTTTCTTTCCATTCCTTTTTATAACTGTTAATTCTCTTAATTGAATTCTTTCAAATGTTGTAAATCTCGAGCCACAACTACTGCACAATCTTCTTCTTCTAATTGAACCACCATCATCGCTTGCCCTTGAGTCTTTTACTTGCGTATCATCTTTTCCACAAAAAGGACATCTCATAACAATCTCCTAAAAACTAATATATTGGAAAATATTTGCATAAATCTTTTACTTTTACATAAGTAATTTTTTCTATTTCCTCATTTGATTCATTATTTTTAAATCCATCTAAAACATCGGCTATTAAATTTCCTATTAATTCAAACTCTTTTTCTTTGAAACCTCTTGTTGTTGCTGCTGCAGAACCAAATCGTATTCCAGATGTAACTGACGGTGGTAGAGGATCAAATGGGATACCATTTTTATTACAAGTTAGACCAGCATTTTCTAATGCCAATTCTGCACTAGCTCCTGTTATGTTCTTATTATTTAAATTTAATAAAACTATATGATTATCAGTTCCTCCAGAGACAATTTCAAAACCTCTTTTTATTAACGTCTTCGATAAAATTTGAGCATTTAAAACAACGTTTTTTGAATATAATTTAAATTCTTTTGTTAACGCTTCTCCAAAACCTGCAGCTTTACCAGCTATTACATGCATTAGAGGTCCACCCTGCAAACCAGGAAAAACAGCAGAGTTTATTTTTTTAAAAAGGTCTTCATTATTTGTTAAAATCATTCCACCCCTTCCAGATCTAAGTGTTTTATGTGTAGTTGTTGTAACTATATCAGCATGGTAAATAGGGTTTGGATGAACACCACCAGCAACCAAGCCAGAGAAATGAGCCATATCAACTAAAAAGTAAGCATCAACTTTGTTTGAAATTTCTCTAAATTTTTTAAAGTCAATTATCCTAGGGTAGGCAGATCCACCTGCAATTATTAATTTTGGTTTATATTTTATTGAGAGTTCTTCAATTTCGTCGAAATCTATTAATGAATCTTCTTTTCTTACACCATATTGAATTGCATTAAACCATTTTCCAGAGAGGTTCGGGCTAGCACCATGAGTCAAATGCCCACCAGCTGCCAAGCTCATTCCAAGGATAGTATCACCTGGTTTTAATAAACTAAGGAACACAGCCTGATTTGCTTGAGCACCTGAGTGTGGTTGCACATTCACAAAATTTGTATTGAAAAGTTTTTTAGCTCTATCAATAGCTAATTTTTCAACTTCGTCAACATACTCACATCCTCCATAATATCTTTTACCAAAATACCCTTCAGCATATTTATTCGTTAAAACTGAACCTTGAGCTTGTAAAACTGATTTTGACACTATATTTTCTGAAGCTATCAACTCAATCTGATTTTGTTGTCTAATAAGCTCTTTATTAAGAGATTTAGATAAAACTGGGTCATAATCACTAATGTCTTTATCAAAAAAACCATCTTTATAGAACATATTACCTATCCTTATTATAAAATTTTATATTTTATCAACTCTTAAACTATGTCTTCCAGCTTCAAAATCAGTGTTTAAAAACTCATTAACTATTTCTAAGGCTAACTTGTCTTCTAAAATTCTTCCACCCAATGCAAGTACATTAGCATCATTATGTTTTCTACTCTTTGAGGCCATTTCAACACTTGTACACAACGCAGCTCTTATATGAGGAAATCTATTTGCAGCCATTGAAATTCCAATTCCAGTTCCACAAAAAATAATGCCCTTGGATTTATTAACATTTATTAATTTTTTAGATAAGATTTTTGCATAATCTGGGTAATCAACCGGTTCAAGAGAAGTGCATCCTAAGTCTTCAAAATCTATACAGTTTTTTAAAAAATAATCTTTTACCTTTTCTTTAAGTTCAAAACCACCATGATCAGAAGATAAAAAAATTTTACTTAACATTATTATAATACCAATGAAGAAACATAACTGATTTTTACCCCAGAAAAACTTAAAGTTCAATTTCAAATTTTAATTAAAATAAGACAATTTGTTTACCATATATTGATGTAAAAAAATTCATCAAAAAATTCTTTTTCAACCATCCAGTAAATTATGGACGCAAGAATAAAAGACATTAAAAAAGAGGCAATAACTTTTATTTTCAAATTAGTTTTATCTGGTGCAGAGTTAGCAAATCCTTCTTTATGATGCTCAGAAACATATACACCTATTGGAAGAGAAATAAAAAATAAAATCATCCAGACTATTAAAAAAACTACTATATATGATACCAAACTCATTTATATTATTTAAACTCTATTGATATGGATATTTACTGTTGGCCTCTTACTAAAAATTGACTTAAATTCACTTTTTATTAATTTTTTAATTTTATTAATAATATCGACATCAGAATTTAATATTTTATCAGAATTTTCATCAATCAAATTTTCAATTTTTAGAGATGTATTTACTAAAAAATTTTCCATAGAGTTACTATCAGAAACTCCTACTTGTGATATCTGTGGAGGTGTAATAAGGTAACCATCTTCATTAATTACAACTGAAACACTAACAAAACCATTCCATAATGAATGTCTTCTGACTGAAAATCTTTCACTATTAATGGGAACTATTTCGCCAGCATCGTATACATGATTAACAAAATCAATTTTTGAAACTACACCGGGAGTAGATCCATTTAATTTTATTACATCTCCATTTTTAGGTTTTATGATTTGCGGTATTTGGCATTGATGCGCTAGCTCTGCGTGCGCATCTATATGTTCTCTTGTTCCATGTACTGGAATAGAAATTTTAGGCTTTATGAATGAGTACATATCTACCAACTCATCTTTTGAAGGATGGCCAGAAACATGAACGTTTTTGTAATCATCGGTAATTATTTCAACACCCATCTCCAGAAGTCGATTCTGAAGTTTTAATATAGCATTTTCATTACCAGGAATCTTCCTACTGGAAAAAATAATTACATCACCTTTTTTTAGTTTGATGTATTTATCAGCCCCTCTAGAAATTCTGTTTAAAGCTGAGTTTGGTTCACCTTGGGAACCAGTAGAAATAATTAAAACATTACTCCTAGGAATTAAATTTAGATCATTTACAGTCAATAAATCTGGTAAATTATCTAAAATTCCAACCTCTTTTGCTGCATCAATTGCTCTCAACAATGATCTCCCTACAACTAGAACAGATCTACTAGATTTTTTAGCTATATCTAATAAAGATTTAATTCTACTTATATTTGAAGAAAAACAAGTAACAAGAACCATTCCCTCAGTATTAGGTATAATTTCCATCAGACCATCATATGCAAAATCTTCTGATGGTGTTCTCCCTTCAATTAGTGCATTTGTAGAATCACAAACCATTGCCAAAACCCCACCATTTCCTAAAGATCTAAAATCATTTATGTCAATAGTTTCATTAATATTAGAAGAATGATTTAGTTTCCAATCTCCTGAATGAAATATATTTCCTTCTTTTGTTGAAATTAGAATTGATACTGGATCAGGAATGGAATGTGAAATTTTTAGAGCTTTTAATTTAAAGGGGCCAATATCAAAATTTTCATCAATATTTAAAATCTTAAATTTAATTTTATTATTTTTATTATTTTCTTTTAATTTTCTTTTTAAGAGAGCAATGGTAAATGGTGTACCCCAGATAGGACAATTTATAATATCTGCGAAATATGGTATTGCACCTATATGGTCTTCATGTCCATGAGTTAGAATTATACCTAAAAATTTATCTTTCAAGGATTTAATGAATTGATAATCTGGCAATAAAACATCAATTCCTAAGTCTGCCTCATCAGGAAATGAAATACCAAAGTCTACTAGTATCCACTTATCATCATAATGATATAAATTTGCATTCATTCCTATTTCTTCAGAACCACCAACAGGCAAAAACAATAAGTCAGATTTATCCCAATTCATAATTTTCTTTCAATTAATTTTTTTTATTATTTAAATATAATTTTACTAATCCAATCAAAGTTAAATCATCAACAATTAAATCAATGTTATTTAATGATTTTTTAAATAAATTACTTAACCCACCAGTAGCCACAACTTTATAATTAGAATATTTATCTACTGATTTTATTTTTTCAATTAGACCTTCAATCATTGATACATACCCCCAGAATATTCCAGACTCCATAGCGGTTACAGTATTTTTTCCAATTATGGAAGAATTTGTGTCTACCAAAGTTCTAAGTGATACTTTTGGCAAATTAGCTGTAGCAAGATAGAGTGCTTCCAAAGACAAATTTACCCCAGGAGCAATTATACCTCCATTATAACTGCCATTTTTACCGACAATATCAAAGGTTGTAGCAGTTCCAAAATCAATTATGATAGCAGGAGAAATTTTCAATTTATAAGCAGCATATGAGTTTACCAGTCTGTCAGCACCTGCCTCTTTTGGATTATCAATATTAACGTTGATTCCCAAATCAAGAATATTTTCATTAACGACTAACGATTTAACATTAAAATATTTATTAATTAAAGACTTAATATTAACAAGCGTTTCTGGAACTACTGATGCTATAGATACTCCTTTAACATTTTTAATTTCAAATTTAGAAATTTCAAACATTTTCAATAACCAAGGAAAATACAAGTCAGCAGTCCTTTTAGAGTCGTTATTAATTCTCCAACTTGATAATTGTTTGATTTCTTTGTTAGTCGTGTACAAGGCAAAAACAGTATTTGTATTACCACAATCAATAGCTAATATCATAATGATTTTTCATCTGGAAAAAAAATACTTTCGACAGAATAATATTCTAAATTTTCTTTGCCAACTTTAATCTTCAAACTTCCATCATCTCCTAAACCAAGAAAAACTCCACTAATTTCGTCAGATTGAGAGTTTAATTTGATAACAATTTTATTATTAACATTGTAAATATTATTATTAATCTTTTTTTTAAAAAAATTAAATCCCTTATCTTCCCAAATATAATAATTTTTAAAAATAGTTTTTAGTATAATATTTGCAACATATTTGAGAGAAAAATCTTTGTTTGTATGATCTTTCAATTTTGTAGTATACCATTTTGTTTCATTTTGTGGGGTTTTTAAAATATTCAATCCGATCCCAACAACGACAAAATCATCGAAAGATTCTAGTAGAACACCAGAGATTTTTCTTTTCTGAACAAGTACATCATTTGGCCACTTTAATTCAATTTTATTTCTATCTATACCAAGTTTAATTAGAGTTTCAAAAATAGATAAACCAATTATTAATGACAATTGATACCAATAATTTTTATTAGTTTTTGGCTTTAATATGGTTGATAAATGAAGATTTCCATTTATTGATGCCCAATGATTATCATTTCTACCTCTTCCATTGGTTTGCGAATATGATAAAAATGAACTACCTTCAGGAAAACCTTGTTTTGCATTTTTTATAGCAATGTCATTAGTGCTAGAACAAGTTTGTAAAATATTAAGATCAATATGTATCAAAAATCCACCTTAAAAACATTTATTTATTAAAATTATATGATGTAAAAGTTTTCAAATAATACTTAAATAATTTGTTATTTTTTAATTTTAAATTATTACCTAACTTTGGAATGATAGTATAATTTAAAAAAGCCATTGTGATACCGAAATAACAAAGAATATATCTAACTTTAAAAAGTGATTGATTATTCTCAAGATTATGATTAATCGTCAAGTTTATATCACTTACTAATACCAAACGCCACAAATTTTCACTAAAATTACCTGAAAATAAATTGTTCAAAAACCATCCTGAAAAAATTATAAAAATGGATAACAGAAAAAGCATACACTTTAAAAAATATGATCCATCTTCAATCTTGTTATATAAATGGATATTACAATTATTATGGCCTAAAAAAACAATTAATAAAATTTTAAAAGAAGTATAACTAATAATAAAAGTATAAAAAAAACAATAAGTAAAAATTAAAAAATAACTTTCTTTGTTAATTAATGATAATTGAAAAAAAATTAATTTATTGGAATAATATCCTGAGAAATATGGTATTCCCAATAAAGAAACAAGACCAATTAAAATAAATAAAAACAATGAAGGACATTTAATAATAAGATAACCCATTTTTCTAATATCTTGTTCATAATTCAATTTGTAGGATATTATTCCAAAGCTTAAACTTAAAATTACAAAAGATATTATTGATGTAAAAAAATGAAAAATAGCTGCATTGTACAACTGTAAACCAACTAAAATCAATAAAACACCAAATTGGGCAGAAACAATATAAAGTATTATTTTTTTTAAATTATATGAACGAATTAGTAAAATTGAAAAAATGAAAGTTAATATAGAACCCAATATCAATAAAAAATTTAAATATTCAAAACTTATTTGAGTTAAAGTTAAAAAACGTAAAACAAAATAAAGTCCAACGGGCGTATACAATACATATAAAATAAGAGAATAGGAACTCGTATCACAATTTGATAAATCATACCTGGAATTTGAAATATAAAATTGACGACATCTTAATAAAAAAGAAAAAAATAAAATAAAAGTTACAATGTCAAAACTTCTAAAGTCTTTATTGAAAATATTAATGTTATTTTCTAAAATTTGAAAACTTTTAAAAATAACATCAAAATGTATTGAGCTAGAAAATTTATAAATAAAATACAAACTTAGAAAAAAACAGAGATCAGAAGCTCTGTTTTGAAAAAATATATTACTATTGTCAACCCTCCTTTCTGAAATATCTGTTATCAAATAAGTTGATAAAATTATTAAATACCAAGCAAAGAAAAACTGAATCAAATTATTTGAAGTTATTAAAACTAATACACTGAAAATTGAAAGAGATATGTAGCTATTTATTTTATAGCTTATTAACAAATTTATTGAAAATATATTTAATAACAATCCTATAAACATTACTAAAAAAATTAGGCTAGAAACTAATAAATCAAATCTTAATGACCATTCAAAGAATAACTCATCAAATTTTATTAAAGTATAAAAATAAAGTGGTAAATCTTTATCTAAATTTAAAATTTTAAAAAAAACAAATAAACTTAAACCCAGAGAAAGGCTATATAGAAATATATTTAAAGTATATAAAAATAAGGTTTTTTTGCTTCGTTTAGTAAACCAAAGTAATAAAAAACTCAATAATGGGAAAATAAATAATAATATTTCCATGTTTCATGCATTTATATTTTTCTATAAAATATAATATAAAGATGTTAATGCAACGAAAAAAATTCTACTTAAAAGTTAAAGAAAATATGATGCAGTTTACCCACCAAAATCATCAAGCATTATATCTTCCCTATCAACCCCTAAATCAAGAAGCATATTTATAACAGATTGGTTCATCATAGGTGGCCCACACATATAATATTCACAGTCCTCTGGTGCAGGATGATCCTTAAGATATTGTTCATATAGAACGTTATGAATAAATCCGGTAAGGCCAACCCATTTATCTTCGGGCATTGCATCAGATAGAGCTACATGCCAACTAAAATTTGGATTCTCTTTTGCTAACTTATTAAAGTCTTCTACATAAAACATTTCTTTTTTAGATCTTGCTCCATACCAAAAAGTAACCTTACGTTTAGTTTTAATTCTATTAAATTGATCAAAGAGATGACTTCTCATTGGTGCCATCCCCGCACCACCCCCAATAAAAACCATTTCTTTATCTGTTTCTCTGGCAAAAAACTCACCAAAAGGCCCAGAAATTACTACTTCATCACCGGGTCTTAAATTAAAAATATATGAAGACATCTTTCCTGCTGGAATTCCAGTAGATCCAGGAGGAGGTGAGGCTATTCTTACATTTAGCATTACGATACCTTTTTCATCAGGACAATTTGCCATAGAATAAGCTCTCTCTATAGGCTCATTACTTTCAGCATTGAAATCCCATATTTTAAATTTATCCCAATCTTCATGGTATTCTTTTGCAACATCAAAATCTTTATATGATAATGAGTAACTTGGAGCCTCAATTTGTATATATCCCCCAGCTTTGAAATTAACATCTTCTCCTTCTGGAAGTTCTAATATTAATTCTTTTATAAAAGTAGCAACGTTATCGTTACTTCTAACTTTACATCTCCATTTCTTAACGCCAAAAACTTCTTCCGGAACTTCAATTTCCATATCTTGTTTAACTGCAACTTGACATGACAAACGATCTCCACAAGATGCTTCTCTTTTATTAATGTGACTCTCTTCAGTAGGTAAAATTGCTCCACCACCTGAGTGAACTTTAACTCGGCATTGAGCACAAGTTCCACCTCCTCCACAAGCTGATGGTACAAAGAGTTTTTCTGCTGCAAGCGTTTGTAATAATTTACCCCCAGCTGGAACAGTTACCTTTTTTTCTCCGTTAATTGTAATGTTTACATCACCAGATGAGACTAATTTACTCCTAGCAAATATAATTATTGATACTAAAGTAAGAACTATCATTGTAAAAAGAGTTATACCAAGCACAAATGTATCCATTTTTTATCCTTTTAAAGTTTAACACCAGAAAAACACATAAACGCCATTGCCATAAGTCCAGCAGTTATAAAAGTAATTCCAAGACCTTGTAAGCCATCAGGTATATCGCTATACTTAAGTTTCTCCCTAACGCCAGCCATAGTAGCAATTGCCAGAGCCCAACCAAATCCAGAAGCTATTCCATAAGTTGTAGCTTCTGAAAAGTTATAATCTCTTTCTACCATAAATAATGAACCTCCTAGTATAGCACAATTCACAGTGATTAATGGGAGGAAAATACCTAAAGCATTATACAAGGGTGGAAAATACTTATCTAAAATCATTTCCAAAATTTGAACCAATGCTGCTATAACTCCAATATATGAAATCAAGCCTAAAAATGTTAAATCTATATCTGGAAAACCAGCCCAAGCTAATGCTCCAGGTTTTAGTAAATATGATAATATAATGTTATTTGCAGGAACTGTAATTGACTGGACTATCATTACTGAAATACCTAAGCCAATTGCAGTTGATATTTTCTTGGAAACAGCAATAAAAGTACACATACCTAAAAAGAAAGATAGAGCTAAATTCTCCACAAAAATTGCTTTTACAGCTAACGAAATCAGACTTTCCATTAATGTTCCTCTAACGTTTGTATTTTGTATTCACGTGCTTCAACTTGAGATTTTTTCCATGTCCTTACACCCCAAATGATAAAACCTATTATGAAAAATGCTGAAGGAGGCAATAATAACAAACCGTTCGGTACATACCAACCCCCGTTATTTA
This sequence comes from uncultured SAR116 cluster alpha proteobacterium, assembly GCA_902625215.1. Taxonomy (GTDB): domain Bacteria; phylum Pseudomonadota; class Alphaproteobacteria; order Puniceispirillales; family Marisalimonadaceae; genus Marisalimonas. The sequence continues at coordinate 36,719 of CACOAO010000014.1, forward strand.
CTGAATCAAATATTGTTATACCAAATAAAGTACCTGAACCAAAAAGTTCTCTTATTACTCCAACACTCATTAATAAGAGACTGTAACCTAGGCCGTTACCGACACCATCGACAAATGATTCAAATGGTCTATTCTTCATAGCAAATGCTTCCGCTCTTCCCATTACAATACAATTTGTAATAATTAAACCTACAAATACGGATAATGTTTTAGATATTTCATAAGCATATGCTTTAATTATTTGGTCTACGAGTATAACTAATGAAGCAATTATAACCATCTGAACAATAATTCTAATTGAATTGGGAATATAATGTCTTAAAAATGAAATAAACAAAGATGAAAAACCACAAACAGCAATAACGGCTAATGACATTACAAAGGCTACATTTAATGAAGAAGTAACTGCTAAAGCAGAACAGATACCTAAAACTTGTAGTGTTATAGGGTTATTATCTATCAAAGGGTCAACTAATAATTGTTTCCTAGTTTGAGACATTATGCTGTTCCATTCTGCAAATTAGTTAGAAATTTTTTAAAACCAGTTTTTCCCATCCAAAATCTTACTAAATTATCAACTCCATTTGAAGTAAGAGTTGCCCCTGCAAGTGCATCAATATGGTGATTTTTGTATTTTTTAGTTTTAGCTACTGTTATCATAAGCTCACCATTATCATTATTTAGTTTTTTTCCTTTCCATTGCGCTTTCCATTTAGGATTATCTACTTCAGCCCCTAATCCAGGTGTTTCTGCATGTTGGTAAAATTGAAGGCCATATATATCATTACCATTTTTTTCTAAAGCTATAAAACCGTATAATGTTGACCATAAACCATAACCATGTATTGGAAGAATTATCTTGTCTAATGTTCCATCATCTTTTTTAAGAAGATAAACAGTTGCAAAGTTTGTTCTTCTCCCAATGGATGCAGGATCCTCTTTCAATGATATACTTAATTTTGGATCTTGAGCTGCTTTTCTATCATCAAAAGTTAAAGGATCAAACTCATTTGTAAATTTACCCTGATTTAAGTCTACAACAATTGGCTCGAAAGATGAAAACGATTTTTCAACATCAATCCCTTCATAATAAAGTCCAGCGACTTGAAGAATATTTTTTTGTTTATCAATTGCTTTGTTTACCTCTTGAACTTCTTTTAAATTCACAGCAGCAAACGATACAACCATAGAACAAACAAGACAAAGAGTTATAGCCACAAACAAAGTTTTAGTCATGCCATCAACTGGCAAGTCTTTAAATTTAGTAAAAATATTATCGGGCTTAGGCATTTAACTTTATCCTTCTTTTGATATTTGCCATGACAACAAAATGATCTATTAACGGTGCAAATATATTTCCAAATAAAATAGCAAGCATCATTCCTTCAGGAAATGCTGGATTTAATACCCTTATCATCACAACCATAAAACCTATCAACGCTCCATACACATATCGTCCAAGATTAGTATGACTTCCAGAAACAGGTTCAGTAACCATAAAAACTAATCCAAAGGCGTAACTTCCAATTACAAGATGCCAATACCAAGGCATGCTAAACATTGGATTTGTGTCAGAACCTACCCAATTAAGGAATGAGGAAAATATAATCATACCTAAAAGACAACCGACAACCATTCTGTAATTTGCAATTTTTGTTAAAAGAAGAAAAACTAAACCTAAAGCGCATGCTAGTGTTGAAGTTTCGCCAAGCGATCCCTGAATTGTTCCAATAAAAGCATCTGTCCATGTAATTCCATAATTACTTAAACTTTCATAACCTTCAGCAGCTGCTATTCCTAGAGAAGTAGCTCCTGAATATCCATCAACTGGCGTCCAGATTGAATCACCTGACATGTAAGCAGGGTAAGCAAAATATAAAAATGCACGACCTGTAAGCGCTGGATTAAGAAAATTTTTACCAGTTCCACCAAATACCTCTTTTCCTACAACAACACCGAAAGCTATACCAAGTGCAACTTGCCACAGAGGAGTAGAAGCTGGTAAAGTAAGAGCAAACAACATAGAAGAAACTAAAAAACCTTCGTTAACTTCATGACCTCTTATGGTCGCAAAGGTTACTTCGCAAATACCTCCAGCAATTAAAGTTGTTAAATATATTGGTAAAAAATACAATAAACCATGAAAAACATTCGATATTAAACTGTCAGGATTAATTCCTAGGCCAGTTAATGTCAGAAATGATATGCGCCATCCTGACTGAGATTCAACACCAAGAGCGACCAAAGCACTATTTGTTTGTAAACCAGTATTGTATAGTGCCCACAAGATACAAGGAATTGTAGAAATGACTACGTAGGTCATTACCCTTTTCATATCTACAAAGCTTCTAGCGTGAGGTGCAACTTTTGTTACAGTATTACTAGTAAAAAATATGGTTTCTACCATTTCAAAAATAGGGTAATACTTCTCATATTTACCACCCTTTTCAAAATGAGGTTCAAGCGAATTAAAATAATTACGTAATGACATCAATTAACCTTCTTTTTCGATTTTTGTTAAACTGTCTCTAAGAGCAGTTCCATATTCATATTTAGCAGGACAGGCAAAAGTACATAATGCGATATCCTCCTCGTCGAGCTCCAGAGCTCCAAGCGATTGAGCAACATCAGTATCCATAACTAACAATGACCTAAGTAACTGAGTTGGCAAAAAGTCCTGAGGCATTAAAGTTTCAAAGACACCTGTAGGTACCATCGCTCTTCTACCACCATTAAGATTTGACGTAAGATTAAATAATTTAAAAAAACTGAATGCAGATAATAAAACAGGCATAACGGAGTATTTATTAGGTTGTGGTTTTATCCAACCAAAAAAATGTTTTTCTTTATCTTCTTTAATTATTGTAATTTGTCTGGAGTATTTTCCTAAATAAGCCAAGTCACCATCTGCATGAAAACCTGAAAGAACAGAACCTGAAATTATTCTACAATTCTCAGACTTATCATATTCTCCTTCGAGAATATCATCAAGAGATGCTCCGACAATAGTTTTAACTAATCTAGGATTAGTTGATAAAGGGCCTCCAACTGAAATAGTTCTATCAATATCAATATATCCATTTAAAAATAATTTTCCTATTGAAATTACGTCTTGATAACCAATCGACCAAACTGTTTTGCTAGCGTTTGGAGGGTCTAGGAAATGCATGTGTGTACCGCTTAAACCAGCGGGATGTGGTCCAGCAAATTCGTAAGTATCAAAATCATTAACATGAATATTACTATTTTCTTTTTTGCAAATAAAAACTTTACCTTCAGTTAAAGTGGCAATCCTATTAATTCCTTCTTCAAAGGCCTTAAAATCTTTATTAATTATCAAGTCAGCGTCTGGACTTAGAGGTTCAGTATCCATAGCCGTTATAAATATTGATGATGGATCAGATTTACTATCAGGTATTTTTGAGTAAGGTCTGGTTAAAAAAGATGTCCATAAACCACTATCCAGCAAACATTTTCTATTAAATTCTTTTTTTGACTTTTCTTTGGAATTCAATTTAGTTATGGCAATTCCTTTATCTACTATATTTTCAATATCTATAACAACGCTCAGTAAGGCTCTTTTCTCTCCTCTATTAATTTCTTTAACAAAACCTTTACAAGGTGAAACAAAAAAAGCATCAGGATTATCTTTGTGACAAAATAAGGGTGTGCCCCTTTCAACTTTATCACCTACATTTACAAACATTTTGGGTTTAAGACCATTATAATCAGGTCCAAGTATTGCAACAGAGTTAGGAATTTTACTTTCTTCTACAACTTGTTTTGGTATACCCGCGATAGGAATATCTAGGCCTTTCTTGAGATTAAATTTATTCATTTAAAATTAATTATAGCCTCTTTGAAAAAAATGATTTTTATTTGGTATGACAAGTTATATTTATATGTAATATTTATATGATATTTAAAAAAAAACAAGGGTATATAAAGATTTTTTTTGTTTTTTTTTGTTAAAAAACTCTAAAAAAATAAAACATTAACAATTATTTAAAATTTACCTAAATTTAGATAAAACAAAAAAAAAAATTTAAGAAATGTGTAAAAGAATGAACTTTTTTATAAAAAAATTTCTAGTAACTCATGTAACCCTAATAATTGTCACTTTATTTAATTCATCCTGCTCAAGTGAAAAATATTATAATGCCGAAATAAAAGGTAATGCAATGGGCACATTTTACTTCATTGAAGTTATAGATGTTCCAATTGAAATAAAAATTAAAAATATAGAATTAGAAATTAAAAACTCACTTATCAAAGCAAATAAAATTTTATCAAATTGGGATGAAGAATCTGAAATAAGCATTATCAATAAAATTAACAAAACTAAAGCAATTAAAATTTCAGACGAATTAAATGAAGTTTTTAAAACTGCTTACGAAATAAACATAAAAAGCAATGGTTTTTTTGATTTGACCCTTGATCCAATAATTGAACTTTGGGGCTTTGGTTACAAAAACAAACAAATGGAAATCATACCTACTGACGAACAAATAAAAAAAGCTCTGTCTTTAATTGGTCAAAAATCATTTCTTAAAAATGACTTTGATAATAATGAACTCACAAAAAAAATTAAAAATTTAAAAATCAATTTGTCTTCCATAGGTAAAGGTTACGGCATTGATTTAATCGGAAAAAAATTGGATCAACTTGGCATAAAAAATTATATCATCAATATTGGAGGAGATATTCTTACAAAAGGTTATAATAGTAAAAAAGAAAATTGGGTTATTGGTATTGAAAATCCAAATTTAAAAGAAAAATTGATTAAAGAAATAGTAAATATAACTAACAAAGGGCTTGCAACTTCAGGTGATTATAAGAATTTTTTTACAAAAAATGGTAATAGATATTCTCATATAATTAACCCAAAAACTGGAAAGCCAATAACACACTCTACTAAATCAGTTACTGTTATTCATGAAGACTCAATGAAAGCTGATGGTTGGGCAACAGCATTTTTAGTTTTGGGGAGTTTGGAAGGATTGAAAATTGCTGAAAAAGAAAAGATAGCTGTTCTCTTCATTGATAAAATTAATAATAAGCTAATCAATTTAAAAAGTAGTAAATTCAAAAACTTAAAAAAAAACAACAATTGAGATTTAAAAAAAATTATCGTATAAGTGAGTATGGATATATTTATTTTGGCATTTTTATTCTTTTTGACAATTACTACTTTAATGTCACTGGGCGTAATGTTAATGAAAAAAAACATTAAAGGAAGTTGCGGTGGCTTGAATGCTATTTCGGGTTCAGATAAATGTTCTGTTTGTAATAAGGATATAGACCCTGATAGTCCGTTAATTGATCAACTTAACTGCAAAAAAGTTCAAAAAACATAAACTCAGTTTTTTAATGGCATTAATACCAAAATCATAAAAGATATTGCAGAAATTATTCCATTGATCCAAGCTTTTCTTTTCCAGCCATTTCTTTTATTTTTTAAATTTTCTATAAATGATCTTCCAAAAACAATAAATATGATTAAAAAAAATAGAGCTTTTGTATGTGAATAGTAAAATAATTCTTCTAAAATTTTATTAGTTATCATTTAATTTACTTTTTATTAATAAACTATTGATTTTATTTTTATTTTCAAATAGGTAAATTCCAGCAAATATCATAGTTAAAGATAAAAAATGATAAAATTTAAAATTTTCTCCTAAAAACAATACTGCTAATATTGAGCTGAAAACTGGTACTAGATTTGTATATAATCCAGACCGTGAAGGACCTATTTTTTCAACACCCTTCATAAAAAAGATTTGAGCTAAAAATGATGGAAAAATAATTATTACACCTAATATTATACAGCCTTTATATCCAGGAAGTATAAACTGATTAGAAAAAATTTCAAAAATCAAACCAGGAATTGAACCTAAAAAAGCTACATATGCAAAAAAAGTTAGCAAGGGTAGCGCTCCAATTTTAGGTTTTTTCCTTAAACCTACTGCATATACTGCATATAAAGAACAGGCGAAAATCATTATGATATCACCATTATTTAATTCTAAGTTAAGCAATAAACTTAAATTTCCCGCACTAACTACTAACAATACAGCTACAAAAGTAATTAATACCCCTAGAAATTGAGTTAAATTTATTTTATCTTTTAACCAAATCCATGCAATTATGATTATAAATGCTGGCATTGTTCCTTGAACCAAGCCTAAGTTTATAGCTATAGTATTGTGAGCTGCGATATAATATGCAGAGTTAAAACCTGTAAAACCAAATAAACCCATAAAGATAAGCCACTTAACTCTATTATTTAAAATTTTCCATATTTTTTTCAATTGATTTTTACATAAAATTGATAATATTATTGAAACAAAGAACCACCTTACACTTACTATTAATAATGGAGAAACCTCGCCAACTGCTGCTCTACCTGCTACAGTATTGAAAGCCCAAAAAATAGACGTAAGTGTTAATAAAAAATGAGGGTTGGTTAAAAATTTCATAAAATTTTTGAGCTTTAAAATTTAAATATATTGAATAAGAAATAATAAATTGTTATTTTCTTTATAATTCTTTTTTTTTTATATTCAAATTTAATCTTTGGGAGATGAAATGTCAGACACACAATACCTAGCTGCAAAAACTATAGATGAGGCTGTTGATGCTCATGCAAAGGCTAATGGATCAGCCCGTTTCTTGGCTGGTGGAACAGACTTATTAGTACAAATAAAAAGTGGTATTAGAAAACCTAATTTGGTAATAGATATAAAAAAAATTGTTGAACTAAACTCTATTAAAGAAATTTCTGACAATGAGTTTATGGTTGGCGCCTCTGTTTCCGGAGCAAACCTAAATAGAAACTCTAAATTTGCTAAACTTTGGCCGGGTGTTCTGGAAGCATTTAGGCTCATTGGTTCAGAGCAAATACAAGGAAGGGCTTCTCTTGGGGGAAATTTATGCAATGGTTCACCAGCTGGTGATAGTGTGCCAGCATTAATTGCAGCTGGATGTAAAGCAGTCATTGCTGGACCCGGCGAAAGAAAAGAAATACCTATTGAAAATTTTCATTTGGGACCAGGTAAAACAATATTAGAAAATGGGCAGATGCTAGTTAGTCTTAAATTTCCTAAGCGGAATAAAAACTCTTCTGATGCTTACTTAAGGATGACACCCAGAACAGAAATGGACATTGCCGTTGTTGGATGTGGAGTTAACATTTCAATGGACAATGGAATATGCACAGATGCTAGAGTTTCACTAGGTGCTGTTGCCCCAACACCATTATTAATAAAAGAGGCAACAGAAATAATGATTGGATCTAATCTAGATGAAAATACTCTAGATGAAGTATCCAAAATATGCATGGATGCATGCAATCCAATTGATGATAAAAGAGGAACTATTGATTATAGAACAAAGGTTGCAGGTGTTTTGTTTAAAAGGGCCACTCTTGCAGCAGTTGATAGAATAAGAGGAAATTAAATATGGCAAAGATTCAAGTTTCTACGAAAATTAATAATGAAAATGTTGATTATTTATGTGAGCCTCATGATACAATGTTGAATGTTTTAAGAAATCAGTTAAATTTAACTGGCTCTAAAGAAAGTTGTGGTTCAGGTGATTGCGGTTCATGTAGTATTATATTAGACGACGAGCTAGTATGTTCCTGCCTAATGTTAGCTGCAGAAGCTGAAGGCAGCAGCATTGAAACAATAGAGGGTATGTCTGAAGGTGGTAAACTACATGCTTTGCAGCAAAAATTTCTTGAAAAAGCTGCACTTCAATGTGGTATTTGTACACCAGGTTTTTTAATGGCTTCTAAAGCATTGTTAGATCATAATCCTTCACCAACAGAGACAGAAGTAAGGTATTGGCTGGCTGGCAATTTATGCAGATGTACTGGATATGATAAAATTGTTAAAGCTGTACTAGAAGTTGCTGATGAATTGAAGGAGAGTGCTTAATGAATGAAATAAGTAACAAATGGATTGGTAAAAACACTATAAGACCTGATGGTGCTGATAAAGTTACGGGTCGAGCTCAATATTCATCAGACACTTCGATGCCAGGTATGATTTGGGGTCATGTACTAAGAAGTCCTCATCCTCATGCTAAAATACTATCCATTAATACAAAAAAGGCAGAGGCATTGGAAGGAGTTAAGGCTGTAATAACTTCAAAAGATGTAGTTGACTTCCCGCTTGATACACCAGTTTTATTAGGAATTCAAGATATGCGCTGGATGTGCAGAAATGTAATGGCTAGAGATAAAGTGCTTTTTCATGGCCATCCTCTTGCTGCAGTTGCTGCAACTTCTGAGGCAATAGCAGAAAAAGCATGTGAGTTAATCGAAGTAGAATATGAAGTCTTACCATGGGCAATCGAAATTGATGATGCAATCAAACCTGATGCACCTATTTTACATGACCACATTCAATTTGAAGGAAATCCCTCAAATATAGCTGGTACTCTTGAACATAAAAAAGGTAATATTGAAGAAGGCTTTTCAAAAGCCGATGTTATCATCGAAAGAGAATTTAAAACCGAAGCAGTTCATCAAGGTTATTTAGAAACACATTCATGTTTAGTTAGCGTCGCTGCGGATGGCAGAGCTACTATATGGAGTTCAAGCCAAGGTCAATTTATGGTTAGAGCAATGACCTCTTACCTAACTGGTATACCACAGAGCAACATTAGAGCTATACCGGCTGAGATTGGTGGAGGATTTGGAGGTAAAACTATTGTTTACCTTGAACCATTAGCTACTATCTTATCACAAAAAACTGGTCGTCCAGTTAAAATTGTTATGAATAGAGAAGATACAATGAGAGCCTCAGGGCCAACATCTGGTTCTAAAAGTAAAATAAAAATTGGAGCCACAAAAAATGGTAAAATTGTAGCTGCACAAGGTATTTTTTATCTGCAAGCAGGAGCATTTCCTGGTTCACCAATTAGGGGTGCTGTAGGTTGCTCTCTTGCACCATATGATATACCAAATGCTCATACTTTTGGATATGACGTTGTGTCAAACAGATGCAAGGTGGCTGCATATAGAGCCCCTGGAGCTCCTATAGGTGCGTATGGAGTTGAATGTGTGTTAGATGAAATTGCGGAAAAACTTGATATGTGTCCTTTAGAGTTAAGAAAAATTAATGCTGCTAAAGAAGGAACTCAAGCTGTGCACGGACCAACTTATCCACAAATCGGTTATTTAGAAACAGTAGAGGCCGCAATTAATCATCCTCATTACAAAGCCCCCTTAGGAAAGCATCAAGGGCGTGGTGTTGCAAGTGGATTTTGGTTTAATGCTGGAGGAGAATCTAGTGCACAATTAAATATTACGGAAGATGGAAATGTTGTTGTTACAACTGGCCATCCTGATATTGGTGGATCAAGAGCATCAATAGCAAATATTACTGCTGAATTGTTGGGAATTCATCACGATAAAGTATCAGTTTTAATTGGTGACACAGCAACAATTGGATACAGTAATCTTACCGGAGGAAGTAGAGTATTATTTGCTTCAGCTATGGTTGTTACTGAGTCTGCTAAAATTGTAATTAATCAGTTAAAACATAGAGCTGCTAAGATTTGGGGTATTGATGAAGAAGCAATAGAATGGGAAAATGGTGCAGCAAGGCCTGCGGGAGACAACGCAGGAAAATTTGCTCCTCTTACCTTAGCTGAATTAGCAGAAAAAGCTACTGCCACCGGTGGACCAATTGGAGCTGGATACCAAGTAAATACTGAAGGTGCTGAAGGCGGATTTGCAACACATATTTGTGATGTTGAAGTAGATATGGACCTTGGAATAGTTAGGGTGAAAAGATATACATCTATACAAGACGTTGGTAAAGCCATCCATCCTGATTATGTAGAAGGTCAACTTCATGGTGGATGTGTTCAAGGTATTGGCTGGGCCTTAAGTGAAGAATATATTTATAATAAAGACGGTCATTTAGATAATACAGGGTTTTTAGATTACAGAATGCCTGTTTGTTCAGATTTACCAATGTTGGATACGGTATTAATAGAAATTCCCAACCCAAAACATCCACAAGGAGTAAGAGGTGTTGGTGAAGTCCCTTTAGTACCACCTCTGGCAGCTATATCTAATGCAGTTTACCAAGCAATAGGAAAACGTTCATATAGTCTTCCAATGTCACCACCAAAAGTTTTAAAGATAATTGAAGGCAATTAATTGTATAAAGTTTAATTATTTACATCGATGAGTCAAAATAATAAAACTTTAATAATATTAGCTTATTTTTCTGCATTTTTAGGCGTGTGCGGTCATGCAAGTTCTGAATTTTTTGTAAAACTTTCAGGTATTTCTGGTGTTGAAGTATCTGTTTGGAGGTTTGGTTTAGGTGGCTTTGCCTTATTGATATTGTCCTTAATTAATCCATCATCTAGAAACTTGATTGTACCACTCAAAAAAAATTTTTACCCCATTGTTATTCTTTCTGTTTTTGGTATGGCCTTTGGACAATTCTTATTTCATTGGGCTTTAGATTTTGCCTCTGTAGTTCAAGTTGCCACTATGGTTACAGTGATGCCAATAGGAGTCGTTTTTGTAGCTCGTGTTATTGAAGGAACTAAGATAACACCTCCAAAAATTGTAAGTGGTATTGGTGCTTTTCTAGGGTGTATTTTTTTACTTACCGATGGTTACTTAGAGCAGCTTAGAGGCACTGGTGATAGCATCGTAGGAATTTATTTATCTATTGGATGTGCTTTAATTGGAGCAATTTATCTTGTTATGATCAAACCTTATGTACAAGTATATGGACCTGTAAGGATGACTACCTATACATTCGTACTTGGCTTTATAGCTTTATATCCATCTATAGGTATTATTTGGAACATATGGGTAAATCCATTTGATCTTTTTGATAGAACGCATATTGAGTATTTATCCATAATAACTCTTGGAGTCTGGAACACTTGCATAGCATTCATACTTTGGTTGTGGGGGCTATCAAAAATTCCTGACGTTGCAAGAGGAAATTATTTATTTTTTTTAAAACCTGTAATTGCTCTAGGGTTAGCATATTTTATTCTTGAAGATGACATTACTATTAATCAGCTAATAGCAATTTTTGCAATAACTGGATTTGTAATATTAGAAATTTTTTATTCTCCAATTTCTAATTTTTTTAAATTTAAAAGAAATTAAATAAATCTGATAGAAAAAAATATTTCAACTTGATATAAAAATGTTATTCAATTCAAAAAGGTAAATCTTCATATGAACATTGGAATAATTGGACTTGGCTCAATGGGATTAAATTTAGCCAAGAATATTATATCAAAAAAATATAAAGTTTATGCATATGAAGAAAATTCAGTAACAAATAGCGACCTCAAAAAAAATAAAGTTAAAGATTTATTTCTAACTACATCTTTAAAAGAACTCTTAATAAAGGTTATTTCACCAAGAATAATTATGCTTAGCTTACCAGCTGAAAAAGTGGATGCAGTAATTAATGAATTAATAAATTTTTTAGAACCTGAAGATATTGTAGCTGACCTTGGAAACTCACTTTATTTGAAGTCAATAGAAAGAGACACTTTATTAAATAGTCATAAGATAAACTTTTTAGGCGTTGGAGTTTCAGGCGGGCCTAGAGGAGCTAAAAATGGTCCAGCAATAATGGTTGGAGGCTCAAAAGAAGCATGGAACAAAACAAAACACATATTTGAGGATATTTCAGCAAAAAATGACAATCAAAGTGCGTGTTGTTTTTTTGGTAGCGCTGGGTCAGGACATTTTGTGAAATTAGTACATAATGGTATTGAATATGCACTTATGGAAGGAATTGCTGAGGTAAGTAATATCTTAAATAAAGTTTACAATCTAAATAATGATGAAATAGCAAAAAAATTTAAAGATATACTTAAAACCAACTCTTCTTCATTTCTGTTAAAAATAACTTCTGAAATAATGAATGCTAAAAATGACAATGATCAGTATTTTTTAGATGAGGTTGACCCAGTAATTGGACAAAATGGAACAGGTGTTTGGGCTATAAAAGCCGCACTAGACTTAGGTGTTGGAATCCCATCAATATACGAGGCTGTATCTGCAAGATCTAACTCAAAAAATTTTAAATATAATTTTGAACAAAATTTTAATAATAAAAAATATAATCCAAATGATAAATGTAATGAAATATCTATTGAAAAAATAATTTTTTTTAATTTTGCATGCTCTATATACCAAGGTCTTAACCTTATAAATGAATCGAATAAATGGAATTTTTTTGATTTTAAAATAGAAGATATCTTTAAAGCGTGGAGTGCTGGATGTATTTTACAGGGTAGATACCTAGATCTTATTTTAAAGGAATTCATCATACGAAAAAAAATTGATCCACAATTTTTATATGATTTAATTAAAACAAATTGTCCAGATCAGTTAAAATCAATTAGAGAATTCAATTCAAGTGCAATAAACATGGGAATAACTTGCCCTGTTTTATCTTCTAATCTGGCATATTATGACCAAATGTTTTCAAATCATAAAATTGGTGAAATAATACAGTTACAGAGAAGTTTTTTTGGCCTTCATCCAATTAAAGACAAAGAAGGAAAAAATAATATAACTCCTTATTGGACTAAATTATGAGCGATAAATATTTTACTATACTTATAATGGGTGTTGCTGGTTCTGGGAAAACAACGATTGCAAAGTTGTTGTCAAAAAAAATAAATGCATTTTTAATTGAAGCAGATGACTACCATAGCAAAAATAATATAGATAAAATGAGTGTGGGAATTCCACTGAATGACGACGACAGGTATGATTGGCTTGTTAAAATAAAAGAAGAAATCAATAAAAGAAAAAGTTTTCAAAATTTAGTTGTTGCATGCTCTGCTCTAAAAGAAAAATATAGATCAATATTAAACGTTAAAAAAGAATATTTAGTTTATTTAAAAATTACCAAAAATACTGCAAAGACAAGGATAAAAAATAGACAAGATCATTTCATGCCTGACAGTTTAGTTAATAGTCAATTCGCTATTTTAGAAGAACCAGACGAGTGCATAACTTTAAATGAAACCCTCAAACCAGATGAAATGATAACGCACTTGACTTCTATTATTAAAAATAAATTCAATTATGGAAAATAAAATAAATAATTACAGTGATATATCTGAAAAAATTAAATTTGATTCTGAATTTAAAGAAATTTTTAATCAAATGGAATATTCTAAGCAAAATATTTTTATCACTGGAAAAGCTGGCACAGGAAAAACTACTTTACTAGAATATTTTAGAATAAATTCAAAAAAGAATTTTGTAATATTAGCCTCAACGGGAATATCTGCAATAAAAGCAAAAGGAAAAACCATTCATTCTTTTTTTCTATTTCCGCCAAGAATATTAATAAATGAAAAAATCAAAAGATTACGAAGTAAAGTCATAAGCAAAATTGATACTATTTTAATTGATGAATGCTCTATGGTAAGATGTGATGTGCTCGATGCTATAGATCAATCACTTAGATTAAATAGAAATAGCAACAAAAACTTTGGTGGTATTCAAATTATTCTTTTAGGAGACCTGCATCAACTTCCACCTGTAATAAGGGAAAATGAAAGAGAAATTTTTAATAATTTTTATCCACTTGGTCATTATTTTTTTAATGCTAATTGCTTTGAGGAAAGTAATATTAAAACCTATGAATTAACAAAAGTCTTTAGACAAAAAGATAAAGATTTTATTAATATACTCAACAATATTAGATCTGGGAAAATTAATGATAATGATCTTTTTGTATTAAACAAAAGGGTTGTATATGAAAGTTCAGATATACCTGCAGAGACAATTATATTGTCGCCTACAAATAAAAGAGTGGATTCTATAAATAATGTTAACCTTCAAAATATAAACAGTGAAACATTTTCTTATGAGTCATCTGAAACTGGTGACTTCAAAGAAAAACCAGCTGACGAAATTCTTGAGCTAAAAGTTGGAGCTCAAGTAATGCTCATTAAAAATGACTTAAAATCTCCAAAAAGATGGGTTAATGGATCAATAGGTATAGTTACTCAGTTAACAGAAAATTCTATTCATTTAAAAATTAAAAATAAAATCTATAAAATTACACAAGATACTTGGGAAAAATTTGATTATTTAATTAAAGATGGTCAAGTAATGCATGAAGTTGTGGCAACTTTTACTCAATACCCTATCAAGCTAGCTTGGGCTGTAACAATACATAAAAGCCAAGGACAAACATTTGAAAAAGCTATCATAGATTTAGACAAAGGCTCGTTTGCTCCTGGTCAAACCTATGTAGCATTAAGTAGAGTTACTTCTTTAGATGGTCTTTTTTTAACTCGAGCGATAAATGTTTCTGATGTGGTTTTTGATCAAAATATTGAAGATTATTTTTTTAGTTGATTTTTTGTTTTTATCTGTTCTCTAAAAGCAATTAAAATACCTGAAAAAGCAATTAAAAACATTCCAAATATATTTGAATAACTAGGCCAATCTCCAAAAAAGAGTTTTCCCCAAATAGCTGCAAAAACTAAATATGAGTAATCCATTGGAGCTAACCAACTACTTTCTGCTGTCTGATAAGCTTTTGCTAAAAGCATATTACCCGTAATATTTAAGATTGAACATGATAAACAAAAAGAAAAAACAATGAAAGTTAATAACGGCCATCCTATAAAAACAAATGGACTTAATTCTCTATAAATATGTTCTATATATAAATTCTCAAAAATTAATATCCCCAAAGAAGCAGAAACGAAAAACATTACACCTACTGCCAATGTAAGAGACATTACAGATTCTTCTCTGCAATATTTTCTAATAAGAATAATATTACAAGCAAAGAAAAAACCAGCCATTATAGGCAATATTTGTAACAGCAAAAAATTTTCAGACCATGGCTCTAAAATCAATAAAGCTCCTACACTCCCCAATATCAAAGCAAAAATCCTCCAAATTCCAATCCTTTCTTTAAGAAAGACAATTGCTAATAAAGAAACAAAAATTGGAAATGTATAAAGACCAGCAGCCATCTGTGCAAAACTTAATTTTGGAGATGCTGCAAAAAAGCAAAACATACAAGTTGTCATCATTAGAGCTCTAAAATATACAGGCTTCCAATTACGCGGAAACAGTAGATGAATACCGTTAGTAAATTTAGCTATGAAAAGCAGTAAAACTATATTTCCAATTGATCTTATAAATTGCAATTGCCAAAAACTTGTTTCACTAGACATTAGTTTGATTAAACTATCCTGCAAAGATAAAATTATTACTCCTAAAACTAACATTATTAATGAAGAAAATGGATTATCTTTAACTTGTGGACTAAAAAAATCAAATCTCACTATTTTGAAACCTAAGCAGAATTAAAAGAAGGATTTCTTGTATAAGTTATTAATTTCGTCTTTATAATATTTTGCAATTACATGTCGTCTTATTTTGAGTGTAGGGGTTAATTGACTATTATCAGTACTAAAAGGTTTATTCGAAAAAATAAATTTTCTAATTTTTTTTGTCTGAGATAAATCTTTATTTACGTCATTTAAAATATTTTGAAGATTTTCTTTTAAAATATTTTCGTTATCACTTAATGAAGTTTCAGTTGGAATAATTATAGCAACTAAAAAAGGTCTGTTATGTCCATAAATCATTACTTGCTCAATTTCATCGTATGCCAGTAAAAGATTTTCAATTGGAACAGGAGCTATATTTTCACCCCCTGAATTAACAATCATTTCATTTACTCTTCCAGAAATTTTTAAGTATCCATCATTGTCAATTGATCCCAGGTCTCCAGTGTGCAACCAACCATTTACCAAAACTTTATCTGTGTTTTTTTTATCTTTCCAATAACCCTTCATTAGAGAACTTCCCTTTACGAGAATTTCATTTTGATTAGAAATTTTAACCTGAAGTCCTTTTATAACAACGCCCACGGTATCTATTTTTATATTATTTATTGGATTACACGATATAAGTGGTGAACATTCAGTTTGACCGTATCCTTGTAAAATATTAATTCCAAGAGATTGAAAAAATAAACCAACTTGTTCATTCAGAGCAGCACCTCCAGAAATAAAAGCTTGTAAATTTCCACCAAACTTTTTCTGAAAGTTTTTTCTTACTAATTTATCTAAAATTATATTTTGGACTTCTTCTAAAAAAGTTAGTTTTATTTTTTTATATTTTTTAGTCCCAAATGTAATTGTTTTTTCAAACAGTTTTTGAGAAACTTTACTTTTGGTTAAAAGTTGATTATTTATTTTCTTATATAAAACTTCATAAAGTCTTGGCACGGCAGTCATCAATGTTGGCTTAACACTTATTAAATCATTTACTATTTGATCACGATTTTCATTAAAATAAATTTCTGCTCCAATAAATATAGGTAAGAAAAAGCCAGCAGTATGTTCATAAGCGTGTGATAATGGAATTATAGACAGAAATTTATGATCTTTTATTTTGATTTCAGAAACTAACTCTCTTGCTCCAACTATATTAGATATAATTGATTTATGAGTTAACATTACTCCTTTAGGTTTATTACTAGTTCCAGATGTGTAAATAATTGAAACCACATCATTTTCATCAATTTTAGACACAAAATGTTGTATAATATTTGATTTCACATCACTTTTTGAACCAAGAGTTATTAACTCATTAAATGTATAAAAACCTATGTTAAATTTTTTGAATTTTGATGAGTTTGTATTGTCTATACATATTACATGTTTAATTTTATTCAAATTTGGTAGTATATTTAAAATTAGTGATAAAAGTTTTCTATTAACAAAAACTATTGAAGTTTCTGAATGAGACAAGAGATAAGAAATTTCTTCTTCATTACTGGTTGTATAACCAGGAACAGTTATTGCTCCTAGTGATATTGTAGCCAAATCTATAGCGCACCACTTATAACTATTATCAGCAATAACGGATATTTTATCATTTTTTTTTACACCTATTTCATGTAATGCTGAACTTATATT
>CACOAO010000015.1 GCA_902625215.1 uncultured SAR116 cluster alpha proteobacterium
TAATGATAGAATTGGGGGCTTAATAGCTGCCTTACCGATAACAACATTTATTATCTTATTTTGGCTACATTATGAAAATAACTCTGTTGAGAAAATATCCAACCATGCATCATATACTCTTTTATATGTGATACCTACGCTACCAATGTTTCTAGTTTTTCCCTATCTTATTAATAAATTTGGTTTTTACTGGTCAATCATAATTAGTATTTTTATAACTATATTTTTTGTTTTTTTAGTACATTTATTAACTAAGAAGTATGGGTATAAAATATTATAAAAGCTTTTAAATAAGTGCTTGGAAGTATTTGTATAATAAAATATTAAATAGGTTAAATTTTAAGGCTTAAAATAAATTTATGGATCCAAACTATCTTGAAACTTTTACTATAACTTTTGTTCTAATATCTATTTTTATGGGAGGCATAGTTAAAGGTTCAGTAGGAATTGGGATGTCAATGTTTTCTGTCCCAATAATAGCGTTAATTCTTCCTCCCACAAAAGCAATGATGCTATTGTGTTTTCCAATAATAGCGACGAACCTTATTCAAATGAATATAAAAAAGGGGATAAACGACTATAGATTTTTACCAATGTTCCTAATGCTTTTTCTAGGTATATTAATTGGTGGGAAGTTAATTCTAAACCTTAACTTTCGGACAATTTCAATAATCATAGCATTAACAATAATTGTTTTTACACTGATTAATTTTTTTGGGTTTAATCTTAAAAATATAAAAAAAAGAAATGAAAAAATATTGTCAGTAATCATTGGATTTTTTTCAGGCATACTAGGAGGCTTATCTACATTTTATGCACCACCAATAATCACTTTTTTAGTTTCATTAAATTTAGAAAAAGAGAATTTTATAAGAACTACTGCAACAATGTACTTTTTAGCTTCAATACCATTATACTCTTCGCTTGTTTATCACGGCCTGGGTAATTTTTATGATTTATTAATGAGCTTAATTATTACCGCACCGGCATTAATTGGTCAGTATTTGGGGACTAAGATTAGAATGAAGTTATCTAACAAAATTTTTAGGCAGACCATTTTATCAATTTTAATAATTATTGGATTTTTGCTATTAATTAAAAATATATAAAATTATATATATTAGTCCGAAGTAAGTTGAAATTAATTTTAACTAAACAATCAGGTATTCTACATGCATCAAAATATAGCGGTATTGCTTAGTGGAAATGGTTCAAATTTAAAAGCTATAATTGATAAAGGTATAAAGGTAAGTTTTGTTGTTTCTAATAATTCTAAAGCCTTAGGTTTAAAAATTGCAAAAAATGCAAATATACCGTCATATACTTGGGATAATGTCTCAGAATTAGAAAAAGAAGTATTAAAATTAATAAACGAGTATAATGTAAAATTGCTAGTACTTGCAGGTTTTATGAAATTGTTAAGTAGAAATTTTGTAACTACTTTACCTTCCAAATTTATAGTAAATATTCATCCATCTTTGTTGCCAAAGTACAAGGGCATGAACGCGATTAAACAAGCTTTAGAAGATTGTGCTGAATATACGGGTGTAACAATACATTACGTAGATGAAGGGATTGATAGTGGTTCTATAATTAAACAATATACTATTAAAATTAATAAAAATGATAATTTGGAATTATTGAAAGAGCGTTTACAATTAATAGAACACCGTTTTTACCCAGATACAATAAATTCTATTCTTAGTATGAAATAAAAGGATTTTAAATTTTATATTTCTATTGCTTTATAGATAACTATGTCTAGTTTATAAATATACTTATAGTGGAAAGTTGAAGTTTAACTGTGAATATTGGAAAAGCGTCTAAATTATGTGAGTTAACTGTAAAAGCTGTCAGATATTATGACAATATTGGTCTTGTAAAACCACATCAAAATATTGATTCTGGATATCGTGAGTATAGCGAAGAAGATATTTTGAAACTAAAATTTGTGGGTAAGGCAAGAAAATTTGACTTTAGTATAGATGAATGTCGAGAGTTATTATCCCTATACGAAAATAAAAATAGGACTAGTAAAGATGTAAAAAAATTAACCTTAGAGAAAATTTTTCAAATAGATGAAAAGTTAAAGCAGTTACAAAATTTAAAAGATGAATTAATTTACTTAGCTGATAATTGTCATGGTGACGATAGACCAAATTGTCCAATTTTAGATGCTTTGTCAAAAAAATGAAAAATTTTTCTGATACAACTATATCAATATTCTTAATGGTTATATCTGGATTTAGTTTTGTTGTAATGCATAGTGCAGCAAAATTTTTGTCAGATCAAATCCATATTTTTGAAATTACATTTCTAAGATGTGCACTTGTTATAGTTGTATTAGCTCCAATAATATTTAAACAGGGAAAGTCTACATTTATAACTAAACAACCAAAATTTCAAATTTATAGAATTATAACAAATTCAATAGCTATGCTATGTTTCTTTTATGGATTAACATTAACAACATTATCAGAAGTAACTGCTCTCAATTTGACAGTCCCTATTTTTACTTCGCTCTTAGCATTTATTTTTTTAAAAGAAAAACTAAAAAAACATAGGCTGATTGCTCTTTTTGTAGGATTTTTTGGTGCACTGATAGTTTTAAGACCCGATATTTCATTCAATGTTGGAGGAATGTTTATACTTACTTCATCACTAATTTGGTCCGTTTCTTTGATTTTTATAAAAAAGTTAACTGAAACAGACTCACCAGTAACAATATCTCTTTATGCAGGTGTTGGCATGATACCAGCAACATTTATAGCTGCCTATCCTTATTTGGAAATACCAAATTTATATCAATTTTCAATAATTTTCTTTATAGCTATTACTGGAACAATAGCACAAACACTTTTAAATAGTGCATTTAAAAGGGGAGAGTTAGCAATTTTACTTCCCTTAGATTATTTAAAATTGATTTGGTCAGTTTTAATCGGATATACTATCTTTATTGAAAGCACACCCTATACTTTATGGATAGGTGGTTTCTTTATTGTTGGAGCTTCCTCATACATAGCTTGGAGAGAAAGAAGTTAGTTTCATGTTAAAACTTTTTCTTTAAAATCACTTCCCATTTCATTTTTAAATAAAATAATTCTGATAATCAATTAACAAAGTTCTTTTAAATATGAAGTTTAATTGATTAATATTTAATCATAAATTGATAAAGTGTAGTCACTTAATAAAAACTTTATAAAACATTTTTGTGATTTATAATTAATTTCTCAAAATAAATAATAGATAATATATATAGGAGGTTTAATTGTTTAGAAATTTATTATTAATAACAATTTCTTTTTTGTTCTCAATTACAAGTTATGCAGGTACTAAAATACCATTTACATTAGATTGGAAATTTGAAGGTCCATCTGCACCATTTTTTAATGCAATAGATAAAGGTTATTTTAAAGATGCAGGTTTAGATGTTGAGATTTCACCGGGTAAAGGATCATTAGATGCAATCCCAAAGGTTGCAACTGGATCGTTTCCTTTTGGTTTTGCTGACATTAATTCCTTGATCAAATTTTTAGATCAAAATCCTGGTGCTCCGGTTACAGCAATAATGATGATTTATGATAAACCACCTTTTGCTGTTATTGGTAGAAAATCATTAGGAATTAAGTCACCAGCTGATCTGCCAGGATCAATATTGGGCGCACCACCGCCAGATGGAGCATGGGCACAGTTTCCATCTTTTGCAAAGGCTAATGGTCTAGATATGAACAAAATTAAAGTAGAACCAGTTGGTTTTCCTACTCGTGAACCTATGTTAGCAGAAGGCAAAGTTTCATCAATCACTGGTTATTCATTTTCATCTTTTCTTAATTTAGTTCGTCTAGGAGTGCCAGAAGATGATATCACTACAATATTAATGGCTGATCATGGGCTTAAGCTTTACGGTAACGCAATCATTGTTAACACTGATTTTGCTTCTTCAAACTCTAAGATTGTTAAATCTTTTCTTGATGCAGTTGGAAAGGGTTGGAAGGACGCGATTTCAAATCCAAGCTCTGCTATTGATGCACTTGTTAAAAGAAATCCAGCTGCTGACAAAAACTTGGAAGAAAGAAGATTTAATTTAGCCCTTTCAGGAAACGTTATGACGGATTATGTTCTCAAAAATGGGATGGGTAATATTGATAAGGCCCGTTTTGAAGCCGCTATTGCTCAATTAAGTGAAACTTATAAATATAAAAGTAAACCTAATTCAAAGTTATATTTTACTGACGCTTATTTACCAAAAGGTGGGTTTAAGTTGAAGTAATTCAAAAACAAACATAAAATAGGACAGAATTTTCTGTCCTATTTCAAGGTATATTTATGTCATTAAACAAACAAAAAGACGCTATAATAATTAAAGATGTAACACATACATACAAAACTGAGACTGGGTTACTGCCAGTTATAAAAAATCTAACCATGAGTGTTCCAGAAAATGGCTTTACAGCTGTTGTTGGCCCATCTGGATGTGGAAAATCTACCCTAACTAAATTAATTTCAGGTCTTTTACAGCCAGACGAAGGAGAGGTATTTCTTAGTGGGGAAAAAATAACTACTCCAAGACCAACTGTTGGAATGGCTTTTCAAAACCCTGTTTTGTTAGAGTGGAGAAGTATTATAAAAAATGTTATGTTACCATTAGAAATTGTTCCAAATCAATTAACTTTTGAAGAAAAACAGCAAAGAGCAAAAGAACTTTTGTTCTTAGTTGGGTTAGAAGGTTTTGAAGAAAAAAGACCCTCTGAACTCTCCGGGGGAATGCGTCAAAGGGCATCTTTATGCAGAGCTTTAGTTCATAAACCTGATGTTCTTATTTTAGACGAGCCATTTGGTGCATTGGATGCTTTTACTAGGGAAGATTTATGGCAAGTAATGCATAATTTAAGAAAAGAAGAACCATTCACAGGAATATTGATTACTCATGATTTAAGAGAGTCAATATTTCTTGCTGATGAAGTTGTAGTTCTTTCTGGTAGACCAGCTTCAAAGCAATTTTTTGTAAAAGTACCAAAATCAAAAACACCAAAACTTGAGAGTTTATACACCCCTAAATCAATAGATTTACTAAAAAATCTTAGAAAACAAATAGAGATTGCTCAAAGTCAACAAGAAAGAAATAAATGAGACATATTTTAGTACCTTTATATGCTATCGTTATCTTCCTTATTTTATGGGAGCTTCTAGTATGGGTAAATGAATGGCCAAACTATAAAATGGCGTCTCCATCTGACATATGGCCTGCATTTTGGAAATTTAAAGTTTTATTTTTATATTATGGCTGGGATACTCTTTGGCGAACGGTTGTAGGCTTATTTATAGCAGTTTTATGTGGTGTTTTTTTAGGAATGATTATGGGTTTTTCAAAGGTTTTACGTGAAGCAATATATCCTCTATTAGTAGGATTTAATGCAATTCCAAAAGCTACCGTAGTACCAATAATTGCTCTAATGTTTGTAGGCCAACACGATCTAAACACTGTTTTAATCGCTTTTATGATTTCTTTTTTCCCTATAGCTGTTTCTGTCTCGATTGGATTGTCAACTTTAGAGCCTGAATATAGAGACATTTTAAGGTCTTTAGGCGCGTCTAAATCGTTAATATTTTGGAAAATTGCATTACCAAAAACTTTGCCTGAGTTTTTTGGAGCATTAAAAGTTGCTGTTACACTAGCATTTATTGGTACAAACTTGATGGAGATAGTATCCCCACATGGGAGAGGATTAGGTGCTTTGTTTGACAGTGGTAAAACAAATTCAGATTACCCTTTAATGTTTGCAGTACTTATAGCTTTAGCATTTTTAGGTATTGGGTTATATTATATAGTTGTTGTTTTAGAAAAAATTTTTGCTGGATGGGCTGAACGTTCTTCCGATTAGAAATTTATAAACTATACGTTAAACGATTAAATAATTTCAATCTAAAGATGTTTATTAAAAAAGAATTTTTTATTAAAAATATTAGAGGAGATTTTGGAAAAGGTGTAATAATCGCATCAGCTTGCCTGCTATACACTTTTTCTAGATTATTTAATTTATTAAATAATCCTATGCTTTTTCTTGATTTTTTTATGTTAGGAATTTTTATTTATTCAATTTATCTAATATTATTTAAATATGTAAAACAGTAATTTCTAGTTAATCAATTTTATTCACCACCACACACATATATCCGTTTTTATCAATCATTAGCGGTAAATCAAATAGTATTTCTCTTATTATTTTTTGAAAACTTCACAGCTTTTTATAGATCAATAATCTTGTTTTAGCTTATTTGATAGTCGTTTCTTTTTTATACATAAAAGATAATACGAGGCTACTACAATTATGTAGTTGATGTATATCATTCTAAAATGATGTAGTTAAAATATTTTAATCCTATAAAATTGATACTTTAAAATTGTTTGATATAATATCAACTTAAATAAAATGTTATTTATATTTAAGTATATTACTATTATAAAAAATATATTAAAAAGTTAAAAAAAGAACTTTAAAAATTTAAACATATTTGATTAACTATAAATATTTAGATTTAATTTTGGCATTAAAACTTGAAATACAAAACTCTTCAAGAAATACAACAAAATCCTATATGGATAAAATTACAATCCAAAGGTACGGATAAGAAAAAATTAAATGAACAGTTTTTATCCTTATCTGAGGATGAAAAGGTGATTGCAATTGATTTGTTTGAGTCCTTAAAAGTTGTTATGGAAGATTTATTGAAGAAAAATAATACTCAACATTAACAAATTGAATTTTTCACATGTTTTTTAAATTTTATTCTGACAATTTTTTCAAAAATTTTTTTAAAATCATTGTAAATTTAACAATGTCAAAAAAAATTATGCTAATTATTTTGTTAAGTTCTTATAACTTCCAAATATATGCATTCGAACCTTATTCAGGTATTTCATGCCATAGTGACAAGGTAAAGGGCAAGGAAGAATATTTTTTTAAACATGACGAAAATCATATCTATGCGACTGCTTATAAAAGGATTAATGGACAATTCATCAAAGTAGGAAATGTTGTTGGCCAAAAAGTTTCTTCTTTTTTATTGTTTGAAGATATGACAATCGATAAAAATTTAAATTTTGCATGGCATTTGGATATGGTTACAAAAAATTTAAAACCATTTATATTGACACTGGAAGGTAAAAATAAGTTTGAAATGCCAGAAAAATATGATTGTATAAGTAAAAATTTTTGGTTTTAGTAAGCGAGAGCTCATGAAATGGCTAAGTCTGAAATAATGATTGATAATGAAAAGACAAGAGTAACGCGTTGGTCATTTGAGCCAGGTGAAGATACTGGAAAACATGTTCATGAATATGATTATGTTGTAGTCCCAATGATGGATGGTAGTCTCAAGATTGTAAATCATGATGGTAAAGTATCTTATTCAAATCTTTCGAAGGGAGTGAGTTACTTTAGGCAGAAGGGTGTAAACCATAATGTCATAAATCATAATGATTTTTCATATTCATTTGTTGAAATTGAATTTAAATAAAAAAAGTTATCTATATTAGTAAGGTATAAAAATGAGTGACGCTAAGCTTATAAGTTATATTACTTCAGACTTTCAAACAAAGAGTGATATGAAAATTGGTGAGATTGAATGGGAAAAAATTATGAATAAAAATTTTGAAAAATTTAAAAAAGCAGGTGCACTTAGGCAAACAGTTTCTCAAATATGGAATAAAGAAGGAACACTAAGGTTAGGTCATTTGTGGGAATATAAAGATGAAAAGGCTTTTGTAGAATGTCAAAAAATTTTTAAAGAAGCAGAATTAGAATTTAAAAATAAAACAGGTATTGTATGGAAGGTTTTTTCTAATAGGGGTATCGTTTTATATGATGTAAATTATTAATGTTTTATAATTCAGCAAAAAATATGTTTTATAAATTATTTTCAATAAATAAAATTCTTACAATTTTTATAGTTATTTTTTTTAATTTTTCACATAATGCTTATTCTTCTGAGTTGGAC
Organism: uncultured SAR116 cluster alpha proteobacterium; assembly: GCA_902625215.1. Taxonomy (GTDB): domain Bacteria; phylum Pseudomonadota; class Alphaproteobacteria; order Puniceispirillales; family Marisalimonadaceae; genus Marisalimonas. The sequence goes on from CACOAO010000015.1 coordinate 7,999, forward strand.
AATCTTTTTTTAAAATTAAAACAATCAACTAATCTCACATTAGCAATGGACTATGAAGGTAAAATATGGAATTTGTGGCTTAATAATGGATCAACTAAAAGTAGTAATAGTCAAATGCAGAAAGGTTTAGAATTATTACATAATGGTAAATTAGATCAAGCGCTCTCACTTTTTAAAAACTTATCTAAAAAAGAACCTATTTGGGCAGAACCGATTAATAAGATTGCAACAATAAAGTTTTTGCAAGGTGATTACATAGGTTCAATAGATGACATCAAATCGACTTTAAAATTAGAGCCAAGGCATTTTGGTGCTATATCAGGACTGGTTCAAATAAATATTATATTAAAGGAATATAAACAGGCTCTAAAAAATCTAGATTATGTTCTTAAAATACATCCATTTATAGGTATAAAAAAATTAAAACCATATATTCAAAATTTATTAAAAAAATCCTCAATTTAATGACATAAAATATATTTGTATTTTTCAAATATTTAAAACTTTTAGTGTCTCATATTTAAGGTCTAAATTTTTTTTAAAATCTGTTTTAGTTTTTTTAGATTTAAAAGTTTCATATTCATGACAACTAAAGCAAAGTTCAATTTTTCTACCTTTTTTTGAAGTAAATACTTTAGTTGGAATTGTTTCAAAGGTGAAATCTGGATGCGGGTTTCTAGTTCTCTTACACCACATGCATCTTGCATTATTTTTATTATAAACAAAGGACACTAAAATCTCACTCATTTTTTATAGTTTAATAATTCTTTTATTTCTTTCAGTTGTATTTCCATAGACATAATTTTTTTTTGCAAATCTAGTTCAGATTTTTCTTCATGACTGCCATCTTTTGAGATTTGTTGCATCGCATCAACAATTATACCTATAAATAAGTTTAGTATTGCGAATGTTGTAACTAAGATAAAGGGCACAAAAAACAACCAGGCCAAAGGAAATTCTTTCATTACGGGCCTTACTATACCCATTGACCAACTTTCTAAAGTCATTATTTGGAAAAGTGTATACATCGAATTTCCTATTGTACCGAACCATTCATAAAATCTTTCTCCAAAAAAAGTAGTAGTAAGGACTGAAGAAATATAAAATATTAAAATAATAATTGTGCCAACTGATAAAATGCCAGGAATAGAAATAAATATAGCTTGTATTATCCTCTTCATTGATGGGACAATTGATAATAATCTTAGAGTTCTAAAAATACGAAATGCTCTTAAAACTGAGAAAGGACCGGATGCAGGAATAAGAGAAACTGCTACAATTAAAAAATCAAAAATATTCCAACCATCTTTAAAAAATCTTTGTTTGTAAACTGCAATTTTTGTAATTAGTTCAATTGTAAAAATTGTTAACGCAACTCTATCAATTAAAGATAAAATAACACCAAATTCTGCTTTAATTTTTGGACTGGTTTCCAGTCCGAGAGTAATAGCATTAATTATAATTACTATTGTTATAAAAGTAACAAAATACTTATCTTCTATAATTTTTTTAATTGATTGCATTAGACTAATCTAAGATTTGTTTTAAATTGTTTTAATAAAATTCTCAAATTTTACAAGGGTAAAAATATATTTATCTCATCAACAGTTTTGAGCTTTACGATGAATAGATTATTTGATTTAATAATTACAATTAATCTAAGTTATGGGTAAATTGAATGTATGCAGGGTCTCAAAAATGATTTGAATGATGGCGAATTAATAGAAGACCCTTCAACATATTCTTATTTCTTAAAATTATTAACTAAAGAAGCTACATCTTATTAAACTGATTAAAATATTTATTAAAAATTTTAAGCGAAAAAAAATGAGTAATTGGAAAACTGATTTTGAAGTAAAATTTTCACTTGAATTCAAGCATTTTAATGGAAGAAAAGAAATTGCAAATAATACGCTGATTGTAGAAGCAGAAAATGAAGATCAAGCAATTGAAATGGTAATAAATCAATATGATAATAGTGTATTTTTAAAAATAGATGAGGTAAGGAAAATTTGGAGTTACTGATTACTGAATTAACTAAAGATAAATTTGAAATTACAGTTAAAGCAAATCAAATTACTAAGCATGTTGTTTCCGTCACTGATGAAATGCTTTTCAAGCTAACTAAGAATAAAATTTCAAAAGAAGAACTTTTAAATTTTAGTTTTAATTTTCTTCTTGAGAGAGAATCAAATACTTCAATACTTACCTCTTTCGATCTTACAGTTATTTCAAAATATTTTCCTGAATACACAAAAATAATTAGTGATAAATATAATGTATAGAAACATATTTAGTGGTTAATAATTGCAATCTTATCAATTATTTATAAACGTAACAAAAGAAATAAATTTAAAAGTTGGGAAACTTGGAACTTTTATTTTTCCAGTTGGATCTTATGTATACACAGGATCTGCCAAAAAAAACATAGATAAAAGAATTAAAAGGCATCTTTCTAAGAAAAAAAATCTCCATTGGCATATAGATCATTTACTCAATAATGATGCTGTACATATAATTGATACAAAAAAATCAGAAATGACTGAATGTAGTTTAAATAAAAAGACAAAGGGAACATTAATTGCAGATGGTTTTGGTAGTTCTGATTGTAATTTGTGCTGCAAAAGTCATTTGAAATATGAGGAGAATGTAGCATTAGCTGAGTTATCAGCTAATGCTCTAGGAGGTTATAAATGAAAAACATTTTCACATTTAAATTATTAATCAAAAAATTGACTAAAGTGTGAAAAGAATAAGGTAAATTAATGGCAAATATTTTGACAAAGCAGCATTTAGTTTAAATCTTTAACACATCTAAATCCAATATAAACTGCTGACATATTTTTGTCTTTTCTTGCTTGATGATTTAAGTGCATTTGTTCTTTTCCATACCACCAAGAACCACCTTTCGTAGCTTTGATTATTTTGTTCTTTATGTTAGCCCATTCCCATACATTAGCACCCATATCATACAAACCATTAATTCCTTTTTTTGTAACACCAACTTCAGAATGACCATTACCTCTTGATAATAGTTTTGTGTAATTTATATGATTTTTGAATTTACAATCTTTCAAACAATTCACACCTTCTGGTGTGTTTCCAACTGGATACTCATAAGTTTTTCCATATATAAAATTACTAGATGATATTTTTCGTATTTCCGTGTATGCCGCATATACCCACTCTTCTTCACTAGGAAGTGTTTTGTTTTTCCATTTGCAAAACATTTGAGCCTCATCAAAATTTATATGGACAGCAGGCTAATTTAATCCACCTTTTATTCCATAAGGCTTTATCCAATTCCAGCCATCTTTTTTAACCCATCCTGAGGCATACACATAACCCCATCCTCTTTTTTCAGCTTCTGTAATATAATTAGTAGTTTTAGTAAATTTACTGAATTCACCTATTGATACCCTAGTAAGATCAATTGAATAATATGAGACTTTTTACATTCTATGATCTTTCGCCAATGCACAATTGACAAAAAAAATAAAAATAAGATTAAAAGAATAAATGATTAATTTATTAGTAAAATGTCTATATAACATATGTCTTATTTATATTATTATGATCTAATTGTATGCTAAATGTGTTATTATATTAATTTATATTTAAATAAAATTTTATTGGATCAGTCTGTTATGATAAATAAATTTAAAGCATGGCATGTAGATTTAATTGAAAAAGTTCAAAAAATTACTGGTTTATCAAATTATCAGATAATCTGGATTAGTTTTGCAGAAGGTTTAATAATTGGGTTTTTAATTGGTTACTTTATATAAAATAAATTCACTTCTTTAAAAACAAATTTTTATACTCTAAAATATGTCCTTATAAAATTCACTTTCATCCATATGTTTTGGATTTTTATTTCCTGTGAATGCTTGTATTTTTTTTATTAAAGTTTCGATTTCTATTTTTGAGAAATTGATTTTAGTCCATTTATTATTTTTAATTATTTCCGTCTTAATACCAGGAAGATCAACAGGTAATTTTGCTCTATTAAAAATTGTACATGAGAAAGAGTTTTTATCTTTAGATGAAGTGAAAGATATTACATAGTAATTATAATCAAGTTGACAAATGCCGTTAATAAATTTTAATTCTTTAAATTTCATTTAATATATTAAGTATGGTTTTACACATTCATATTTTAATTGAGGTTTTTATAATGTTTCTTATTAATAGTTTTAAATAGATACACATGAAAATTCTTCAGGTAATTTATTTAATTTTATAGTCCCTTTACTCAATAAAACTGGTTTCAATTTAAGAGTATTTTTATCATAATGCCAGCCAAAATCTACTCCAAGGTAAGCGTATTTGTCTTCAAATAAGATAAATGAATCTCTTTTTTGTCCTACTACCTCTCCAATTTCAATAAAATTGTTTTTTATCTTTTTGAAGACAGTTGTGAACAAGTTGTTATCTTTATTTATTTTAAAATCTAAAATTGTGGATTCATCTAAGCTTTTACATTTTATAAAAAGTGGTTTTTCCTCAGCTTTAACTAATTTAATTATTAAAAATATAAAAAATAACAAAATCCAAAAAAATTTCATGCTTAATTACCAGGTATTATATAAAACATGATAAAATTACTAAACTTCTAGATTGTATACAATTTTAATTGATTAATTAATATAGAATTAGTTAAATTGCATCATTATTAATCTTAAATTAGAGAATGATATTTCAAATGAATACTAAGCTTCCTTGCCCAGTTTGTTCAAGTAAAAAGGGGTATGTTTATACTCAATCACATTATCAATGTCTTGAATGTAAAAGGGTTATTGATGATTGTTGTAGTGGAGAAGTTGCAGGTTGTAATTCTCCAAAAAAATTTCAACAAGATACCCAATAGAAAATTTTAAAACTTATCAATTATCTATAATAATTTAAGATAGATATTTTTTTAAATGACATTTTATCGCTTCTGATAAAATATATTGGAACAACATTAAGAAAATTATTGATAAAAAAACAAATTAAATTTTTGTTAATAAAGCTATATATTTCAATTGTGTCGATTTTAAATATTAATTAATGATAAGATTTTCTATGTTTACTGGAGTTAAGTTATGACTGATTTAACAAGCCGTCTTTCAAAATGTTATGCTAGTGCTATTCACGATGTGCTAAGAGAAAAGGGGTACGGAAATTGTGTCCTACCACCCGAAATACAGGCTCTAGAAAGAGGCCAAAAGCTATTTGGGGAAATTTTTACAGTATCTGGCCATGTAGACAAAACACTTTCGAGACACGAATCTCTTCTTCTATGGTCTCAAGTTTTATCAAAGGTTCCGAATGACAAAGTTATTGTTTGCCAACCAAATACACATTCAATTGCCCTTATGGGAGAATTATCTGCTCGAGCATTAATGGTTAAAGGAACTAAAGGCTATTTAATGGACGGACATTGTAGGGATGTAGAAGAAATTATAGATGCTCAATTTCCTGTTTTTTGCCGGTTATCAACTCCTGCTGATATCGTTGAAAGATGGAGATATAATTCTCTTGGACAGCCAATAACTATAGGAACTGTCACGATATGTTCTGGAGATTTTATTATAGCTGATATGGATGGGGCAGTGATAATACCTCATAATGTAGCAGAAGAAGTCATACATAAAACTGAAGAAGTTATGGCTACTGAAAGTAATATGAGAAAAGCAATATTAAGTGGTATGGATCCCGAACAAGCTTATCTAAAGTTTAGAAAATTTTAGATTGATTTAGGTCTAAAATTTAAATGATTATTAATAGAAAAAGTATTTGGTCTTTATCTTGGCCTTTGATAATTGCTAATTTTACTATCCCATTGGTAGGCCTTACTGACACGATAATTATGGGTCACATGCCTGATAGTACATATATAGCTGCAATAGCACTTGGTGGTATAGTTTTTAACTTTATGTATGCAGGCTTAAATTTTCTAAGGATGAGTACAACTGGGATAGTATCTCAAAATTTAGGTTCTAAAGATTTAGATGAAGTATTGCTGAGTTTGTTAAGACCATTATTCATAGCATTTTTAATAGGATTAATTCTACTCTTATCAAAAGATTTTTTGTTTAATTTATCAGTTTATTTTTTAACTCCTGATGAAAAGCTAAAAAAATTATATAAAGAATATCTCTTTGTAAGAATGATTGGATTACCGGCTGGGTTGTTGAACGTAGTATTTTTAGGTTGGTTTTTTGGAATGCAGCAAACAAGACCTATTTTAATACAACTTTTTACCATCAACGTTGTGAATGTAATTTCTTCATTATATTTAGCAGTTATTTTAGATTATGGAATTTATGGTGTCGCGCTAGGTAGTGTAATGGCACAATTTTCTGGTCTTTTTATATCAATTATAATTTTTTCATATTCACTAAAAAAATTAAATTTGAAAATTTTTATTTTAAAAAAGTTAAGAGACATATCAAGTTTTCTTAAATTATTTTCTATCAGCAAAGACTTATTTATAAGGACAATGTTGATGGTTTCAGTACAAGCTTACGTAATAAAAAAAGCAGGTCTTTTAGGTGTGGATGAGTTAGCAACAATTGAAATTTTATTAGTAATTTTTAGTCTATCATCATACTCGTTGGATGCATTTGCGCATTCTGCAGAATCCTCAATAGGTGTTTCTATAGGCTCTAAGAACAAAAAAAATATTTATAAAGCCATAAGAATTACAACAGAACTTGCTTTGATTTTATCGGTAATTATTGGTATTATACTTTATGTATCTAACTCTTACTTGATCTCTATTTTTACTGATATAACTGCATTAAGAAATTTAACAATTGGATTATGGGGATTAGTTGTTATTACACCTTTTATAGCTATGTCAGCTTTCCAATTGGATGGAATATTTATTGGAGCAACTTTAGCTAAAGAAATGCGAAATTGTACAATATTTTCTTCGTTAATTTTTTATATTATTCTAGAGTACTGGTTTGAAAGTAATTTAGATTTGAAGGGGTTATACTCTTGTTTTCTTTTATTTCTTATTTCAAGAGGAGTTTTTTTAACGATTTATTTACCTCGTGTTTTTAGATTGGTAAAAATTAATTAAGGTTTGATAATGATTAATCAAAAAATCGAAGCTAATAAAATATTTTTTAGGAGAATTATTCTATTATTTGTTTTTACGGTGATATTGACAGGTCTAATACCAAATCTTTTTAATTTCGAAAAATATTATGGAATAAGTCGTTTCATAAATCCAGGTTATGCATCAGTATTATTAGAGGGTAAATTTGAAATATATGCTGCAATATTTATGTCTTTTTTTTCACTAATTAGTTTAATTTTAATATATTTTTTTATACCTATTGGAAAATATTTTTTCTTAATATACTTTTGTACAAATTTTTTTTTAATAATGTTTAGTGGTGATATTATTAATTACGGTATATTATATCCAATAGAATGGTTTAAAAATGTAACTGAAGCACTATTATTATATCTTATGTTTTTTGGTGCCAATAAAGAAAATTTTGAAATAAGAAAATTTAAAACTTAATTTTTATTTTTTCACAATTTTAAATTAAAGTCTTTTTATCAATGAAATCATTAGCTTTTCCAAAAATCATCTTTTTTCTATCCACGTTCATTCTTTCTAATGATTTAACCAAAATTGCTAATCTTGGGTTGCTTTTAAAAAAAGAAATATTGTCATTCATAAACATCCAATATAAACCATCTACGATGTCGCACCACTCATCTTTTTTATAATTACTCATTTTTAAAATATAGTTTGAACCACAAGAATAAGGTTTTGTTGCAAATATTCCACCGTCTGCAAATGTACCCATTCCATAAACGTTAGGAACCATTACCCAGTCTGAGGAGTCAACAAACATTTCCATAAACCATTTATATATTTCATTTGGATTTATTTTTGAGAGGTTCATTATATTACATATGATCATGAGTCTCGGTATGTGATGTGTGTAACCGTAATTTATACAATCTTTTATTGCATCATCCAAAGGTGCAATTCCAGTTGTCCCTGAATACCAATCATCAGTTAATTTTCGATCGTGTTTCCAAAAATTTGAAGTCTGTTCTACTTTACCTTTGTAATGATATATTCCTCTTATAAATTCTCGCCATCCAATAATTTGACGAATAAATCCCTCCAACGAATTAATAGGAATAGAATTTAAATTTGCAAAATCTAATGCTTTTTTTATTATTTCGTCTGGAGTTAAAAGCCCCATATTGAGTATTGGGCTTATTGCGCTGTGGAATAGGAAGTTGTTTTCAGAGATTATAGCATCTTCATAGTTTCCAAAATTAAAAAACTTTTCTTTAAAAAATTGGTCTAACCATCTTAATGACTCCTCTCTGTTTGTTGGCATCCATAAATTATCTAACAAACCTGGATGATTTTTAAATTTTAGATTAATAATTGATTTTAAATTACTGATATCATTGCTAAATTTAATATCAGGAATTTTGGGTATTAAAGTATTTTTAGGAATTTTTTTTCTATTATCTTCATCGAACGACCACTTTCCTCCTAGTGGTTTATTATTTTCATCAATAAGAATATCCATTTTTGTTCTCATTTTTTGATAAAAACTAGCCATACGTATTAGTTTTTTTTGTTCTTTAGCAAATTCAAAGAATTCATTTCTTGAAGTAAGAAACATTGGACTTTGAAAAATTTCGTAATTAATATTATTTTTGTTTACAAAATTAAGAATCTTATCTTCAAAATCTTTATCTTCAATTTCAAAATATTTTAATTTATCAATGTTATTATTTTTAATTACATTTAATAATTTGACCTCATATTTTTCATGAAAACTTTCTTCTTCAATTGAATGATAAAATACAATGTAACCATTTTTTATTAAGTTATCTCTATATTGTCTCATCGACCACAGAAACATTAAAATTTTTAATTTATGGTGTTTATAATTTGTAGTAAGGCCAAGGTCTTCAGCCATAAACACATACTTGGCATTAGTTTTTCTAACATGCTCAAGCGAAAATAATTGATTTCCAAGAATAAGTAAAATTTCATTATTAGACATATTATTACTCAAAAACACTTAAATTAGTTGTATTAGCTTTGATAAAATCCCAGTCGTACTGAACCCCTAATCCAACTCCATTTGGAACATTTACAAAACCTTCTTTGTCAATGCAATCAATTAAGTCTGAATATCCGCAAGCATAAACTGGTGCCATTGTGTTGGGGCAATCAGGCCCAACAAGAGCAACTTCGTAAAAGTTTGAGTTTCTAATAGTCGCCATAACATGACGATGAGCAGGACCACATGCATGTATTTCTACATCAATTCCAAATGCTTCTCCTAAATGAGCAATTTTTATTGCTCCAGTAATTCCCATATCATATTCAGGATCAGATCGTAAAAAATCTGTTCCTCCTGCAATAAGAAAATCACACTTTGTCTCAATTCCTCTAATATGTTCAGTTTGCAAGATTGGAGTTTTTATCATTTCTCTTAATCTTTTATGTGAAAAAGCAGATACACCACTATCTCTATAAGGATCTTCCAACCAAAAAAAATTAGCCTCATCGCAGGCCTTACCAACATAAAGTGCATCTGCAAATGTTCTTAATTGACATGCAGGATCCAACATCAAAGTCATTTTTTCTCCTACTTTTGATGCAACATGTAGTACATTTTCTGCTTCTTCTTTAGCATTTCCTTCATGCCACCCATGAATTTTAAAAGCTTTGTAACCAATTTCGTAACATTGTTGTGCAAAATCACTAAAAGCTTCTTTACAATCAAGTCCTCCATTCCTATCTCCATGATATGTACTTGCATATGCAGGTAATTTCTTCCTGTAACTTCCAAGAAGATTCCCAATTGAGCAATTCAGTTTTTTACCTGCCCAATCCCATAATGCTATATCAAGAGGGCCATGACCCATGTGATCAAATTGTCTTAACTCCCTTTTAAAGTCATCATAGATTTTTTCTCTTTCATTAGCGTTATATTCTAATAATTTAGGAGCTAGCATCTTTGATTGTGTACAAGCAACTTGATTACCGCCCCAATGAGTAACATATTCTCCTCTGCATCCATCTTTAGTTTCAATTACTACAGCATATTTATCCAATTTCATTGATTTTCCTTTGGCATATCCTACAGCTCCAATTGTATTAGCGTTAGTTAGTAGACCTAAATTTTTAGCTGTGTGAGTGAATTCATGTATTTCAACTCTTTTAATCTGGTTCATTTTTTTTCCTAACAAAAAATTAATAGACAAAACTTTAAAAAATTATATGTTTCAATAATCTAAAATACTAATTACCCAAATTTATGTAAAGGATATTAAATGAATTTGAATGACTGTCATAATTTTCAAGATTTTAGAAAATTAGCTAAAAAAAGCCTTCCTTCTCCTATTTTTCATTACATAGACGGTGCCGCTGACGATGAAGTAACCTATAATAGAAATACTGCTGCTTATAATGATGCTGATTTAGTTCCAAATGTATTAAGAGGCGTAGAAAATGTTGATTTGTCTACTACCATATTTGGAAAAAAATTGGATTTACCATTTTATTGCGCACCAACAGCATTACAACGATTATTTCATTATGATGGTGAAAGGGCTGTTGGAAAAGCTGCTCAAAAATTTGGAACTATGTTTGGTGTATCCTCATTAGGTACTGTAAGTGTTGAAGAAATTTCATCTATAGTAAAAACTCCAAAGATGTTTCAATTTTATTTTCATAAAGATAGAGGACTTAACAATAGCATGCTCGAAAGAGTAAAAGCTGCTAAGTTTGATGTGTTAGCTCTCACTGTTGATACAATAACTGGTGGTAATAGAGAAAGAGATCTAAGGACTGGTTTCACATCTCCACCAAGATTAACTTTATCTAGTTTATTTAGCTTTGCATCAAAGCCAATGTGGGCAATTAATTACTTAACAAAACCAAAGTTTGAATTACCTCAATTACAGGATCATGTAAGTGAAGGAACTAATACTGCAACATCTATTGGCAAATATTTTACCACAATGCTAGATCAATCTATGAACTGGAAAGATGCTGAAAATTTGTGTTCAAAGTGGGGAGGTCACTTTGCGCTAAAAGGAATAATGAGTGTTGAAGATGCAAAAAAAGCAGTAGATATTGGTTGTACTGGGATTATGGTTTCTAATCATGGTGGTCGTCAATTAGATGGTGCAAGAGCTCCATTTGATCAATTAGCCGAAATTGTAGATGCAGTAGGTGACAAAATTGATGTTATATGTGAAGGAGGAATTCAAAGAGGTACTCACATGTTAAAAGCTTTGTCTGTTGGGGCTAAAGCTTGTTCAGGCGGAAGATTGTATTTATATGCACTTGCATCAGCTGGTCAAAAAGGGGTCGAACGAGCCTTAGGTTTATACAAAAATGAACTCGAAAGGGATATGAAATTAATGGGTTGCACAAATATTAAGGAGTTAAATAGGGAGAATATTAAGTTTAGATAAGATTATGAAATTTTTAAGATCTATACTTGATATTACCTCTAAAGCTTTTCTAATTAGTTCAGTCCCCATAACTTCTTGGAGTTCTTCTGAACCTAATATTATTTTTCCAAAAATAGAAACATTTATATTACTTTGTTTTGGTTTGTTTTTATTTGGTGTTGGAGAAAGTATTTTAGTAGTTTCTCAAAATGGTGTCACACCATGGACAGTGTTGGCTGAAGGGGTTGCAAAAAAAATCAATATTGGTGTTGGTTTATCAACGTTCATTGTCAGTTGTATAGTTTTAATCTTTTGGTTGCCATTAAAACTTAAACCAGGTCTTGGTACTATAATGAATATCATCATAATTGCTCTAACAATGGGTGGGGTAATACCGATTATTGATAGTTTAAACAAATTTATAGATCCAATTTTTTTGTCTTTTTTGGGGACAATATTAGTTGGTTTTGGTAGTGGTATCTATTTAATTGCCAATCTTGGACCTGGTACTAGAGATGGGTTAATGACTGGCATTTCCAAAAAATTTAATAAACCAATTAGCTTGGTTCGATGTTGCATAGAATTTTTTGTAGTATTTCTTGGTTGGCTGTTAGGTGGTACTTTTGGAATAGGAACTATAATTTTTGCAGTTTTTATTGGTCCTTTTGTATCAATAAGCCTAAAATTTATTCCAACGTTAAAAAGATAATCATTTAAATTGTCTTAGCAAAAAGCATAACACCTAAAATAACTAAGGTTATCAAAATACAATTTCTAAATTGTTTTTGATTAATTTTATCTCTGATTTTTGTACCTATCTGTTGTCCTATATACGCTGGTATAATCAACAAAATGCTTATAATTAGATCTTCTTTTGTAGCAAAACCATAATAGATCAATGATCCATATAGTGGAAAAGATCCAATAAAATACATTGTTGAAACTGTTCTAACAAAGCTTTCCTTCGGCAAATCTACTGCAACTAAATATGCTAACATAGGTGGTCCATAAACAGTTGATAATCCTCCTAAAATACCTGATCCAAAACCTATGAAAGATGTAATTATTCTCTCTCTATTTATATCAATATTTTTATTAATTTTAAAACCAAAGCAGTTAATTACAGCAGCAAAAATTATTAAAATTGAAATTATTTGTGTTATTGTATTTAAATTGATTTCAAGTATGAGACGAGCACCAATAATTAATCCTAGGACAAGGAATAAAAACATAGGTAAAAACCTATAACTACTTACACCTTGTCTAAACTTTATTTGTAGAAAATTTGTTAAAAAAATAGGTGCACATAGAAGTATCATCGCGGTTGTAACTGGAACTGCAAAAGCAATAATTGGTAAGGCTACCATTGGCATCCCAAATCCAATAGTACCTTTGACAAGCCCTCCAGCTAGGACAGCTAAAACTATTATTATCACTATTGTTGGGTCATTATACATTGTTGATCCAAAAAAAAAATGTGGCATTGATGACTACGTTTGTATTATAATACAAAACAAGTAAAGCTTTATTTTTGTTTAATTGAATGAATAACTTGATAAATTTTCTTAAAACTAGAAGATCTACTACTGCTAAAGCTATGAATGCAGGTCACATTAAGGAAAGTGATCTTAACGATATTTTAGCATGTGGTATTAGAGTGCCAGATCACGGTGCCTTAAACCCGTGGTATTTAACGGTTATAAAAGATAATGCAAGATTTAGAATAGGTAAGGAAATATTAGCAACTGAATATGTTTTAAATAATCCTGAAGCAACAGAAGAAGATATAGATTTTGAAAAAAATAGATTTTTAAGGGCTAGTGCAGTGGTTGCTGTTTTATTTAAACCTGTTTCACATCCTAAAATACCATCATGGGAAATGGAATTATCCACTGGAGCTGTATGCTCAAATATACTTGTTGCCGCCCAATCTTTAGGTTATGCCGCTCAATGGTTAACTGAATGGTATTCTTACAATGAAAGAATGATAAAGGAGGTTGGTGGAAAACCTGAAACTGACAAACTGGCTGGTTTTATTTACATTGGAAATAAAGAAAAAGAGCCAGTTGAAAGAAGAAGGCCTAAAATAGAAAACGTGATTAATTTTTTAACAGAATAATTTTAAATTTCTTGTTGGCTTAAGCAATTTTCAAAAATATCCCTATCTACATTTCCACCAGATGCAATTACTAGAACATTTTTATTTCTAATGTCTATTTTTTTAAAAATGGCAGCTGCCAGCGCAACTGCTCCACCTGGTTCTAAAACAATCTTAAGATATTTAAATGCTGTATTCATTGCAATTAAGGATTCTTTGTCAGTAACTGATATCCCAGCGGTTAAATTTAATTTATTAATTTCAAATGTAATCTTTCCTGGTTTTTCAGCTAAAAGTGCATCACAAATAGAAACATGTTTCATAGAATTTGAAATTATGGAATTTTCTTTAAGTGATTTTTTTGTGTCATCAAAATTCTCGGGTTCAACAGAATATATTTTAGCATTTTGAAATTTTTCTTTTATTGCTGTACTTATACCAGCAATAAGGCCACCGCCACCGCAACAACATAAAACAATATCAGGTATAACATGAATCTCATTTAATTGTTCAATACATTCTATACCAGCAGTGCCTTGTCCAATTATAACTTTTTCATCATCAAATGGAGGAATAATCTTAGCATTCAATCCTTTTGCTATTTTTTTTCCAATTTCTTCTCTGTTTTCTTTGTTCCTGTCATACTTAATTATATTTGCACCCCAAAAAGCTGTTCCATTCAACTTGGCTTTTGGAGAGTCCTCTGGCATTACAATTGTTGCTTTACGACCTGTTATTTTTGACGCAGCAGCAACTGCTTGTGCATGATTTCCACTTGACCATGCTACAACTTTTTTAATATCTGGCGGAAGTTGGAGAATTGAATTCATAGCACCTCTAAATTTAAATGCACCTATTGTCTGAAGATTTTCAGCTTTCAAAAAAATATTAGATTCTAATTTTTCATTAATATATTTTGATTGTAAAATAGGCGTTCTGACAATTTTTCCGTCTAACCTTTTAGAAGCTTCTAAAATAGAATTGTACGTTACCTGATCATTAACCATTAATATTATCCTTGATTATTTTATTCTATATCTTGTTAAATTTAAATGACACGAGTATGATAAACAAATCATTTTTTTTAGCGAGGTGTTTTATGTTATTTCATGGTTCATACACAGCTTTATTAACGCCATTTAAAGATAACAAAGTAGATTTTGATGCTTATAGAAAATTGATAGATTTTCAAATAGAAAATGGAACCAATGGGTTAGTTCCAGTCGGAACAACTGGCGAGTCACCTACATTGTCTCATGATGAACATAAGAAACTTGTAGAAGTATGTATAGACCAGTCAAATGGAAGAGTTCCTGTTATAGCGGGTGCCGGCTCAAATGCCACGAATGAGGCTGTGGATTTTGTAAAACATGCATGTTCTGTTGGTGCTGATGGTTTGTTAGTTGTTACGCCTTATTATAATAAACCTACTCAGTTAGGATTAATGGCTCATTATAACGAACTAATTAAAAATTCAAGCAAGCCAATAATTATTTATGATATTCCAGGTCGTTCAGTAATAAAAATGAATGATTCAACTATGGCTAAACTAGCAGAAAATGAATTAATTGTAGGTGTCAAGGATGCAACTGCTGATTTAGCCAGGCCTACAAGACTACAAAATTTAATTGGAGATGATTTTATTCAATTATCTGGTGAAGACGGGACAGCATTAGCATATTTGGCAGCAGGTGGTCATGGTTGTATATCCGTTACAGCTAATATTGCTCCCAAATTACTGTCCAGGATGCATAGGGCATGGAAGCAAGGAGATATTTTAACTGCCATGGAAATTAATAAAAAACTAATGCCTTTGCACGATGCATTATTTCATGAAACAAGTCCAGGTCCACTTAAATACGCTGCATCACTTTTAGGGTTATGTTCTTCTGAGGCAAGACTTCCAATTGTTGAAATTGAAGATGAAAGCAAGAAATATGTTAAAGAAGCATTGCAAAGAGCAGAATTATTATAATCACTAGTATATTTTATGAGAAAAAAAAAAATTAAAGGAATTTCCCAAGGTAGAGTAGCTGAAAACAGGCGTGCAAAATTTGACTACTCTATTATTGAAACTATAGAAGCTGGAATTGTCCTATTAGGAAGTGAAGTTAAAAGTCTCAGACTTGGTAGGGCAAGTATTAATGAGGCTTACGCAACTAATGAATTCGGTCAAATTGTTTTGGTTAATTCAAATATACCAGAATACAATTTGGCTGCTTCAGGACAAAATCATGATTCTAAAAGAGTAAGACGCTTGTTAATTCATAAAAAAGAAAGAAATAAAATCTTAGGACAGATTAAAAAAGATGGGTGTACTGTTATACCTTTAAGTTTGTATTTTAATAATAAAGGTTTGGCTAAAATCTCTTTGGGAATTGCAGAGGGTAAAAAGAAAGTTGATAAAAGAGAGGTGATAAAAAAACGGGACTGGAACAGAGAAAAACACAGATTATTAAAAAATAATAATTAAATTCTTGTAAAATTGTTTATTTAGTCTCTATATCGTTTTTATGAATATACATAATATAATAATTAGTATTGGCGGAAATATAAAATCTAAAGACGGATCTCATCCAATCCATGTTGCTAAGAAGGCAATTAATTGTTTAGAGGATTATTCAATACAAGTTACTAACCAATCAAGTTGGTACGAGACGGAACCAATACCCAAAAGTGATCAACCAAATTATTTTAATTGTGTTGTTTTTGCCAAAACAACTTTAAACGAGTTAAATGTGTTAAATTCATTACATGATATAGAAAATATATTTGGGAGAAGAAGACTTACAGTAAATGAGGATAGGGTAATAGATTTAGATCTTATTGATTATTCAAACAAAATTTTAGAAAATAAAGATATTATTATTCCTCATCCAAGGGCTCATAAGAGAAGATTTGTAATGGAACCCTTAGCAGAGCTAGATAAAAATTGGGTTCATCCAATTTTAAACAAAAATGTTAGTGAAATTTTAAAAAAATTAAATAATCAAATTGTTCATGTAGTAAAAAACAAATTATAATTTGATTTTTTTGTAATAATTATTTATTAAAATCATATTTGAATGGAGTATTTTAATATGGCCCGTGTAACAGTTGAAGATTGCGTAAAAAGAGTTCCTAATAGGTTTGATCTTGTTATTGCAGCTGCACAACGTTCAAGAGAAATTTCAAATGGAATTGCATTAGAAGTTGATAGAGATAATGATAAAAATCCAGTGGTGTCTCTTCGTGAAATAGCCTCCGAAGCTATTGATGCTGAGAGCTTACAAGAAAGATTTATCCGTTCTATGCAAAAGAATTTAATTAAGGAAAATAATGTTACAGAAGAAGAAGAAACATTAGAAGAAGAATTTGCAGCATATCTTAATGAAACTAAACCTGAAGAACTGAATAACGGTGATTTTGTTTTTAATAAAAACAATCATGTAGATGAAGGATCATTTGAAGATATATCTGATGAATTAATTAAAAAAGAAGATTAAAAATTCTTAATTTGTTGATTATTTGGTATAGATATATAAAGTTTTATAATATAATATTGTGTGATGAGTAAAACTGCGTCACAACTTTACAAAAAAGTTTCAAAATATGATAATTCTGCATCTCAAAGTTATTTAATCAAAGCTTATAATTTCTCTAAAAAAGCACATAACAATCAGTTTAGAGCTAGTGGTGAAGAATACTTTACTCATCCATTAGCTGTGGCAGATTATCTAATTGATATGAAATTAGATTCTTCTACAATAATTACTGCACTCCTTCATGATGTAGTTGAAGACAGTGAAGTTACTATTAAAGATATAGAGGATGAATTTGGTAATGAAATATCAAAGCTTGTTGATGGAGTAACAAAATTAACAAAGTTAGATTTAAAATTTGGTTTTGCTCAAGCTGAAAATTTTAGAAAACTTTTGCTGGCGTCTTCAGATGATATAAGAGTGTTATTGGTAAAATTAGCTGATAGGTTACATAACATAAGAACCATTGATGGAATAAAAGATAATAAAAAAAGATCAAAAATTTGCTACGAAACACTCGAGATTTTTGCGCCTTTGGCAGAGCGTTTAGGTATTAATGCTATACAAAGAGAATTAGAAGATAGATGTTTTGCTGTTTTAAAACCAGATACTAGAGATTCAATTTTAAAGCGTTTAAAATTAATATACTCGCAGGATGAATTAAATATACCATATATTACTAGAGAAATCGAAAGTCTTTTAAAAAAAAATAATATAAAATGCTTGGTTACTGGAAGAATAAAAAGTAGTTATTCGATTTGGAAAAAAATGCAATATAAAAATTTAAGTATGGATCAATTGTCTGATATTATGGCATTTAGAGTTGTAGTTGAAAATGTTTCTGATTGTTATAAAAGCCTTGGATTATTACATCAAGAATATACTGCAATAATGGGACGATTTAAGGACTATATTTCTGCACCCAAAAGGAATGGATATCAATCACTTCATTCAAGTTTAATTGGACCCAAGAAAACTAGAATAGAAGTGCAAATAAGAACTTTTATAATGAATGAATTCGCTCTTAATGGAGTTGCTGCACATTGGATTTATAAGGAAGGTGCAAAGTGGTCTGAAGGAATTAAATACAAATGGGTTAGAGAATTAATTCAGATTATAGAAGAAAGTAATGAACCAGAAGAGTTTTTAGAAAACACAAAATTAGAAATGTATAATGATCAAATTTTTTGTTTTACACCAAAAGGAAATTTAATAATTCTACCTAAGGGAGCAAATGCTATTGATTTTTCATATGCTGTTCACTCTGAAGTTGGTAATGCAGCTGTTGGTGCAAAAATAAACAATAAGAATCGACTGATTACAACAGAAATTAAAAATGGAGATCAAGTTGAAATATTAACCTCAAAAAGTGGTTTTCCAGATCCAAAATGGATTGAAATATGTATAACTGGAAAGGCTAAATCTGCAATTAAAAGATTTATAAGAAACAGAGAGATTAAAGAATTTTTACAATTAGGAACCGCATTACTTCAAAAAGAATTTAGACAACAAAATAAAAGAATGCATGAAAAAAGCTTAATTAAAGTTATTAATGAGTTTGGTCTTTCAGATTTAGAGGAGTTGCTAATTGAAATTGGTAAAGGAAATATTAAGTCAAGAATTGTTTTAAACTATTTATATCCAGAAAAAGAAAATTCTAAAAAAAAGTTACCAACTTTAAAAAAGCCTAGTTCACAAGAAAGTATGAAAATAAAAGGTCTTATCTCTGGGATGGCCATACATTACGCGCATTGTTGTCATCCATTGCCAGGTGAAAGAATAGTTGGAATTGTTACTACCGGCAAAGGTATTACTGTTCATGCAATAGATTGTTTTGCATTGGAAAAATTTAACGATATGCCTGAGGTTTGGCTAGAAGTTTCTTGGGACCGAGAAGGTGAATCTTTTCATAAAGGTAATTTAGTAACTGTTTTATCAAATGAACCTGGTAGTTTGGCAGACGTGACTAAAATAATAAGTTTAAATGAAGGAAACATATCCAATATTCAAGTAATTTCAAGAGATCTAGATTTTTATAAATTTAATATTGATTTAGAAGTTCGAAACTTAAGTCATTTAAATCAAATTATAGTAGCATTAAGATTATCCCAATTTGTAGAGAGTGTTCAAAGAGGTAAAGATTAAATGGAGTATATATAATTAACTTTAATTCATATTATAGAAATTTAAAAACTAAGCTTAACAGGATTATATCTTATTATAAATTAAGGCTAGCTCGTTTGCCAGCCTCTAATTACGCTATTTCCTCTGGCTTTGCTTGTGGTTCAATGGTTTCTTTTACACCTCTTTTAGGTTTGCATTTTATTTTAGCTTTGATTTTTGCCTATTTAATAAGAGGTAATTTAATAGCGGCGTTAATTGGAACTGTAGTTGGAAATCCCTTAACTTTTCCATTTATTTGGGGGTTGATATACAAAGTTGGCACTTTCGTTACAACCATTAAGCATGTTACGCTTAGTAATAAAATAAATTTTGAAATGATAGTCAATCAAACATATGAAATTTTTTTTCCAATGTTTGTTGGAGGTATTATTATAGCGCCATTGGTATGGATAACTACTTATTTTGTTATTTACAGTTTTATTTCTTCATACAAGAAAAGAAAGAAAAGATCTAAGAGGTCATTATGATAAAAAGACATATTAGACTTGGAATTAATATAGATCATGTTGCAACATTAAGAAATGCTCGGGGTGAAAACTATCCGGAAGTTGTTCAGGCTGCAAAAATTGTTGAAAAAGCGGGTGCAGATTTAATAACAGTTCACGTTAGAGAAGACAGAAGGCATATAAATGAGAGGGATTTAGGAGATATTTTAGATATTGTTAATATTCCTGTGAATCTTGAAATAGCCGCAAATCCTCAAATGCTTGATATTGCTATTAAGTTTAAACCTAAATACATATGTTTTGTGCCAGAAAAAAGGCAAGAAGTTACTACAGAGGGTGGCTTAGATGTTATAAAAAATTTTGTTAAATTACAGAAAATTCTAAAAAAACTTTCCAATACTGATATAAACACATCAATATTTATTGACCCAGACAAAGATCAATTAATTGCAACTCACAAATTAGGCGTAAAAACAATTGAGTTCCACACAGGCAGTTATGCAAATGCTTTCATACAAAAAACAAATGTCCAAGAAGAGTTAAATAAAATAATTGAAAGCGCTTCTTTCGCCAAAGAATTAGGACTAAATTGTCACGCAGGTCATGGGTTGACTTTTGAAAATGTAACTCCAATTGCTTCAATAAAAAATATTGAAGAATTAAATATAGGGCATTTTATCATTGCTAATTCTATTTTTGAAGGATTAGAGAATTCAATATTAAAAATGCGTGAGATAATTTCAAAAGCTTTGATATGATTATTGGAGTTGGAACAGACATTCTTGACATAAGAAGGGTCAAAAAAATTCTAGATAAATATGAAAGAAAATTTCTTGATCGTATTTATGGTAAGAATGAAATACTAAATTTAGAAGGAAAATTAAATGTCTCTGAAAATTATTTTGCAAAGAGATTTGCAGCAAAAGAAGCAACGTGGAAGGCATTAAGTCCAAACAGGGGTGAAGGAATATTTTTTAGGGAGATAGAAATTTTGAATGATAGAGAAGGCAAACCGCATATTTTTTTTACAGGTAAAACGAAAATATATATTGAAAAAAAAGAAAAGATTTTAAAAGCCCAATTAAAATTTGATATTTCTCTATCAGATGATCATCCTTATGTTATTGCTTTTGTTGTAATTTCACTTGCTCCATATGTTTAGGTAATGCATAAAGTAAATAATATCAACAACCCACACTTTTGGAGTGTATTTTATGAAGAATTCTTTTAAAGAGCTTTCTAAGACTCTTTTAATAGCTGGATCAATAGCCATTTTTTTTCGTTCCATTTTTTTTGAACCCTTCAACATTCCTTCTGGCTCGATGATACCAACATTATTAGTGGGTGATTATTTATTTGTATCAAAATATTCATATGGATATTCAAAATATAGTTTCCCGTTTGGTTTAGGGCCAATAAAAGAAAGGATTTTTTACAAATCTCCTAATAGAGGTGATGTAATAGTATTTAGAAAACCAGGAGATGAGACTATCGATTATATCAAAAGATTAGTTGGACTGCCAAATGATACGATACAAGTTAAGGAAGGTATTCTTTATATTAACTCAAAAAAAGCTGAAAGAATTAAAACAAATATAGGAATAATGAAAAATATTTTTGGTAATGAAAAAGTATTTACGCAATATAATGAGACTTTTGAAGGGTCTAATTCTCATCAGATAATAGAAGCTAGTGATAACGATCCTTTTGATGATACAATTTTATTTAAGGTGCCACCAAACCATTTTTTCTTTATGGGAGATAATAGAGACAACAGTAGAGACAGTAGAACACCAGATGTAGGCTTTATACCAAAAAAAAATTTAATTGGAAAAGCTGAAATAATTTTTTTCTCTCACAATAGTTCAGCTTCTATATTTGAATTTTGGAAGTGGCATAAAGCTATAAGATTTTCAAGAATTGGGATGGCAATAGAATAATGTGTTTAAATAAACTTGAGAAAAATATTAATTATAAATTTAATAATATTAATCTTTTAAAAGAAGCCATAACTCATTCAAGTTATCAAAAAAACAATTATAAAATTAAAAAAAAAAATTACGAAAGATTAGAGTTTCTTGGTGATAGAGTTTTAGGGTTAGTATTATCAGAGTATCTCATTAAAACATTTCCTAAAGAAAAAGAGGGTATTTTAGACAATTATTTTCAGAAATTTGCTAATCAGGAGAATCTTTATAATTATGCAAAAAAAATTAACCTTCATGTTTTTCTAAAGACACAAAAAGGTGATAACCTAGAAAATAATAAATCTATATTGGGTGATGTTGTTGAAGCAATTATTGGTGCAATTTATTTAGATTCTGGATTAAAAAGTTGTGCAAAATTTATTAAAAAAAAAATTATTGATAAAGAGCTAATTTATTCTAAACCTCTAAAACATCCTAAGTCTATTCTGCAAGAATATAGTCTGAACACATATCAAACTTTACCAAAGTATAGTATTTTAAATAAATATGGAAATGAACATAAGCCTATTTATGAAGTTTCAGTAAGTATTAATAATGATAATGTAGTATCTGCTAAAGGAACTAATTTAAAAAATGCTGAAGAAGCTGCAGCATCAAAATTATTAAGTATATTAAAAATTTAAAGTTATAAAATTAATTGGCATTAAAGTAATTTGAAAATATCACAATTAAAATCAGGGTTTGTTAATTTGGTCGGAGTTCCTAATTCGGGCAAGTCAACACTTATAAACAAATTAGTTGGAAAAAAAATTTCTATAGTATCTCATAAAGTACAAACTACCAGATTCTGTATAAGAGGAATAAGGAATATAAATTTAAACAGTAAAATAAAATCTCAAATAATTTTTGTCGATACTCCTGGAATCTTTTTGCCTAAAAAAAGACTAGAAAAGGCTATGGTGTCAGCTGCTTGGTCTGAGTTAAAATTAACTGACAAAGTGGTTTTTATTCATGATGTTTCTAAAAGGTTAGACAATAATACTAAAGAAATAATTAAACAAATTTTTCAAATAAAATCAGATATAATACTAGTTTTAAATAAAATTGATTTGTTGCCTAAAGAGAATATTTTAGAGAGGATATCAGAAATAAGAAATTTTTACAATTTTGAAGAGATATTTCAGATTTCCGCAAAAAATGGTAGTGGGTGTAATAAATTTACAGAATATTTAGCAAACAAAATGCCAGCACATTCTTTTTTTTATGACGAAAATACTGTTTCAGATTTACCTCAATCGATATTAGCTTCTGAAATCACAAGAGAGAAGCTATTTAAAAATCTAAATCATGAGTTGCCTTACAATATTACAGTTGAAACAGAAAAATGGGATATTAATCCTGATGAAAGTATAAATATTTATCAAACAATATATATAAATAAGCGAACCTATAAACCGATTATTTTAGGAAAACAAGGTCAAACCATAAAAAGAATTGGTACTGTCGCACGTAAAGAACTTGAGAAACTATTAGAAACTAAAATTCATTTATTTTTACATATAAAATTCAAAAAAAATTGGATGGATGATCCATCCAAATATTCATCTGTTGGCTTAAATTACAATGCCTGAATGGAATGATGTTGGGATCATATTATCTGCAAAAAAATATGGTGAAAAAGGACTGATCGTTAATATTTTAACAAAATCATATGGTAGACACATAGGTTGGGTGCATAATTATAAAACAAAAAATACTTTATCAACTGTTCAAGCTGGAAATTTGGTCAAAGTATTCTGGAAATCAAGACTAATTGAACAAATGGGTTACTTTAAAATTGAACTAATTTCTTCTATTTCAGGTAAAATTTTTGATGAAAAACTAAAGTTACAAGCTTTGATCTCTTTATGCTCTTTGTTAGAGAACTTTTTGCCCGAAAGACAGAACTACACACAAATTTTTGAGGCAACTAAGGCTTTCACAAATTTATTAGTAATTAATGAACAAACTGAAAATAATCAATGGATTAAAGGGTATGTGAAATGGGAAATTGGATTGCTATCTGCAATTGGTTTTTCTTTAGATTTAAAAAAATGCGCTGTAACGGGGCAAACTAATAATTTGTATTATGTAAGTCCAAAAACTGGTAAAGCAGTATCTAGAGAAGGTGCTGGAAAATTTGCTCCTAAACTCTTTAAACTACCCATGTTTTTAGGAGGTACTGAAATCATTGGATTAAGCCTAAATGAGGAAATTATTCTGGGTTTGAATATAACAACTTATTTCTTCAAAAATAAATTATTATTATCTATAAACGATAATAATATTATTAATTTACCAAATCCTAGAGATAGATTAGAAAATATGATAAAAAAACTATAATTTTAAAGAGTTATTTCATGGAAAATGAAGATTTACAAAATGAAAATATAAGCCTTACACCTTTTTCAAAAGCAATATCTGAGCGATATCTTGCGTATGCTTTATCTACAATAACATCAAGATCTTTGCCTGACGTAAGAGATGGTTTAAAACCTGTTCATAGAAGAGTTTTGTTTGCGATGATGCAATTAAAACTAAATCATAATGTATCATATAAAAAATCTGCTCGTGTTGTAGGTGATGTGATGGGAAAATTCCATCCCCATGGTGATGCAGCAATTTATGAATCGATGGTACGAATGGCCCAGGATTTTGCATTGAGATATCCTTTGGTCGATGGTCAAGGAAATTTTGGCAACATAGATGGCGATAATGCAGCAGCTATGAGATATACAGAGGCAAGAATGTCTAAGGCTGCAGAATTATTATTAGCTGATATTGACAAAGATACAGTAGATTTTAGAGTCACTTATGATGATGAAGGTAAAGAGCCTATTGTATTACCATCAGCTTTTCCTAATTTATTAGCAAATGGTTCGCAAGGTATTGCTGTTGGTATGGCAACTTCAATACCTCCTCACAACATTTATGAATTAATTGATGCTCTTCTTCATTTAATAAAATTTCCAAATGCTTCCGACATAACAATCTCTAATTTTGTAAAAGGACCAGATTTTCCTACTGGAGGAATTTTAGTTGAGCCAAAGTCATCAATTGCAGAATCTTATAAAAATGGTAAGGGAAGTTTTAGACTACGAGCCAGTTGGGACATTGAAAAAATTAAAAGTGGTCAATGGAAAATAATTATAAATGAAATTCCTTATCAAGTTCAAAAAAGTAGACTGTTAGAAAAAATTTCAGAGTTGATGGATAATAAATCACTTCCAATGCTTTCTGACATAAAAGATGAAAGTGCAGAAAATATTAGGATAGTTGTTGAGCCTAAGAGCCGAAATTTTTCACCTGAAATGATTATGGAGACACTTTTTAAAAAAACCGACTTAGAGGTTAGAATTCCTCTTAATTTAAACGTCATTGATGAAAAAAATATACCTGGTGTTAAATCTCTGAAAGAAGCACTGAAATCTTGGTTGGATCATAGGCAAATCATACTTCAAAGAAAAAGTAAAAACAGGTTAAATCATATTGAAAACAGAATAAATATATTAAATGGATATATAACTGTATATCTAAATACTGATAAAGTAATTGAAATTATAAGAGAAGAAGAAAATCCTAAGGAAGTTTTAATTTCTAATTTTAAGATAAATGAAATTCAGGCAAATGCTATTTTAGATATGCGTTTACGTTCACTAAGAAAGTTAGAGGAAATTGAACTTAGAAATGAACTTAGTAAATTACAAGATGAGCAAAATAATCTTAATGAAATTTTAAAGAATTTTGATACACAATGGAAAGAAATTTATTCAACGATCAAAAGTCTTAAGAAAGATTTTCAAGATATTTCACGCCGAAAAACAAAAATTACTGATCTACCTTTAGTTGAAGAATTTGATGAAGATCAATTTGT
This sequence comes from uncultured SAR116 cluster alpha proteobacterium, assembly GCA_902625215.1. Lineage (GTDB taxonomy): Bacteria > Pseudomonadota > Alphaproteobacteria > Puniceispirillales > Marisalimonadaceae > Marisalimonas. The sequence continues at coordinate 33,543 of CACOAO010000015.1, forward strand.
AACTAAAGATCCAGTAACAATTATTTTATCTGATCAGGGTTGGATAAGAACTCAAAAAAATCATTTAAATGATGATATTGAGATAAAATATAGGGAGGGCGATAAAGAAAAATTTAAGATACATGCTTTTACCACGGATAAGATAATCTTCTTTGCAGACAATGGAAGGTTTTTCTGTGTATCTGCAAACAAACTTCCTTCTGGTAGAGGGTTTGGTGAACCTATATCTCTTACCATAGATCTTAAGACAGAAAATAGAATTATCTCTTGTTTTCCATATTTTGAAGGAAATATGGTTTTAGCACTTGAATCAGGTCATGGTTTTAAAATTAATACTTCTAATATTATTGCACACACAAAATCTGGAAAACAAATATTAAATGTTAAAGGTGATAATAAGGCAAAAATATGTAAAAAAATCGAAGGAGATACAATTGCTGTTGTTGGAAATAATAGAAAGTTATTGGTGTATTCAACAGATGAAGTTCCTGAATTAAATAAAGGAAAAGGTGTTATACTTCAAAGATATAAAGACGGCACATTATCTGATATCACTACATTTAATAAAGAAGATGGAATAATTTGGAAAATGTCTGGTGGGCGACAAAGAACAGAAAAGGATCTACTAACATGGCAGGGTAAAAGAGGGTCAGCTGGTAAAATGGTTCCAAATGGTTTTCCAAGACCACCAATATTCGATTAGAATAAATTTAATTTGTCATTTTAATCCAAGATTGATCAATTTTAAGAATAATTTTTAATTAAATTTATTTTAAATAAATAAATATCTTTAATTGAGTTTAATTTTTGTGTAGTAATAGTATTAATATTTACTGTTCAAGAAATAACAATATAAAATTAAGGAGGACGTTTTATGAAACGTAGAGACTTTTTTACTAAAGCAGGTGTAGGTGTTGTAGCAGGTGTTGCCGGAGCATCAACATTATCAGCTCCTGCTATTGCAGGCGGACATAAAGAGATAAACATCGTATCAACATGGCCTAGAGATTTTCCAGGATTAGGTTTGTCAGCACAAAGATTATCAGCTAGAATTACTGAATTATCAAAAGGTAAATTAAAAGTTAATTATTTCGCAGCAGGCGAAAAAGTTGGTGCTTTTGATGTTTTTGATGAAGTTGCATCAGGTAATTCTCAAGCTTATATAGCTGCTGATTATTACTGGAAAGGTAAACACCCAGGTTTCGCTTATTTTACTTCTGTTCCATTTGGTATGACAACAGTCGAGTGGAACGCTTGGATTAAATTTGGTGGAGGACAAGAGCTTTGGGACGAGATGTCAGGTGAGTTTGGTTTAAAAGCCCTACCATGTGGAGGAACTGGCACACAAGCGGGTGGATGGTTCAATAAAGAAATTAATTCTAGTGAGGATTTAAAAGGTTTAAAAATGAGGATTCCTGGATTAGGTGGAACTGTAATGTCTAAGCTTGGCGCATCTCCAGTATCATTGCCTGGTGGTCAAATTTACGAAAATCTTGTGTCCGGATCTATTGATGCAACTGAATGGGTTGGGCCATATAATGATTACTTCATGAAATTTTATGAAGCTGCTAAGTTTTATTATACTGGTGGTATGCATGAGCCTGGATCTTGTTTAGCAATGGCTTTTAATGGCAGTTTTTGGGGAAAGCTAACGAATAATGAAAAGGCTCTTATTACCGCGGCTGCTATGGAAGAACATGCAGCTCAGTATGAAGAAACATGTGCCAAAAATGGTGAGTATCTTGCAAAACTTGTAAATGAACATGGCACAAAGGTAAAATCATTTAACGATGATGTATGGGACTCTTTTGGTGAGGCAGCAGCTGAAGTTTTTGAAGAAACAAGGAACCATTCAGCTTTAGCGAAAAAGATAGATGACAATTATCAGTCTTTTTTAAAAGAATGTGGAAGTATGATGGCAAAATTTGAAATTTCTTATGTTAATCAAAGAAATAGAGTTTTAGGACTTTCATAACATTATAAATAGAGGTCAGCGATTTTCGCTGACCTCCAATTAAATAAAAAGTGGATAGCAAAATATACACCTATTATCGATTATTTGGATGGTCAATATTAGCCATAACGGCCGCATTTTTGGTTGACAATGTATTAATAGTAGGCTTCGATTTTCCTGGTGTATTATCTGTTATAAATAATTTTTCTTTTTTATCGTTAATAGAATTAATTTTATACGTATTTTCTTTAACTATAGTATTTTATTTTTTACCAAAATTAAAAAAACATTCTTTAAGGCATGACTCCAAAATTTTACATAATTTTAACATCTATATTATCCGTTCTTGTTTTTGGGTAATTTTTTTAATAGGTATTGTTGATATAACAATAGCTTTTTTGAGGGTAGAAAAGATTTTCGATCTTTTTTTAGCTAAAGATATTACAGCTCAGTTTACAAGACCTGTTTTTGTTGGAACTTATATTCATATTCCACTCATAATATTTGGTTTTATCCTTGGTGTTTTTACTAGAACTCTTGGATTTCACTGGTTGTCTTTATTAATAGTTTTAAGTGAACTTATAATAGTTATTACTAGATTTATTTTTTCTTATGAGCAAACGTTTATGGGGGATCTTGTAAGATATTGGTATGCGGGATTATTCTTATTTGCATCAGCATATACACTTTATGACGAAGGTCATGTTAGGGTAGATATTTTATACCAAGGACTTAAGGAAAAAACAAAAGGTCTAGTTAATTCAATTGGATCTATAACCCTCGGCGTGTCTACTGCATTAACAATTATTTTTATAGGTTTTAATGGAAAACAATCAATTATTAATAGTCCAGTTCTAAATTTTGAAATAACACAGCAGGGTAGTGTTGGTATGTTTATAAAATACCATCTTGCCATGTTTTTAGGTATTTTTGGTTTAACAATGTTAATTCAATTTATAAGTTATTTCTTTGAATCTCTAGCTGATTATTATGGTGAAAAAGGCAAACGAATTATTGAAGATCAGTTAGGACATTAATAAATGGAATTGTTATTCTTAGCATTATTAATAATTTTAATGGCCATCTCTCTTGGATCAGGTTTTCCAGTTGCTTTTGCTTTACCTGGTTCAGCTATAATTTCTATAGGTGTTGCTGCCCTTTTTGGATATTTATTTGAAAATAACTCGGATGCATATTTTCATTCTGGCGGACCATCTGAATGGTTGTCTGCCGGAGTAACAAATCTTAGAGGTGTTTATTGGGAAGTTGAAAGAGATACATTAATTGCCATACCTTTATTTATTTTTATGGGCTTGATGCTTCAAAGATCTAAAATTGCTGAAGATTTGCTAGTAACTATGGCACAACTTTTTGGGCCTGTTCGTGGTGGGTTAGGAATTTCGGTTGTTTTTGTTGGTGCATTATTGGCTGCTACAACCGGAATAGTTGGTGCAACTGTCGTAGCAATGGGATTAATATCATTGCCAGCAATGCTTAGAAATAAATATTCTGCACCTCTTGCTACTGGAACAATAGCTGCATCTGGAACTTTGGGTCAAATCATTCCTCCATCAATTGTTTTAATTATTTTAGCCGATCAACTTGCAACAGCTTCTGATCAAGCAAGTACTATGAGAAAAGCTCTTTATAAAGAAGCAACAGGTCAAATATCAATGCCATCAGTATTTGATGTTGTTTCTACTAGCGCAGGAGAAATGTTTTTAGGAGCTTTCCTTCCTGGTATTTTGCTTGTTGGCATATATATGATTTTTATTTTGGTACTAGCTTTTATTTCACCTAAAAGCGCACCCTCAGTTCCATATGAGGGTAAAATGGATAAAAAATTCTGGCTTAATGTTATGTTGATATTAATACCTCCTCTAACATTAATTATACTAGTTTTAGGCTCAATTATTACTGGAATTGCTACTGTTAACCAGGCTGGCGCTATAGGCGCAGCTGGTGCTATTATTATGGCTGGTTACAGACAAACAGAAGGTAAAACATCCTCATTGTATCCTGCTATATTAGTTTTAATCGCAATATTACTTTTGTCGTATGCAGTTAGCAATTATACAATGAATGTCAAACTAATTAATACTTTTGAGGATGAATTAGGTATTTTCTTAGGTGTTCTTGGATCTTTTATCTTACTATTTGCTCTTGCATGGAGTAGTTGGAGACTATTTAAGCTCAATAATACAATGCAAGGTGTAATGATGGAAACAGCTAAAACAACTTCTTTGGTTTTCATTATACTACTAGGTGCGGCTATGCTTACGGCTGCTTTTAGAGCATTTGGAGGAGAAGAGCTCGTAAAAGAATATTTAAATTCTTTGCCTGGTGGTTTTTGGTCAAAATTTGTTATTGTGATGTTAGTAATTTTTATACTTGGATTTTTCTTAGATTTTATTGAAATTGCAGTTGTTGTAGTACCAATTGTTGCCCCGATTCTACTTGCTGATCCGTCAGCAAATATAACCGCTGTTTGGTTAGGGGTGATGATTGGTCTAAATATTCAGACTTCTTTTTTAACTCCTCCTTTTGGTTTCGCTTTATTTTATTTAAGAGGTGTTGCTTCAAAAGCTGTTAAAACTATCCAAATGTACAAAGGCGTCGTACCATTCATTACTCTTCAACTAATAGCTTTAGCAGTCGTTGGCTCATATCCATTTTTAGTAAACTATTTACCTAATAGATTAAATTTTCTTTCAGAAACATCTCCTCCACCTAAGAACCCAAAATTACAATTGTGTACAGAAAAATACATGAAGGATAATGTTTTAAATTCAGATAGTTTAACAAAAGCCTCAGTTATAAATTTATCTAAAGCTAATTTGTCTTCAATGCCCATGAAATATAAGAATACAGTAACAAGCTCCATTAACACGATCGAAAATGGATTTTTGAATTTAAACAAAGCGTTTGAAATTGATTTAAAAATACAAGACCAATCCAAAGATTATTTACCACTTCTTAGAATTGTAAGAAATAATGAAAAACATATCAGAGAACTTGAAACTTTAATTAAAACCAATGAAACTACGATTTCAAGACTTGATAATAACAATGAACAAAAAATTTTACTTTTAAAATCAGAAATTGAAAAACTGAAAAATACTATTCAAATTAAAAAGCAAGATTTTCCAAAAAATTGGTCATACACTTATAAAAATTTTCAGAAATTAATAAAGGAAGAAAATTTAAATAGAATTAAATACAGAAGAGCAATGGACAATTCTTATGACGAACTTACCACATTGCTTAACATTTTATTATCAAGAGCAGAATTTTACACATTTAGAGATGATTTTGAAAAATTTAGTAAAGTATTAGAGATAACTGATCCCAAAACTTTGTCCAAAGAAATAAAAGTTTTTTCAAAAAAGCTTTCTCGTTTACCTGATAATTCAAAAATTGTATCCAAACTCTCCAAAGTGTCTAGGAATTTAAAAAAGAAAAAAGTTAATTATAAAAAAGTATTTAAAGATTTTAACAAATCTTTTGCTGAGTATGAAAAAAAATATAGTGATCTTGAAAAAATTGATGATAAAATAGTTAATGAACTATCAGTATTTCTAGATAATACAAAGTTTACAATAGGATTAAGACAACAGCAAAAAATACCAAAAGATATTGCTTTATTCTTAGCAGGCTGTAGATCTGACCACCGTGATTTATCATTATATTTTTAACAGGCATTATTATGCTTTCTTCAAAACTTTCTTTTAACTACATGATGATTGCTCCTCATCACTTAGCAGCAAAAACTGGTTCTGAGATATTAAAAGAAGGCGGCAATGCTATAGAAGCAATGATTGCGTCTGCGGCAATGATATCTGTTGTATATCCACACATGAATTCTATGGGTGGTGACAATTTTTGGTTGATTTCTGATAAACACAAAAATGTTCGAGCAATTGATTCTTGTGGGCCAGCTGCAAACAAAGCTAATTTAGAATTATATAAAAATTATGGTTTAAGCTCTATTCCTTCACGTGGTCCTTTATCAGCTTTAACTGTTCCAGGTGCCGTGGCAGGTTGGAAACTGGCATATGATTACAGTGTTAAAAATTTAGGTGGAAAAATCCCAATTAGTAGACTTTTGTTTGACGCAGAACAAGTAGCTAAAGAAGGTGTTGCTGTAACTAACACATTAAGAAGTAATTTAAAATCAAAATTTAATCAACTTAAAGATATAGCTGGTTTTAAAGATATTTATTTAAAAAATGGGAAAATTCCAAATGTTGGAGAAAAATTAGTTTTTCCGAAATTGTCGAATACTTTTTCTTGCCTTATAAAAAATGGGTTGGAAGATTTCTATTCAGGTGAAGTCTTTAGTAATATTATTTATGATTTAGATCTTTTAGGATCTCCACTAAATTCTGATGATTTTAAAAATTATAGAGCAAGTTTTGTTGATCCTTTGGAATTAAAGATTAAAGATGCCAAATTATTTAATTTACCACCTCCTACTCAAGGAATAGCCTCCATATTAATTTTAGGTGTACTTGATGAATTATCCATTGATTGTAAAAATGATGTTGAACTAATACATATTATTGTAGAAATAACAAAAGCAGTTTTTAAAATAAGAGACAAACATATATCAGATCCAAGATATATGAGAGTAAATGTCGATGAATTTCTCAAAAAAGATTTTATTAAAAATTTAGCTAATCAAATTAATTTTCAACGAGCTACATCTTGGCCTGACTCTTCTCTAGGTGGTGACACAGTTTGGCTAGGTGCTACAGATAAAAATGGAAATACTGTAAGTTTTATACAGAGTATTTACTGGGAGTTTGGTTCAGGTTTAATTTTACCAAGTACCGGAATAACAATGCAAAACAGAGGTGTTAGTTTTTCTCTTGACCCAAAAAATCATAATTATTTAATTCCTGGTAGAAAACCATTTCACACAATTCAACCAGCTTTAGCTCATTTTGATGATGGAAGGGTAATGTCTTATGGAACTATGGGTGGAGAAGGGCAACCGCAAACACAGGCAACAATTTTTTATAGATACAATGTGCAAAATTTAAATCTACAAAATGCTGTAAATAAACCAAGGTGGCTGCTAGGTAAAACGTGGGGTGAAGATAATACTTCATTAAAAATCGAAAATCGTTTTTCTTCTAATACTTTTGAGGACTTAAGATCTATGGGACATATAGTTGAAAAGGTAGGTGCTTATGAAGAAATAATGGGGCATGCAGGAGCCCTTGTAAGTTATCCTAATGGCCTTAAGGAAGGAGGCTACGATTTAAGAAGTGATGGAGTAGCAATTGGTTAGTAAAGTTAAAAATCTATCCATTCATTGTTGTTAAATATTTGTCCAGGCTTAAACCTTGATTTATATGACATGCTAGAGAGTTCCTCAATATAATAACCAAGATATAAATACTTATATTTATTACTTTGACCAAATAACAAACATTGGATAATCATATAATTTCCTAGCCCAAGTTTATTAAATTTTGGGTCAAAAAAACTATAAACAGCCGATAAGTTTTTTTCATTTATATCTAAAAGAATCGTACCAATTAAACTTTTATATTCGTCTCTAAACTCTAAAAGTGAAGTATTTATTGGTGATGTCTCTATCATTGAAGCAAATTCAACTTCATCCATATCTGACATAGATCCACCAGCATGTCTTACTAATTGATATTTCTTAAAAAGTTCAAAATTTTCTTTAGTTGAAATATTTTTTTCTAATGAATAACTAAAATTTTCAAAATTTTTAAGAATTCTTTTTAAACTTTTTGTTATTTTAAATTTTCCTATATCTACTCTATAAGATTTACAGGCACTACAATTGTCACAAACAGGTCTATACATCCAATTTTCTACTCTTCTAAAGCCATTTATTGAGAGCTCTTCATAGATTTTTTTATTGGTAGATATATCTGTAGCTATTCTTTTTTCAACTTTTCCATCCAAATATGGACACGCAGTTGCTTTTGTTAGCATGTAAATTGGTTGTTCTAGGGCACTTTGTGGCTTTATATCAATCATAATATTTAATACGACTTACTAGCTAATGTTTTTATAAAACTTTATTAATCAATTTTTTTGCAACATATGGAGCAAAGTAGGTTATTATACCGTCAGCACCGGCTCTTTTAAAGCACATCAAAGTCTCAAAAATAATATTTTCTTTGTCAAACCAGCCGTTTTGAATGACACATTTTATCATAGAATATTCTCCTGAGACTTGGTAAGCAATTGTAGGAAAATTAAATTCTTGTTTTGCTCTAGTTATTATATCTAAATAAGGCATCCCTGGTTTAATAATAATCATGTCTGCGCCCTCATTGATATCAAGTCTAATCTCTCTAAATGCCTCAGCTGAATTTGCTGGATCCATTTGATAACTTTTTTTAGATTTTCGTGTTAAATTTAGAGATGACCCTACAGCTTCTCTAAATGGACCATAAAAAGATGATGCATATTTTACAGCATATGACATAATTTGGGTGTTTACAAATCCATGATCATCCAAAGTATCTCTAATAGCAGCAACTCTTCCATCCATCATATCACTTGGTGCTATAATATCACATCCAGCTTCTGCTTGCACAATAGCTTGTTTACAAAGTATATCTAAAGTTAAATCATTATCAATTTGACCGTTATATAATATACCATCGTGCCCATGATCTGTATATGGATCCAGAGCAACGTCAGTAATAACACCCATATCTGGATTTATTTTCTTTGAAATCTTAATTGCTTTACATACTAAATTATTTTTATTTAAAGCCTCTTTACCATTTGTCGTTTTTAATTCATCTTCGATTTTTGGGAAAAATGCAATTGCTGGAATATTTAAAGAAGATATATATTCAATTTCTTTATGTAGTTGATCTAATGAAAATCTATATATTCCAGGCATAGAACTTACCGCTTCTTTAACATTAGAGCCATAAGTAATAAATATTGGATATATCAAATCATTAACTGACAAATTATTTTCAGATACAAGATTTCTTGAAAATTTTAATAAACGATTTCTTCTCAATCTTATTCTTGGAAAACTATTTATAGAAAATTGTTTATTTGAGGGTTGTTTCATATTGATGTCCTGTTAATAATTCCATAAGTTGTAATTTATACTGCAATAAACTATCAATCAAATTAGTTTTAATTTTATTTAAGAATTTTAGCTTATTAAGGACCAAAAAAGATGTTATTAACAAGATTTTTTCTTCCAGTGCTTAAAGAAAATCCAAAAGAAGCTGAAATTATATCTCATATTTACATGCTTAGAGCAGGAATGATACAACAATCAGCTTCAGGAATTTACTCCTGGCTGCCTCTTGGTAAAATTATTTTAGAAAAAGTTACAGATATATGTAGACAGGAAATGATTAAAGCTGGTGCAAATGAAATTCTAATGCCAACACTTCAGCCTGCTGAAATCTGGAAAGAATCAGGTAGATATGAAGATTATGGCAAAGAAATGCTAAGAATTAATGATAGAAATAATAGAGATTTATTGTATGGTCCAACCAATGAAGAGTTAGTAACTGAAATATTTAGAACTCATGTAAAAAGTTATAAGGAATTACCATTAAATCTTTTCCACATACAATGGAAATTTAGAGATGAGGTAAGGCCAAGATTTGGTGTTATGAGAGGAAGAGAGTTTTTAATGAAGGATGCATATTCTTTTGATATGAATTATAATTCTTCAATTAAATCATATAATATAATGTTTATTGCTTACATGCAGTTATTTAAAAAAATGGGTTTAAAAGCAATACCAATGAGAGCTGAAACAGGACCAATTGGTGGTGATTTAAGTCATGAATTTATAATTATTGCCGAAACTGGGGAAAGTGAAGTTTTTGTAGAAAGAGAACTATTAAATTATGAATCCTCTGTTACAAAAATTAATTACAATGAAGATCTTCAAGAGGAAGTCAACAGATTTACATCTTTTTATGCAGCTACAAAAGAGAAACACGAAGAAAGTAATTTTCATAATGAAGATAATATATTAATCAAAACTAGAGGCATAGAAGTAGGTCATATTTTTCATTTTGGACAAAAATATTCTTTGCCAATGAGGGCAACTATATCGGATAAAGAAGGAAATAAAATTCCAGTCTTTATGGGATCATATGGTGTTGGGTTATCAAGATTAGTTGGTGCCATTATAGAAGCTAATCATGATCATAAAGGCATAATTTGGCCTAAAGAAATTACCCCATGGGATTACAATATAATTAATTTAAAAAGTGGTGATAATGATTGTGATAATATCTGTTTAAATTTATATAATTTAATGAAAGCTAATGGCTTAGAAGTTTTATATGATGATACTGATGAAAGAACAGGAGCAAAACTTGCTAGAGCAGATTTGATAGGATTACCATATCAAATTATAATTGGACCTAAGGGAATAAAAGACCAATTGTATGACTTAAAATCTAGAAAAAGTGGCGATATATCAAGACTATCATACAATGAATTAATCAATTTTGTTCAAACTAATAAATAAAACATATGGGAAATTTTATCTTTAATGAAACTGAAAGAACTATAGCTGTCAGGTATATTAAATCTAGGCGGATAGAGGGTTTTATTTCTGTCTCTGCTTGGTTTTCTCTTGTCGGTATTATCTTAGGTGTAGCCACACTAATAGTTGTCATGTCAGTAATGAATGGTTTTCGAACTGAGTTAGTAGATAGAATATTAGGAATAAATGGTCATCTAATTGTTTATAAAAAAAATGGTTTATCCATTGAAAATTATAATAAAATAGTCAACCAAATATCAGATACACAAAATGTCATTGCAGTTACGCCACATTTGGAAGCACAAGCTCTTGCTAAAACCAAAAATACTGTTTTAGGAGTAATAATTAGAGGTACTAAATGGTCTGATTTACCTGCTAAAAAACTACTTTGGAAATCCCTTGATCAAAACACAATCGAGAATTTTAAAATTAGACAGAATGTAATTTTAGGATATAGACTTGCACAAAGACTAAACGTAAGCGTAGGTGACTATATATCACTTATTTCACCAAACGTTATGGAGACTGCAATAGGAGTTTTGCCTATCAAACAAAATTTTATGGTGGGTGGATTTTTTGATATTGGTATGTATGAATATGATAATAATTTTGTTTTTATACCGTGGAAAAAGGCTGAAAAATTTCTTTCAACAAAAAAAATAGCTCATGGAATTGAGATATTTTTACAAAATCCGAAAATAACTCAGAATGTTTTTTCTGATTTAAGCTCTAAGTTAGACAAAAATTTGTCAATTATTGATTGGAAAAAAAGAAATTCATCTTTTATGAATGCCCTTGATGTTGAAAAAAATGTAATGTTTGTGATTTTGACATTGATAATACTTGTGGCAACTTTTAATATTATATCCTCTATGATAATGTTAGTCCAAACAAAAAAATCTGATATTGCTCTCATGAGAACTATGGGAGCCTCAAAATATTTAATTATAAGAATTTTCATGTTAACAGGCTCTATTATTGGTATGTTAGGTACAATCATAGGGGCAATTTTAGGTATAGTTGTATCGATCAACATTGAAACTATAAGAAATATTATATCAACTTTTTTTGGACAAGAATTATTTTCTCCTCAAATATACTTCTTATCTAAATTACCTTCGAATATAAATTTTAATGAGGTTTTTGTAGTTATGGGGGTGTCTATTACTCTCACTCTGTTAGCCAGTATTTTCCCTGCTTGGAAAGCATCCAAAATATCTCCAGCAGAGGCGCTCAGATATGAGTAAGTTAATAGATCATCAAGATTTATTGATTCTTAAGAATATTTCTCATATTTACAATCAAGACTTACAAAAGATTAAAGTTCTTAAAAATGTAAATATTAGAGTATCGAAAGGCGAAATTATTTCATTAATAGGCCCAAGTGGTACTGGAAAATCAACTTTGTTAAATATTGCTGGATTACTTGAAAAACCAACATTAGGAACAATTATTTTTAGTGGACATGATTGTACCAAATTAAGTGAAGATAATAAAACTCGCTTAAGAGGGTCTGAAATAGGATTTATCTTTCAGTCACATCGTCTTTTTCAAGAATTTTCAGCTATTGAAAACGTTATGTTACCACAATTGATCATGGGAAGATCTAAATCAGAAGCAAGTAAAAAGTCAAAAGATTTATTAACTGTTCTAGGTTTAAAACATAGACTTGAGTTTAGACCTGCAAAGCTATCTGGTGGAGAAGCACAAAGAGTAGCTATTGCAAGAGCATTAGCAAATTCGCCTAGTTTAATATTAGCTGATGAACCTACGGGCAACTTAGATGCTATTGCTGCATATAATGTTTTTGAAATTTTATACAAATTAGTTAAATCATTAGATATAAGTTGTATTTTTGCTACCCATAATAATGATTTAGCTAAATTAATGGATAGAAAAATAGTTTTAAAAAAAGGTTCTGTTTACAATGACAAGTCCTATAAATAAATTTAAAAAATGAAAAATTTGTTTATCCATTTAAGATTGCATTCAATTTTTTCTCTTGCCGAAGGCATGTTAACATTTGAATTTTTATCAAAGTATTGTGTTAAAAACAATCAACCAGCAATTGGGATTACTGATACTAACAATCTTTTTGGAGCTTTAGAATTTTCTCTAAAAATGGTTTCTTTTGGCATCCAACCTATAATTGGAATTCAAGTTAATATAGGCAAAAAAGGAATAGAAAATAAAGAGATAGGAGAAGTTGTTTTGATCGCTAAAAATGAAATAGGCTATCAGAACTTACTTTATTTAAATAATGGTATGTCTAGTGATAATGGATATTATAAGTATTTAGATCTGAATGAATTAGAAAAATACAATGAAGGTCTTATACTATTAACTGGGGGAGTCGAAAATGGTTTCCTGGGTAAGCCCGCATCCTTAAACAACAAAGATATAGTAAATGAGCGAATAAAATTTTTAAAAAAAATTTTCAATAATAATTTATATATAGAGATTCAAAGACATGGAATAAGAAGTCAGGTAATTGCAGAAAAAAACTTAATAGAACTTGCACGTGAACATGAGTTGCCCTTGGTAGCAACTAATGATTGTTTTTTTGAAAAAGAAGATAAATTTGATGCTCATCAGGTTTTGACATGTATAGATAAAGGTCTAACAGTCTCATCTGAGAAAAGAAGGATTTTAACAAAAGAACATTATTTAAAAGATCCAAAAAAAATGATATCTTTATTTAGAGATATTCCTGAAGCAATTGAAAATACTGTAACAATTGCAAAGAGATGTTCTTTTTTTGTAAAGACACGAAATCCTATACTTCCTAAATATCCTGGTCTGCAAAATATTAGTGAAGCCGATTATCTTTCAAAAGTGTCTCACGAAGGTTTAATTAAAAGATTAGATTTTTCTCCTGTTGATTTTTCAGATAATGAGAGAAGTGAATATAAATTTCGTCTTACTAAAGAGCTTGAAATAATCAATAAGATGGGTTTTTCAGGTTATTTTTTAATTGTTTATGATTTTATTAAATGGTCAAAGGAAAACAAAATTCCAGTTGGGCCAGGTCGTGGTTCTGGAGCAGGGTCAATAGTAGCGTGGTCATTAAACATTACAGATCTTGATCCAATAAGATGGGGTTTATTGTTTGAGCGTTTTTTAAATCCTGAACGTGTTTCAATGCCTGATTTTGACATAGATTTTTGTCAAGATAGAAGAGAAGAGGTAATTGATTATGTTAGAAATAGATATGGAAAAGACAAGGTCGCTCAAATAATTACTTTTGGAAGCCTTCAGGCAAAAGCAGCTATCAGAGATGTTGGTAGAGTTTTAGAAATGCCCTATGGACAAGTTGATAAAATTGCAAAGATGATACCTTATGTTCCATCAAAACCCATTACAATTCAAGAAGCTATTGATACAAATGATATTTTAAAAAAAGAAATTGCTGAAAATGACCAAGTACAAAGTTTAATAGAAACTGCTATTAATATTGAGGGTTTAAATAGACATGTATCAACTCACGCAGCAGGTTTAGTAATTGGTGATAAACCTTTGCATACAATGTTACCATTATATAAGTTCAACGAATATGAGATGCCAGCCACACAATTTAATATGAAATTTGTTGAAAAGGCTGGACTTGTAAAATTTGACTTTCTTGGTTTAAAAACTCTTACAATTCTCTCTAAAGCTGAGACTTTAATAAAACAAAAAAATAAAAATTTTGATCTTAGTAAAATTTCATTAAATGATAAAAACACCTATGAAATGTTGTCTACTGGATCTACAACAGGAATTTTTCAGTTAGAGTCTGCTGGCATGAAAGATGTTCTTACAGGTTTAAGACCAGATCGTTTTGAAGATATTATTGCAGTTGTATCACTATACAGACCTGGTCCAATGGAAAATATACCAAGTTATATCAATAGAAAACACGGAAAAGAAAATATTGTCTATATGCATTCTAGTTTAGAACCCGTTTTATCAGAAACATACGGAATTTTTATCTATCAAGAACAAGTTTTAAGAGCCGCACAAATATTGGCTGATTTTTCATTAGCAAAAGCAGATATTTTAAGAAGAGCTATGGGTAAAAAAGATAAGGATGAAATGTCTGAACAAAAGAAATCTTTTTTAGAGGGCACAAAAAGAAAAAAAATTGATGATGAAAAGTCTAATGAAATTTTTGATCAAATTGCAGCATTCGCTGGATATGGATTTAATAAATCTCATGCTGCAGCGTATGCTTTGATTGCGTATCAAACTGCATGGATAAAAACAAATTACATATATGAGTTTTTTGTTTCAATGATGACACTAGAGAATAATAATACTGATAAATTATCTTTGTTGGTAGATGATGCCAAAAAAAATGGAATTACAATACTTCAACCATGTATTAACAAAAGTAGTTATGAATTTCTTATTGAAAATATTTCTTCCGAAGAAATTGGTATAAGATACTCTTTATCTTCTATTAAAAATGTTGGTATTGAGGCTATTAAAAATATTGTAAGAATTAGAAAAAAAAATGGTGAATTTAAAAATATTGATGATTTTTTAAATAGGGTTCCATACGGACAAATAACAAAAAAATCTTTTGAAAGTTTAATAAAATCTGGAGCATTTGATAAAATTGAAAAAAATAGAAATAAATTATTTTTATCTATTGACATGATGCTAAACTATTCAAACTCAATGGAAAAAGAAAAAAATTTGCACCAATCAAACCTTTTCAGTAATGATAATTGTAATAATTTACTAATAAACCTACCAGACACTGCTGAGTGGACTTTTCAAGAGAATGTAGATCACGAATTTGCATCACTTGGATTATATTTGTCAGCTCATCCATTAGATAATTATAAAAATATTTTGCCTAAAATGGATATAACACAAAGTGTTGAAATACTAGGTGGTCTTGAAAAATATTTTAAAAAAAATGTTAGGTTTTGTGGGCTTATCATTAAAATATTAAAAAGACAATCTCCTCGAGGTAGATGGGCAACAATTCAGATAAACGATTTAA
>CACOAO010000016.1 GCA_902625215.1 uncultured SAR116 cluster alpha proteobacterium
GTATATGTAAATTGCCTTAAAGAGCTCTATAACATTATTTATTTGTTAAATAATTACATTAAAACCTTCAAACTCTGGATGACCTAAATAAATATCATTATGTTTTCCTGCACCACTATGTGCTTTTCTAAAAGCATCGGATTTTGTCCAATTTGTAAAATCTTTTTCTGTCTTCCATGTACTATGAGAAGCATAAAGTGTAAAGGTATCTGTATTTTTACCTTTTATTAAATTAAATTTTTGGAAACCAGGAACATTTTTAAGAAAAGTGTCACGTTGTTTCCAAATATTTTCAAATTCAATTTCACGACCTAATACAATTTTAAATCGGTTCATCGCTATATACATATTAAACATCTCCTAATATAAATATTTATGAAAAGTTTTTATTTTTAAAATCATTTTTAATAATATTGTTTATTGCATTGTGTTCTCTAATATTTTGAATAATAAAAAATAATCCTAATTCAGTGAAATTTCTACAAAATAATTGTTAGCATAAATAAAATTAGCTTTTCTGCATTAAGAAACATAATTACAACCCATAGTTTGCTTTTAATTAATGTGTAACCTAAAACAATATTGAACAAATTATGGTAGTAATCGTAATTATTGAAAATTGGACTAAACCTTGCTAAGTTAAACTTCAGAGGTAAAACATAAGAGGTATGTTATGACTGAACAAATAGATAAAGAAGAAAATTGTTGTAAAAATACATGTTGTGCTGACGGTTGTTGTAGCGATGGTTGTGTTTCTGGGAATTGTAGTACTACGTGTTGTGCAGATGGCTGTTGTTCTGAAAAAGACAACTGTTGTGAGTACTGAATAAAACTTTCAGTTTATTACTCATACTTTGATTATGTAATTTCATAATGAAAAAAAACCTTTTTTATATTTAAGGTTTTTTAGAATTTTCAAAATCTTATTTAACTATAAGTAATTGACGCAGTTATGATGTTTTAAAATTTTATTTTTATTTATTAATAATATAAACATGTACTGGAATATTGTTGTATATACTGTCCTCACCACCTTTTAAAACAAATTCTATTTCTTCTCTTCTTTTTAAAAAAGCAAGTTTTCTCAAAAAACTTTTTTTTTTGAAACTCAAACTGACATTGCTCTTATCTTCTTTTCCTTTCTACTATCACTTATTATTCTAAATTTCATTTCACCAGGAGGGAATTTTAATTGCAATAATGGATTTATTTTTGCCAGTCTTCTGCTCAATATATCAGCAGTATCCTTTTGAAAAACTCGTTCGATTTTGTCAGAAGCAGAACTGGTAAATTTTGAATAAAAGTAAAGAGCAAAAAGTCTAATATTATTTTTAAGATAAAAATTAATTTTATCATCATTAGCTATTAACATTGGTATAAAAGTTTCAACAACAAAGTCTTTGGTGTATTGCCCTTTAGTTATATAAAACTTTGAGTCAGAGCGTTAAAACTTTATTGCTATGTTTTCGACTTTTCTAGAGAATTATCTTCATATTCACCAATCATCTGAAATGAGATTTTCATAGGTATATCAATAATTTCACCATTTTTACCTCTTCAAAATCTGAAGTGTAAGTTGTTATTTGGGATGAATTTGGATTACAAGCATTTAAAAATAAAATGATTTGCAAATTAAAAAAATATTATGATTTTGCTTAAATTAAACATTATTTGAATAAGACATTAAAAAAAAGTGATCAAACAGTTTTCATAGTTAGATATTGTAAAGAATAAAACTGTTAGTCAATATCTTTTCTCACTTACTCCACGGTAACTGAATAGTTTGGGTATGGGGTAAAAATAATTTAAAATTATACCTACCTTTGAAATTTTAAGAGATTTTAAAAATTCAACTAGAGACACATTAATTTAATAATTAATTGACATCATTCATAATAGTACATAATATAATTATTTATGAATAATATTAAAAATATAACAAATCCCCTTGAAAGAAGAAGACTTCAGTTTGGATATAGTCAACAAGAAATATCTAAACTTCTTGGCATTACCCAATCTCAATATTCTAGAATTGAAAAAGGTGACTCAGATCCCAACAAACATCTAAAGAAATTGTCAGAGATCTTTAATTGTGAACCAAATGAGGTTTTTCAAGGCAAAATATTAAGAGAAATAGAAGACGATTTTTTGAATGATCCAACTAATAATTTTCAAAGAATATTTCATGAAAGAAAACCTGGATATGTAAACTTGAAAATAGACGGATGGTTCACAAAGAAACAAATAATAGATAATTATGAAATGCTTATAAAAGAGTTAGATGAATGGAAGGTTAATGAAGATGGAATTAGATGGAAATATAAATAACAAAGAAAACATTGAAGAAATATCTGAAAAAAGATTAGAAGAAATCAAACAAAAATACCCAAATTTTATGAAAATTTATACAATCAATGACTATAAAAAAATATAACAATTAACTAAATGTTTTTTATTGCGTCATAGCATCAAAAATAGAAATATATCCATCTTCTGTTTTTAAATAAATTCCTGCACCTTCTACTTTACCACTAATTTTTTGATTTCCAATTTTGGCAATATATTCATAATTGTAAGTTACTGTAACATAATCTGCTGTTTCAGACCTTGATATTATATTAAAAGAATTAATTTTCTTTTCAGCATTCTTCATAATATCACTGTTTAGCAATTCACTCATTTCTTTTTTACTGATAAAGGAGTACTCACCATTAGATAAAATCATAGAATTATATTCATCTAAATAGGTATTAGAGATAGTGTTAAAACCTTTTGCATTTAGTTGTTTAAACATAAGGTCTTTCAATTCATCTGAAAATGAATTGGATATTGAGCAAAATAAGAAGGAAATAGCAATTGTAAATCTAATAAAAATCATACTAAAACGTATCTTGCAATTAATGATTTGTAAATTAATTTGGATTAGAAAATTAAGTGCGTCCTTTGGATGTTATTCTACGGTTATAGAAGGTTTCAGATTGGACATTATTATAGACCACATGATTTGAATTTATAGTTTAACTTAACATATAAAATAAATTAATTCTGTTTGACAAATTAAATAATAAATTTTCTAATCTAAATTAGTAATATTATTTAACGAGATATTTCTATGAATATATTTGTGAAATTATTTTTTTTCTTAATTCTCAATCTTGCGATTAACACAAAAATTTTAACTGCTAATGAATTAGATAATGTAGGAGCATGTGCGGGTGTAGTAATTGGAAATGCATCTGTTGATTTTAGTTTGGGTGATCAAAAAGGTTTCGATGACGGTATTAAATTAGGAATTACTGCTTATGTAAGTCAAGTTTTTGTAAATAATTATAGTAAGAATGATATAGCAATTGCTGACAAAATACTTGCCTCAAACACAGATAAAATTATAAATGCTGCTAATACTCAAACTTTTGATGAAACAATATTTGAAGAAGTTATAAAATGTTATCGTATGTTGAGTATCTTGGTTATGAAAAATGCTGATACTATTAAAATCAACTCTAAAAAAATTAATAATATTATAAACCAAAGAAATAAACTTTTGAGAAGAATGTTATCGGCAGGATAATTTTAATAGATAGTAATTAAACTCAATTATATCTTACTAATAATTACTTAATAAATTCCATCCACATTTTTCCACGAATAAGAGGATATTTCTTCTTTCTAAATTTCAATCGTTCTTGTCGTTCTGAGTATCTTTTTAGTACCGAATAGACATTTGTATTCTTCCAGAGGTGACCTTCTTTGGTGGTCAAACCTTTCTCATTTAAGACCTTCGCAATTCTTCTATAACCCAATCCATCTTTATGAAGTGATTTGACAAGTCTATAAATCTCTAATTGTTTTTCTGAATATCGTGTTGGATTTTGTTCTGGAAGAAGGTTGTTGAACCTCTTGGAAACCTCATAAAACAGATAGTTTGAATACTCTCCGTTTGAAAAGTATTGTCCAATCTCTGCTATTCTACTGTTACAGATTTCGCTAAATTTCTTGGTTGATCTACATCTGTACCTCTTTCATTAGCAATATGATAAGCCAGTAATTGAGCTGGAATAGCCATAAGGAATGGTGATAATAATGATTTAAAATCATCTTGAAAGTTTGGTATTTCTATTTTAAAATGAGCAAATATTGCCTTTTCAATACAATTCTTGTCTGCGATTAAAATAATTTTAGCTCCTCTTGAATGTGCTTCCTGCAAATTACTAATTGCTTTATCTTCATTACCATCTGAAACTAAAAACATTATTACCGGGACTTCATCTTCTATTAGAGCAATAGGACCATGTTTCATTTCTCCGGCTGCGAAACCTTCAGCATGGATATAACTAATTTCTTTTAACTTTAATGCACCCTCTAATGCTAGAGGATACAAAAGTCCCCTACCAAGAAAAATTATGCTTTTTGCATTTTTAATATTCTGCGATATAAACTTAATTTTATTTTCCATATTTAACATTTGCGCGAGAGCACCAGGCAGAGCATGAATGTAAGCACAAATATTTTTTATATGGTTTGTTTTTAAATTATTAAATTTTTTCCCTAAGGCAACTGCCATTATAAATAAAATAATCAATTGTGAGGTGAAAGATTTTGTACTTGCCACCCCTATTTCTGCCCCAACTCGAGTATATAAACTATAATCTACTTCTCTATCTATTGTACTATCCTCAACATTAACTATAGCATTAGTACTTAATCCAAGCTTTTTCCCATGCCTTAAGGCCATTAGAGTATCTAAACTTTCACCAGACTGTGAGATTACCAACATAGCACTTTGGCCAAAAACAGACGGTTTGCGATATCTATATTCTGAGGCTAAATCTATTATAACAGGTAAGTCTGCGATATGTTCTATCCAATACTTACCTACCATTGCTGCATAGTAACTTGTTCCAGCAGCAGTAATTAGCAATGTATTTTTATGTTTAAATCCTAATTTATTTAGATCTATATTAATTTCAGATTGATTTTTGATGAAAGTTGAAATTGTTTGAGGAATTACGGAGGGTTGTTCAAATATCTCCTTTTCCATGAAATGTCTATAACCACCTTTTGTTATCAAACCAATTTCAGCTTTTATATTAATAATTTTTCTATTAACTTCTTCATCATTTGCGTTGAAAACATTAACATCTTCTGATTTGATTAATGCATGATCCCCATCCTCTAAATACATTACTCTTTGGGTTAAATGATTTATAGAGTGAGCGTCAGAACCAATAAAATTGGATTTTTCACCTAAACCGATCGCTAAGGGTGATGAATTCCTTGATATAAATAATTCATTTGGAAAATCTAAACTCATTGCAACAAAAGCAAATGCACCTTTAATATCTCTTAATACAAGTCGACCTGCTTGCAGCAAATTATTTCCTGATCTTATGTATTTCATAAACAGGTGAGGTAATACCTCGGTATCGGTCTGACTTCTAAAAGTATATCCTTCTGCGATTAGTTTATTTTTAATAGCTTCATAATTTTCTATAATTCCATTATGAACAACTGCTACTTTATTTTCACTTGTCAAAGGATGAGCATTTTCAACACTAATATTTCCATGTGTGGCCCACCTTGTATGGCCTATAGCTATTGAAGCTTTAAAATATAATTTATCGTTAAATTCTTTTTTCAATTTATTAATTAAATTGACAAGTTTGCCTTCTGACTTCACAAGTTGGAGCGTCCCATTATATGCTGCAGCAATGCCAGCAGAGTCATAACCCCTGTATTCAAGTTTTTTCAAACCTTCAACAACGAGTTGGCTTGCATTTTGTTTTCCTATAACTGCAACAACACCGCACATTTCGAATACCTCTTATTAATTTTTAATTAATATAATTATAAACACAAATTTTAAAGCTTTATATTTGTAAACATTAGAGATATAACATTTTTATGGAAGTTTGTTCAATTATATTGAGTGCCGGTAAAGGAAGTAGGATGCTATCAAACATACCTAAACCTTTACACTTAATTTCAGGGAAAACAATGCTTCAATGGGTCATTGATGCTAATAAATCTGCTGGAATAAAAAAATCAATAATCGTAATTCCTGAAGAATTTAACAATAGTAATTTTAAAAATAAAAATTTATCTACTGTTATCCAAAAAAGACCTATTGGGACGGGTGATGCAGTTAAAAAAGCTGTTTCGCTGTTAGAAAACTTTGAAGGTTTAGTAATTATATGTTTTGCAGACACACCTTTTATAACTTCTAGAACACTAAAAAAAATTATAAAATCTTTTAAAAATGGTACAGACCTTGTAATAACGGGCTTCCAAAAAAAAGAAAATAATAATTATGGCAAAATAATTTTTAACAATAAAAATAAACCTCAAGAAATTTTAGAGTATAAAAATGCCAACAAAAAAGAAGTTAATTCAAATTTGTGTAACGGTGGCATTATGGGCATACATAGTTCTTCTCTAAAATACCTAGATAAAATTAAAAAAGACTCTCTCTCTGGAGAATATTACTTAACCAATATTGTCAAAATTTTGAGTTCTGAAAATAAAGATATATCTCTTATAGAGATAGAAGAAGAAGAAATTATTGGTATTAATACTCAACTAGACTTGTCAATTGCAGAGAATATTTCTCAAAATGCAATTAGGAAAAAGGCTATGTTGAGAGGAGTTAGGTTAATTGACCCTAATTCTACTTTTATAAGTCATGACACTAAATTTGGTAAAGACATAATAATACATCCAAATGTGGTTTTTGGAAAAAATGTAGTGGTAGACTCATTTGTTGAAATTAAATCATTTACACATATTGAAGACTGCAAAATTAAAAAAGGTTCTTTAATTGGACCTTTTGCAAGGATTAGAGGTAAAACTATTATTGGTGAAAAGTCTAAAGTTGGTAACTTTGTAGAAATTAAAAAAAGTAACATATCTGAAAGCGTAAAAATCAATCATTTGTCATATGTTGGAGACACTGAAATTGGATCTTCAACCAACATTGGTGCAGGTACAATTACGTGTAACTTCGATGGCATTAATAAAAATAAAACAAAAATAGGTAAAAATACTTTTGTTGGTTCGAACTCAACAATCATAGCACCCATTAAAATAGGTAACAATGTAACAATGGGAGCTGGAAGTATATTTAATAAAAATATTCCTAACAGCAGTCTTGCAATTGGTAGGGCACATCAAGTAAATAAAAAGAAAAATAAAATTAAATAACAAAATTAAAATATTCCACCTCATAATATTAAACCTATTTTTTATCTAATATGCATGAGACTATCTTTAAGTAATGAAAGGTGGTACTTCAAGCCATGGGGGATTACCTTCATTCCATAATTTATTTAGTTTAATATTGTCACGAAGAGTATCCATTGGATGCCAAAATCCACTATGATGGAATGCTCCCATGACACCATTATTTACAGCTCTTTGAAAAGGCTCTGCTTCTAAAGCTATATTTACTTCATCAGTATCTATAAACCTTAAAAAACTTTTGTTTAAAAACATGAAACCAGCATTAACAATTTCCGAACTAAACTCAGGTTTTTCAATAAAAGTTTTTACTTTATTGCCCTTAACAATAAGACTTCCGTAACGTGAAGTTGGATTAATTGTTGTTATAGTTATCTCAGCTTTAGTCTGATAATGTTGATTTATAAGATTTTTGAGATTTACATTACCGACCCCGTCACCATAAGTAAGAAAAAATTGATCATCTAAAAATGGCTTTAATTTTAGTAAACGTGATCCTGTATGTGTTAAAAAACCAGTGTCAATTAATGATATTTTCCAATTTTTGTATTTATTTTCAATTGTACTAATTTTTTTTTCTTTATTAAATTGAATATGCAGGTCTTTTCCAAGAGTTAATTTTTCATAAAAGTATCTTTTGATAATTTCTTGCTTATATCCACAAGCAATTATAAACTCAGTGTGACCTTGGATACTGTAAATATCCATTATGTGCTCTAATATTGGCATATTACCTATTTTAACCATGGGTTTTGGTATGGAGTTTGTTTTTTCCGATAACCTTGTCCCTAATCCTCCTGCAAATATTACTACTTGCATTTATGCCTCCTCATAGAACTTGATTGTTTTGCTTAAACCTTCTAAAAGTCCTGTATTGCCTACTAAATAGGATTTATCAGCGTCATCTTTTAAATTAGGTTGTATGTTAGTTAACTTTTTCTCAGAACTAATAACGTAATTTTTAGGAACTTTTACAGTTATATTTTTTCCATTAGCATTTGCGATCATCTGCAAAATATGCTTTATACCTCCAATAGTAGAAGTGGTTTTTCCAACAACATTATAAACCATATATCTATCATCAGAGTTAGAAATGAGATTTACTAATAAAGCCTGAAAGTCTTCACAAAAAAGAAAATTACGAACAGCAGTACCATCATTTCTTATTTCCATAACATTATGCTCTGCAATTGATTGACAAAGATCTGCAATTAAAGTCCAACCAATATTAGCTCTTTCAGTCTGTGGTGGCCCATATACATTTGACAATCTCAAAATAGAAGCGTTACCGTAAAGTTTAAGTAATTGTTCACATGCCAAATGAGTATATCCATAAATGTTAGTTGGATCTGTTATGTTGCATTCAAAATTTTGTTCCTTATATACCTGCATAGTTGAGAGATATAAAATTTTAGTTGATGATGAATTCAATTTGGATGCTTGGATTATGTCTGCTAATATTCCACAATTTATATCTATTGTGTGTCTATAATCTATCTCTGATTCATTATGATTTAACGATATACAAAATAAAATGTTACTATAATCTGAAAGATTTAGGTCAATTTCAGCTATTCTAGATTTTATTCTAATATAGTTTACAACCATTTTATTAAGATTTTTATCGACGTCTTCAGTCGTACCGACACCATCAACCTCCCAGCCATCATGATAAAGAGCAGCTGCAGATAGGCCTCCTAGATATCCATTAACACCAAAAATAAGTACTTTTTTCATTTGTGAATAATTTCCCAATTATAATCACTAAAACTTTTATCCTCAGGTGAGTATCGTAACATTTCATCAGGTTCATGAACTAAATCACTACAATTACAAATTATGGCTTTTTTATTACCAATAACCTTGTATCCATTAGCTACTCCAGGTGGAATTTGGCATAAAGAGTAATTCAGTTCCCCTAAGTAATGTTCTTCTAACAACTCGTAAGTATTTGATCCTTTTCGTTTGTCTAACAAGACTAGTTTAATCATACCTTCGACAACAACATAATTCTGAGTTTGTCTCGTGTGTAAATGCCAACCTTTAATGACACCTGGATATGCTGTAGAAAAATAAACCTCACCAAACTTTATGAATTCACTATCAGTTTTTTTTATCATATGCATTATTGATCCCCGTTCATCAGGAATAATATTTTTTTTTACTATAATTACATCTTGTATCTTTGACATTTATATTACCTTTGTTAAATCATTATTTTGCAAACTTAAATCATTATGTGTTTTACGAAATTATTAATACTATATAATTAGCTATTACAAATATATTAAATCTTTTTAAAAGAAATATGATGCTTACTAATATTCAATTCAGAAATAAAGTCACATATAATTAAAATATTATTTTCAACATTTAAATTTTAAGGTGTCAAATTATAGATTTTATATCATCATATTTTTAATAGTATAATAAAGTGATTTTTATCACAGATTACACGTATTTTTATAATTATCCTTAAAGTTCAAATAATTTAGTATTTAATTCACTGTTTTTTTGTTTTAGCAAATTTAAACGACAATATTGTGAAGAGTTTCTAAAATTGTAAAAGTGACTATTCCCATACTTTTCAATTGTTTTAAAGTAAAAATTTGATAGTTCTTCAACAGTATCTTCTAAAAGATAAAGAGGCCATTGCTCCTTGTACCATGATTGAAATTTTGTAAAATCAACAGTGTAACTTCGTGAATCTAGGGGGTTTTTTTCTGCTATAGAGATTTTAGAATTTGTTAATTCAGAAATACGTTCTGCTAACTCTTTAATCCTAAATGTAAAAATTTTAGAACCTACATTAAAAACCTCAAATGAATTTTCTAAAGATGCACTTAAACAATATTTCATCGATCTTGCCATATCTTTTACATTAATAAAAGGCCGCCAAGGCTTGCCATCACTTAAAATATCTATTCTACCTGTTGTCAATGCTGTAATTACAAAATCATTTAAAACTAGATCTAATCTTGTTGCGCGAGAAACTCCGCAAGCCGTTGCAAATCTAAGACAGATTACTTTTAAATTATTACCAGCAACCTTTTTAAGACCAAGTTCTGCATTTATTTTACTTTTTGCGTAATCCGTAATAGGTTGAACTTGGTCAGTCTCTACTTTGGCATAGTCTCCCGCACAACCATAAACACTACATGAGCTTGCAAGAATAAAACGAACTTCTTTTTGACTTGATTTGCATAATTTAGCAATTCTTATAGCCTCATATTCATTAACTAAATAAGTATGATTAGAGAAATTGGCTCCCATTGGATCATTTGAAACAGCAGCTAAATATATACAAAAATCAGTATTAATTGATTTAAAGTCGAAAGTTGATTTTGACAAATACCTTACGTTTTTAAATTTGTGAAAGTTATCAAACCAATTTGGATCAATGACAGTTACATCATAAACATCCTTCAATAATTCAATTAGTGAATCTCCAACATAACCAAGGCCTCCGAAAATAGTAACACTTTTTTTTTTTGACATTTTTAAAACTACTCCAAAATATTTTTTTTATATATAGTTTGGCAATTAATTAATACCCTCTATAAGATAATCTTTTATGAGTTAATAACCCTGGAGCCACAATTACATTAAATTGTTTTTTTCTCCACCAAGAAATATTAAGTTCCATCTCCACATTTTTGAAACCACCGGGACCTCTTTGAATATTACTTTCATCTGCTTTTTTTATGATTATGTCTAAGTATTTATCTCTATCAACAAGAATAGATTGATTAGTCCAATTAATAATCTCACTTGAAACCAAGAAAAATCCATCATGTAATTTTTCTATTAAATCTGGATGATATTTTTCAGGATTTTCATATACATACATAGAATTTCCAATTAACTTTTTAGCTTTTACAGGTCGAATTATTCTTTTCAGGTTTGATAAGAAATTATTTGACCAAAATTGTTTATATTTTTTTATACCTACAAAAGGTTCTCCCGGATTAAATCTATTCCTTAAACGCACCTGTATTGCTTCATATTTATATAATAAATCAATTGATATTTTAATTTGATTATACGTTGTTTCTTTATTTTCTATTAATTCTAAATCATTTTCTAATAATAAAATTGACCCATTTGGCATATTATTTACAAGTTTTTTTAAGTGACCTAAAACTCCTATATTTTCTTTCAATAAAATGGGTTTAAACTTGAAATATTTAGCTAACTTAATTCCTTCATTAGTATATTCAGGTAAGCAAATGAACTTTTTGTTTGTCAAACTTAAAAGACCATTTTTTTCATATGAATTTAGTGAGTTTTCTAAACTGTCATAGCCTTTCCAACTTATCATACCTATTGAAAATTGTAGTTTAGACATTTCATCGATCCAATTAATTTAATTTTAACTTTAGCTTGGTATTTTAATTTTTGCTTCAAATTCTCTTAATCTTCTATAAACACTCGCTAACTCAATAATTGTGGGCCATGCCCTTAAAAGATATTGCATAGATCCTTCCACCCTCCCAAAAGCTCTTATTATTTGTTGCATTACACCTAGTGTAACAACTCCTGCAACTATTGCTGGAGCTAAAAATACATAAGCAGATAATACATTTGCTTGCATGTAAGCCATTCTTCCAATATTAAAGTACAAGTATCTAATAAAGCTGAAAAAATGAATAGACCTTACATCATCAAATAATTCTTCAATATTTTTTGGACGAACTGTATTATCGTCTTCAGCAATGACTAGTAGTTTCCTGTAAGCGGCTTCCTTTTTTTGCAGATCATATTCTACCCCTACCAATCTTAAAATCCACCCAAGGCCAATTAAAAAAATCGTTCCTCCAATTGTCCATAACAAAGCACCTGTTATTAATCCATATTCCCAATCTCCAAAAAAATATATTGGAATGCCAACTGATAAACCCAATAATATTGGTATAAATTGAATGAGCACCATTATTGATTCAATTAAACTTGTGCCTAATGACTCCATTATTCTTGAAAATTTAATAGTGTCCTCTTGTACCCTTTGAGCTGCACCTTCAATTTTACTGGCCTTTTCATATACAGAATGATACCACTCAACCATAGCGGTTCGCCATCTAAATAAATAGTGAGCAGTAAAAAAAATCATTATAACATAAACAAAGACGTAAAGCCCTGCTAATGAAATAAACGAAAATAGACTTTCCCAATATTCCTCTATTGTTATTGAATTGGGTTTAGAAAGTGCCTTTTGAATCATATCATAAAATTCACCAAACCATTCATTAATTTTTACGTCAATTTTAACTTGAACCCACAAAGATGATAAAATTATGAATGAACCTATCCATGACCATAAAAACCATTTTTTTATTAAGAAAAATCTAAACATCTAAAACCTCAATTTATTTTGTTTTTTTGTATTACTAGACTTCTTTATCATGAACATTAATACTTAACACCATTCCTACACCAATCAATACTGTCAATAAAGAAGTGCCTCCATAACTTATTAATGGAAGGGGTGCTCCTACTACAGGAAGTAAGCCACATACCATTCCAATATTCAAACTCAAATAAAGGAATAAGAGAAAACCTATCCCTAATGTAACAATTTTGCAAAATAACGAGTTTAATTCTAAAGAAATTTTCATGATCGAAATTATTAAAATACAAAACACTAAAATAATTGATATTGATCCCAAAAAACCTAATTCTTCTGAAATTAATGTAAAAATAAAATCTGTATGTTTTTCGGGTAAATAATTCAATCTACTCTGACTTCCTAACAAATAACCCTTCCCAAAAAAACCACCAGAACCAATCGCTATTTTTGATTGTATTATTTGATAACCACTGCCTAAACTGTCAATTTCAGGATTTAAAAATACTAAGATCCTATCTTTTTGATAATCATATAATTTATTCCAAATAAAAGGCACTGAAGAGGCAAAAAGTATGAGGCTCAATATAACAAATTTCATTGAAATCCCAACAAAAAATAGTATTGCTAGCCCTAAAATAATTATAGTGAGACCTGTACCTAAATCTGGTTGGGAAATTACTAAAAAACCAGGTAAAATTATCAAAAAAACTGGAAAAACGTAACTAATAAGTCTATTAAGTTGAATTCTTGAAATATAATCAAAATACCTAGCTAGTGTCAAAATTAAAGCTAGTTTCATGAATTCTGAAGGTTGAAAATTAATTCCCCCTAAATTAAGCCATCTTTGAACATTTCCTGTTCCAATAAATTTAACTAAAATCAACGTTAATATCCCTATGATAAAGGATGCAACACTCAATTTAAAAAAAATAGTATGAGGTAAGAAGGCTAAAATTAACATTAAAAAAATTCCAAAGATTAATCTTATTAAATGGTTTTTAGCCCAAGGATCCCAATACCCCCCTGCTGCAGAGTATAATGAAGCCACACCCACTAAACCGAGCAGAATTACACACAATATTATTATCCAATTAAGTTTTAATAATTTAGATAAAAAGATAAAATTTAGACTTTTATCAGCAAATTTATTTGATTTGTAACTCATAAGATTTGATACTTTAAACTTTAAAAATATATTTAAACACATCTCTTGCTATTGGTGCAGCAACAGATGAGCCACTTCCTCCATGTTCAACAACTATACTTATAGCATATTTAGGCTTTAACACAGGTGCATATCCTACAAACAATGCATGGTCTCTTTTTTTCCAAGGTCTATCCTCATTCTTAATTAAACCCTTTTCTCTTTCTGCTTCAGATATTCTTACAACTTGGACTGTTCCAGTTTTACCAGCCATTTCTATTTCCTTTGAACCTATTTGATAATTTCTAGCAGTTCCATTATTTCCATTAACAACACGTTCCATAGACTTCATTATAAAATTTAAATGTTGAGGGTTTATTTTTAAGGGTTTAAATCTACTATTATTTTTATTTAACATTAAAGTAGGTGTTACAGAGAATTTACCATTAGCTATTCTAGAAATCATAGTGACTAACTGAAGAGGTGTCGTAAGAAGATATCCTTGACCTATAGAAGCATTTAATGTTTCACCCAATGACCATTGCAAACCATCACGTTTAAGCTTCCATTCCTTATTTGGAACAACACCTTTGGACTTGTTATCAATCTCTATATCATAATATTGTCCAAGTCCAAGTTTTTTCATCATTATAGCAATTTTATCAATTCCAATTTTCAAACCTAATTCATAAAAATATACGTCACATGATTGCTCAATTGCTTCAATCAAATTTAATTTTCCATGACCGTCCTTAGCCCAACAATGAAAAGTACTGGAGCCTAATTCTTTTGATCCATTACAGTAGAACTTTGTATCATAATTAATTATGCCACTTTCCAAAGCTGCCAATGCAACAGCCATTTTAATTGTTGATCCTGGAGGATAAACGCCAGACATACTTCTGTTTAGAAGAGGTGCTCTAGAATTATTTTTAAGATTATTCCAAACCTCTATTTCTAAATCATCTGAAAAAATATTTGGGTCATATCCTGGAGAGGATACTGAGCATAAAATTTCCCCATTTTCAATATCCATTACTATAAGTGAACCCGATTGTGGGTCAACTATTCTATTTTTTTTGTCTTTATAGATATAATCTTTATTTACATAATTAATATTATATGCCCTTTCAATCTGTTTCTTTATATTTTTATCTTGTCTAGAAACTAAAGTATTATTTCCTCTTTCAAATCTTTCAATTGCAAAAGCTTGAAGTCCCATATCTAATGATATTTGTATATCATTGCCTGAAATGGTGTTTTCGTAAATTTGTGATGCTATTATGTGACCTTTTGAGGTTACTTCATTTCTTTTTCGACCAAACTTTCCTCTTAGGTCTGTATCAAAAGATTTTTCCAAACCTGTCTTTCCAACCTCAAGTAAAGAAGTATTAAAGTTGATTTTACTTGGGCTATCTTTGTTAGAGTATGGACCAATATATCCGGTAATATGACCAGCAAATATTCCTTGCGGATAGACTCTCTTTTTTGTCATCGAAAAAATAATTTCTGGAAATTCAATACTTCTAATAGCTAATTTTGAAACATCTTTTTGAGATAAATTTTTTGTTATTAAAATATCTTTTGGTAGACCTTTTGAATTAGATTTTATTTCATTATAAAATTTAATTAAGTCTTTTTGGTTAATATTAATAACATTTAAAATTTTATTAACTACATTATCTACATCTATATCCTTATTCCATTTAAGAACTAAAGAAAACCCATCCATATTTCCTGCAAGCAAACGCATTTTACGATCTAGTATCCTACCTCTTTCTGGAGCTACCATATGAAAATTAAATTGATTATCATCAGAAAGTTTTTCATACTTTCTATTCTCAATCATTTGTAAATCAAAGAATCTCCAACCTATTGCTCCAACGACAAAACTCTTGAAAATAGATAACAAAAAAAATCTTTTTGATATTGTTTTTTCTAGGTTTTTTTGACTTTTATTTTTCATTTACTAACTCTTTATTAATCGAGTTACAAAACTAAAAATATTAATACCAAAATTAATAATAGGAAAAAGTATCAATGTAACACCTACGTGAAAGAATACAGGGCTTAATTGAGGTACTGATAAATTTATTATCAAATTTAACAAAAATATTATACTAAATACAAAAATGAAAATTATAGTAAAATATATCCATTCTTCTTGATGTTTTTTATTAACTCTATCCAACAATATACTTTCTATGAAATATTTTAATAAAAGAAGAAAGATTGAAGTAATTCCAAGATTATTTCCAATCATTATGTCATGTAAAAAGCCTGATAAAAATAGAATAATATTAGATGGACTAATATTTAATCTAACAATGCACAAATATATTATTATTGAAATTAAACTTGGAGTTGCTGTTTTAAACATTGAGAAAAGACCCAAAGATGTTTGAAAATTCATTATTAAAAATAAAAAAACAAACATAAACATGCTTTTTGAAAATTTATAAACATAGTAAAGTTTATTATTTTTTATCAATCTTCAACACTTTCAATTTTTCTTTTTCCACTCAAATTTAAACCTTTTAAATTAATAGTCGATTCAGGTTTTTGTAAGGGAGCAAAACCTTGAAAATTTTTTGAAGCAAAAGCTTGGGAATTTTTGTTAGTAATTATAGATACATAAGTAAGCCTATGAAAATCAACAGTTGGTTTTACATAGTATTTACCAGAAAAACTTTTTACAATTTTACCTACGTTTATACCTGAAGGTAACCTTTCTCCATGTCCAGATGTTTGAACAGCTTCTCCTTCTATGGGCTCAGCTTTTGATGATAAAAATTTTATTTTTAGTAGTTTACCACTTTGTCCCTGAACAACTGCAGGCCAGTTACTGTTAGTTAAATATACAGGTATCATTGAATTGATATCTATCAATAACAAGATTCTGCTAGTCTTTAAACTAACATTAACTACATATCCTACTAACCCAAGAGAAGATATAGCTGGTTGACCAACTTTTATACCATAATCTTCACCAGCATTGATTAAGACAGTATTCGCAAAAACACCACCAGGGGCTGTAATAGCCCGTCCAGTAATAATTTTATTTTTTCTTTCAGGCAAAACTTTAAGTAGTTGTCTTAGTTCTAATAATTCCAGCTCTTGACTAGATGTTTTACTGTTAATAACTCTTAGTTTTCTTACTTCACTTTTTAATCTTATGTTCTCTTCTCTAAGAGAACCAGCAGATTTAACATCTTCAAATACTCCTGCTATTTCTTTAACTGGTTTATTTAGGGCAAATGTTATAGGCGCTAAAAAATCAGAGAGGAAGCCCTTAATATTTCTTATAGCTATAAGGTCTAACTTACCTAAAAAAACTAATGTAAGACATAAAACCACTAGTATAAAATTAAAATTTTTACCACCTTTAAATGATTTTAATCTTGACGGCTTGCTTGAAACCATCTTTACTCACTCATTGTTATTTTTTTGTTCTTTATTAAGCACCTATGAGAACATTCCTCAAAGATTTCATTTCATCTAAACAACGTCCAGTCCCCATTACAACACATGTTAGAGGGTCTTCGGCAATTACTACAGGTAAGCCAGTTGCTTCTCTGATAGTTGTGTCTAGTTCACCTAAAAGTGCACCTCCTCCAGTCAATACTATTCCTCTTTCAACAATATCTGCAGCTAATTCAGGAGGAGTTTGTTCTAATGCCGTTTTAGTTGCTTCTATAATTTGACCTACAGGTTCTGCCAAGGCTTCACAAATCTGAGCTTGATTAATTTCTATTTCCTTTGGTACCCCATTAACTAGATCTCTTCCTCTCACTTCGATACTTGCTCCAACACCATCTTTAGGAATTTTTGCAGTAGCGATGCCCTTTTTTATTCTTTCAGCAGTCATTTCTCCAATCAATAGATTATGATGACGCCTAATGAAAGCTACAATAGCTTCATCAAATTTATCACCTCCTACCCTAACAGAACGGGCATAAACTATATTACCTAAAGACAAAATAGCAACTTCAGTCGTTCCACCACCAATATCTACAACCATTGAACCTGACGCTTCAGTTACAGGTAAATTAGCGCCAATTGCAGCTGCCATTGGCTCTTCAATTAGATAAACTCTTCTAGCACCAGCTGCTTCTGCTGATTCTTGAATTGCTCTTCTTTCTACAGCAGTTGCACCAGATGGCACACAGACTACTACTTGTGGACTAACTAAAGTTGATCGTTTATGAACTTTTCTTATAAAGTGCTTAATCATCTCTTCAGCAACATCGAAATCAGCGATAACACCATCAGCCATTGGTCTTATTGCTCTTATGTTACCTGGCGTTTTTCCAAGCATCGTTTTTGCTTCTTCACCAACAGCTAATACTTGGGATTTTCCTCTTATTTCAGTAATAGCAACTACCGATGGCTCATTTAAAAGAATGCCTTGACCCTTCACATAAACCAATGTGTTTGCAGTACCTAAATCAATTGCCAGATCAGCTGAAAATAATCCGCGTACATATCCAAACATTTAATTTCCCTTCTGTAAGGTTTATAGTTCAATAATATAATTAAACCTTTGAATTATATTGAAACTGATAACTTAAATCAAAGAATTAATCATATTAATTTTTCTCTTTATCAACTAATCTGTTTGCAGTAATCCAAGGCATCATGGCTCTTAACGATTTGCCGACTTCTTCTATTGGGTGGTCCGAAACTTTTTTTCTAGTTGCTTTGAAACTTGTTTGATTTACTTTATTTTCAAGCATCCAATCTCTAGTAAATTTTCCAGATTGAATATCCTCAAGAATTTTTTTCATTTCGGCTTTTGTTTGAGAAGTTATAAGTCTAGGTCCTGTAACATATTCACCATATTCTGCAGTATTACTTATTGAGTAATTCATATTTGCTATGCCACCTTCATAGATCAAATCAACAATTAATTTAACTTCGTGTAGACACTCGAAATATGCCATTTCTGGAGCATAACCTGCCTCAGTTAAAGTTTCATATCCAGCTCTAATTAGTTCAACCAGGCCACCACATAGTACAGTTTGTTCACCAAACAAGTCAGTCTCGCATTCCTCTTTAAAAGTAGTTTCAATAATACCAGAGCGTCCTCCACCTATAGCACAAGCATAAGACAAGCCAATATCATGAACATTTCCTGATATATCTTTGTCAATGGCAATTAGGCAAGGTACGCCTCCACCTCTTAAATACTCTGACCTCACAGTATGTCCTGGACCTTTTGGCGCGACCATAAATACATCAATATCATTTCTTGGTTCAATTAAATTAAAATGTACATTTAATCCGTGCGCAAAAGCTATTGCAGCTCCTGATTTCATATTTTCTTCAATATCATTTTTATAAATCTCACCTTGAAGTTCATCGGGTGTTAACATCATTATTACATCTGCCCATTTAGATGCATCTGCGACATTCATAACTTTAAAACCAGCAGTTTTTGCTTTTTCTACAGAACTTGAATCTGCTCTTAAAGCAACAGCAACTTCTTTAACACCACTGTCTTTCAAATTTGCAGCGTGCGCGTGACCTTGACTACCGTATCCCACTATAACAACTTTTTTACTTTTAATTAAATTTATGTCAGCATCTCTATCATAGTACACTCGCATATAAAAACTCCTTGTATTTATAATATATTATTGTGATCTTAAAATCAGATACGATCTTATTAACAGGAATATTAAATTTGATCTAGTAGTTTTGTTTCTGTTTTATGACCTCTTGAAATAGCAGACACCCCTGTCCTAGATATTTCAGTATCCCCTAGTGAACGCATTAAATCGATAAAAGCATCTAATTTACTAGGCTTCCCAGTAAGTTCAAAAACAAAACTTGTTAATGTAACATCAAGTGTTCTTGCTCGAAAAGTTTCTGCAATTCTTAATGCTTCGACCCTATTAGCACCTTTAACAACAAGCTTAACTAATGCAAGCTCACTTTTTATAAATGGTCCCTCTAAAGTCAAATCTCTTACTATATGTACTGGAACTATTCTCAACAATTGGGATTTTATTTGTTCAATAGTCATTGAAGTTCCTCTAGTAACAAGAGATATCCTTGATAAACTTCTTAATTTATCTATTTCGGTAACAGTTAAACTTTCAATGTTATAACCTCTTCCAGAAAAAAGACCAATTACTCTAGCTAATGTGCCAGGTTGATTATCAACTACTAAAGAGAGAGTTCTCGAAGTTTCAACTTCTTCAACTTCATTTTTTTGATAAACAGACATTTTAGCTAACCCTAAACTAATGCAAGACCTTCACTAGAGGTATCTTTATGATTGTCGTGAGAACTTAAAATCATCTCATTATGTGCGGCACCTGATGGTATCATAGGAAAACAATTTTCCTCTTTTTCTACTCTAATGTCTGCAATCACTGGACCTTTAATGTTTATCATATCATCAATAGTAGTGTCTAAATTATTTACATTATCCACTCTCAATCCAGAAATACCAAAAGATTCAGCAAGTTTTACAAAGTCTGGTAATGATGAGGTATAGCTTTCGCTATATCTTGACCCATGATTTAACTCTTGCCATTGTCTAACCATACCCATCCACTCATTATTTAAAATAAAAATTTTTACTGGCAATTTATATTGAACTATTGTCGAAAGTTCTTGCATATTCATTAAAAAGGAAGCTTCTCCTGAAATATCAATTACTAATGATTTTGGATGAGCAATCTGCACCCCTACTGATGATGGAAGCCCATACCCCATCGTACCTAAGCCACCAGAAGTCATCCAGTGATTCGGTTTAGAAAATCCAAAATATTGTGCAGCCCACATTTGATGTTGCCCTACCTCTGTTGTTATGTAGGTATCAAAACTTTTAGTTTTCTCATATAAGGACTTGATCGCTTGTTGTGGTTTTATATTTTGTCCAATTTGTTTGAAACCTAATGAATCTTTATCTTTCCATTCATTGATTTGAGACCACCATTTTGTTTTTGTTTTCATAGATTTTTGATTATGAAGTTTTTTTACTTCTTGAACTAACGCTGATAATATATTTTTACAATCACCCACAATACCGTAATCAACATGTACAACTTTATTAATAGATGATTTATCCACATCAATATGAACTTTTTTGGAATTGGGGGCAAAAGCATTTAACCTTCCTGTAACCCTATCATCGAAGCGTGCTCCGACATTAAGCATAACGTCACAATTATGCATAGCTAAATTTGCTTCATATGTTCCGTGCATACCTAACATGCCCAAAAATCTTTTATTTGAATTTGGGACGCAACCCAAACCCATAAGAGTAAGTGTAACTGGACAGTCTAGAATGTTTACTAATTCTGTAAGAAGTTTAGAAGCTTCCGGTCCTGAATTTACTACACCTCCACCACCATAAATTATTGGACGTTCTGCCTCCAATAGTAATCTTGCAACCTTATTAATCAAATTCTGATCTACATAAGAGGAAATATTTTTATTTATATTATTTATTTTATTTTTTTTATTTTCGTACTTTACATTTGAGAGTTGTATATCTTTTGGCAGATCAATAAGAACTGGGCCAGGCCTTCCTGAAGAAGCTATTTCAAAAGATTTATGTATAATTTCACATAATTTGTTAGGATCTTTTACTAAGTAATTATGTTTTGTACATGGTCTCGAAATACCGGTAGTATCGGCTTCTTGGAAAGCATCGGTTCCAATTAAGTGGGTAGGCACTTGTCCACTTAGACAAATTATTGGTATAGAGTCCATCAATGCGTCTGTTAATCCAGTAATTGCATTAGTTGCACCTGGACCAGATGTGACTAAAACACACCCTACTTTGCCTGTTGATCTAGCATATCCTTCAGCAGCATGTACTGCGGCTTGCTCATGCCTAACTAATATATGTTTAATTTTTTTATTTTCGAATAGAGCATCATATAATGGTAATACTGCACCACCAGGATATCCAAATATTACCTCAACATGGTTTTCCACAAGAGCTTTGATTACAGCCTCTGCTCCACTGATATAATCAACTTTCATTTTATTAATACTTTCAATCAGAAAATCATTAGTTACCAACAATTTTTGTAATCGTCAACTTTATAATATAAAATTATAAATATTAATCTTTTTAAGAAATTTTATTTCATATTAATGATTTTATATGGAATATAATTATAATTAAACCATGTAATTTGTCTTTTAACATACCTTCGCGTATCTCTCTTACTTAATCTAATCGCCTCCTCAAAAGAGATTTTTTTATCCAAATAATTTAACAACCATCTTACCCCGAGACTTTTTGCGATTGGTAGTGATCTATTGATATTAGAATCATGTAATTTTTTTACCTCCTCAATGGCGCCTGCTTTAATCATATTATCAAACCTTAATTCGCATCGTTCATAAATTGACTTTCTTTCTAAATCAATTAAAAAATTATAAATATTTCTCTTAATTGCACCTTTCCTTGTCTGTTTATGCCAATATGTCATATTTTTATTAGTTTGAAGAAAAACAGCATATGACCTTAATAACCTATGTTTGTCTTGATTTTTACCAACATATTTAGGGTCGATATTGAAGTTTGTTTTTTTAAACCTATCTATACCAATGTTTTTTAACTTTATTAAACTCTTATTTTTATTTTCTTTCGTAAGTATTGGGATTGGAGCCAAACCATTAATTGCTGCATTGAGATACAAACCTGAACCACCAACTAATATGGCTATTTTTTTGGTTTTCTCAATATCTTTTAAAACTATATTTAATCGATTCAACCAATCAGCAACTGAATAATTGATATTAGATTTAACATATCCATACAAGAAATGTGGTACTTGATTTAAATCTACTTTTGATGGTCTTGCAGATAATAATTCTAAATCTTTATATACCTGGACAGAATCAGCATTTATTAACACACCATTAATTAATTTAGCTAATTTTATTGCTAAGCTAGATTTGCCAACGCAAGTGGGCCCTGCGATTATAATTAAATCATTCTTATAATGATAATCATTTTTGATTATATCAAAATATGTTTTAAGTTTTAATACACTAGACATATTTAATACTATAATATATTTAAAATTTCATGAAAGACTACTTATTAATTTCTAATACTAAAGATAACAAACTCAAAGGAAAACTCCTTGATTTAATATCATTCAAAATAGAAAAAAGTATAGATGAAAGTATTTTTTATAAAGAATTGAGTCCAGGGAAAGCCTACGAGTGGGAATTAACCCCCAAACGATGTAATAAAAAACTTAAAAATTTAACATCTCACTTAAAAAAAAATTATAATCTAGATTGTAATTTTATAAAATCAACTGCAAGAAGAAGGAAAAAGTTACTTATAGCTGATATGGATAGTACTATTATTAAGGAAGAAAGTTTAGATGAACTTGCAAAACTAATAGGAAAGGAAAAGGAGGTTAGTTTTATTACAAATGAAGCTATGAATGGAAGAATAGAATTCAAAGAGGCTCTTATAAAAAGAGTTGCATTATTAAAAGGAAGTTCTAGCAGCATTTTAGAAACTTTAAAAAATAGTATTAACATAAATAATGGAGCGAAAGAACTGATTAAAACAATGAATATGAATGGATCAGTAACTGTTCTTGTCTCTGGAGGTTTTACTTTTTTAACTGAGTATTTAAAAGAAATATTGGGGTTTAAATATACTCATGCTAATTCTATTCAAATTATTCAAACAGAATTTCTAAAAAGTGAGATAACTGGAAAAATTGAAGGTCCGATTTTAGATAAAGAGGCTAAACTTGAATTCTTAAAAAAATATATAAAAAAATATAAGCTTGATAATGACGATACAATATGTGTTGGGGACGGAGCAAATGATATTGAAATGATAAATTATGCTGGATTAGGGGTGGCTTATAAAGGAAAAGCTACTTTAAATAAAATCGCTGACGTACACTTTAATAACACAAATTTGTTAGGATTGTTATACGCCCAAGGTTACGCAGACAAAGATATAATAAAATAAAAAATTTATTTTAGCTCTAATGCAATAAATCTAGTACCATCCTCTACCTTAACTAAAAGTAATAAAGCTTTCCTTTTTTGCTTAATAGCATTTTTAATCGCTTCATCAATAATATCTAGGGAATTAACTTCTATTTGACCAACTCTTAGAATAACCATGCCTGGATTTAATCCGGCTTGTTGAGCTGCGCTATTATTAATAATTGAAGTTATGACTACTCCAAAATCAACATTATTTAGTTTAAACTTTCTTTTGTTTTCCTTAGAAAGTTCTTCTGCTGTAAATCCTAATTTGTCATATTTTTTCAATTTTACATTTTTCTTTGAAGTTTTACCAATTAAATTATCTTTTTCTGCTAACTCAAGCTCACCCAATGTTACATTCAAAGTGATATTTTTACCATTTCTTAAAATTACTAGTGGAACAGATTTACCGACAGGAGTGCCGGCAACAACTTTAGGAAGCTCTTTCATATTTTTGATTTCAATATCATTAAATTTTAGTATAACGTCACCAGTTTTGACGCCAGCTTTTTCAGCGGGACCTCCCTCAGTTGCAGATGAGACTAGTGCACCTCTGGCGGTTTTCATGCCTAAACTATCTGCAATTTCATTAGAAATTTCTTGTATAAGAACACCAAGCCAACCTCTTTTTGTTCTGCCATATTGCTTTAATTGATCTGTAACCTGTTTAGCTAAATTTGATGAAACAGCAAAACCTATACCAACAGATCCTCCAGATTGAGAAAAGATGGCCGTATTAATTCCAACAACATTACCTTTCATATCAAATAAAGGACCTCCTGAATTACCTCTATTAATAGATGCATCTGTTTGTATATAATCATCATATGAGCCAGACAAATTTCTTCCTCTGGCAGATACAATGCCAGCAGTAACTGTTCCACCAAAACCGAAAGGATTTCCAATTGCCATAACCCAATCCCCAACTCTAAGGTTATCAGAATCTCCAAATTGTACGGCTTTAAGTTTTGTTTTTTTGGGATCAATTTTTAAAAGAGCAACATCAGTTTTAGGATCTTTACCCACTACTTTGGCCTCGAAAGATGTATCATCAAATAATATAACCATTATTTTTTCAGCATTATCAATAA
Source organism: uncultured SAR116 cluster alpha proteobacterium (assembly GCA_902625215.1). Classification (GTDB taxonomy): domain Bacteria; phylum Pseudomonadota; class Alphaproteobacteria; order Puniceispirillales; family Marisalimonadaceae; genus Marisalimonas. Next base: position 24,818 of record CACOAO010000016.1, read on the forward strand.
CGTGGTTGTTAGTAATAATGTAACCTGCTTTGTCAATGATAAAACCTGAACCTAGTGATTGGGCTTTTCTTTTTTTATTTCCAGGATTGTCAAATTGTTTAAAAAAATCTTCAAAAGGGGAGCCAGGTGGGAAAGATGGCATTTCTCTTGATTTTTGCTCAATAACCGTAGTTGTTGATATATTAACTACAGAAGGACTTAATTGTTCAGCTAGATCGGCAAAACTTTCTGGGGCAGATTTTGCGTTAGCAACATTAATTACAAACAAGAAAAAATATAAACTTGTAATTACGAAATATTTATAAACATTTTTAAATTTAAGTTTGTTAGACATTTACCCACCATAAGATTATTTTTAATTATGCATTTAAAAGTGGCCCTTTTAAGGCTAAATTAAGCAATAGTAATATTCATTTTATAGATAAGACAAAATTATTTATTCTTTACCGTCTTGCTTACCGAAAAAGCTAAAGAAATCACTATCAGGACTCAATAACATTGTCGTTCCATCATCTGCAAATGTGTTTTCATATGCCAACATTGATCTATAAAACTTAAAAAACTTTTCATCTTGCCCAAATGCATCAGAATAGATTTTAATAGCTTGAGCGTCGCCATTTCCTCTTAAAGCTTCTGCTTTTCTTTTACTTTCCGCAACAAGTACAACTTTTTGTTTTTCTGCATCCGCGCGAATTTTTTGCGCCTCTTCTGCACCCTCTGCTCTGAACTCTTTAGCTTCTTGCTCTCTTTCTGTCTTCATTCTGTTAAATATATTTTGACTAGTAGCTTCTGGATAATCTGCTCTTCTAATACGTACATCAATTATTTCCATGCCAAGTTTTTTTATTGTAGAATTAACTTCATCTCCAATATCTTCAACAATTTTAGTCCTGGCGTCAGATAAAATAGCTGTAAGTTCGAACTTACCGAACACCCTTCTTACAGATGAATCTATTATAGACTCTAAACGTTGACGAGCGCCGAATTCATTCCTCACTGTTTGGTAGAATAAAAGTGGATCTGTTATTCTGAATCTAGAGTATGTATCAACCTCAAGTCTTTTTTGGTCAGCCAAAATAACTTCTTCGGAGTCTTGGGATACAAGAGATAATACCCTTTTTTCAAAATATGTTACTTCTTGTATAAAAGGTACTTTGAAGTTCAATCCTGGCTTATTAACTAATCTTTTAGGTTCACCAAATTGTAAAACTAAGGCTTGTTGGGTTTGATCGACTGTAAAAAAAGAACTTAATATGCCGAATAATACAACTAACGCGCCTAAACCTGACATTATTTTTAAAGAAGACATTATTAATTACCCTTCTGTTTTAGTTGATCTAATGGGAGGTATGGAACAACACCAGATGAGCTCGCTGAGTTATCCATTATGATTTTTTTAACTCTTGAAAAGACTTTTTCCATAGTTTCAAGATAAATTCTTGACTCTGTTACTTCAGGGTTGAGTTTATAGCTTTTGTATATTGAATTAAATCGGTCTGCATCACCTTTTGCTCTGTTAACTACTTCACTAGCATACGCTTCAGCTTCAGATATAAGTTGAGCCGCTTCACCTCTAGCCCTTGGCACGATATCATTTCTGAATGCTTCAGCTTCATTTATAAGGGTGTCCCTGTCTTGCCGAGCTCTTTGTACATCATTAAAAGCATCTATGACTTCGGTTGGTGGATTAACAGAAAGTAATTGTACATCTCTTATTTCAACACCTGCTTGATACTCATTCAAAAGCTCTTGTAGCATGTTTTTAGCTTTTAGTTGTATATCTTGACGCCCACCAGTTAAAGCTGTTTGTATTTTAGTTTGTCCAATAATATCTCTCATTACAGATTGAGCCGCGACTTTTACAGTTTCTGGCGGGTCTTGAATATTGAAAAGATATGCCCCTGCATCAGCAATTTTCCAAAAAACAATAAAATCAATATCAATATTATTTTCATCACCCGTGATCATTTTTGATTCGTCTGGAACATCTCTCCTGCTTGTAGATGCGCCTCCAAATGATCTGTAGCCGATTTCTATCCGATTATCTCTTGTAACATCAGGAGTAATAACTTTTTCTATTGGACTTGGAAGGTGATAATGTAAACCAGGTGGTGTGGTTCTTACCCATTCTCCAAACCTCAGAACAACACCTTGTTGTTGCGGATTGACTCTGTAAATACCTGTCATTAACCAGATGGCTAACAAAACAAATAACAGAATTGTAAAACCTTTACCTCCACCAAATCCACTTGGCATCATTTTTTTCAATTTATCCTTACTTTCTTTAAGCATCTGATCTACGTCTGGGGGAGTTCCATTTGAGTTAGGTTTTTTACCCCAAGGATTTTGATTATTGCCACCGCCCCAGGGCCCAGAGCCATTATCATTGATATTATTTATTATCATTTTTTACTCCAAATAGGTTTGAAAGTATAAAGCTTTATAGATATTTGATACGATTTATGTATGATATTTGCACTATATTAATAAATTTCAACCTTTACTAAAAATTATTTCTAGGTACCAGGAATGACTAACACAAAATTAGAAGAAATTATTGAAATTCTAAAGTCTATAAGCTTGAATAACCACTCCAAAAACATCTATGAAAACAAAATGGTTAATGGTTTAAACTATAAAAATAATGTTATTTCATTAACCCTAGAATTTCAACCAGAACAATTAAAACAATCCGAAGCAATTAGAAATTTAATTCATGAAAAATTATGTAAAGTTGACGATGTAAATAAAGTAGAAATAATCTTGACATCACACAAAACCAAGAAAAACAATTCTAATATTGATGAACTATTGAGACCTGCAAAATATATTATAGCAGTAGCTAGTGGAAAAGGAGGTGTTGGAAAATCAACCACAGCTATAAATCTAGCTTTGTCATTGTCAAAATTAGGTCATAATGTAGGAATTTTAGATGCTGACATATACGGTCCAAGTCTTCCAAAATTAACTGGGATTAATAATAAGCCTAAAATTAATGGAAAAAAAATAATTCCACATACTGCGTTCGGTTTACAAGTAATGTCAATTGGATATTTAGTTCCTGAGAATACTGCAACAATTTGGAGAGGACCTATGGTGATGAGAGCTATTGAACAACTGCTTAGAGATGTAAGCTGGTCTAATCTAGACTTTTTGATTATAGACATGCCACCTGGAACTGGAGATGCTCAATTAACATTATCACAAAAAGTTAAATTGACTGGTGCAATTATTGTTTCAACTCCTCAAGATTTATCTTTAATAGATGCCAGAAAAGGGCTAAATATGTTTAAAAAAGTGAATGTTCCTATCCTAGGGATCATTGAAAATATGAGTTATTTTGAGTGTTATAATTGTAAAACAAAGCATGAAATTTTTGGCAGTGGTGGAGCAAAAACAGAAGCAGAAAAATTAGGCATAACATTTTTAGATGCCATTCCTCTTCACATATCATTAAGGACTACATCTGACGAAGGCAATCCTATTGTTCACCAAGAACCACAAACATACATTTCAAATAAATATATGCAAATAGGGTATAAAATACTAAATCAAATCGAAAAAAACAAAAAACAAGCCCATCAAGTCATTAAATAATTCAGATTATTCTTGTGTAACGCCAATAGCTATGTTCTGGAACACCATTTATTTCAAAATGATGTTCAATTTTAGTTTTTTCCCAATCATTTTCATTTAATTTGGGAAATTTAATACCTGTTTTTATATCACTCTTAACTTTTGTCATTTCAATGTTATTACAATACTTTAATCCTATTTTATATATTTCTGCTCCACCAAATAAAAATATTTTTTTTTGAATTATATTTTGATTTATTTCTAAGTTAACCTGGATCCATTCATCAGCCTTGATAATTGCATCTTTGAATGAATTAACTACTATTGCGCCATCAGCTCTCCAAGAAATAGAATTGGTTAACACAATATTTGCTCTTCCTGGCAGTGGTCTACCAATAGAATCCCATGTTTTTCTACCCATTATTAAAGGGCTACCCATTGTTATTTTTTTTAATCTTTTAAGGTCCCCTGGTAAATGCCAAAGTAAATTTTTACCATCACCAATTATTCTGTATTCATTCATAGCAACAATACAAAAAATTGGGTTTTTCAAGTTTTTTGTAGTTATCATCTAAATTGCCACTGGTGCTGGAATATTTGGTAAAGGGTCATAATCGGTAATATTAAAATCTTCAAATTCAAAATCATTAATATCAGAATGCTTTTTAGAAATTTTCAATTTTGGTAACTTTTTAGTTGACCTGGTCAATTGTAATTTAGCTTGTTCAAAATGATTCATATACAAGTGTGCGTCACCAAGTGTATGAATAAATTCACCAACCAATAAACCTGTTACGTTAGCAATCATATGTGTCAAAATTGAATAGGATGCAATATTAAAAGGTACTCCAAGAAATATGTCTCCACTTCTTTGGTACAATTGACAGGATAATTTGTTTTTAGCAACGTAAAATTGAAATAAACAATGACATGGTGGAAGAGCCATACTTCCTATGTCTGATGGATTCCAAGATGATACAATCATTCTTCTTGAGTTAGGGTTATTTTTTATTTCTCTGATGATATTATTTAATTGATCAAGCTCTCTTCCATCAGGAGTGTCCCATCTTCTCCACTGCTTTCCATAAACAGGTCCAAGGTCTCCATTTTCATCTGCCCACTCATCCCATATTGATACTTTATTTTTTTTCAAATAGGATATATTAGTATCTCCTTTAATAAACCATAATAATTCATGAATAATTGACCTTAAATGCAGTTTCTTAGTTGTTAATAGAGGAAGCCCCTCATTTAAATCAAATCTCATCTGCCAACCAAAAATTGATTTTGTTCCTACACCAGTCCTATCATCTTTTTCATCACCTTTTTGTAGAACCTGACTTAGTAAATCTAAATATTGTTTCATATAAAAAATCTCAACTTAAAAAAAATTATTCTCTAACATTATGTGCTCTTTAATTAAAAAAATAAATATTGTATAGTAAAAAAGTCATTTCGATGACTATGGTGATAAACATTTTTTAGAATAAGCTTAGCGGACCCGGGGGCGGTACCCGGCACCTCCACCAAAATATTTGGGGGTGAAATAGGATCGACGCATGTAGTAAAAATTAAACTTTCACTCGGCATTGTACCACCGTTATCGGACTTTTTAAATAGTTGCAAACGACAACTATGCTCCGGTAGCTGCAGCAGCGTAAGCAGCCAAAGCGACCGAAATCTAGTCTTGTTCTATAGCTAGAGCAGGCGGGGTTATTGTTTACCTGGCAACAGAAAAACATTGGTGGCGAGAAACTATTTCTCGCCATCTCAAAAAAATTAATATTTTTATTGAAAAAATAACTTTCGTAAATGTAGAGTAATAATTAGTATTTAATGGGGTATAAATTTTGACAAATAAACATGACGATAATGGTTTTAATTCTAAAGGTTTTGATTACGACAATTTGGTTGAGGAAAGTCTTAAAAGTGTTGTTAAAAAAGTTTTAAAAATTACTTCGGAAACCGGCCTAGTAGGCGACAGTCACTTTTTTATTGAATTTAATAGTAATGACCCAGAAGTAATTGTGCCTTCTGAGTTAAAAAATTCTAATGACTCCAACATAAAAATTATAATTCAACACCAATTCTGGGATTTAAAAACAACAAATGAACATTTTGAAGTCACTTTGTCTTTCAACGGCGAAAAAAAGAATATTTTCGTACCATTTAGAGCAATTACATCTTTTACCGACCCTTCAGTAGGTTTTGGCCTACAATTCAAAATCGAAAAAAATATGAATGACACTAATTTAAATATTAGAGAAGACTCAAGTCATGACAAACCAAAATTGGCAAATTTTAAAACTACAGAAGTCAAGTCTGGAGATATAGTTTCACTTGATGAATTTAGAGATAAAAAATAAATTTTAATCCATATAAAACAACGAGGTTAATTAAAGTGATTAAAAAAAAAACTAGAATCGAAACTGACTCTTTTGGTGAAATAGAAGTTAATGATGATAAATATTGGGGAGCTCAAACTCAAAGGTCAATCATAAATTTTCCTATTGGTTGGGAAAAACAACCTAAAGCAATAATAAGGGCTTTAGGTATTATTAAGAAAGCTTGCGCTCAGGTCAATCGTGATAATCAAAAACTTGATACAAAAATAGCTGATGCAATTATTCAAGCATCTTCTGAAGTTGCCGATGGTAAATTAGATGATCATTTTCCACTCGTTGTTTGGCAAACAGGTTCAGGAACACAGTCAAATATGAATGCTAATGAAGTAATATCTAATCGTGCAATTGAAATTTTAGGTGGTAAAATGGGTTCAAAGATGCCTGTTCATCCAAATGACGATTGCAATATGGGTCAGTCATCTAATGACACTTTTCCGACTGCAATGCATATTGCCACAGCAATAATGACTAATTCTACTCTAATACCAAACTTAAATGAATTAAAAACAGCTCTTCAAAAAAAATCTGAAGAATTTTCTAAAATAATTAAAATCGGTCGAACTCATACAATGGATGCTACTCCACTTACATTAGGTCAAGAGTTTTCTGGTTATGCGCATCAATTAAATATGTCGATTAATAGGATAAATAAATCGCTAAACGATATTTATGAATTAGCGCAAGGAGGTACAGCTGTTGGTACAGGTTTGAGTACGGAAATTGGATGGGATGTAAAAGTAGCTAAAAATATTTCTGAAATAACTAAATTACCATTCAAAACGGCACCTAACAAATTTGAAGCTCTTGCCACTCATGACGCGATGGTTGAATTTTCTGGTACACTAAAAACTGTTGCAGTCTCAATTTATAAAATTGCTAATGATATACGCCTCTTGGGATCAGGTCCAAGATCTGGTCTAGGTGAATTATCATTACCTGAAAATGAGCCTGGAAGCTCGATTATGCCTGGTAAAGTTAATCCAACACAAATTGAAGCTGTTACACAAGTATGTGCGCATATTTTTGGAAATGACGCAGGAGTTGGATTTGCAGGATCTCAAGGACATTTCGAATTAAATGTTTACAAACCTATGATTGCCTATAATGTTTTACAATCAATTCAGCTATTAAGTGACGTAACATCAACTTTTTCAAAAAAGTGCATATTGGATATAAAAGCAAATGTTTCTAATATTAATAAACTCATGCGTGAAAGTTTAATGTTAGTAACCGCACTAGCTCCTCATATTGGATATGACAATGCATCAATAGTTGCAAAAACAGCCCATAAGAATGGAACAACCCTTAAAGCTGAAGCAATTAATTTAGGTTATGTCAGAGAAGAAGAATTTGACATTATAGTAAATCCTGAAAAAATGATTGGGCCAAAATAAAAAAGTTTAAATAAATTTATAAAAGTTTATCAATTTAAATGGGAGATTATTTTGAGCAAATTTTTTTATTCACCAATGTTTCCCCTAACTGAAGATACTACAGAATATATAAAAATTTCAAAATCTTATGTTAAAACTAAAAAAATTAATAATTCTGAATTATTGATAGTTAATCCTAAAGCTCTTACTTTTTTATCACAAAGAGCCTTTTTTGATGTTTCGCATTTACTTAGAAAATCTCACTTACAACAATTAAAAAATATATTGGATGATAGAGAAGCATCACAAAATGATCGTTTTGTAGCTCTATCGATGTTAAAAAATGCCAATATTGCTTCATCAGGTATTCTTCCTATGTGTCAAGATACTGGCACAGCAATAATTATTGGATATAAAGGTGAAAAAGTATTTACAAATTCAGATGATGGAAAGTACTTATCGCTGGGAATTTATAACACTTACCAAGAGAAAAATTTGAGATTTTCTCAATTAGCCTCTGTATCAATGTTAGAAGAAAAAAATACTACGAATAACCTACCAGCAGAAATAAGTTTATTTGCTAGCCAAGGTCAAGAATATAAATTTGCATTTGTTCAAAAAGGTGGTGGATCAGCTAATAAAACTTTTTTATACCAAGCAACACCTGATACTTTAAATTCTAAAAATTTGAAAAAGTTTCTTTATGAAAAAATAATTTCATTAGGCACAGCTGCTTGTCCACCTTACCACTTATCAATAGTAGTCGGAGGAACATCTGCTGAACTTAATTTAAAAACAGTAAAACTTGCTTCTATTCGTTTTCTAGATAATTTACCTTGTAAAGGAAATTATAAATATGGTCACGCATACAGAGATCCCAAATGGGAAAAAATTATATTAGAACTAACTAGAAAAATGGGTATTGGTGCACAGTTTGGAGGAAAATATTTTTGTCATGATATAAGAGTAATTCGGCTGCCAAGGCATGGTGCCTCACTACCTATCGGGATAGGGGTGTCATGTTCTGCAGATAGACAAATACTAGGTAAAATAAATAAAAGTGGAGTATTCTTAGAAAGATTAGAGAGGAACCCAAGTAAATATTTGCCGGAAACTAATACTGAGGATTTGTCTGAGGAGGTTATTGAAATAAATTTAAATTATCCAATGAAAGATATATTAAGTCAATTAAATAAATGTTCAGTAAAAAAAAGAGTCAGCTTGACCGGACCTATGATAGTAGCAAGAGATATTGCACATGCAAAGTTGCTTGAAAGATTAAATGATGAGGGTAAACTCCCAAGTTATATAAAAGACCATCCTGTTTATTATGCTGGACCAGCTAAAACTCCAAAAGGTATGGCTTCAGGTTCTTTTGGACCTACTACAGCGGGTCGAATGGACGCTTATGTTGATAAATTTCAACAAAATGGAGGATCAATGGTCATGCTAGCAAAAGGTAATAGATCTAAAGAAGTAAAAGAGTCCTGCAAAAAATATGGTGGTTTTTATCTTGGAACTATTGGTGGTGCTGCTGCGAAAGTAGCTCAAGATTACATAAAAAAAATTGAGATAGTGGAATATCCTGAATTTGGTATGGAAGCAGTGTGGAAAATTGAAGTTGAAAAATTTCCTGCATTCGTTGTAATTGACAATAAAGGAAATGATTTTTTTGAGATTTAAGTGGTCATCTGTTTCATAATTGAAAAAAGATCAGATTTTCCTTCAAAACCAATTCCAGTTATTTCTGGTAAAGTCACAAAACTTTTTTCAACCTTAACACCATCAGGAAACCCTCCATATGGTTGAAAAAGATCTGGATAACTCTCATTTCCACCAAGTCCTAACCCTGCTGCGATAGCTAAGGACATTTGATGACCTCCGTGAGGAATACATCTTGAAACATCCCATTCATATTCTTTGAGCATCTCAATAATTTTTAAATATTCAACTAATCCGTAACTTAAAGCGCAATCAAATTGCAGCCAATCTTTATTTTTCCTCATACCAGCGTATCTTATTAGATTTCTTGCATCATGCACTGAGAACAAATTCTCACCAGTTGCTAATGGAAGTAAATAATGCTTAGACAACTCTTTATGAAGTTCAAAATCTAACGGATCACCTGGCTCTTCGTACCAAAACAAATTATAATTAGACAGAGCAGTCCCATATTCAATTGCAGTTTCCAAATCAAATCTGCCATTTGCATCAACAGCAAGTTGATCTTCAGGACCTAATATTTTTAAAACAGCTTCGATCCTTTTACAGTCTTCAGATAAAGAGGCACCACCTATTTTCTTTTTAACTACTGTATAACCAAGATCTAAATATTTTTTTATTTCGTCAGTTAAACCATTTATTCCTTGATTTGGCCAATAATATCCACCAGCAGCATAAACAAAAACTCTTCTATTTGGCACACCATCCCCGTATCTCTCTGCAAGCATTTGAAACAATGGCTTATCTTCAATTTTAGAAACAAGATCCCATATTGCCATGTCAATAGTCCCTACTGCTACAGACCTTTCCCCGTGACCACCAGGTTTTTCATTTTTCATCATAACATTCCACATTTTTGTGGGATCAAAATTTGTACCTTCATCATTTAAAATTTCATTGGTATTAGCTTCCAATAATCTTGGAACAAATCTCTCTCTAATAAGGTGACCTTGTCCATACCTTCCATTAGAATTAAACCCATACCCTATTAAAGGCTTTCCATTTCTAAGGACATTAGAGCAGACAGCAACAACGCTTATGGTCATTTTTGAAAAGTCAATATAAGCGTTTTTGATATTGGAACTTATAGATTTTGTTTCTTCAATTATATTAGTTATCTTCACTATATTATTCCAGATTAAGATAATAGATATTAAGAATTAACTAAATTAATGGTTTATATTGTAACTAAGCAGTTAACCCTGACGTGCTTTGAATCTAGGATTTCTCTTATTAATAACGTATAGACGACCTCTACGTTTTACAATTTGAGAGTTTCTATCTCTAACTTTAAGAGTTTTTAAAGAACTTACTACTTTCATAATTGACCTATTTTTACTATGCTTGATATATTATCATATAACTTTGGTCAAGGTCTAAAATAACTTTAATAAATTTATTTAAATTTAACACCACAACCACCTAAACCACAATAGCCATTAGGGTTTTTATAAAGATATTGTTGATGATAAATTTCAGCGAAATAAAAATCTATATTACTTTTAATTTCAGTCGTTATTTCATCATATCCTGCGGACACAAGTAAACCTTGAAATTCATTCTTTAAATTTTTTATATAAATTAGTTGTTCAGCACTACTTACAAAAATTGCAGATCTATATTGAGTGCCAATATCATTACCTTGCCTCATCCCTTGCGTTGGATCGTGTCCTTCCCAAAATGCAATTAAAATAGTTTTTAAATCTATTTTTTTGGGATCATATACCACTCTAACAACTTCAGTGTGTCCTGTTAATCCACTACAAACTTCTTCATAAGTAGGATTTTTAGTATAACCACCAGCATATCCTACTGATGTATGATAAACTCCGTCAAGTTGCCAAAAAATTTTTTCAGCACCCCAAAAACATCCCATTCCAAGCATAATAATTTGAAAATCTTCTGGAACATCCATCAGATTATGGCCATTAATTTCATGAAATAATTCTTTTACTATTGGATCATTCCTACCTAACAAAGCTTCTGATTTATCGACAAGATTATTTTTGTTTGGAAAAAACATGAGATACTTATTTTAGATCTAAGGTTAAAAAAACTATTATAAATATAAGCATAACTTGACCAACTGACAATAGCAATATAATCAATTTATTAAAATTAAAGGCCAATAATATGTATGATGATATTTATGGAATAAAAAAATGGGGTGATGATATACTTGAGGTCCTAAATAATGGCAATATAGGACTTAAAAATCCATTCTATCCATCTAATCCTTCTGTCGACCTAATTAAAATTATAGAAAGTCTTAATGAAAGAGGTATTAGTTGCCCAGTACTATTAAGAGTTACAGATTACTTAGCATTTAGAATAAAACAAATTAATGAAACTTTTTTTAAAGCAATCAATGAAGTTGGATATAAAGGTTATTACAAGGGTGTTTTTCCAGTTAAAGTTAATCAACAGGCACAAGTAATTGACAGAATAGTTGAATTTGGAAAAGAATTTGATTTTGGTTTAGAAGTTGGTTCTAAACCTGAATTATTAATAGCTTTAGCACATGATCTCTCAAGCGAGTCTACCATTATATGTAATGGAATTAAGGACAGAGAATTTATTAATTTGGCGATCTTATCACTTAAAATTGGTTTTAAAACTATTTTAGTTTTAGAAAGTCCACGTGAACTTGATCTAATCATTAAAGTTTCTCAGGAACTAAATGTAAGACCATTACTTGGAATAAGAGTAAAATTAACAAACAAAGTTAGTGGTAATTGGTCTCAATCAAGTGGAGATCGAAGTGCATTTGGAATGTCTGTAGAACAAGTAATGAAAGTTGTTAAAAAATTAAAATCATATAACTATCTTGATTGCTTGGTTTTACAACATTCACATCTTGGAAGCCAAATTCCTGACATCATCGAAATTAGAAAAGCATCACAAGAAGCTTGTAGATTTTACTCAGAAATGAGCAAACAAGGAGCACCACTAAAATATTTAGATCTTGGAGGTGGCTTGGGAGTGGATTATACAGGAGAACAAAAATCTTCTCTCAACTCAATAAATTATACATTAGACGAATACTGTGTAAATATTGTTGAAACTGTTAAATATGAATTAGATCAATCTAACATAGATCATCCTATAATAGTTACTGAGTCTGGAAGGGCATGCATTGCATCTAGTTCAATGCTAGTTTTTAATATTTTAGAGACAACAAATTTTGATAGTGAAAAAAAACAGGAAATTAATCTAAAAGACCACCCTTTATTGAAAAATATGATTCAAATTCCTGAATATTTAAATTTAGAAAGAGCCCAAGAATGTTTGAACGATTTAAATTATTATAGAGAAGAAATAAGAGCTCTTTTTAGGAGTGGTCAAATAGATTTATCAAATATGGCAAAAACTGAAGAGACTTATTTATATGTAATAAATAAAATTAAAACTGTGCTCTCTTCAACAACAGAAGTAACTGAAGAACTTCAAGATGCAATTGATAATATGGCAGATATATATCATGGAAATTTTTCTTTATTTCAAAGCCTACCAGATGTTTGGGCTATTGATCAAATTCATCCAATTGCACCACTTCAAAAACACAATAAGCGTCCAAACAGAAGAGTTATTTTAAATGATATTACTTGCGATAGCGATGGTATAATAAATAAATTTGTACTGAAAGACGGTGTTTCAAACACATTACCTTTGCATGACATTAGTGATGATGAGGACTACTATTTAGGAGTGTTCTATATTGGTGCCTATCAAGAAACGTTGGGTGATCTTCATAACTTATTTGGTGATACAAATGTTGCTACAATAAGATTAAAAGAAAATGGAGGATTTCAATTATTACATGAGCAAGAGGGTGATACTATTTCAGAAGTTTTAACTTATGTTGAATATGAACCTAAAAATATAATAAATAGGTTCATACGTATTGCAGAGGATGCAGTTAGAAGTAGAGACTTATCACTTTCAGAAAGAAAAAAAATAACTCAATCATTCAAGGATTCGATTTCTGGTTATACTTATTTTGAAAAATAACTAATTAGAAATTTATGGGAGTTTGAAATGGAAAATATTTTAGTTATTGGTGCAGGTGGTGTCAGTCATGTAACTGTTCACAAAATGGCACAAAATCATAATTATTTTAAAAACATAATTTTAGCAAGTAGGTCTATAACAAAATGCTTCCAAATTAAGAATAGTATAAAAGATAAATATAATATTAACATTGAAGTAGCAGAACTCGATGCCGACAATGTAGAAGAGACGGTGACATTGATAAAAAAATTTAAACCATTCTTGGTTGTTAATCTTGCTCTTCCCTATCAAGATATTAATATTATGGATGCTTGTTTGTTAACGGATACACACTATTTAGATACAGCCAATTATGAACCTAGGGACGAAGCAAAGTTTGAATATAAATGGCAATGGGACTATGATAAAAAATTTAAGGAAAAGGGTCTTATGGCTCTTTTAGGATCAGGTTTTGATCCAGGTGTTACAAATGTTTTTACATCTTATACTAAAAAACATTTTTTGGATAGTATTGATTTTTTAGATATTCTTGACTGCAATGATGGTGATCATGGATACCCATTTGCTACTAATTTTAATCCTGAAATTAATATTAGAGAGGTTACATCTGATTCTAAGCATTGGGAAGATAATCAATGGAAAATTGGACCAGCCCTTAAGAAAAAAGTCTCTTTTAAATTTCCTGAAATTGGAAATAAAAATATGTATTTAATGTATCATGAAGAATTGGAGAGTTTAATAAAACATTATCCTGAGATTAAAAGAGCAAGATTTTGGATGACATTCGGTGATAACTATTTAAAATATTTAGATGTTCTCCAAAATATAGGTATGACATCTATCGAACCAGTCAATTATAATGGAACAGACATAATCCCATTACAATTTTTGAAAAGTGTTTTACCAGATCCTGGCAGTCTTGGACAAAAAACAAAAGGTAAGACTTGTATAGGCACCATAGTCACTGGTAAAAAAAACAATTTAGAAAAAACATATTACACATATAATATTTGCAATCATGAAGATTGCTTTAAAGAGGTGGGTAGCCAAGCAATTTCATACACGACTGGAGTCCCCGCAATGATAGGATCATTGCTAATGTTAAAAAAAAGCTGGTTCAAACCAGGAGTTTGGAACATGGAGCAATTTGACCCAGATCCATTTATGGAGCTTCTCAATGAGCATGGTTTACCTACGAAAACCATACAGCTAGAAAACAAAGTAAATTTCTAGTGGATAAAATTTTCCAAACTATGGGAGGAGACCCAAGAAATTTTAATAAACTAGATTTATATAAATTACCAAGTCCTTGCTTTGTTATTGATAAGAGGGCATTGATTGATAATTTGTTGACATTAAATCACCTAAAATCACAAACAGGTGTTAAAATTTTAATTGCTCTAAAGGCTTTTTCCACTCCTTATTTTGCTCCTTTAATATCTGAATATTTAGATGGATGTTGTAGTTCTGGTTTATATGAAACAAAGTTAGCTAAAAAATTTTTTAAAGGAGAAATTAGTA
>CACOAO010000017.1 GCA_902625215.1 uncultured SAR116 cluster alpha proteobacterium
AAATATCAAGGGTTAGTTGGTTAGAAAGTTTTATCTTAAAAGAGAACTCTAAAGAACATTTCTCACAATTAACCAATTTAATTATTATTGTTATTTGTAGTTTTTTACTAATATTATCTGCAAAAATTAAAGTAAATTTGTATCCAGTTCCAATGACTTTACAACCCTTAGCAGTGCTCATGATAGCAATGTTATGTGGCAGAAATATTTCTGTTGCTTCTGTAAGTTTATATTTATTTCAAGGAATGATAGGAATTCCGGTATTTGCTTATGGCGGGGGTATGTTATATTTATTAGGTCCAACAGGAGGGTTTCTGTTTGGATTTTTATTTGCTTCTATACTAATAGGAGAGCTTGCAGACAGGGGATGGGGAAAATCACTATTTAAATCTGTTATAGCAATGTTGACAGGACTGTTTGTTATTTATATTTGTGGTGTTTTTCAACTTGGTATTTTAAAAGGTTTTGATTTTGCAATTATTAATGGTTTAAAACCTTTTATTATTGGTGATTTATATAAGCTTATATTAGCTGCAATCTTATTACCTCAAATTTGGAAACTTGTTAATAAGGTTAATAAATTAAATTGAAATGATTTAAGCATCATTTAAAGCATTATTCTTTGCTTCAATGGAAGAGAGACCAGCGCTCTTATTTTCCAATGCGTTCTCGAGGGCGAGTATCTCAATTCCTTCAATTGCCTCAAGTTCACTAACAAAGTAATCTTCTGGTGTTATATTTGAGGGGTGTTCAATACTAATTGCTATTATTGCAGCTATGGTTGATGAAACATTCTTAACCTTTTTATCTTTATAATTTTTTAAAGAAATTACCTTACACGGTGAATCATTAACACCTAGTTCATGCTTCATTAATTATGCTCCACATACATTACTGACCAACTCTTCTTATAACAATTCTTCCAGAAGGTTTGTTATTAACGTTTTCAACAGTTCTAGTGGCTTGGCTGTACAAGTTTGTTTCTATACCAAAGTTATCAACTACTGCAACTCTTGCTCTTACTTGTGATCCAACTAAGGATTGGGTTAAAGGAAGGACAGGACCACTAAGACTATTTAAACCTAGCCAATTTCTCCCATCTTTTGATGTTTCCCAGCTGATTGATATTGATGCAATACCGTCCTCATCTGAAAGTGAATCTGACAATGCCCTTAGAGTTACACCTTCTTTAGGATCGCCTATAATTGAAACTTCACCTTGTACTGGGTCATCCAGATTATCAATAGTTTCAGAAGGACTTGTGTATAAGACTTCTCTAGTACCATGAGAGTCGATGTATGATACTACAGCCCTATATGAATAACCAACTTGACTTTGTGTTAATCTTAAAACTTCATTTTGACCAGCTGGATATGCTTCCCATGAAGATTTAGAAGATGACCTTTGCCATGTTATATCAAATCCGCCGATACCATCTTCATCTGCAATACTAGAGGTGTCAACTACAAGTGCACTATCTTCAACAGCAGATCCAATTAAGCGAGCTGAACCTGTTGGCTTATCATTTACATTTCTAACTGGTGTGGATGGTGGACTTATAAGTGGTTCTAAATTTCCCTGTCCATCAACATATGATATTGCAACGCGTAATCTGCTACCAACATGAATTTCTCTAGGTGTGAATGATTGGTTAGTCGCCCCACTAATATTAGTCCATTTTTTGTTATCGGAAGAAATTTGCCACTGTACGCTTACTGATCCCATACCGTCAGAATCTGTTACGGAGGAAAGGTCAATAATTAATGGCACGTCTTCAATTGCTGCAAAACCGGCAGTTTCTGAATTGTCTTCTTTATTTAAACCTTTTTTAGAATCAGAAGTAGTGTTAGACACATTTTCATTAACATTTGTGGATAATTTTTTTTGTTTATCAACATAAAGTTTGTTATGATCATGTTGTTTAATGTTACTCTTTTGTTTTTGGACTTTACTGTCCTTTATTGTAGGATCACCACCTGCTAAAACAATTTTGGCATCAAGCGTTGCAATTCCTACTATCAAACAAAAAGTTAATAGTAAGAGATTGTCTCTAATAAAACGCATCTAAACCTCCACATACTTAAATACTAGCAAACAATATATATCACAGAACTAAAAAAGAAACAGTTTTTTTAATTCAATAGATCTTTATATTGAGTTTATTCTAATAAAATTAATCAAAAATAATATTTTTGCATATTTCAATTTTATTTAATTTTTAATAAAATTTCTTGAAGTAATTCTTTACTTTCATCAATGGAAGATTTTAATTCTATTAATTCTTTTTTTATTTTATCTAAGTCTTTGTTATAAAATAGTTTATTTTCTTGTTTGACTACCTTAGTTAATGTTAATGTATCGTTAGCATCTTTGTTAGAATAATCATAATCATTTTGATTAGTAATATTAAAATTATCGCTAGAAGCGATGTATTTCTTGATTTCTTCCATTTCAGACTTAATTGAATTAAGCTTTTTTTCTTTAATTTTATTCAATTTTATACCCGATTCTCTATTTAACTATCTTTATTGTATAAAAAAATACGTTCGTGTATAATATCAATTTTTTGAAATAATGCTACTTTTTGAGTATAATTACATAATTAAAATTATATAGGAAAAAAAATGAACATTGTTGATTCTATCAAAACGTCTGTTTTAACTCCAATACATCCTGCTGGTTTTCCATTCATAGCCTTGTTTTTTATTTTAACTGTTATTATTGGTTGGTTCTGGGCTCCTTTATATTTTGTTGGTATAACATTAACACTTTGGTGCGTATATTTTTTTAGAAATCCTGAAAGGATTACTCCAGTATTGTCTGGCTCTAATGTAAATAATTTAATAACTTCTCCAGCTGATGGAAGAGTGATAGAAATTACTGAATTAACCCCTAATGAAGAAATAGGTTTACCAGAAGGAAAATGGAAAAGAATTTGCATCTTTATGAATGTTTTTGACGTTCACGTGAACAGATCTCCTATGTTAGGTCAAATTACATATAAAAAATATATTCCTGGGTCTTTTTTTAATGCAAGTTTAGACAAAGCATCAGATGAAAACGAGAGACTTATTCTGAATATGGATACGAAGAACGGCAATAAAATAGCATTTGTACAAATTGCAGGTTTAATTGCCAGAAGAATTATTTGTGATGTTGATATTGGTAATTCGCTAAAAGCTGGAGAAATATTTGGGCTAATTAGATTTGGAAGTAGGGTGGACGTTTATATTCCTTCAGAAGTTTCTGTGATGGTTCTAAAAGGACAAAAAATGATTGCAGGAGAAACAATTCTTGGTGATTTCAGTAAAAATGCTAAACCTGTTAAGGGAACTTTTCATGAAAAATAAAGGCATCAAACTTGCCAAAAAAGCATTTCAATCAAGACCAAGGCGTTTTTCTGTAATTTGGATGCTTCCTAATTTTTTAACTATATGTGCTTTAATTTTTGGTTTGCAGGCAATGTATCAAGCAATTTTTAATAATTGGGACAATGTTATTATAATGATAATAATTGCATCTGTTTTTGATATGTTAGATGGAAGAGTCGCAAGACTATTAAAAACAACAAGTGAATTTGGTATGCACCTAGACTCTCTTTCAGATTTTGTTGTGTTCGGAGCTGTGCCAGCATTTTCTATCTACTTATGGATGGATAAACCTCAAGGTAATTTTTTTTGGATTATAATAGTTTTGTTTGTGATATGTTCAGCGTTAAGACTAGCAAGGTTTAACTCAGAATTATCTGAGAGACCTAGTTATGCAAAGAATTACTTTACGGGCGTCCCTACCCCAGCAGCAGCTTTTTTGATTTTGTTTCCGATTGCTATTGACGATTTTTTAATGTCCTACAATTTAAAATCTTTTGATATAATAGCGCTGTGGATTGGTTTTATATCAATTGCTATGGTAAGTAATTTACCGACTTTTTCTGGTAAAGTATTTCAAATACCTAAATCTTTTGTGATACCTTTGTTAATAATCTTAGCTATTCTTAGTAATGCAATCATAAGTAATCCTATCAAAGGTTTTATAATTTTAGTATTAGTTTATTTAATAAGTATTCCCTTTGCATCAATTTTTTACTTACGGTTGAAAAAGAAAGCTGAGGCCTTAAACCTTAAAAACTAAAAAAATCACCTGTATTGGAAAAAGTTTTTCCACCCTAGTTTAGAATTTCCAACTGCTTCAGCCTCGTAGACAGCTCTATTACAAGCTCTAGCAAAGCAATCGCTTGCTCTAGACCCTAAAGCTAATATATCTAAATTATCTAACACTTGCTCTTTGATGTTTTGACATGTTGTTATTGAAAAGATTGTGTCTCCATCCATAGGTGTATGAGCAGGAGTCAAAGACCTTGCTATTCCATCATGTGCCATTATAGCTAATCTTTTTAGATTTGAACGAGTTAGTGGCGCATCCGTAGCAATTACACCAATGACAGTATTACTTGAAATATTATCAAAATTTTGTGAAAAATCAGATTGTGATGACAATCTTTTTGCTCTTAAAATATTATCGTACATAGCTTTTGATATTCCATATCCACCAAATTCATCTCCAAACTCCAAGTGAGCAGATAAAAAGTTAGGACCCTCATTAAGTAAAGGATTACCTACTGCATTATTTACCACGATTGCACCTACTGTATATACTTTTCCATTGGAAAAAGTTTGAGTCCATGATGTTGACCCTTGTCCACCTTTAAGGGTGGCTGTAGTTGCACCACACCCTGCTCCAAAAGAACCTAAAAGAAACTTTGTGTTAGCTGATTTATATGCTTTATTAGCAAGTGTTCTCCAAGGGGAACGTTCTCCAATGATGTTTATATGAGGTTTATCATTTAAATTTAGATCAAAAATTACTGCTCCAGGAACAAGTGGAACAACTGCTTTGCCAACTTTATACCCTTTATTGTCTTTTCTTAATAAATCTTGAACCTCTGAACAAGCATCTAGCCCAAATGCCGAACCACCAGAAAGTACAATTGCATCAGCACGTCCAATTGAGTTTTCCAGACTTAACATATCTGTTTCTCTGGTACCAGGACCTCCTCCTCTAACATCCACAGCAGCTGAAAAAGGTTTGTTTCCAGTTATAACCGTTACACCAGTACCAATTTTAAGATCCTCAGCATGACCAACTTGAATTCCAAGGATATCTGTTATAAGATTTTTCTTCCCGGGGCCAGGACACATTATAGACCTCTCTCCATAATTTTTGTTAAGAATAAGTATTAAATGACGTTAATATTATCTCCTTATAAAGACAACAAGTAGTTGGATACAGATAAAAGAAATATTTTAGTTCTTTCTGTCGCGCAAGGCTTATCTATAACTACCACTAATATTAATATGATTAATACTGGTTTAGTTGGGGCAATATTAGCAAAAGATCCATCTTATGCCACACTTCCATTATCACTTCAATTTTTGACTATAGCAATAACTCTAATACCTGTTTCACTGTTAATGGGCAAAATAGGAAGAAGACCAATGTTTTTAGTAGGAGCAATGGCCGCCTTTGCAGGATGCTTAATAATAGCTTTTTCAATTTTTAATAAAGTCTTTTCTTTATTTATAATTGGGTCAATTTTATTAGGTTTTTCTCAAGCAAATCAACAATTTTATCGATATGCTGCAGCTGACAACATAACTACAAAACTAAAAAGTAAAGCTATATCCTTAGTTTTAGCAGGTGGACTAATCGCTGCTCTAGTAGGGCCAGAAATTTCTAGATACTCTTTTGATTTTTTCCCAGATTATATTTATTTAGCAACTTATTTATTTGCTGCTCTTATACAAATTTTTAATTTTGGAATATTAATGTTTTTAAAAATAAAAAAACCAAAGCCATTAAAAGTATTAATTAGGCCATTGAGTAAAATTTTAATACGTAAAACTGTCATTGTAGCAATTTTAGCTGCTTCAGTTGGATATTCTTTAATGAGTTTTATTATGACTGCTACTCCTTTGCAGATTGTAAATGTCTGTAAATTAGGAGATAGCGCAAGTGCAACTGTAATTCAATGGCATGTCATTGCTATGTTTGCACCATCTTTTTTTACTGGATCAGTTATAAATTTTTTAGGCAATCGTAAAGTTATGATTATTGGTGTGATATTATACATAATATCCATTTGTGTAGGTGTGATGGGTAAAACAATTGAATACTTCTGGATATCGTTATTTTTGTGTGGTTTAGGTTGGAATTTTCTTTATGTAGGTGGAAGTGACATAATTGCTAAATCTTCTTTACCTGAAGAAAGAGCAAAAGTTCAAGGTGTTACAGACTTTATTATTTTTATATTTGTTGCATCCGGATCTTTTTTAGCGGGTATTCTGCATAATAATCTAGGATGGGAAATAATGATGTTTTACACATCAATACCCATATTTATTTTGTTTTTAAGTATAGTGTTTATTAATACCAGAGAAATGAGGACAATTTAAGAGACTTATCCACCGGTCAAGGACATATGTCTGTTTATTGATACATTTCGGGACTGACGTGAAATTTCAAAATCATGTCCCTTTGGTTTTTTTCCAATTGCTTTTCTAATAGCATCTTCCAGTGCATTTAAACCTTGTTCTCTTAATACAGTTTTTAAATCAACATTATCATCTTGACCTAAACACATATAAAGGACACCGGTACTTGTAAGCCTAACTCTATTACAACTTTCACAAAAGTTATGAGTTAAAGGTGTAATAAAACCTAGTTTGTTTTTAGTTTCCTTTACAGAAACGTATCTCGCAGGACCGCTTGTTCTTTCTGGGAGATCCTTAAGAGTAAATTTTTTTTCAAGATCTTTTCTTACTTCAGACACAGGTAAATATTGTCCATATCTTTTATCTCCGCCTATATCACCCATTGGCATAACTTCAATTATAGTCATGTCAAAACTTTCTTCTCCGCACCATGCCAATATTTCTGCTAAATGATTTTGATTGAAATTACTTATAGCTACTGTATTGATTTTTACTTTTAGGCCAACTTCGCTAGCCCTTTTCAGACCTCGTTTGACTTTTTCTAGGTCTCCCCATCTAGTTATTTCTCTAAACTTATCAGGGTCAAGGTGATCTAATGATACGTTAATTCTTCTAACACCTGCTTTGTATAATTCTTCAGCCTTGAATTCTAGTTGACTACCATTTGTAGTAATTGTTAATTCATCAAGAGAATTTCCTACTTCTTCTCCTAAATTATTTATAACTTGCATTATTCCTTTTCTTACAAGAGGCTCACCACCAGTTAATCTAATTTTTCTCGTTCCGAGTTTTATAAAAATCCTACAGATATCCTCAATTTCCTCTAGGCTTAAGATATTTTTTTTTGGGAGAAATTGCATATCTTCTGCCATACAGTAAGTGCATCTAAAATCACATCTGTCAGTTACAGAAACTCTTAAGTAGTCTACAGTTCTTCCAAAAGGGTCGACCAACTTATTTGTATTTTTAATTATTTCATTCATAAAAAAGTTACTTATATATTTCTCAAAAAGAATATTATAATCTAATTTTAAAAATATAAGTAACAATTTTTTTTATAGTTTGTATGATATATTTAATTAAACAATTCTAGATAAAAATGGATAATTATAAAATTTACAGACAAAATCCAGCCGCTGGTGGAAATGCGAATAAGTTAGTAGTTTTTCTTCATGGATATGGTGCAGATGGAAAAGATCTCATTGACTTGGCTAATCCTTTTGGGATGGCTTTGCCAAATGCAAGCTTTATTTCCCCTGATGCGCCTCATCCCTGCGCAATGTCTCCTCAAGGAAGGCAATGGTTCCCAATAGAGGAAATTCCAAATGGCGCTATTAAAGCATCCGTAAATTTGCTTGGCTTAATAGATAATGAAGTAAAAAAATTAAGCCTAACCTTCAAAGATGTAATACTAATTGGTTTCTCACAAGGTGCTATGATGAGTATGCAGTGCTTGTTAATTAATCATGAACAACTCGGTGCAATAATTGGGTATTCTGGTGCATTGAAAGAGGAAAACATAGAAGCAGCAAATGATCAAATTTTAAATGGCAAACACAAATATTCAGATACGCCTATATTGCTTGTTCATGGAGAACAAGATGAAGTCGTTCCATTTCAATCATTAGAAAAATCAAAATACCTTCTAAATAAAATTGGATTTAACGTTCAGACGTTGTCTAGACAAAATCTTGCTCATGGTATTGATCCTGAAGGGATCAGTAAAGGAATGGAATTTTTAAAAACACTAAATTAAATTTATGTAAATGTAATTTTTTGTTTAATTAAATTTTAATATTGTTAGTGTTATTCTAAATCTAACGTTAATCGAACTTAATTTATGACTGCTATTTCATTTTCTCCCACTTTAGTTTTAAATGCTGACTATCAACCTTTAAGTTATTTTCCACTATCGCTGTGGTCATGGCAGGATACAATAAAAGCTGTTTTCCTGGATAGGGTAAATATAGTATCTGAATATGACGAAATTGTAAGATCTCCTGGTTTTTCAATGAAAGTACCAAGTGTAATTTCTTTAAAAGAATACGTAAAAAACCAGAAATCACCTGTGTTTACAAGATTTAATGTTTTTTTAAGAGATAAATTCTCTTGTCAGTATTGTGGTGTTGTTAAACAGTCACATGATTTAACATTTGATCATGTAATACCTAGATCTAAGGGTGGAAAAACTAATTGGTCAAATGTGGTAGCTGCATGTAGGCCTTGTAATTTCAAAAAAGGCAGTAAAAGTGCTAAGGAAATTAGTATGTTTCCAATTATCAAACCTGAAGCTCCTACAATTAATTTGTTGAAAAGAAATGGGAGACATTTCCCTCCAAATTATTTACATGAATCTTGGCGGGATTTTTTGTATTGGGATACGGAACTAGAAAGTTGAGTTTAGTTTAAATTTAAATCATATATATTCTGAGATCTTTAAAGCAGTTTTACAGCCGAGTTGAACATTAGCTTTCAATAATTTATAACCAGTTGCAGTTTCACCAGCACGATCCTTTGTTAAAATTGAATCAATATGATTTTTATTTATTCTTTTGCTAATATTTTCATTAATCTTTTGTTTAATAATAAAATACTTATTATCAAGAATGCAAAGAGTGATACTAGTGCGTTCCAACCAGCAAGAGAAAAACCAAATATTTCAAACATAACTTCATCACACTTTATTGGAGATTTATTTAATAAATTTGTAAGAGTGTCTTTTGAAAAATTAATATTTGATGAACACCCGTCAGGACCAGCCCAAAAACTCATCTCTATTCCAAAATGGTAAAATCCTGCTATAGAACTTGAGAGCCAAAGAATTCCTATTCCTAACAGTAGAAGTTTTTTAGAAATTGAAATTATCTTAACAATAAAAATAATTATCAAACTAAAAGTAATGATTGCGGCATGAAACCATCTTTGAGTGATACATAGATCACATGGCAAAGCCCCATGAAAATATTCCAAATAAAAGGCTGAAACTAGCATTAAAGAGGATATTAGAAAAGAGATTTTAAATATATTATTTATGGGCATTTAAAAAATATAAATCGAAAAAATGATAATTACTATTCCTAATATACTAGAAGATAAAAGAAGATGTTTTTGTAAAAATAATAGAGTAGGCATGCCAAAAAATTTAACCAAATATGCAACCACAAAAAATCTAATACCTCTTCCTGCAAGAGACATTAATATAAAACCAAAAATGTTTATTCCAGCCATGCCACTTGTAACAGTTATAATTTTGTAAGGTAGCGGGGTAAATGCTCCTAAAAAAATTATAAGCATACCATTTTCATTATAAGCCAGTTTTACTGCTTTAAACTTTTCTTCAGTAAACCAAGGTATGTTTAATAGTATATTTTCAATTGAGGGGCCTACAAAATATCCAAGTAACCATCCAATAACTCCTCCAATCACAGAGCCAACCGTACAAAATAATGCAAATTTAAATGCTTTTTTTGGGGCAGCTAGTGTCAATCCAGCAAGAAATGGGTCAACTGGGATAGGAAAAATTATTGATTCTATTAAAGAAATAAAACCCAGAATTTTATCGGCAAGAGATTTTTCCGCATTATGCCTCGCTTTTTCAATTAAAAGATTGATTGTGGTTTTTATTTTTAAGTATGTCATATCGCTTGTCTTATAATAAAAAAATTATATTAATATTTTAAATTTGTTGACATTGTTATATGTATTACTAAGTGAATTTCAATATTAATTTGGGGATATGGTGAAATAGGTAAACACGCTGGTCTCAAAAACCAGTGCCGAAAGGCTTCCCGGTTCGATTCCGGGTATCCCTACCAAACCTCACAGATTAAGTAAGAATAAAGTTTTTAAGACTTGATCTTGATCATTATATTTGTTTTGAGCATTTAACTGATCTTTTCACACAAATTATTACACAAAATAAGTGAATTGTCTTTTTTGCATGTCTGAAATCTATCAATAACAGAGTAAAAGTTATTCATTTTGCATTAAACAGAATAAAAATTTTGCGGAATTTAAATGAATAAAAAAAAGCAATCAGAGCTATTATATGACCACAATATTGAAAAAAGCAGTTGTGGTGTCGGTTTTATTACTAAAAAAGATAGTAAACAAACTCATGATTTATTAATAAAGGCTCATGAAGCTCTATGCTCAGTTCCCCACCGTGGTGGAATGTCTTCTGAGGGAATTGGAGATGGTGCAGGAATATCAATTGATTTATCAGTAGATTTTTTTTCAAAAATTACAAACAAAACCTTAAAATTTGGAGAATTTATAGTTGGCAATTTTTTTATGCCAAAAAATACAGCTAACAAAGTAATCGCTAATAACTTAATTATTAAAACTTTAGAAAATAGTGGCTTTACACTTATTAAATCAAGAGACGTGCCTGTAAATAAATCAGTTTTAAATAAAATATCTAAATCATCTCAACTATTAATAAAGCAATTTATTTTTAGTATTCAAAACATTAATGATAAGAATATAGATAAAGCTATATACCAATGTCTACTAGACATTGAAGCAGTAGCATTTAATGATAAGAAGTTAGATGAGTTGTATCCTCTTTCCTTATCTAGAAAACTACAGGTATTAAAAGGTAGGTTAAAGTCAAATGAGATTATACCTTATTTTAAAGATTTAAATAACAAATCTCATAAGATTTTTTCTTTATATTTTCACACTAGGTTTTCAACAAACACTGAACCTCATCCGTTTATGGCACAACCTTTTAGATTGATAGCGCATAACGGAGAATTAAATACAAATAAAAAAAATATTCTATCAGAAAACGCAGCATATAAATCTAAGAATAAAAATATTATAAGACCAAAGGGTCAATCTGATAGTTGTAGATTGGATCAAACCTTACAAAATAGAATTTTTGAAGATGGATTAGACATAGTTTCTGCTGTAATTTCTATGATGCCACCGGCGTGGGAGAACGACAAAAGTTTATCTGAAGAGATTATAGCAATGTTTGAATATTTTTCATTATTTGAAGAAAAAAATGACGGTCCAGCTGCTGTTATATTTGGAGACGGAAATGTTATTGGTGCTAGACTTGATAGACTAGGTCTTAGACCGTTGAGAACAATTGAAACTGTTGATTATTTAGCAGCTATGTCAGAAGCAGGACAAATAAGTTTCCCAGAAGAAGAAATTATTTCAAGGGGAAGAATAGAGGCAGGGGGTATATTATTCTATAACCATAAAGAGAAAAAAACATATAATACAGAAGATGCATTAAAACTTCTATCTTCTAAGACTAATTACAAAAAACTTTTACAAGAGTGCAGCATTAAGCTTCACCAAATTGAACAATTTAATGAAAGTAAAAATTCAATAGAAAATATAGATAATTTATCAGCTAAATACGTTGCTTATCATCACAATCAAGAAACCTTCAGATTTTTCTTGGATCCGATGCTTGAAACTGGAGCGGAAAAAGTTTCTGCGATGGGTTATGGTAATGCAATTAATGCATTGTCTGATCAAGAAGGTGGTATGGCTAAATATTTTTCACAAAAGTTTGCACAAGTAACTAATCCACCTCTTGACTCAATCAGAGAAGCGGATGGAATGACACTTAGGGTATCACTAGGTTCTAAAACCAAAAATTTAAATAAGAAGTTTCCACAAATCATAATAGATTCTCCTATTTTAAAGCTTGACGATTTAAATAAAATTAAAAACCAGAATTATACTCCAATTAAAAATTTTGAAATTTTGTATGAACCAGATCATAAAAACGCTCAAAAAAATGAACGAATTTTAAAAGATCAAATTGAAAAAATTTGTTTAAATATATGTGAGTTTGCATCATCTAGTGGAGGAATAATTATAATTTCAGATGCCAATGTTGATTCAAAAAAGGCAGTAATACCATTAATTCTTATAGTTTCAGCCATAAATCAATGTCTTATTAATGAGGGTTTACGTTTTAATGTTTCAATTATAGTTGAAAGTGGTCAGATTTGTTCTTCGCATCATATAGCATGCACACTAGGTTTCGGAGCTGCCGCTGTTTACCCATTATGTGTTGAAATGAGAATAAAAGAAAAATACTCATTAAATGAAACTTCAGCTTACAACAAGTTTATTAAAGCTTCTGAAAAATCACTTATGAAAATTATGGGTAAGGTAGGACTATGCACTGTAGAAAGTTACTCAGGTGGTGAATTTTTTGAGCCTAATTATTTAGATACATCAGATCCCTCATTAAAAAAATATTTTCCTAACATGTTTTCTCCTGTTGGGGGTGTAAGATTTAAAACTATCGCCCAAAGTTCTCTTGATTGGCACTTAAGATCTAACATTGTAAATAATGAAAAAGACATTCCTATCCTTGGACTTTTTAAGGAGCGTTCGGAAGGTGCAGGTCATTCTTATGGTATAACAGCTGTAAGAGAGTTTGTTGACTTAACAGAAGAAAAGATTTCTTTTAAAAAACTAAGTGATTCAGAAGATATTAAAAGATTAAGTTTTTTCACTATTAATCAAATGGAGGACGCATATGGTATTAGTGACGCAGGTTACAAAAACACAAGTTTTGATTCATTAAGTGATAAACAGATTGATGAATTTAAAATCACTCCCGGTTACTTTAATTTTATAAAATTAGTTGGAAAAGAAAGATTAGTTAGACCAGCTGCGTTAAGAGATGTGCTTGACTTTCCTCTAAATTTTGAAAGCACAATTGATACAAATGATTTTACTAGTGAACTATTAAAATTAGATTATGTTGGTAACCATAATTTTTTAATAAAGGGATTAATAGTAAATAAAGTTCATAGAAACATCTACAGTGTTACATTTAGTAACAAGGAAAATATCAATATCAAAATTAAAAACTTTTCAATTTCTCTTCAAAAAGTTTTTAAAGAGAATGTTTCTGAAATGTTGATTAAAAACCAACATTTACAATTTAGAGCCAGAAGTAAAGCTGACAATTTTTTCTCAAATTTTAAAACAGCACCTAATTCAATTGAATTAAGTCAAGTTCAGCCTGCTTCAGAGATTACAAAAACTTTTGCTTCAGGTGCTATGAGTCATGGTGCGTTAGTTTCAAATGCTCACGAAGCAGTAGCTCATGGTACTAATATGGTAGGAGCGCTCTCAAACTCTGGTGAAGGTGGAGAGCATATGTCAAGATATGGTACCATTCGTGCATCCAAAATTAAACAATTTGCATCTGGTCGTTTTGGTGTTTGGGCAGGATATCTTGCTGATCCAATGTTAGAACAAGTTGAAATAAAGATAGGACAAGGGGCAAAGCCTGGAGAAGGTGGACAGTTACCTGCATCTAAAGTGTCAGTTGAAATAGCTGCTGCCAGAGGAGGTGTTCCTGGCGTTGAGTTGGTTTCTCCACCTCCCCATCATGATACTTACTCAATTGAAGATTTAGCTCAACTAATACACGATGCAAAAGCAGCTAGGGTAAAGGTTATTGTAAAGCTTGTATCATCTGATGGTATAGGTACCATTGCCGTTGGTGTTGCCAAAGCTGGAGCTGATGTAATAAATATAGCAGGTGGTACTGGGGGCACTGGTGCGGCAGCTGTAACATCACTAAAATATACGGGAAGATCAGCTGAAATTGGATTAGCTGAAGTTAACCAAGCCCTAAGTATTAATAAAATAAGACAAAAAGTAATCTTACGTTGCTCTGGAGCACATCAAACCGGTACTGACGTCGTTAAATCAGCTATATTGGGCGCCGATAGTTTTGAGTTTGGAACGTCGGCAATGATGATGCTGAAATGTGTCATGGCCAAAAATTGTAACATTAAATGTCCAGCTGGCTTAACAACAAATTCGGAGTTATTTGACGGTGATCCAAGAGCACTAGCCCAATATTTTTTAAATATCGCACATGAGGTAAGAGAAATTTTAGCTAATATTGGCTTTAAATCTATTAAAGATATTAGAGGGCGTACTGATTTATTACATTTAATTAATCATAAATCTTCTGTTGGACAACTTAACCTTAAAATGATGTTGAAGCAGGTAGATAATCTTAAAATTTTGAATCCAATCTATCTTGAAAAAAACTATGACCATGACCAAAATCTATACAATTGGTTCTTAGAAAAATTTAATTTTTCAAAAGACGACACAATGTCAGCAAAAAAAATTACTCTAAATAATCGAAATAAAACGTTTGGTGGACAACTTTCAATTGATATTGAAAGGTATTTAAATTATGAACCCAAAATCAGTAAATTAGGGCAATCTCGTTTTTTTACTCTTCCTTCTGGGAGAAAGTGTTTAAAACCCAAATCACTTTTCATAAATACAGATGGTTCTGCTGGCCAATCATATGCAGCTTTTTGTAATGATGGTATGGTATTCAAACATATTGGGACATGTAATGATGGAGTAGGTAAATCTTGCTCTGGTGGAGAAATAATTATCAAATCTCTAATAAATAATAATAAAAATATAATTCAAAATGTTTTGATAGGTAATTTTGCCTTGTTTGGTGCAACAGGAGGAAAATTATTTGTCGAAGGTCAAGCAGGTGACAGATTTGCAGTTAGAAATTCAGGTGCGACAGCTGTTATTGAAGGAGTAGGAGATTACTGTGGAGAATATATGACCAATGGAACTATTTTAAACCTTGGTTCTTTTTCAAGAGGTTATGGAAATGGAATGTCTGGAGGATTTTTATATCAATATGACCCATATAAAAAATTAAGTAATTTTATTAGTACAGAGTCTGTTTTCATTGGAGAATTGTCTGAAAATACAGAAATTTCAAAAATACATGCACATACCATACAAAATTTACTGAAATGGCACCTTGACGCGACAGGATCTAAGAAAGCCAAATATATCTTAGATAATTGGAGTATAGAAAAAAATAATTTTTCTTTTGTAACTCCGAAATCTCTATTACAGTATCAAGATTACGAAGAAATTTTAAAATCCAAAACTAGAAAAGAATTATTAGAAGAATTATCTTCTTACTTGGTCAAATTTCAAATACAGAAATTAAAAAAAATATGGAAAGATGGCAAACATGTTTTAGACGGCCATGTTCCTAATGTTGATGAGACAGACAAAAGAAAAACTCATGAACTCCTAAATAATTGGAAGATATATGAAACAGCAAAAACTCTTATTGTTCCAGGTAGCTCAAAAACAATTAGAGACTTAATCTTAACTGAAGACTTTAATCTTATATCTAAACTATTGAAGTTTTCAAAAGATGCTATATCTAAATATAATGATGAAGAATTGTCAGTATTAATATCTAATAAAAGAATTGATGATTATAAATCAGCCTTAAGATTACGAAATGTCATTTCAATTGATAGTCCAAGTACTTATGGTTGGTTAATTTATCAGCAAAATAAAAACAGTAAAATTATTTACAATATGCCTTCTTATGAAGAATTGTTCTTTGAACAATCACTCCATAGTTTTGTCTGAAATATAAAATTGAGATTGATAAAATGAATAATTATAAGAAAATTGAAACTGGTGAAGACATAAAACCTTTTAGTTTTGACCAAGAAGCTTGGATTTCAGGTTTTATTGCTGGCATGAAACAATCTGCCTCCTTATCTAATAATAGTTTAATTCAAGAACATAACAAAAATCTTATAAATTTAGATATTTTATTTGGTACACAAACTGGTAATTCAGAAGCTATAGCTGAAGATATGTCTAAAATTGCTAATGAAGCTGGGTTTAGAGCAAAAGTTAATTCTTTAGACAATATAACAATGGATATTTTAGGTAACATGGAAAATGTTGCCATTATTACTTCCACTTATGGAGAAGGTGAAATGCCTGATAACGCCCAACTATTTTGGGATGCTTTATCAGCTAATACAGCCCCTAATTTAAGTAATATTAAATATTCTGTGCTAGCTCTTGGTGATACAGGATATGAAGAATTTTGTCATGCTGGGAAACTTATTGATACTAGGTTTGAACAACTCGGGGCTACTCGAATTCAAGAGCGTGTTGACTGTGACGTTGATTATGAAGAATCATCTGAAAAATGGACTTCATCATTGATTGCCAAATGGAAACCAGAGGTTGAAGTTATAAAAGAAAAATCAAATGATCAATCCAATTTAAAAGAATACAATAGAAAGAACCCATATAGTGCAAAACTTTTATCGAATAAAATGCTTTCCGGCGTTAATTCAAATAAAGAGATTATGCATTATGAGATTGATTTAGGAGATAGTGGTTTAAAATACGAAGTTGGTGACTCATTGAGTATCTTCCCAACAAACAAAGAAGATCTTGTAAAGAAAATCATTGATCGATTAGGTGTTGAATTTGACTTTGTGCCGGTAGGTTATGAAAATGACATTAAAACGTTACTAACTGAAAAGTTTGAAATACTTACTCCTACAAAGAGGTTGATAGAATATATTGCAAAAAACACAAGTGATAAAAAACTAAAGTCAATTATCGATCATAATAATAATAAAGAACTTGAAAACTACAAATGGGGTATGGATGTTTTAGATTTCATGAATATTAATCCCAACTTCAAAATTGATATTACAGATTTTCTTGGCCTTTTAAAATCTTTACAACACAGAACTTATTCAATTTCATCAAGTATAAATAAAGTTAAAAATGAAGTTCATTTAACTGTATCATCTGTGCGATGGAAAAGAGATACTAGAAATTACAATGGTGTTTGTTCTACTTTTCTTGCTGATGACTGTACCCCTGGTGATAATATAAAAGTTTTCTTTACACCAAACAAATCATTCAGGTTACCAGATGACAATAAAGATATAATAATGATTGGCCCAGGTACAGGTATTGCTCCTTTCAGAGCTTTTTTACAAGAAAGGGAATATAGAAATAGTTCAGGCAAGAACTGGTTATTTTTTGGAGATCAAACAAAAAATGATGACTTCATTTATAAAAATGAGCTTGAAGATTTCATTTCCTCTGGGGTTTTAAATAAATTAGATCTAGCTTTTTCTAGAGATCAAAAAAATAAAATTTATGTTCAGAATGTAATGTACGAAAATAAAAAAGAATTTTACAATTGGTTAGAATCAGGCGCTTATTTGTATATTTGTGGAGACGCTAATCGTATGGCTAAAGATGTTGAGGATATGATAATTAAAATAATTATGGAATGTTCTAATATTTCTTTTGATGCGGCATTTGAATACTTGAATAATTTAAAAAGAGAAAAAAGATATCTTAGGGATGTTTATTAAAAAATAAAAATATTTTTAACTTTGATATTGATAATCGTTATCATTATTACTACTCTAATAATATGAAATGGGATAGACTTAAATTATTCAACATTGTTGCACAAACATGCAACATCACTCACGCCTCAGAAATTCTAAACCAAAGCCAATCTTCACTTAGTAGACAAATGAAATCTTTGGAACATGAAATTGGATCTAAACTTTTTTTGAGAAAATCTAATGGTATTTATTTAACAAATGAAGGTAAATCTCTGTTCTCTCATGTTTCAAATTTGGCTGAAACTATTGAGGAGATTCATAATAAAATCAGAAATCATGATGATGTGCCAGCAGGAAAATTAAGGGTGTCAGCAACAAATGCTTTTGGATCACTTTGGGTTGCGCCAAATATGATTAAATTCAATGAACAATATCCAAATATTGAAGTTGCCTTGAATTTAAGAGATTCCGAACCAAAAGTGGTACATATAGAGTCAGATGTCGAAATTAGAATGACACCAAGTTCCTCTCAAGATGATATTCAAATTAATTTAGCAAAATGCAGATATAAAATTTATGCATCTAGACAGTATCTCAAAAAGAATAAAGTCCCATATAATATTCAAGAACTGGACGATCATCGTATCATTTCCTATGGTGAGACAGCACAACCGCCTCTTGATAGAAATAGATTAAATTGGCTATTATTCATTGGTAGAGATGATAAAAAACCTAGAAAGTCAGTATTAGAAGTATCAAGTATTTCTGGTATTGCCAAGGCTGCTGAAATAGGAATGGGTATTGCTTCTTTACCAGATTGGATGGAGTTTGATATGAATTCACTTACTGAAATTTTACCCGAATTAAGGGGGCCTGAATTAAATATTTCTCTATCATTTAAAGATCAATTAAAAAATGATCCTAGGGTAAAGGCTTTTAAGGAATTTTTAGTATCTGAAATAAAAAAGTCATTTCCATAAAATAATTGTTAAAAAATTAAAAATATTTATAAAGGTAAAAAATGCGAATAATTTATTTAATTCTATTATTGTCAATATCCAATGCTTATGCGATTTGTGAGCAATCAATGTCTAGATCCAAGATTGTTGTAGCTGGAGGATCAATTACTGAAATCGTCTATTTTTTAGGTATGGAAGATAAATTAGTTGGCGTTGATATTACCTCAAATTTTCCTAAAGAGGCAAAAAAGTTAAAATCAATAGGTTATTTAAGAAATTTATCAATAGAAGGTATATTATCTTTAAGTCCAGGATTAGTTTTAGCTGAAGAAGATATAGGTCCCCCTATAATTGTAAACCAATTAAGAAAAACATCTATAGATTTGAGAATTATAAAAGAAAAAAATAATTTAAATGGTATCCATAACAAAATTGTGTGTATTTCCAAGATTTTAAATACATCCTTAGAAGACAATAAAGATTATGTTGAATTACAAAAAAAATTATATCGGGTTAGAAACTTAAAAAAAATTAATAGTAAAAAAATAAAAAAAATACTCCTTATCCTAATGATGAGGGGTTCATCACCTGTGGTTGCAGGAAAGAATACTTCTGGTCAAGGTTTCATTGAAATGATAGGACATGAGAATTCTATGAAAAATTTAAATGGTTGGAAACCAGTTAGTTCTGAAGAAATAATAAAGAAAAATCCTGATTATATAATTATAACGAAAAGGGCTTTTAAAAGTTTTTCGTCATTAGATCAATTTTTGAGTATTCCTGGAATATCTTCTACTCTAGCAGCTAAAAAAAAGAATATAATTGTCAAAGATGGAATGTCTATGTTGGGTTTTGGACCAAGAACAATAAATGTTGCTTTAGATATAGATAAAAAAATTGGGGACTAATATAGTTAAAGTCGGTAAAAATTTTTTCAGATATATAAATAATATACAATTAAAATTAATATTAGTACTTATAGTATTCACATTAATATGCATGACACTTGGATTTTTTTTTGGAAGCTTTGACATTTCAATTAAAAAATTCATTCATGGGAATCTAAGTCAATTAGAAAAAGAAATTCTTTATCAAATCAGAATACCAAGAGTATTATTAAGTGCTTTTGTTGGTGCAGCTCTCGGTTTAGCAGGTGCCTGTTTGCAAGGTTTGTTTAGAAACCCTCTTGCAGATCCTGGGTTAATAGGGGTTTCGGCTGGTGCTGCTTTAGGTGCCGTGTTGAGTATTGTTGTTTTTTCAAATTTGTTAGAGCATCACTTTTTAGGAATATATTTATTACCTATTTCATCTGTAACTGGAGCATTAGTTGTAATTTTAATTTTGTATTATCTCAGTAAAGGATTTATCTATGACGGAGTTACTTACATGCTGCTAATAGGAATAGCTATAAATGCTTTGGCAAGTGTTGGAATAGGCATACTAACTTTTGTTAGTGACGATGCTCAGCTAAGGGGTTTAACTTTTTGGATGATGGGAAGTTTTGCTAATGCTCAGTGGAACCTAGTAATACCTACCATTTTTTTAATATTCATATCAATTATTTGGATTATACCTCAATCTAGAAAAATTGACATCATTCAAATTGGAGAGCTTGAAGCATCAAGACTAGGAATAAATGTAATTAAGTTGAAATTTGTTGTCATAATGTCATCAGCAATAATGGTTGGAGTTAGTGTTTCCATTTCTGGTATGATAGGTTTTATTGGTTTGGTTATTCCACATCTAGTTAGATTAATTGGAGGTGTTAATCATAATTATTTATTGATTGGTTCGGCCTTTTTAGGATCTAGTCTTTTAGTTTTATCAGACATTCTTTCAAGAATTACAATTCAACCAGCTGAATTGCCTGTAGGCCTTGTAACTAGTGCTATTGGAGCTCCTTTTTTTCTGTGGTTAGTTTTAAGGATTAAAAAATCATGAGTATAGAAATCAAGGATGTAAGATACATGGTAAATGACACTTGTCTTTTAGACAAAATTACATTTGATATTAATCCTGGTGAAATAACTACAATATTAGGTCCCAATGGAGCAGGCAAATCAACTCTAATTAAATTGATATCAGGTGATATGAAGCCGTCTTCTGGAGAAATATTATATGATAAAATCCTATTAAACAAACTTACATTAGAAAATAAATCTCATAGAAGAAGTGTTTTGTCCCAATCACAGAATATTAACTTTGACTTTACGGTTAGAGATATTGTTGAAATGGGATGGATTAATGATTTTAATAATAATTTTGAAAAAATACTAAATGAAGTTTCAAAAGAGTGTTCTATAGTTGATATTATTGAAAGAAAATTTAGGTATCTATCCGGGGGGGAGCAAAAAAGGGTACACTTAGCAAGAACACTTTTGCATATTAAGAGCATAGAAAATATATATGAAAACAAATATATTCTATTAGATGAGCCTTTAGCGAACTTAGATATTTTCTACGAATTTAAATTAATAAAAATTATTAGAAAATTAGCAAAAAATGGATTAGGAATACTTATGATTTTGCATGATATAAACTTAGCTTATAAATTTTCAAACAAAATAGCTCTAATGTTAGATGGTAAAGTAAAATACTTTGGAAATCCTGAAAAGGTTATAAATCAAAAGAATTTAGAAAAAATTTATGGTTTAAAAATGAAAATTTTTACTAAGCCCTTTTTTATAAAATATTATTAACGTTACAAATTGAAGTATTTTAATTATGCAGAAACTTATAAACTTATTCAAAGCTAAGTCATTTTATCATCTGTGTAAGATATTTGTAATTTTTGGGATAACAGGAAGTTTATCACTTTTTGTTTCCGAATATATATTAAATTACATAGATTTGGGGAAATATATAAGTACTTTAATAGTCTATTTATTTTTGAAGTTATTATTTTTACTTGTAATTTACCAAATTTTATTAATATTAATTGCTCTAATATTCGGAGAGTTTCAATATTTCAGCAGATTTATAAAAAAATTCCTAAATAGATTCAAAATAAATAAAAAGTCTGACTGACTTTAGATAAGAATAAGTTAAGAATATTGTTTCAAGAAAAAAAAATTTTCCTAAATTATTAGATCATAGTTTTTGTTGTTTGATTTAAATAAATTTTGCTAAAATTTTTTTAATCACCGCGAAAAATACCCATATAATCATAAAGTTATAAAAACCTATTATAAACTCATGATTTAAAAAATTGAGTAATTGATTTATTTATTTATTCTAATGAAAAATGTCTTGGGAGAATTTATTATGATTAAAGGATTAGCAAGATATAGGTCATTTTTGGTTGGCTTAATTTTTATTTTCTTTGGTTTTTATTTTTTTTTAGTATCACATGAAGGCGCAAATCATCTCAATAATAAATTACTTGGTTTGAACGAAATGACATGGATGTGGTTGGTAATGGGAATTTCACATTTTTTTCTAAAAACTTGTGATTGTAAAAAATAATCTTTAGTGAATAAAGATTAGAATAATAATTTAACATGTTTAATTTTTAAAATTTTAAATGACTTGATATTTATATCTTTTACCTACATTATAGTTTAGAATGATTTTAAAGTTAATCGGGGAGATATTGATGATACCAAGCGCTTTCACATTTTATAAACCGGATAGTATTGAAAAAGCAGTTTCTATTATGAAGGATTTTGGAGACGAGGCAAGAGTCATAGCTGGAGGCCATAGTTTAATTCCAGTTATGAAGCAAAGACTTACTGATATAAAGCATTTAATAGACTTGTCTGCCATAGAAGAACTTAAAGGTATTAATATTAGTGGTAAATCTATAACGATTGGCGCAATGACAACTCAAGTTGAATTAATTACTAACGAAAACCTATTTAAAACTGCACCTGTTATAAGAGAAGCTTCACTACAAATTGCGGACCCACAAGTAAGAAATCTTGGAACAATTGGTGGTAATGTAGCAAATGGTGATCCTGCAAATGACATGCCTGGCTTAATGCAACTCTTAGATGCAACTTACAAATTAAGTGGTACTAATGGCTTGCGAGAAGTTAAGGCAAGAGAATTTTACGATGGTGCTTATTTTACTGCTAGAGAGGATGATGAAATATTAATTTCAATCTCTTTTGACGCTCCAATAGGTGGTTATGCGTATGAAAAACAAAAAAGGAAAATTGGTGATTATGCAACTGCTGCTGCTGGAGTGATTTTGAATGTTGACAATGGCGTTTGTTCAAGCGCTTCTATTGCGTTAACCAACTTATCTGATACACCTGTTTACTGTGATGAAGCAGTAAGTATGCTTACGGGTAAAAATATTGATGATAATTTATTAAGTCAAGCAACAAAGTCTTGTGTTGAACAAAGTGACCCTGTAGCTGATCAAAGAGGACCAGTTGAATTTAAAAAATATGTTGCAGGGATAGTAATAAATAAAGCTCTCAAAAGAGCTTTTGAACGTTCATAATAGGGGGAAAACATGGAAAAAATTAACGTCTCAATGAAGGTTAACGGCAAAGATGAAAATCTACACGTAGAACCAAGAACTCTATTAGTTCACGCTTTAAGAGAACATTTAGAATATACAGGTGCACACATAGGGTGTTCGTCTTCTCATTGTGGTGCCTGTACTGTAGAT
Source organism: uncultured SAR116 cluster alpha proteobacterium (assembly GCA_902625215.1). GTDB lineage: Bacteria > Pseudomonadota > Alphaproteobacteria > Puniceispirillales > Marisalimonadaceae > Marisalimonas. The sequence goes on from CACOAO010000017.1 coordinate 23,261, forward strand.
TTAAATGGAAAATCTGTTAAATCATGTACTATTTTTGCACCTCAAGCCGAAGGGGCAGAAATTTTAACTGTTGAAGGTATTGGTACTCCAGATAAACTTCACGTAATTCAGGAAATGTTTAAAGAACATCATGGTCTTCAATGTGGATATTGTACGCCAGGGATGATTATGAGATCTTACAGGTTTTTGCAAGAAAACCCTAATCCCACTGAAGAAGAGGTAAGATTTGGTATTTCAGGAAATTTATGTAGATGTACGGGATATCAAAATATTGTGAAATCAATAATGGCAGCTGCCAAAAAATTAAATGAAGAAGCTAACGTTGAGAAAAAGGAAATTGCATAATGGATGATGTTAAAACCCCATCAAGTGAAGAAAGAAAAAGTGCTTTAAGTGGTCTTGGAACTTCAAGAAAAAGAGTTGAGGATGCTAGGTTTACGCAAGGTAAAGGTAATTACGTCGATGACATAAAACTCAAAGGTATGTTATTTGGTGATTTTGTAAGATCACCAGTTGCACATGCTAAAATAAAAAAGATTGATACAGCTGCGGCATTAGCTTTACCCGGAGTTCATGCTGTATTAACCGCTGCTGACCTTGAACCCTTAGGTTTACATTGGATGCCTACATTAGCTGGAGATAAACAGATGGTCTTAGCTGATGGAAAGGTTCTTTTCCAAGGTCAAGAAGTTGCTTTCGTGGTTGGTGACGACAGATATGCAGTATCTGATGGAGTTGCTCTAGTAGAGGTTGAATATGACGAACTCCCTGTTGTCACAGATCCATTTAAAGCAGAAATGGAAGATGCTCCAGTCTTGAGAGAAGATATTGCTGATCAAAAAGAGGGCGCGCACGGTCCTAGAAGGCACCCAAATCATATATTTACATGGGAATCAGGAGATAAAGAAGGGACAAATAAAGTACTTGATGAGGCAGAAGTTGTCGCAGATGAAATGGTTTATTACCACAGGACACATCCTTGTCCATTAGAAACTTGTGGCTGTGTTGCTTCCATGGATAAAGTTAATGGTAAGCTTACAGTTTGGGGTACTTTCCAAGCTCCTCATGCAGTTAGAACTGTTGCATCATTAATCTCCAGTATACCAGAGCATAATATAAGAATCATTTCCCCAGATATTGGCGGTGGGTTCGGTAATAAGGTTGGAGTTTATCCTGGTTACGTCTGTGCTATAGTTGCATCTATTGTTACAGGCGTTCCAATAAAGTGGGTTGAAGATAGAATGGATAACCTAATGGCCACCGCTTTTGCCAGAGATTATTGGATGCATGGAAAAATTTCGGCAACGAAAGAAGGCAAAATAACTGGATTATGGTGTCATACGACCGCTGACCATGGAGCCTTTGACGCATGCGCAGATCCAACTAAGTTTCCTGCTGGTTTTATGAATATTTGTACTGGTTCTTATGACATTCCGGTAGCATACTTAGCAGTTGATGGTGTTTATACTAATAAAGCACCAGGTGGGGTTGCTTACAGATGTTCATTCAGAGTGACTGAAGCTTCATACTTTATTGAAAGGATGATTGAAGTTTTAGCCTTAAAATTAGGAATGGATTCTGCAGAACTTAGGTCGAAAAATTTTATTAAAAAGGAACAGTTTCCGTATACGTCAGCTTTAGGTTGGGAATACGACTCTGGTGATTATCATCAAGCATGGGATAAAGCCCTTGAAGCTGTAAATTATAAAAAACTAAGAGAAGACCAAGCCAAACAACTTGAGTTATTTAAATCTGGAAAATCCAGAAAATTGATAGGAATTGGACTAAGTCACTTTACTGAGATAGTTGGGGCAGGACCAGTTAAAAATTGTGATATTTTAGGTCTGGGTATGTTTGATGCTTGTGAAATCCGAATTCATCCAACTGGATCAGCAATTGCGAGATTGGGAACAATCTCACAAGGTCAAGGGCATGCTACTACATTCGCTCAAATTTTGGCATCTGAGATTGGAATTCCTGCATCTGATATAACTCTTGAAGAAGGCGATACGGATACGGCACCTTATGGGTTAGGAACCTACGGCTCACGATCTACACCTGTTGCCGGCGCTGCTACCGCAATGGCTGGTAGAAAGATTAGAGCAAAAGCTCAGATGATAGCTGCATATCTACTCGAAGTTCACGATGACGACTTAGAATGGGATGTAGATAGGTTTGTAGTAAAAGGAGCACCTGAAAAATTTAAAACTATGAAGGAAATTGCATTTGCTTCTTACAATCAAGCTATTCCAGGTGTAGAACCAGGTTTAGAAGCTGTAAGTTACTATGACCCACCAAATATGACATATCCTAATGGAGCATATATCTGTGTTATGGAAATTGATGTTGACACAGGTGTTTCGGAAATAAAGAAGGTTTACGCCCTCGATGATTGTGGAACAAGGATTAATCCAATGATTATTGAAGGTCAGGTTCATGGCGGATTGACTGAAGCTTTAGCAATCTCAATGGGTCAAGAAATAGCGTACGACGAACAAGGTAATGTCATGACTGGAACTTTGATGGATTTCTTTGTGCCTACTGCATGGGAAACACCAAACTATGAAACTGACTTTACAGAAACTCCTAGTCCACACCATCCAATTGGTGCTAAGGGGGTAGGAGAAAGTCCAAACGTTGGTGGTGTTTCTGCTTTCTCTAACGCAGTTCATGATGCCTTCAAATCATTTGGGTTGACCCAAGCACATATGCCTCATGATCACTGGAGAGTTTGGAAGATCGCTAAGGACCTTGGACTTCATAATTAGTCTTTACGATAAATAAAAAATGCAGTGGAATGATATTAAGACGAGTTTATATGATTTAGATTATATAGCTTCTGAAGAGCTTGCGATGAGCATACATTTAGCTATTAATTTAGAAAGACCTCTATTATTAGAAGGTGAAGCAGGTATTGGCAAAACTGCTTTAGCGATCGCACTATCTAAATTGTATAAAACTACTCTTATTCGATTACAATGCTATGAAGGTCTTGATTCTGCATCTACAATTTATGAGTGGAATTATCAAAAACAATTATTATCAATTAGATTAAATGAAAATAAAAATGACAATAAAATAAGAATTGATGAGCATATTTTTTCTAAGGAATTTCTCTTAGAAAGACCACTTTTACGGGCACTAACACAAAAGAAAACTCCTGTTTTACTTATTGATGAAATTGATAGAGCTGATGAAGAGTTTGAAGCGTATTTATTAGAAATTTTGTCAGAATATCAAGTCTCAATTCCTGAATATGGAACAATACAAGCAGTTACAAAACCTATTGTCATTATAACATCTAACAATACAAGAGATTTGTCTGATGCTCTCAGAAGGCGATGTATTTATAATTATGTATATTATCCCAAAAAAGAACTTGAATTAGAAATTTTACAAAAAAAATTACCTAATATAGATTTTCAACTTTCAACGCAAATAGTAAATTTTGTCCAAAACCTAAGATTACAAGACTTAGAAAAAAAGCCAGGTATTGCTGAAACTTTAGATTGGGCAGCTGCCATATCAGGCTTAGGACTCAAAGATCTATCTGAAAATTATAAAATCTTGCATTCAACGTTAGTATGTTTGCTCAAGACTGAAGCAGATAAAGCTATTATTTCACCTGAAACACTCCAAAAATTAGCTAAAATATAAATGCTTAAACCCACAAAATTTTTGGTAAGATCGTCAATAACATCTCGCTTACTAGATTTTACACATCATATGAATGCGAACGGATTTAACACTACTTTTGATCAAGTTTATCAATCATTAAAAGGTTTAAAACATATTGATTTGTCACATATAAACGACTGGAAAAGTGCTTTAAAATCAATTTATTGTTATAACATGCAAACTTTTGAAAATTTTGATGAATTATTTGATTCATTTTGGAGAAACGAAGGTAGAAAAAAAACTAATCTTGAGAGAAAAAAAAATGATCTAAATACAAATAAAAGCCAAAAAAATACTAAAAGTATTTTAACACCTATAGAGGGTCATACTTTAACCAATGAAACTACAAATGACATTTTAAATGATGATAATGAAGCAGAGATTTCAAATGAGACTAAATCTAAAATTGCTGCAAGTTATTTAGAAAATAATAGGAAAACAGATTTAAAAGAATTAATTGATTCTGATTTACAAAAAAGAATATATGACGCAGTTTTAAGAATTGCAAAATCAATTAAACATAAAAGATCAAGAAGATTATTAGCCAAAAAGAAAGGTGAAAAATTAGACTTAAGAAAAATTATTAGTAAATCATTAGCTTACGAAGGTTATCCTCTTAAACTGTATAAAAAAAGCAAGCCTAAAAAACCAATGAAAATAGTAACTATTCTTGATATATCCGGTTCAATGAAAATTTATAGTCAAATATTTTTAACTTTCGTAAAAGGATTGGTAGGTATTAATCAAAGTGTTGATGTGTACTTGTTTCATACTAGGTTAATGAGAGTTACGGACTATCTGAAGGAAAACGATACTCTTAGAGCTGTAAATAGAATTTCTATGCTTACTGAAGGTTTTTCAGGTGGTACTAAAATTGGAAAATCTTTAAAGGAATTTAATAATGTATATTCAAGAAATACAGTAAATGGAAGAACAGTAGTAATAATTATTTCAGATGGATATGATACAGGCAACCCTGAAATAGTTGCCGAAGAATTAGAAAGACTTAAAAAAAGAAATTGTAAAATTGTTTGGTTAAATCCATTGTTAGGATGGCAAAATTATGAACCTGTGGCTTCAAGTATGCAAGCTGCGTCAAAATATCTAGATCTATTTGCCCCCTGCAACACTTTGGAGCATTTAGAAAATTTAGAAAAAGATTTGATCTCGATATGATGGATAATGATAAAAAACAAGATTTTGAAAAAGTATTAGATTTACTTGAAAAAAAAGGTTCTTCCTTTGCTATTGCAACAGTAATTAGAACTATGTCTTCCACAGCTGCTAAGCCAGGCATGAAGGCCATAATATCAGATAAAGGTGAGATTTTATCAGGTTGGTTAGGAGGTGGATGCGTTACTAGTGCAGTTTGTAAAACAGCTAGAGAAACCTTAAATCAAAAAAAACCTAAATTAGTCGTCTTAAGTCCTGACGACTTAAAAAAAGATTTAAAAGAATTAGATAATGATCAAATTTTTCATAAAAAAAATTACTGTCCTAGTGAAGGTTCTATGGATGTTTTTGTAGAACCCTTTTATCCTAAACCAGAATTAATTGTTTTTGGAAACACACCCATTGCAAATGAATTAATTAAATTTGCAGAGAAATTTAGCTTTAATTTTTTACAAATAAAAAATTTAAAAAATATTAAAAAATTAAACTTAAAACAACATTCAGAAAAATATATTATAATTGCGACACAAGGGAATTATGACTTATTAGCAATAAAAGAAGCAATTAGTATCGAAGCAAGTTACACAGGATTAATTGCTAGCAAGAAGAAATTTGAAGCGTTGAAAAAAACATTAATTAAAGACGGATTTAAAGAAAATATTCGACAAATAACATGTCCTGCAGGTATCTTCATTAGTGCAATTATGCCTGAAGAGGTGGCTTTGTCTATATTTGCTGAAATAATTGAATTTAAAAGGTCTGGAGAAATTAAAAGTAATAAATACTGAGTAATTATAAAATATGCTTAGTTTAAATTTTTATAAATTGGAGAAAGATATGGAATTAAATGATGAAATAACAATACCTGCTAAACTTGATCTTGTTTACAAATCTTTAAATGACCTTGAAGTTTTAAAAGCGTGTATACCTGGGTGTGAAGAATTAGTAGAAGAAGAAGATGGAAAATTATCAACTAGAGTTGTGTTGAAAATTGGTCCTATAAAAGCCAAATTTAATGGTAAAGTTAGCCTAGATTTGACTAATGGTCCCACAAAATATTCTCTTATTGGGGAAGGTGATGGTGGGGTAGCAGGTTTTGCAAAAGGTGGAGCAGATGTCGAACTGGTTCCAAGTGGAGATGAGACTATATTAAAGTATATTGCCAAGAGTGAAGTTAAAGGAAAAATCGCACAATTAGGAAGTCGTCTTATATTAAGTACAGCAAAAAAACTTTCTAAAAAATTCTTTGAAAATTTTAAAGAACATATGCAAAATGACGGAAATAAAGAAACTCAAAAAAGTTAATTCCCTTAGTAAGTTTTATTTGCCTAAAAAAATGTAAGCCATGAAATGAATGTTGAAGAACAAAAAAAAAAATTACCAACCTTATCAAGTGAATTATTAAATAAATTAGATAATTGGGAAATATCTTATAAATCTTATTCCCATCAGCCTCTTATGACAGTTAAAGAATCAAAAGCGATACAAGAAAAATTATTTGGCCTAGATAAATCTAACGGACATATTAAGAATCTCTTTTTAAGGGATAAAAGAAAAAATAATATATTATTCGTTACTCATCAAGATACACTTGTAGATCTAAAATTACTTGCAGAAACTATAGAAATGGATCGACTTAGTTTTGGGTCCCCTCAAAGATTAATGGAAATTTTAGGTGTTTTGCCTGGCGCAGTTTCGCCATTTTCAATGATAAATGGAGTAAAACATAACGTTAAACTCTTCTTAGATAATAATTTAAAGTCATTTAAAAAAATTTTTGCACATCCATTAGTAAATAATCAAACTATCGAAATATCTTTAGATCAACTGGAGCTTTTTTTTAAGAAAATAACTACAACACCTAAATGGATTCATCTAAAGAAAAGATAAATACCAAAGGCTTTGATGTTTTGCGCATTATTAATCTATATTTGATAAAGTAGTATAAGAGTAAAAATATGTTTAAAACTTACAATATTTCATTATTAAGAGTTTTTGTTTTATTTATATTGTTAATGAAATTAACTCTTATTTCCTCTTACGGAATGGAAAAGAGTTTATTGCTGATGGTTACTGATAAGTCTTGTCTAATTTGCATGGTATGGGAAAAACAAATTGGTAAAATCTATCCTAAAACTGAAATTGCGAATAAATTTCCTCTTTCAAGAATTCAAATTAAAGATTTTGTTAATTATCCTAAACACAAACTAAAAAAAACAAATATAACCCCAACATTTATTTTTATAAGAAATAATAGTGAGAAGGGTCGAATTGAAGGATACACAAGTCCAGAGATGTTTTGGTGGCAAGTTGACGAAATAGTTGGTGACTAATATAATGTAATAAGTAATTATATATAATATAATTTTTTTGGAGATTTTGATGAAACGTCAAAAAATGATAACTATTTCAAGAAGAAATGCTATTTATTTGATGAGTGGTGTTGCTACTACTGTATTATTTTCAAAATATGCAATCGCAAAACCTAATCTTGCTTTACAAAAAATTAAAGAAATAAGTAGGAACAGTGTTGAAGAAATTGACTTATTTTTAGATGTTCCAGAGATTGCTGAAAATGGAAACCAAGTTAAAGTAAGTTTTGATATTGAAAGTCCTATGACAGAGGATGATTTTGTGAAAACAGTATATTTGTTCGCAGATGGTAATCCAGCACCTAACGTAGCTAAGTTCTCTTTTAGTACTGATATGGGTGCTTGCGCTGCTACAACTAGAATGAGATTGTCAAAAACCCAAAACGTATATTTATTGGCAGAGTATAATAATGGAAAATTTGCAATGACAAAATCAAAAGTAAAAGTAACAATTGGCGGTTGTGGCGGTTAAAAGGGGAGATACGTTATGTCTAAGATTAAACCAAGAGGGAAAGTTCCTAAAAAAGCGTCTGTTGATGAAATTATCGAAATAAAAACACTTATAAGGCATCCAATGCATAGTGGGCGTATGAAAGACAAAAATGGTAAAAATATTCCTAAAAGAATAATTAACAAATTTTTAGTTAAGTTTAATGGCAAACAAGTCTTTGGAATGGATCTAGAACCCTCCATATCAACAAATCCTTATATAGCTTTCCCTTTTAAGGCAAAAGAAACAGGAACTTTTGACTTTGAGTGGACTGACGATAATGGTGAAAAATATTCAATGTCTAGAAAAATGACTGTTTCTTAAACTATTAGGTTTTGCTTTGGGAAAAAACAAAAATAAAAAAATAAGATTAAATCGTAGACAGCTACTAGTAGGTACAGCATCATTAAGTGCTATTGCTTTTACTTCTAGAATTAGTAACTCACAAGAAACAAATCCTAATAATTTGCCACCTAATGTACCAGAATGGACTTCTGAATTAGGAGTTGGGGTTGATGCTAATCCTTATGGAATGCCTTCCGAATATGAAAATAATGTAATTCGAAGAAATGTTGAATGGTTGACAGCTAGCACTGAATCATCTGTAAACTTTACTCCCATTCAGGACTTAGAAGGTATAGTGACACCGAATGGCTTATGTTTTGAAAGACATCATGGTGGGGTATCAGTAATAAACCCTAGAGATTATAGGCTTATGATCAATGGCTTAGTTGATAGAGAGATGATTTTCACATTAGATGATTTGAAAAGATTTCCACAAACCAATAAATTTTATTTTTTAGAATGTGCTGCCAATGGAGGCATGGAGTGGAAAGGATCACAACTTAATGGCTGTCAATATACTTTTGGTATGGTCCATAATGTTCAATATACTGGAGTAAAATTGTCAGATTTAATTCTTGAAACAGGTCTAAAATCAAAGGCTAAGTGGGTCCTGGCTGAGGGAAGTGATTCTTCAGGTATGACAAGATCAATACCAATTGAAAAGATACTGGATGATTGCATTATTGCGTGGGCTATGAACGGTGAAGCTTTAAGACCCGAGCAAGGATATCCTGCAAGGCTTGTTGTTCCCGGATGGGAAGGAAATATGTGGGTTAAGTGGTTAAGAAGATTAGAATTTGGTGATATGCCATATATGACAAGAGAAGAAACTTCAAAATACACAGATCTATTACCAGATGGAAAAGCAAGGATGTTTACCTGGGTAATGGACGCAAAATCTGTTGTAACATCACCCAGTCCAGAAAAATCAATTTTACATAAAGGTATTCATCAGTTAAGAGGTCTTGCATGGTCAGGTAGAGGAAAAATCAAACGTGTTGATGTTTCTCTAGATGGAGGAAAAAACTGGCAGACTGCTAAATTACATGACCCTGTAATGAGCAAAAGCTTAGCACGATTTACACTACCATTTGAATGGAATGGACAAGAACTTCTGGTTCAATCAAGAGCTATTGATGAAACAAATTATGTACAGCCAACTATTAATGAACTTCAAAAATTAAGAGGAGTTAATTCAATATATCATAATAATTCCATTGCAACTTGGAAAGTTAATAAAGATGGAACGGTAGACAATGTTCGCCTTGGTTAAAAAATTATTAATATTTTTATTAATAGTATTTATTCCTAATTTACTCATTGCTAAGGAAAGAAAGTTTAATCTTGGTAAGATTGCAACTAAGACAGAAATCGCTGGTTGGGACATTGATGTAAGACCTGATGGATTAGGAGCACCCATAGGAAGTGGAAGCGCGATAATTGGTGAAGAAGTTTATGCTGAACAATGCGCTTCATGTCACGGAGATTTTGGAGAAGGACTTGATAGGTGGCCAGAATTAGTTGGTGGCGAGGATAGTCTAGATACTCATGATCCTGTTAAAACAACAGGAAGTTATTGGCCTTACGCATCGACTATGTATGATTATATCTATCGTGCAATGCCTTTTGGTGTGGCTCAGTCATTAACTCATGATGAAACATATCAAGTAGTCGCTTATCTCCTTTATATGAACGAAATTATCGAAGAAGATTTTGTTTTAAATGACAAAAATATTGGTAAAATCAAAATGCCAAATGTGGAAGGTTTTCTTATGCCTGATCCAAGACCAGATATTGCTAACATAAGCGGGAATCCGTGTATGAAAAATTGTAATTCTCCAACTAAAATAATTGGCAAAGCTCGCGATATTGACGTAACTCCAGAAGAAGAAAAATCCTAAACAAAAGGAAAAGTCATGCGTTCGAGACGTGAATTTATTCAACTAGCATCTATTTCGGCAATGCTATTGGCGACTAAATCATGGAATTCTGTTGCCGCAAAACAAAAATTAAGTATTAAAGATTTATTAGATTTTGATTCTAAAGGTCAAGTGACACTTTTGCATTTGACAGATTTACATGGTCAATTGAAACCTGTATATTTTAGACCACCTTCAGAAAACTTTGGTGTAGGAAAATATGAGGGTATACCGCCGCATTTGGTTGGGCAAGCATTCCTTGAACATTTTAATATTTCTCCAGGGACACCACTAGCATATGCACATACCATGGTTGATTATATTCCTTTGGCAATGGAATATGGAAAATTAGGAGGTCTGGACCACACTGCAACATTAATTAATAAAATTCGTTCTGAAAGAGGTAATGACAAAGTTCTTCTTTTAGATGGTGGTGATACTTGGCAAGGATCTTATACTTCGCTAAAAACTCAAGGTGAAGACATGGTAGAACTTATGAAAGCCATAGGAACTGAGGCTATGGTTGGTCACTGGGAATTTACACTTGGTAAAGAAAGGGTACAAGAATTAATAGACAAGATGGGATACCCATTTTTAGGTGGAAATGTTTTTGACACTGAATGGGATGAGCCAGTATTTGAAAGTACAGCTTTTTTTGAAAAAGGTGGTGTGAATATAGCTGTAATAGGTCAACATTTCCCATATACTCCAATAGCAAATCCCAGCTATTTGGTAAAAGGATGGTCTTTTGGAATTAGACCTGAGATTATTCAAAAAAATGTAGATAGTGCAAGAAAAAAAGGTGCTGAAATAGTTGTGCTTCTCTCTCATAATGGTTTTGATGTTGATCAGAAGTTAGCAACAATGATAGAGGGTGTAGATGTGATTTTAACTGGACATACTCATGATGCTATACCTAAAGCAATAAGAATTAATGAGACGCTTCTTTTATCATCCGGTTCTCACGGTAAATATTTAGGCAGAATAGACTTAAAAGTAAATAATGGCAGAGTCGTAGAAACATCCTCAAATCTAATACCAATATTTTCTGATATAATACCACCAGATAAAGAAATAAGAAATTTAATTAATAAAGTAAGAGCACCTTTTGAAAAAGAATGTAAGCGTGTCGTAGGAGAAACAGAAATACTCTTATATAGAAGAGGTAACTTTAATGGAAGTTGGGATGATGTAATTTGTGACACAATTATTCAAGAAAGGGATACTGAAATATCTTTAAGTCCAGGATTTAGATGGGGAACTACGATTTTGCCAGGACAAAAAATTACAATTGATGATATTTATGCACAAACTGCAATGAATTATCCCGAGGTTTATAGAGTTGAAATGACAGGAAAAATGATAAAAGAAATTCTCGAAGATGTTTGTGATAATATTTTCAACCCTGATCCTTTTTTTCAACAAGGGGGAGACATGGTTAGAGTTGGTGGACTTACATATACCTGTACTCCAAAAAATGATATTGGAAAAAGAATAAGCAATTTGCGAATTGTTTCTACAGATAAACTTTTAGAAGCAAACAAGAAGTATATAGTAGGTGGATGGGGTTCAATTTATCCTGATGTTGAAGGACCGCCTATTTATAAATTGTTAGAAAAGTTCATATCTCAAAAAAAGATACTTAAAAAGAATAATTCAAAAGTTGTAAAAATAAAAGGGATGTAAGTCTAGAAGGCAATCGAGAGATTGCCTTCTAGTGATTCAATTAAGAGAACATATCGGATGTTATTCCAGAATACCATCCAATTGATTCTTCGTAGGTTGCTTTTCTTAGATTACTATCTTCACCTGTTTTAGAAATAAACCCACTTGTTTTATCTATTTTCTCAGCAGTAGCTTTATAGTTTGCTCCAACTTTAATACCATCGTTTGTTGCGACAAGAGACCAACAAGTATTTGCAAAACGTGGAGTAAAAACTTTGCTGCCTGTTAAGCTCCCTCTTATATGGTTTGCAGCAACTTTGGCTTGGCTGTTAGCTGAGAAACCAGATTTAGGCATTGATTTAGCAATTGATGCGTCACCAAGAACGTAAATATTTTCGTCAGCTTTAGCTTGCATAGATGCAGGAACAATTGGACACCAATCACCATTGTTTACACCAGCATTCATAGCTATACGTCCAGCTTTTTGGGCAGGGACAACACTTGCTGCATCTGCTTTAAAAGTGTCTAAGTCAGTTTCAAACACCATTGTTTCAGCATTAATTTTTTTGATACCACCGTGAGTTTCTGCACTTATCCACTCAATCATTCCAGGATAATGCTTTTGCCAACCTTCCATAAATAATCCTTGTTTGGAAAACTTATTTTTAGGATCCAAAATTACAATTTTAGCTGTAGGATTAGATTTTTTAAATTGATGAGCAATCATTGACACTCTTTCATAGGGCCCAGGTGGACAACGATATGGGTTTGGTGGAGGTACCATTACAAAAGTTCCACCTTTTTTCATTCCCTTAACCTGATTCTTTAAAAGTTGAACTTGAGTACCAGATTTCCATGCGTGAGGCATTTTAGACTGTGCTTCAGCAGAGTAACCATTAACACTTTCAAACTTAAGATCAATTCCAGGTGAAATTACAAGTTTGTCATATGATATGCTTGCGCCAGAACCTAGATTAACTTTTTTAGCAGCGTTGTTAACAGATAAAGCCCATTCATGAACCATATTTACTCCATGATTTACCGCTAAACCATAATAATTATGACCAATAGAACCATAAGCTCTAAAGTCTCCTAAATAAAGGTTAGAAAAGAAACAAGTGTAGTATCTCTTTGAGGCTTCAACCAGAGTTACATCAATTGCACCTTTTGAGTCTTTAGCAATATATTTTGCAGCAGTTGCCCCACCAGCCCCACCGCCAATTACAACAACTCTTGGAAGGGCTCCAAAAGCAATTGAAGGCATTGACAATGCAGTTGTTGTTGCGGCAGCTAGCCCAACGAAGGTACGTCTTTTCATTTTTGTCATATAATCCTCCTCCAAAAATTAATAATCTTTATAAATGTTAACGTTTTTTACTCTTAAGTAAAATTTTATTTTTACTTTAATTTACTTAAGTAAAGAGCAAGAGAATTGATTTCTTCTTCACCAAGTCTTTCTGCAACCATTTGCATAACTGCATTTTCTTTTTCTTTAGTCTTATAAGCTAAAATTTTTGTTATAAATTGACTTGTTTTCATACCAGTTATCTTTGGTATACCTTGACCTAAACCAGTTGAATTATGACAAGTAACACATTCACCAAATAGATGTTCACCATAATCAGCATCTGCACCTATTAATTGTTTTTGGTCGGCACATAATTTATTTGTCGAAAAAAAGGATAAAACAATTAATAAAAGTATAGATTTTGACCTCATAACCTCTCCCAGGCTTTAAAGCTAAACAAATTTTACTCTTAATTTTTTAATTATTTCTAAATTAAAAT
>CACOAO010000018.1 GCA_902625215.1 uncultured SAR116 cluster alpha proteobacterium
TATTTCAAGTATTAGCAATGGTCACTGCACCATGGACCCAGAGTAATTGGCTTTTGTTGTGTTTATTCAATTTTATTTTACATTAGACCAATATTTTATATAATTTTCATATGAGATTAAGGTTATTTTTAATAATTTTTTTTATATTCTTATCAAGTTGCCAAACAACATCGGTGCAACAAAAAATTGTTCAGTTTTCAGAAAAAGCTAGACCGAATGATAAGGCTATTTCAATTTCGTTAGATGGTTATCATTCTAGAATACAAAGATGGAAATCTCAAAATCGGCTTTATGTTGTAGAGCCTAAAGGTAATGCAATTGATTTTAGATATGAGCCGAACGAAAAGAGTCTAATTTTGGAAAAAGAATTATCTGAGGGATATATTCTTAGTTATCTGTTTTATGAAAATGGAGTAATTAAATACAATGGCAAAGCTAAAGATGGTCGTTTTAATAAGAATATAAATGATGAGACACTTTTTTTTACACATTCAACTGGTAAGAGTATCGTATCATATATAGTAGGTCATGCTATTTGTGAAGGTTACATCAGTTCTATTGATGAATTAATAGATTGGCCAATGATGAGCAATACACTTTATCAAGGTCAGCGACTTCGTGATCTTTTAAATATGAATGCTGGTGACATACATACAGTTCATAAAAGAAGTCAACGTGTTATGGGCTCCAACAAACATCATCGAGATATGGGACTGGATAAAATTGCTGCTTTACTCGATGGTACCAAGAAAATGGGCGATGCAGTTTTTTATAATAATGTTCTTACTGACATTATAGCGAATTATGTAGTTTTCAAATCTGGTGATAAATATAATGAATTGATGCGTTCAATTTTTCAGGATAAAGTAAAGATTAAATATCGTATTTCTTACGAAAAACATCGAAGGACTCCTGTAATTTTAAAGTTTTCTAAATATTGGGGGAAACCTGAAACTCAAGCTTCATATTCATTTCATATGACTAGAACCGATTTTTTAAGGGTTGCGGTAGCAATGATGAAAGACTACCAAAATCAAACTTGCGTTGGAAAGTATTTAAAAAAAGCTCAAGCTTTAGCATTAACCTGGCCTAAATATCGCCCTTGGAGGCAGCAAAAAACAAATTTACATTCATACGCTAAAAAATATGGTGCTCAATTTTATTTTGACTTTTTTGGCATGGATAGTCGTAACATTATTGGTACAATAGGTTACAATAATCAGAACATGCTGATTGATATGGATAATTCACGTATCATTGTAACTAATAGTGCTGCTTCAGGCTGGGATCAAACTGTTTTCATGATCAATCCTATTAGAGACGGGGTACTTCCTAAATAGGTGCATTTTAAAAAAAAGTAATTATTTTATAAAACTTTTCAAATAAAATAACACCCCACCAACTCTACCAACCCATCCTTGAACCCTGGTCAGTGTTCCATGGACTACGATCAATGCGCCGACCTCCCTTAATGATTAACTAAAGTTGATTGGGGAATGCATATGATAGCTCCACACCATAAAAATTTTGCAGTAAGTAAAGTTTTAGAGTTAATTTCCTCAATGGCAGATAACGATAGTGCTCGCGGTATTGTTATAATTCTAGATACATTAAAGAAGTTTACTGATCTAATGGATAAGCGAACAGCTTCCCAATTTGGAGTTGCAGCTCGTGGTTTTATTTCAGCTGGTGGTACATTGATTGCTTTAGCACATACCAACAAGCATGTTGGAGCGGATGGTAAAGCTATTTATTCAGGTACTAGTGATATTGTAGATGACTCAGACTGTTGCTTTGTTATTGATAAAATCTCCGAAGATGAAAGTAAAGGTATAACAACACATACAGTCGAATTCAGTAATATAAAGGCACGAGGAGATGTCTCTAGCAAAATTGGATTTACATATAAAAAAATTTATGGGCAGCAATATATTGATCTTCTTGGTTCAGTAAAATGTCTTGATAAAACAAATTTGGAAGAAATTAAGCAACAATCTATTATAAAAGCCGAATTAAATGAAGATGAAGTAATAATTAAGGCAGTTTATAAATTGATTGAAGAGAGCATAGTTACAAAAGATAAAATTATTAAAGGTGTGTTCGAAATAAGCGGAGAGAGTGTAAGGCGAGTTAAAAAAGTATTAGAGCAAAGAACAGGCAATGTATATGAACTTGGACATAGATGGACACGGCATAAGGAGGCTCATAATAGACATGTGTATTCAGTTCTACCGACACCCTTATAATTAGATATCTATATATCTAGAATAACTGTAATAACTAGATCATCTTATTAGATGATGATGCAAATTTAACCTGAATGATCATTAGAGATACCAGTTATTACAGTTATTCAGTTATGCAGTTATTTACCCTATCACTTATGTTCCAAGGGCACCTGCGTAAAATCAATTTGAGGATTTCATGCAACAAGCAAATACCTTTAAAAATTACATTTGGTTGATGGGAAGACGTATTCGTGCTCATCGATGCCAAGCTCTATCAAAACGAAGTAAATTGCAGTGTAAGAATGCAGCTCTTAGGGAAAAGCATGTTTGTAGATTTCATGGTGGTAAATCAAAAGGACCATTAACTATTGATGGAAAAAAACGATGTGCTGATGTAAAGACTATACATGGAAGAGAAACTAGGGAAAAACGTAAAATAAGATCTAAGAAGTTTATAGAGATGAAATTATTAGCTTCCTTGTTAAAATGATTATAATATTAATCATATCATAAGTGGTGGTAATAAAACACTTGATGATTAAGGAATAACTATAATGTATGAAGCTGCCTTTAGAAATATAGACAATGCCCTTCGTAAAGACGATGGATGTGCAACCGAGTTAGACTACACAGAGCAAACATCCTGGATATTGTTTCTGAAGTACTTGAACGACTTTGACATAGAAAGAGAAAAGTCATCACAGCTTAATAACCAAAGCCATAGCTTTATCCTTCAAGAGGAGTATACGTGGAATGTATGGGCTGTTCCTAAAAAAGCAGACGGAACCGTTGACCATAATAAGGGGTTAACAGGTGACGACCTATTAGACTTTGTAAATACAAAGCTATTCCCTCACTTAAAATCCTTTAAGTTAAGCGCTGATAATGCCAACACACTTGAGTATAAAATAGGTGAGATATTCAGTGAGATTAAAAACAGGTTTGAAAGTGGATACATATTAAGAGATGTTTTACTTAGTGTTGACGAGCTAGAGTTTCTTAGTAGTGAAAACCAGTTTGAGTTAAGCAGCCTATATGAAGATAAGATTAAGAACATGGGTAACTCAGGTAGAAACGGAGGCGAGTACTACACACCTCGTCCACTTATTAAGTCTATTGTTAAGGTTGTAAACCCAGTTATTGGTGAAACAGTATACGACGGAGCCGTTGGAAGCGCAGGCTTCTTATGTGAGGCATATTCACACATTAAAAACAGTAAGGAATTAACCGTCACTGAGTTTGAACAGCTTCAGTCTAAAACGCTTTATGGTAAAGAAAAGAAGTCACTAGCCTATGTCATCGGCATAATGAACATGATCCTCCACGGAGTTCAGTCTCCAAACCTAGTTAGATCAAACACACTAAATGAAAACATCATTAACATCCAAGATAGAGACAGACATGACGTTGTATTAGCCAATCCTCCATTTGGAGGTCAGACAGAAAGATCAGAGGTTCAAAACAACTTCCCGATTAAAACCGGTGAAACCGCATACATGTTTCTTCAGCACTTTATCAAGATACTTAAAAAGGGTGGCAGGTGTGGCATTGTCATAAAGAACACCTTTTTAAGCAACGCAGATAACGCAAGTGTTGCCTTGAGAAAACAACTCCTCGAGGACTGTAACCTCTTTGCTGTTCTAGACTTGCCAGGCGGTGCGTTTCTTGGTGCCGGAGTAAAGACTGTTGTGCTATTCTTTGAAAAGGGTAAGCCAACAGAAAACATTTGGTATTACCAGTTAGACCCTGGAAGAAACATGGGTAAGACTAACCCTCTTAATGAGAAAGATTTGTCTGAGTTCTTAGAGTTGATTAAGACGAATGAGGACAGTGAAAAAAGCTGGAGCGTTAATCTTCAAGATATAAATAAAGAGACTTGGGATTTGACAGTTAACAATCCAAACAAAGTCGAAGAAGTAGATAATAGAACGCCTCAGGAGATAATAACAGAGATTGAAGAACTAGATACTCAAGCCTCTGAAGCATTGCGGGCGATTAAGGAGTTGCTGTAATGTGGCAGATTTTAAAGCTTTCAGACGTTTGCTCTATAAACAATGGTGGAACGCCTAATTCTAAAGAAAAGTCGTACTGGGGGGGGCGAAGTAGAGTGGCTAACACCTAAGGATATGGGCAGGCTTGAAGGGAGATACGTTTCAAAAACAGAAAGACAAATAACAGAACAGGGTTTGGAAAATTGTTCAGCCAAGTTAGTATCTGAGAACTCAGTAATAATATCTTGTCGTGCGCCCATTGGGCATGTGGCAATCAACGAAGTTCCCATGTCATTTAATCAAGGTTGTAAGGGATTGATA
The DNA here is from genome assembly GCA_902625215.1 of uncultured SAR116 cluster alpha proteobacterium. Lineage (GTDB taxonomy): Bacteria > Pseudomonadota > Alphaproteobacteria > Puniceispirillales > Marisalimonadaceae > Marisalimonas. The sequence goes on from CACOAO010000018.1 coordinate 4,541, forward strand.
CCAAATGAAAAAATCACAACTGAATTTCTCTATTATTTTTTAGTTTCATCCAAAAAATTACTAAACGAGTTAGGAACAGGTACCACATTCAAAGAAATATCAGCAAAAACTTTATCCAATGTTTCAATACATATCCCACCTCTCGCAGAACAGCAAAGAATCGTAGCTAAACTTGATGCCGCCTTTGCTAAGATTGATAAGGCTATGGAAATAACTCAAAAATCTCTTGCAAGCGCTGAAAACATTTTTACATCATATCAACGGAATCTTTTTGATAAAATCGCCTCAAACGCAGAATTTAAAAAAATGGGTGAATATTATGACGTAAGAGATGGAACACACGATAGCCCTAAATACGTTGAAGAAGGTTACCCTCTTGTCACGTCAAAAAACCTTAAATCAGGTAAGTTAGATTTAACAAATGTAAAATTTATTAGCGAAACTGATTATAACCAAATCTGCCAGCGAAGTGCAGTCGATGTTGGCGACATTTTAATGGCAATGATAGGAACAATTGGCAATCCCATTGTAATTTATGAACCACCTGAATTTGCAATAAAAAATGTTGCATTATTCAAAATTAATCCAAATTTCCACTCAAGTGAGTTTTTAAAATTTTATCTACTCAATTCAACGAAAAAGTTATTAACTGATGCGAATGGTACAACGCAAAAATTTGTGAGCTTAGGGTACTTAAGAGCAATGGAAGTTCCTGTTTTACCTCTGGCAAAGCAAAAAGAATTTGCGGAAGATTTATATAACGTTGGGCAAGCCGTAGATAACAGGAAAAATGCACTCTCACTGAAAAATAAAGAACTCATAAATCTCAAATCAGCCATTCTCGCACAAGAACTACGAAGCGAGGCAGCATGAACGAAGCTGATACCCGTGCAGAGTTAATAGATCCTATGCTACAATCTGCAGATTGGAGGAGTGGTGGTGATATACGTGTTTACAGAGAGCATTTGATAAATGCAGGTGAAATCACAATAAGCGGTAAACGTAAAAAACAGCTTAAAGCAGATTATATCCTTAGTTATAGAAACAGAAAACTAGCCGTCATTGAAGCTAAAAGCAATGAACTGGAAGTAGGTGAAGGTATTGCCCAGGCAAAGTTATATGCTGGAAAGCTTAACCTTCAAACGAGTTATTCAACTAATGGCAGAGAGATATATCAGATATGTCATAAGACTGGTGAAGAGGGTTTAGTAGATAAATTCCTAACACCTGATGAGCTCTGGAGTAAGACCTTTGATACCTCAAACGAATGGCGAGACAAGTTTAGCTCGGTTCCCTTTGAGGATATAGGTGGAACCAAGATACCAAGGTACTTTGGTGAAATAGCAGTTAACAATGTCATGGATGCCATAGCCGATAATAAAAAGAGGGTTTTACTTACTCTTGCTACAGGAACAGGTAAAACCTTTATAGCCTTTCAGATTGCCTGGAAGTTGTTTAAGTCGAAGTGGAATGTACAACTCGATGGCAAAAGGTCACCACGTATATTGTTCCTTGCCGACAGAAACGTCCTTGCTGATCAAGCCATCCAAGAGTTCAGTCCTTTCCAAGACAATGCATTAGTTAGGATAAACCCCAATCAGATAAGTAAAACAGGTAAGGTTCCTATGAATGGGGCTGTGTTTTTCACAATATATCAGACTTTTATGACTGGTCCTGAGGAAAGTCCATACTTTGGTCAGTACGACGAAGACTTCTTTGACCTAGTTATCATTGATGAGTGTCACAGGGGTGGTGCAAACGATGAGAGCTCATGGCGAGATATCCTTAATCACTTTAAGAGTGCTGTCCACCTTGGTTTAACAGCTACGCCAAAAAGAAATGTCAACGTAGATACTTATAAGTACTTTGGTGAACCTGTATATATCTACAGCCTTAAACAAGGCATACAAGACGGTTTCCTAACCCCGTTTAAAGTAAACCGGTTTCAATCTTCATTAGATGAATACACCTTTAGCGAAGAGGATAAAGTAACCGCAGGTGAAGTGCTCAAAGGCAAGAAGTATACACAGGATGAGTTTAATAGGACTATTGTGATTGTTGCTCGTGAGAGGGCTTTAGTCAGGGAGTTGCTCGACAATATTAACCAGTCTGAAAAGACTTTAGTCTTCTGCGTTGATCAAGAGCATGCAGCATTAGTAAGAGACTTAATTAATCAGGAAAAGACAAGCACCCACCCTGATTATTGCGTTAGGGTAACGGCGAATGACCATCAAATTGGTGACGACTACCTAAATCTATTTAAGGACAATGAAAGAGACATACCAACGATCTTAACGACTAGCCGTAAGCTTACTACGGGAGTTGATGCCTTGAACGTAAGGAACATTGTTTTATTCAGACCTATAAACAACATGATTGAGTTTAAGCAGATTATTGGTCGTGGAACTCGTCTCTATGAGGGTAAAAACTATTTTACTATCCATGACTTTGTAGATGCCTATCACATGTTTAAAGACGATGGGTGGGATGGTGAACCTGTAGACCCTCCTCCTCCTAGGCCACCAGGTCCTCCTAGGCCACCACGTCCTCCAGTCAACCCTAAAACACCAAAGGTTAGGATAAAGCTTGGAGACGGTAAGGAACGTGAGATCGTTATCATGAAAGAGACTTACTTTTATCTTGATGGCAACCCAGTTACTGTTGAGCAGTTCATAAGTAAACTCTTTGACACTTTAAAGCTACCTGAGTTTATGAAGAGTGAGGAAGAGTTAAGAAAGCTATGGTCTAATCCAACGACAAGAGCCGAGCTTCTAAAGAACTTAGATGGTCATGGGTTTTCAAAAGAAGACTTAACTCAGCTAAAGTCAGTCATAGACGCAAATGACAGTGATCTTTTTGACGTTCTGCAATATGTGAGTTTTGCCAATCCTGTAATAACTAGAGAGGAGAGAGTTTCTTCAGCTAGTTCAAACATTCACAATTTTGTTAATGATAAACAAAAAGACTTTATAGATTTTATTCTACGTAACTATATTAAAGACGGTGAAGATGAGCTTGAATTATCTAAGTTGCCAACAGCTATTAATCTTAAGTTTGGAAGCATAAGTGGAGCTGAAAGAAACTTAGGAACTATTAAAGAAATCCAAAAACTATTTATAGAATTTCAAAAGTACTTGTATATTAACAAAGTTGCTTAATTATTAAAATGTAAATTTAATCACTTATAAAAATTCCAACCGGTAAACTCATTCATACATTCTAAAAAATTATTAAAGAATTTCACATCTTCGGGATAACTATTGTATCCACGAATTTTTCTTTTCCTTTTTCCTTTTCTTTTTATTTTTAATTCCCAACCAAAACCGTCAAGTATATCATTATTAGCGTATTCTTTTTTCCATGACCAAACATCAAACTTATCTATCTTTTTCCAAAAAATTTTTGTTTCTTTGTCATTTGGTATCCGCAAATATGAAATACTATCAATTTGTTCTAAGGTAATAAAACCACTCTCATAAACTATTTTAGGTGGTGGTGGTCCTGGATAAGCTTCATATAAAAACTCAAAAAAGTTCTCTTCTTCTTCATATTCATACCATTCATGTTTACAGTCCTTACATTGAAACAAATAGGTTTTTGTGTTTGCCAATGGTTGAACGCAACCCATAATTTCAACAGCCACTCCAAAACTTTCAAGTTCTTTAAGTGCATCAACAGCTGGCATTCCATAAAATTTATAAGAAATATTACTCTTATGACATTTCGAACAGCTATATCGTGGGCTAGTATCTTTACTCAATTTCAACCTATTTTGTGATAAAACCATATTTCAATAAGTATCCCATGACAAAAAATTTCTGCCAAGATTATAATGTTAATCATAATTTAATAATATGAAAAAGTTGGAGATGTAACACACCTTCCTATTAGATATGCATTTTAAACTATCAATAAATAGACACGGATCTGATTGGTTTTTATCTACACCTGGTGAAGATTCTTATTCCAAGTTAAAGCAGTTAGTACTCAATGGTGATTGGTATGTCAGTAACACATTTTAAGCGATCTTTACCTTGTTCGTGTAAATTAGTATTATAAATAAATATATGAGTCCCAATTTGAAAAATGCTTTGTACCGGGGGGTAGGGGTGTTCATACCAGTATTTCAGAGATACGTTTGAGATTTATTTTTATGTGGGGCTTTATGTGGGGCTATATATCAATCATTTGAATAAAATATTGTTTTTATTATATTTAATTACATATTATGGCGGAGGGAGGGGGATTCGAACCCCCGAAAGGGATTGCTCCCTTTAACGATTTAGCAAACCGGCGCCTTCAGCCACTCAGCCACCCCTCCGCAGGATCGTTATAAGTCTTGAGTGTCCTACTTCACGCTGTATGTATCTTGGTAATACGAAATGACAAATAACATTTCAAGTTTTTTTAATGTATTATAGAAAATAAAACTTTTTATGTTATTTATAGGTTTATTTAAAGGTGATACATGGACCTTATATCTGGAATGAGAGTTTTCGTTTCTATTGCTGATAATGGCTCACTTGCAAAAGCTGGTAGAGAGTTAGATTTATCACCCTCTGTAGTTTCAAAATACATATCTGCTTTAGAAGATAGATTAGGGGCAAGATTATTGTATAGAACAACAAGATCTGTATCACTTACTGAGGTTGGTTTAGCTTATCTCGATAGAGCTAGAAGAATAATTGGTGATGTAGATGAAGCCGAGGCGGCGGTTTCAAGCGCTACTAATGCGCCAAGAGGGCATCTTCGTATCACTGCGCCAGGAACATTTTCTTTCAGACATATAGCACCTCATCTTCCGTTATTCAGAGAACGTTTTCCAGAAGTAGAAATAGAGATGATTATTTCAGACGAGGTTGTTGATTTAATTGATAATAATATAGATTTGGGAATTAGAATTGCAGTTATGAAAGATTCTTCACTTATTGCAAGAAAACTTGCTTCAAATCCAAGAACTTTGTTTGCTTCTCCAGAATATTTAAAAAAACATGGCAAACCTAATCATCCAGACGAGATATCAAATCATGATATTATTTCATTTAGGAGTGGAAGTCCTTATAATGAATGGCATTTTTTAGTAGACGGCAAAATCAAATTAATTCACGCAAAAGGAAAGTTACAGTTCAACCATGGGGATGCAATTCTGAGATCAGCAATTAATGGTGGTGGATTAGCAATGTTATCTAGATTTGTTGTTGGAAGACATTTAGCAGCAGGCACATTAGTCTCAATATTAGATGAATATGTTCAAGAGGATGTTCCAATTTATGCTGTTTACCCAAGTGGCAAACATTTATCTCCTAAGGTAAGAGCTTTTTTAGATTTTCTAATCGAAATTTATGGACCTATACCGTATTGGGATGAAGCTGGTGATCATACTTCAGATGCAGCTAAGCGCACTGTTATTTGATCTAAACATTTTGACCTGCAACATAGCCACTTGACCAAGCCCATTGGAAATTATGTCCACCTAAATGCCCAGTAACATCAACAACTTCTCCAATGAAATATAATCCTGAGTATTTTTTACATTCCATTGTTGCTGAATTAATTTCATTTGTGTCGATACCGCCTAAAGTAACTTCTGCAGTCTTATAACCCTCCGTGCCAGTTGGCAAAACAGTTAACTTATTTATAAAATTTGAAATGTTGTTAATTGTGCTATTCGATGCCTCTCCTATTTTTTGGTTTGTATTTAGCAAATTAGAAATAGCTATTGCTAGTTTATTTGGAAGAAAATCTGATAAAACATTTGATATATTTTGTTTTGGTGTTTTTATTCTTCTTTCTTTTAGAGTTTTATCCATTGAATTTTGTGGTAATAAGTTAACCTCAATAGTCCTTTCAGGTTTCCAGTAAGAAGAAATTTGTAAAATTGAGGGTCCACTTATACCTCTGTGGGTAAAGATTAAACCTTCATTAAAAATTGTTTTATTGATTTTTACCGAAGCTTCTATTGAAACACCGGCTAATGATTTACAGAACTCTAATATATCGTCTTTAAAAGTTAATGGGACAAGAGCAGGATAAAGGGCAGTAACTTTTAAGTTAAACTGATTAGCAATTTTATATCCAAAATCAGACGCACCTATTTTGGGTATTGACAATCCACCAGTAGCAATAACAAGAGACGTACATACAAATTTCTCTTTTTCTTCTGTTTCTAATATATATATTTTTTTTTCACGAATTATTGACTGAATTTCAGTATTTATTTTAATCTCAACCTTTTGAATTTCACATTCAGTAATTAACATTTCAATAATATCTTTTGCAGAATTATCACAAAAAAGTTGACCTAATTTCTTTTCATGAAATCTAATTTTATGTTTTTTTACTAAATCTATGAAATCATTTTGCGTATATTTTGAAAAAGCAGATTTACAAAAATGCTTGTTTTTTGACAAAAAATTTTCAGTATTGCTGTATATATTTGTGAAATTGCACCTTCCTCCCCCAGAAATTCTAATTTTTTCTGCAATCTTTGAAGTATGTTCCAATATGAGGACTTTTTTGTTTCTTTTTCCTGCTTCAATTGCACACATTAGGCCAGCAGCACCTGCTCCAATTACAATAACATCAAAATTTATATTCATTCTCAATTATTTCTTTATTATTAAATTTAATTTCTAATATAAATAAAGTTTCTAATGCTTTACTTTATTGATATTGAAGACTAAAAGAACATTCTAGTAAATTTAAAAGAAATATAGAAAGTATTTCTTAACTTACCTCTTAAATCTGAAAGTTGATCATGTTAAAAAATTCTAGAATTCCTGATGCAATTGCGGAGGCCATGACACAAAGAGGTTATGAGAAATTAACGCCTGTTCAAGAAGAAGTTGTAAAAAAAAAATATTCTGGATTAGATTTATTAGTTTCTGCACAAACTGGATCGGGTAAAACTATAGCGTTTGGGTTTTCAATAGTAGAAAATATACTTGGTAAAGATAATTATTTTAAAAAATCAAAACTACCCCAAGCACTTATTATTGTTCCTACTCGAGAATTAGCTTTACAAGTGAAAAATGAGTTAACTTGGTTCCTAAAAAGTTGTGATGCAAAAATTATTTCATGTGTTGGAGGAATGGATATTCGTGCTGAAAAACGAAACTTAGAAATGAACCCGAATATTGTTGTGGGTACCCCAGGAAGATTAAGAGATCATATAGAAAGTCAAAAATTAAAACTAAAAGATATTAAAACTGTTGTTCTTGACGAAGCTGATGAGATGTTAGACATGGGTTTCAAAGAAGATTTAGAAGCTATTTTGGATACCACACCGGAAGAAAAACAGACTTTAATGTTTTCAGCAACCGTACCAAAAATCATTGCTAATCTTGCAAAAGATTATCAAAAAGATGCTGTTAGAATTACTGTTGGTAAATCTAATTCACAACATGTTGATATTGAATATAAAGCATTCAAAATTGTTTCAAGTGATCAAGAGAATGCTATCATAAATACCCTTAGATATTACGAGGCAACAAATTCTATAATTTTTTGTGGTACTAGAATAGCCGTGAATCATATGACCAGTCGTTTAACTAACAGAGGTATTTCGGCTGTAGCTCTTTCAGGTGAATTGAGTCAAAATGAAAGAAATATGGCTTTACAAGCAATGAGATCATCAAAAGCAAGAGTTTGTGTTGCAACAGATGTTGCAGCTAGGGGACTGGATTTACCAAATCTTGATTTAGTCATTCATGCGGACATACCAAGAACAGCTGATACATTACTTCACAGAAGTGGAAGAACTGGAAGAGCTGGAAGAAAGGGTGTTTGTGTAATTCTTGTACCTCAAAATAGAAATAGAACTGCTGAACGTTTATTCGGTCAAGCAAATATAAAGCCTTATTGGACTTTGCCTCCATCTAGAGAAGAAATATTAATTGAAGATAAAAAAAGAATTCTAGAAAATAAAATTTTTGAAGGCCCGATAGATGCAGAAGAGCAAAGTTTTGTAGATGAATTAGTTTCAAAAAACTCAATTAATCAGCTTGCGGTTGCCTATTACAGACTAGTTAGTAAAGATTTATCTGTTCCAGAAGATTTAAAAAATCCATCCGATAAAAGAGATACAAACTCCAAAAATTCTACTTTTACTAAAAGTTTATGGTTTGAGCTTTCCGTTGGGCGAGATGATACAGCAGAACCAAGATGGTTAGTAGCAATGCTCTGTAAAGCTGGTAATCTCTCAAAAAGAGATATTGGTTCTATTAAAATACAAACAAAAGTTACTTATGTCGAAATTTCAGAACAAACTTCTGATTCTTTGCTTGAGTTTGTAAATAATAAAAAACCAATAGAACGACATATTATGGTAAAATTATTACAAGATCCACCAAAACTTGATAAAGTAACCTCTCAAACTTCTCAAAATAATAAAAGAAAAAGAGGTACAAAATTATTTTTAAAAGAAAAAGACGAAGAAGGATTTAATAAGCCTAAAAATATTGATTTTAAAGGAAAAAGAAAATCTGACAGGTGGAGAAAGACAGAAAAAAGAAGTAAGCTTAGGAATGATGCATCTAAACCAAACAAGAGTAAGAAAAATAATAAAAGTTCAAAAAAAATTAGAGTTAAAAATAAACAATGATAAATATCAGCTTAATTTTGAACTTCTTTTGTTTATTAGATAGATACCAAGACAAGTAAAAAATAAAGATAAATAAATTTGTTCATTTATTGGATCATCCATAATTAACCATCCAAATAATACGCCAAATATTGGTGTTAAAAATGCAAAAGAACTAGTGCTACTTGCTGAGTATTTTGACATTATCCATAACCAACCAATAAACCCCATACACATAATTACAATTACTTGAAAAGAAAAAATTAATATTAAATCTAGATCGATATTTCTAACGTAATCATTTAATTGCATTGATAGAGGTAATAAAATAATTCCAGAAACAACTAGTTGATATAATAGTTGTGTTTCAGGTGTCGCCTTTGAAAGACGTGTAGTTTTTAGCATTATCGCTATTGTTGCCCAGCATATACTTGCCAATAATGCATATGCATCCCCATAGAATTGTGATGTATCATAACCGGTAGTTGGTTCATAAACAGCTAGAAACAATCCTACTAATGCGACTATTAAACCTAATAATTTATTTAAATTTAGTTTATCATCTTCTATTAAAAAATGCGCAGCTAAAGTAAGCCACACAGGCATTGTATAAAAAATTAATGATACGCGTGTAACTGTTGAGTAGTCTAAGGCTGTAAATAAAAAAATAAACTCGATTGCAAATAATATCCCAGCAATAAGTCCAGGAATTAAACTACCGTTGTTAATGATAATTTTCTTTTTTAAAATGTAGCAATAAATTAAAATTGGAAAAATTGCAAAAGTAGATCTTAAAGCCACCTGAAAAATCGGATGCATACCTTCATTAACTAACTTAACCATTACTTGGTTTAAGCCCAATAAAATTGAAAATATTATTAAAAAAGATGCAGCTAGAAAATCAACTGGTCTATTTTTTATATTATTCATTGTTTAATATTTTACGGAAAATAACTTCCACCATTAACATGAATTGTTTGTCCAGTTATAAAATCAGAATTAGGACCACATAAATTAGAAATCATAGTAGCAACTTCAACAGGATAACCTTTTCTTCCAATAGGAGGATTTGAATGAGACGGATGGACAAGACTTCTTCCTGCAGAAGCTCCTCTAACAGTGTCGATCAACCCTGGCACAACTGTATTAATTGTAATACCTGATTCAGCATATTCCATTGCTAATGCTCTGGAAAAACCAACTACTCCTGACTTTGAAGTTATAACGTGGGCCCTTCCTATTGCACTTATATGTGCTGACAATCCTCCAAGATTTACAATTCTTCCCCAATTATTTTTTTTCATCTTTGGAATTACTGCCTTACAAGTATGAAATAATGTATCAATGTTAATTGACATAACAAATCTCCATTGATCAAAAGTCATATCATCAAACTTATTAAACTCTCTTTGTGATGCATTATTTACTAAAACTGAAACTTCGCCTAATTTAGACGCCTCACTAACGAGTTGCTTTGATGTTTCTTCAATAGTCAAGTCACCAATCATTATGTCAGCATCTACACCGTTCCTCTTTACAATATTTAAGGTCTCTAACGCACCATCTTTGTCAGAATTAGCGTGCACTAAAACGTTGTAACCTAGTTTAGATAAACATTCACAAGTGGCACGTCCTATATTTTTGGCAGCACCAGTAACTATGGCAACCTTATTCTTATTTTTTTCCATTTCTTTAGTGTCCTGTAAATTTGATTAATGGTTAAGGTTCTTATTTAAATGAACAAAAGATTTAAAATTTTTATACTAAATATTAACATGTAAACTTGTATTATTTAAATAACAATTTAACATAAAATCAGACATTAACAAACGGATTAAATGATGACTGCTGTAACAAAAGATTGGCGAGACGATATATATAAAGTCTTCAAAGATTTAGACATAACTATGGTTTCTCATGTTCCTGATGCCGGTCATACACCTCTTATAAATCTTTGTGAAAAAGATAATGAAATTGATGTTATTACACTTACCACAGAGCAGGATGGGGTTGGTTTATCTTGTGGAGCTTATGCTGGAGGAAGAAAGAGTGCACTACTGATGCAATCCAGTGGGGTTGGTAATTGCATTAATGCTCTTGCTCTACCAAACATATGTAGGATCCCTTTTCTTACTTTGGTCTCAATGAGAGGTGAGTGGGGAGAATTTATACCATGGCAGGTTCCCATGGGTTTGGGAACTCCAAAAGTTTTAGAAGCAATGGATGTTAAAATTTTTAGAGCTGATTACAAAGAAGAAGTTGGATCAACTGTAGATGCAGCTGCAAGATTTGCCTTTAATACTAATCGGTCTGCAGCGGTTTTGTTATCGCAAAAGATGATCGGTGCAAAACAATTTAAGAATGGATGATAAATATGATTGATAGAAGACCTTTTGTTCAAAAAATTTTAAAAAATAGAAAACCCAATCTTCGGGTAATTAGTGGTCTTGGAACATCAACATGGGATATTATGTCTGCAGGAGACAATACTGGTAATTTTGGATTTATTGGAGCTATGGGACAGGCTATCCCGTTTTCATTGGGTTTAGCTACTTCACAGCCAGATTTAAGAATTTTATTATTTACTGGTGACGGTGATACTCTAATGAGTCTCGGTTCTATTGCAACTGTTGCAAATCATCCAGTTAAAAATCTAACTATAGTTGTATTGGATAATGAGTCTTATGTTGAAACAGGTAGTCAACCCACAGCTACAGCAGGTAAAACAGACTTAGAACTTGTTTCTAAAGGATCAGGCTTAAGTAACTCTTATACCATAAGAAGCGAAAATGATTATGATAAATTAATAAATACAATTTATGTAGAAGAAGGTCCTTCTCTAGTAGTTGCAAAATGTCAAGCTAAGGCAACACCTTTAGTTTTTCCACATTCTTTTGACGGATCTGTATCCATAAACAGGTTTATGAGTTCTATCAAATCATAATGAAGGCAGAAAAATCTATTAATATAGCCGTCATGGGCATCGGCACTATTGGAAAGCGCCATTTAATGGCTATTAGAGCTATAGATGATGTCAATTTTTGTGGTGTCGTTGATATTAGTAAAGAAGCTAAGTTATATTGTGAAATTAATAACATACCGATTTACAGTAATTTAATAGAGTTAAAAGATAATAAAACTGTTGATGGTGTTGTGATTTCAACGCCAACAATTATGCATTATAAACATGCATTATCTGCTTTTGAACAAGGTTTAGATGTTTTAATTGAAAAACCAATTTCAGCAAATGTACATGAAGCTGAAGAAATTTCTGAAATTGCGTTTAAAAAAAAATGTTCAGTACTAGTTGGGCATCATAGGCGATTTAATCCAGTAGTTTTAAAAACAAAACAAATCATATCAGAAAATATGATTGGGAATGTCATTGGTCTGTCAGGAGTTTGGGCTTTAAGAAAAGATCAAGATTATTTTGCACCTGATTGGAGAAAGAAAATTACTGCAGGTCCTGTTATCACAAATCTTATACATGACATTGATTATTTAAGATTTATATTTGGAGAAATTAGAGAGGTATCTGGATTTTCTTCAAATGAGGTAAACAATTTTGAAAAAGAAGATGTTATGTCTGTAAATTTAAAATTCGAACAAGGTATATTAGGAAATTTCCTAATTACTGATAGTGGTACTTCTCCATGGTCGTGGGAAACCTCCACAAAGGAAAATATACATTTACCCTATTCAAATGAAAGTAATCTTAGAATAATTGGAACAGAGGGTTCTGTAGAGTTTCCTAATCTACGATTATGGAAATATAAAGAAGGTGGAGAAAATTGGAAAAATAAATTAGAAAAAGTGGATATAAAGTGCAAAACTATAGACCCATACATTTCTCAAATTAAACACTTTACTGATGTTATTAACAAAAAAGTTAAACCAATAACTGGTGCTTTGGAAGCAAAACAAAATCTGAAAGTAGCACTATCTATTCTTGAGTCAGCTAATAAAAATAGTATAGTTAAAATTTAAGCACTTACTAATAACCGGAGACTTTACATGTATGACTTAGACCTGAAAAACAAAATAATTCTTATAACTGGAGGAAGTGATGGATTAGGTTTTGCTTCTGCCGAATTATTGTCATCTGAGGGTGCGAATGTTGTAATTTGTGGGAGAAGAGGTGACTATTTAAGTGAAAAAGCAAAGATTATTTCAGAAAAAACAAATAATGACGTTTTACCAATACAAGCTGATGTAAGTAAAGCAGATGATTGCAAAAGACTTGTTGAAGAAACAATATCTAAATTTAAGAAAATTGATGTTTTAGTTAATAATGCTGGAGCTTCAGCAGCTGCTTTGTTTGAAGATGTTAGCGATAAAAACTGGGAAGATGACATTAATTTGAAACTAATGTCTACAATAAGAATGTGTCGATTAGTAATTCCATACATGAGATCAAATAATGGCGGAGTAATTATTAATGCTACGATTGGTGGAGGTAAAGCCCCAAACGCTGGTTCATTGCCAACCACAGTTACTAGAGCTGCTGGCATTAATTTAACAAAGTCTCTTGCTAATCAATATGCCAAAGACCAAATCAGAGTTAATACAATATGTATCGGATTAATTAAAAGTGCTCAATGGGAACGAAGAGCTGGGTCAGGAAATATTGATGACTTTTATAAAGAATTATCAAATAAGGTACCTATGGGCATGGTTGGAGAAGAAATTGATTACGCAAATTTAGTTGCATTTTTATCTTCTAAAAGAAGTGCATATATAACAGGTACTGCAATAAATTTAGACGGAGGTTTATGTCCTGTTGTGTAAACCTGTTATATTAATAACTATGATTTTTTTATTCTTGGAGGTTCAACTTCTGCAAGTTCACAAGCATAATCTAGTAATGCGCTAAAATCTTTTTTAGCAAATTTACCTGATCTTGCTTGACCATAAACTGCTTGTACTGACGAGCCAACAGGTAAACCAACTCTGAAACTATTGGCAGTCTCTATTGCTAATCCCATATCTTTATGAGCAAGATCAATTGTAAATCCAGGTTCAATATCATTTTGTAGTACTTTTGATAGAAAATTGATATGGAATTGTCCGTTGTTAGCAGTTGTTCCTGCATTTACCTCTTTAAATGTGTCTAAATCTAAACCAATTTTTTGAGCAAGTGTAAGTGCTTCAGCTGTTATTTGAGCAATGCTTAGTATTTGAAAATTATTAACAACTTTTGCTCTTATTCCTGAGCCAACTTTACCACATCTTATAATGGTAGTTCCCATAGCATTTAATAACGGCTCAACTTTTTTAAAAGCATCTTCGTTATCACATCCAACCATAAAAAGAGAATCTCCAGAAATGGCGTGACTTACTAATCTACCCACCGGAGCATCAATGAAATCTATATTTTTTTCTTTGCATATTTTATTTACTTCATCTGTTCCTGTTGGTGCAATTGTACTCATATCTAGTACAATGGATCCGGGCTTAATGTATGACAATACACCATTTGGATCAGTTATTACTGATTTAACATTTTCTGTAGATGGCAACATTGTTACGACAATATCTGCATTTTCAACAGTATCTTTAATATTATTTCCAGGAATTGCTCCTAGCTCGATATGGGGACGCATTTTTTCTTTTTCTATGTCATAAATAGATAAATTAGTTTCTTTTTTGATAATATTTAGTGCCATCGGTCCACCCATTGCACCAAGGCCAATAAATGATACTTTTCTACTCATGTTAATCTCCTCATATTAATACTAATCCACTTAAACTAAAATAATTTGTTCTAGGTCGCTGATGCTATTGCAGAATGTAATAATACATTTGTACTTGAAGAAGCCCATTCAGGCTTTATTTCTTCTGCTTCATTATGACTTAAACCGTCAACACATGGACACATTATCATTGCTGAAGGTACAACTGTATTAATCCAGCAGGCATCATGCCCAGCACCTGAAACTATATCTTTGTAAGAATATCCAAATTTTTTGGCACTATCTCTTATGTTATCAAGACAAACTTTATCAAAGGCAACGGGATCAAAACCACCAATTTGTTCCATTTCAAAGTTTACATTATATTTCTCACAAATTTTCTTAGTAAATGACTTTATTTCGTTTTCCATTTTTTTAAGTTTATTAACATCAGGAGATCTAATATCAATTGTAAATGTTGTTTGGCCAGCAATCACATTTCTTGAGTTAGGCGATACTTCAATGTGTCCTACACTACCAAGTGCATTGGGTTGGTTTTGATTTGCAATTTTATTTACGATTAAAATAATTTCTGACATTGCTAGAGAAGTATCCTTTCTTACATTCATGGGTGTTGTTCCAGTATGTTGTTCAACCCCAGTAAGTTGGACTTCTAGCCATTTTAAACCCTGACCATGAGTGACTACTCCAATATCTATATTTTCATTTTCAAGGATTGGTCCTTGTTCAATATGAAGTTCATAGTAACAATGAAATTTTTCTTTACCGACTGGTTCGGTTCCTTTCCACCCAATTTTTTCGAGCTCTTTACCAAAAATATTTCCGTCAATATCAGTTGCAGCAAGTAAAGTATTAACGTCATAAATACCAGCATAACCAGCTGAAGCCATCATAGCGGGAGGGAAACGAGATCCTTCTTCATTAGTCCAATTTACAACTACAATAGGTCTTTTTGTTTGTATATTTAAGTCATTAAGAGTTCTGATAACTTCTAGGCCGGCAAGAACCCCCAGAACACCATCATATTTTCCGCCTGTTGGTTGAGTGTCCAGGTGACTTCCTATAACTACAGGAAGGGCTTGATTTTCTGTTCCATCTCTTTTGAAAAACATTGATCCAAGCTGATCAACTTTCATTGACATACCCGCTTCTGAAGCCCATTTTTGTAAAAGCTTTCTAGCTTCACCATCTTCAAAGGTAACTGTTTGTCTATTGTTACCTCCAGCTATTCCAGGTCCAATTTTTGCAATTTCCATCAAACTATCCCACAGCCTATTCTCATTGATTGATATATTTGTTTCATTAACCATTGGACTTTCCCTTAACTTGAAATCTTTATTAACTTGCTAAATTATAATAATATAAAATTTAATCAATTTACTAGGAAATAGAAATGTTTAAATTAGATAATAAAATAGAACAGGATAGTTTTCTAGTTAAAGAATTTAATGATTTTCAAATTAGGATAATGGATGTAGAAGAAGTTTTTTGGATTATTCTAATTCCCACGAAAAGTAATTTAATTGAGTTAAGTGACTTAGATATTGACAAAAGAAACAACCTAATAAATTTTGCAATTAATCTAGGTGACTTTCTTAAATCAAATGAAGAATATGATAAAATTAATATCGGTATGTTAGGAAACATTGTATCTCAATTACATTTACATTTAATTCTAAGAAATAAAGATGATCCTGCGTGGCCCGGTCCTGTTTGGGGATTTAATTTTAATACAAAACTTGATAGAAAAACTAAAGAACACAGGCGTCAGTCCATTCTTAAATTTAACTTACCAAAATAATTTTTATGAAACTAATTTTGGTCAAGGAGAATTTAAAGATTGGAATGCGGCAACTACATATTTACTCAATAAAAAGTAAATTATTTAGTAATTTTTTTTATTTGATCTACTAAGATATACCAAGCAAGGCTTAAAATAACTATAACTCCGCCAGAAATCATAAATAAATTTGGAGTTTCGTTTGTTCCTAACCAAACCCAAAATGGTCCAAGGGCTGTTTCTAACAACATTAAAAGGCTAATATTTGAAGCTTGTGTATACCTGGTTGCAAAGGTTAAGCATGCAAATGATATTGGAAGAATTATTAACCCGGACAATGAAATAGATATTATATCGCCTTGAAAAAGCAAGCTAGGTGACACTATTAACAAACCAATAAAACCATTCCCCATAGCACTTATACCAGTAACTGTCATAGCAGGAATATTTGGTTGGTACCTCAATAATACCAAGCTTAAACCTAAAGATGCTGCTGCTCCTATCCCACATATAGTTCCTATTAAAACACTACCCTGAGGTGCATTTAGTACATTTTCGCCGTTGGCAACTGAAATTCCTATACCAATTAAGGCTAGGCAAGCCGTAATCCATGTTGACTTTGTTGTTTTTTCTCCAAGTATAAATATTGAAAATATAGCAGCAAAAATAGGCGATGTTGCTAAAGTAAATAATATCAAGGAAGCTGAAGTTTCAGCAATGCCATAAGTAAAAAAAATTGAACTTATAATCTGGCAAAAAATTATACCAAAACCAACTCTGGAAATAATGTATTTAAAATTATTTCTGAAAACTTTAAAACAACTTGAAAATAAGATTAAAATGACACCCATTTCAAGTCCTCTCCAAGTAAGCATTGACCAAACATCCATTTCAGACCATCTCATAAAAAGAACGTCGGGTGATAAAATTAACGCGCCAATACTAGCTATTCCAATTCCCTTAAAAAGGTTTCCAGAAAAAGAGAAGTTCAAAATCACTCCTAGGAGATATTATTTTTATTATAAAAATTTATTAAAGTTTTAATGACATCTTTCGGATTTTCTTGTTGAACCCAATGTCCTGCATTTTTGATAATATGTCTACCTTTATAATTTAAACATAAATTATTTTCCATTAAATCTAATGCTCTTGGTTTTTGATATATGCCCCAATCTTTTTCGCCTGCAATAAAACAAGACGGAACTTCAATTTTTTTATTTGAAAAAACTCTTAAATCACTATTAAGAAAATTTGAAGTTATGCATCTATACCAATTTAATGCAGGTTGAAAACTATTTTCTAAAAAGCTATCAGTATAAACTTCTAATTCTTTGTCATTTAACCAATTTTCATAACAACTGTTTTGAGGATAGTGAGGCATCACGCTTTGGACCATGTTTTGGTTAAGATGCATAATGTAATATTCCGGCATTTTAGCTAAGTTTTCTGCATCCCAAGCATTCAACTCAAATGGTGAGTTTTCTTTCCAGTCTGCACTTTTCATATGATAGTATGCTCTTAAAAATTTGTGTAATTTTTCTTTTTTTAAATGCATATCTTTATTGGCTTCAACAGTAGAGTAATACCACTGATAATGTTTTCTGGGAGGATCTAATTTTGCTAAATCTTTATGAACAGGATCTTCAAATGATAAATCACTTTTAATATTTGGAACTCCACTATATGGAGCACTCATCATTACTACAGATTTAAAAATGTCCGGTCTAATTAGAGCAGATACTGCAGCAACTGATGATCCTGCATCATGACCTACTAATAAATCAATTTTATCAATATTTAACGAACTCAAAAGACTTATAATGTCAGTGGTTAAGTTTAATAATCGATATTCAGATATGTCAGCATCAAAATCTTTTGCTCCTCCTGAGGTAAGACCATAACCTCTCATGTCAGGTGCAATAACTCTAAAGCCCTCATTTGCTAGGCTAGGTATGATTTTACGCCAACTAAAACTTAATTCGGGGAAACCATGTAGAAGAAGAACAGTTCTTTTTTTGGGGTTATGTGAATTAGCTTCTAAATAATGCACATTTAGACCGTTTGAGATTTCTATCTTGTGCGATTTGATTATTGGATCTAAGAGTTCAATCATCATCTTAGTTAATTAGTCTTATATTTTTTAATTGTATTTAAATTAACCTCAATTCCTAAACCTTTCCCTTTTGGTACATTGACCATACCATTTTGAAGCTCAAATGGATTTTCAAGTAATTCTCTTCTAAAAGGATGACTTGATTGATCATATTCTAAAATAGGTTCTCTAGCAAAAACTGAAAAATGGGTCACTGGAATTGATGCAATTACTTGAATTGAAGCTGCTTGAGCAATTGCGGAACCCCACACATGTGGATTTACTTCTACTCCAAAACTATGTGCCAAATTGATAATATGTTTGGCACCTGTTATACCTCCACAAGAACCAATATCTGGTTGAGCAATATCAACTGCATTATTTACAAAGAGTGATTTAAATCCAAATAGAGTATGTTCATTTTCACCTCCTGCTATAGGAATGTCTAATTTAGATCTTAATTCTGAATAACCTTTAATATCCTCAGGAACTACTGGTTCTTCGTACCAGCGTAATTTATATTCCTCTAAGCTTTTTCCTAATTGCAGTGCCTCAGATCTACCATAAGCGTGATTAGTATCAATCATAAGAGTAATATTTTTGTCTTTTAGTACATTACGTATAGTTTCCATACAGTTTAAATCATCTTCTATTCCAAAACCAAGTTTGACTTTCATGTGGTCAAAACCATTTTCGAAATGACATAAAGCTTCTTCTGCTAATCTGTTAGCTTCACCTTTTCCTTTTAATCTATAAAAACCAGTTGCGTAAGGTTTGATTTTTGTCCTAAATGCACCTCCTAATAATTGATATATAGGTTGATCGAAGTATTTTCCTGCAATGTCCCATAATGCTATATCCACAGCACTTATACCAGATATGACAGATCCTTTTCTTCCATAATCTCTTGTTGCGTTATACATTTTATGCCATAGGACTTCTATATTTAGCGGAGATTCTTCTAACAAAATGGGTTTTAAAGCGTTTTCAATAACAGCTGCGGATATCTCAGGAGGCTCTAAACCTTGGCAGAATGCTTCACCCCATCCAACTATGCCTCCACTAGTTTTAACTTGGACAATAGTTGCTGATCTTTTATTTACCCAGCCTTGTGAGAATGCAAAAGGTGTATCTAATTTTGATTTAATAACATGGACAGTAACATCGATGATTTTTATATTCATTTTGTGTCTCCATATCGTACTTATTGCTATTAAATTTATTTAGTTGTAATTCTTCCTTTTAATGTAATTGGTAATTGGCACAACATAAAAATACCAACTAATGGTGATAAAACAAAAACCTTTATAAACACCCAATCATCTGTATCAAGAAATCTCCAAGATAATTCATTAATAAGAGTAAGAAATAAAAAAAACAAACCCCATCTTAAACTTAGTTTGTACCATGTTTCATCATTAAGAGAGAATTGAGATCCAAAAAATTGTTTCATCATGGCTTTCTTATAAAATATACCAATCAGTAAGACTGCACTAAAAAAACCATTGAAAATTGTAGGTTGGATTTTTACAAATTGGTCATCATTAAACAAATATGCAAATAAAGTAAAAAGCGCTGACATACAAATTCCAAAGATTTGAAACTTAGAAATACGTTTTTCTATTAAATAAAATGTAAGCATGACGAAGAGTCCAAGAATTAATGATATTATGGCAGCAATAATTAAAGTGTAATATTGAGCGCCTATAAAAAATCCAGATAAAGGGACAATTTCAAAGAAAAATGCACTCAATTTCATTTTAGGTACCCCTAACTCTTTCCCAATAAATTTCTTGTAAACTCTGGGTTTTGACTATCTTTTCTTAACCATATATCAAAAAAATGATTTATGAATTCAGTGTTATTTGTCTCTAAAACTTTTTCATTTTCAAAATAAAAGACTGCTTCATTATTATTTTTTATACCAATAAATTTATTATTCTTTTTTATTTCTCTAAATGCTCTATTCAATAATGCTTTAACTTCATCTAATTCTTGTTGATTGTGTGGTTTTTGTTTTTCTAGTTGATTTATTGTTTCATCAACAACGCTTTTTTTTGAAAAATCTTTATTATATCTTAAAATTAAAGCAAACTTTTTTGAAGGATAGTCACCAGTTTCAGTAATAAGTTTGGCATCGTACATATTCCAAAAAAGAAATTTAAAATTAGCTTTTCCAACTACAATTTGTTTAGATAGATAATTTTTTAATATATTTAGAGTTTTTTGGTCTTCTTCAATTATGTTTTTAGTATTTGAAAGTACTACATTAGAAAATGAAAGAAAGATTAATATAAAAATTAGATATAATTTTTTTTGCATCAAATACTACCAGCTATTGAGATTTAGAGGTCCTATTTGAGCAGCAGTCTCACCTCTTAAAAAAACTAGCGTAACTGATCCAATATTGATGCCAAATTTACTTACATAAGCCCTGTTAATTGCCAAGTTTTCACTTTGTTTGTAAATCCAATCATTAAAGTGGACTTTTATATTAGATCCTTTGATATTGAGATAAATATCATAAGACCAATTCATCGCATTGCCAGATACTGATCCAGACGCTTTACCTTCAATATCATCAGCTTGGCCTTCATATGCTATCTTATTATTTTCAGTAGTCTTTTTGATTTTCCAAATACGATTTGCTTGTTCGCCATCATCATATAAAAATTCTTCGTCAAGAGTTAATGTTTGATTTTCAATTTTTCCAAAGATATTTACTCTAAACTGTCTTTTCAGGTTTCCAAATCTATCTTCAAAAATTCCATATGCAATTATATTTCCCTCAAAAAAAGAGAATAAATCTAGTTTCGGTGTGTTATTTTCAAATTGTTTCATATCGATCTTACTACATGCACTAAGTGATAAAATAAATGTAAATATTAAAATAATGTTTAATTTGTATATAAATTTTTGAATTGAAAACAATTTTTACTCCATTATTGATTAGCTTGATATAAGAAGTTTCTAAAAAAATTCAATTTATATAGAGGTTTTCTCAAGTTCTTTTTCTGAAGAAAGACTAAATGTATCTGCGAAAATTTCATAAGACTTAATGCGAGATTTTTCGTCATGACACCATGTTAAAATTGCAATTTCGTCAATTTTGTTGTCATTTACTAATTTTAAAATTTTATCTTTTGTAATCTTAGCATCTCCTACAATTGAATTTTGATACATGCTTTCAAATTGTTCATTCCAATTATTCTCATTTATAATATTTAAGGCATTGTCGGGATCAGTTATAGGCCCAAGTTGGCCATAATTCCTTCCAATCTTCCAAGCTGCTCTAGATGAAAATAAATATTTTGCTTCTTCATTTGTATTAGCAGTTAATGCCCACAAGCAAACATTTACAATAGGTTTTTGATATTGTTTTGATGGACGAAATTCAGATCTATATATGTTTAAAGTTTCTTTAACTCCCCGTCCATCTGTAATAAAGTGAGCAAAACAATATGGAATTCCTAAATATGCTGCTAATTGAGCTCCGTAGTTAGATGTCCCCAACATCCAAATTTCTGGGGAAGTATTAGAAATAGGTTGAGCAACTAAATTTCTAAATGGATGACCTTCTATTAATTTATTATTTGAAACCCATGCCATTAAATCTCTTACATTACTTGGAAAATGTTCACTGTCATTTCGGCTATTAGGGTTTAATGCCAATGCAGTTCTTCCATCAGAGCCTGGTGCTCTTCCTAAGCCTAGATCAATCCTATTCGGAGCAATTGCCTCTAAAATTCTAAATTGTTCTGCTACTTTAAGGGGTGAATAATGTGGTAACATTATGCCTGCGCTTCCTATTCGTATAGAGGATGTATTGCAAGCAATAGCGGCCATTAATATTTCTGGTGCAGTACCTATAATTGTTGGGTGGTTGTGATGTTCAGAAACCCAAAATCTTTTGTATCCAAGTTTTTCTGCTTTTTTGGCTAATTTTATGGAATCTTGAATAGTAAGCGATTGGGGTTTTCCTTCAACAGCAACTGATTGTTCAAGAATTGATACTTCCATAAAATTTACCTAATCAAAACTTCTACAATTTTATCTTATATATTTTAGCAGCATTTTCATAAAATAATTTATTTTTTTCGTTTTCTGACATATTTTCTGAAATTATTTTAAATGCATTCCATAACGAACCATAACTGCAAGACCCTTTATCTACTGGAAAATTACTTTCAAACATACATTTATCTATACCAAACATATTAATTGTTTCATATATCCAAGGTTTCCATATATTAGCTAATTCGGAGGAATTTGGTGGATCTTGATTTAAATGAAATTTTGCACCATTCACTTCCATACCCAATCCACCTAATTTAACTTTGATGTTTGGTAATCTTGATAATCTCATCATAGCTGTGCGCCACTCTCTATGGGTCAAGGCTTGCTTTCCTTCATATTCACCAAGATGAATAGGTCCTCCAATGTGATTAAGAATAATGCTAAGTTCTGGTAGTGTCCTAGCTATTTTTTCCATTTCACCCAATTGTGTGTGGTATATCCAAAAATCAAGTGAAAGTCCTGCGTCTTGCAGGCATCTTGCACCTTCAACAAACTTAGGATGAGACATTAGAGATAAATCAGACCTTACAGCTCCTGATTTAATCCTAGGATCTGGGTGTGCTGCCAAAAGCATTCTTATACCCTTTAATCGTCCTTCACTTATTTCCAAACCCTTTTCAATAACTGGTTTCAACTTATTTCCGTAAGTTAGGTCAAGAGAACCAACTATAGAAGCATTTACTTTAACTTTATTATTTTTAATCAGATCAGCTCTTTTACCTTCATTTGTGGCAAATTCAATTTCACTTAGTGGTTTGAATTCTTCAGGACCATTTTTTAGATAAATTTCTGTATTTGACGAGCTCATTATATAAACTGTTGCTTTTATGTTATGGCCTGAAGTATTAATATCCTCCAACAATTCTTCTACGTAGTATCTACCAAATCCGACGTCCCAAAGATGATGATGTGGATCAATAATATTTAGATTTGGAAGAATGGGTTTTTCTTTTAATTTATTTAACCAACTAGTGCGTACGTCGAGGTGCGGTGATGTAATTTTTTTCATTCAAATTACTCTGTATAAATTGAAAAATATTTATTTTTATTTATGATTTAAATTATTTATTACTAATCAAATTAGTGCAAATAAATTTTAAATAATTTATAACCCGATTTTAGGATACATTAAAAAATGAACCTTTATGTTAAGACGAAAACAAATTTTGAAAATATTGAAGTAAAACCGATTGCAGGTGCCCTTGGTGCTCAGATTGAAAACATAAATCTTTCAGAAAATCTTTCTGATGAAATCATTTCCGAAATTTATAGCGCTTTATTATCTTATCAAGTGATATTTTTTAGAGATCAGGAATTTAGTCCTAGTTCTTTTAAAACATTTGCAGAAAAAATTGGTAAGCCAATTATATATCCTTTTGTGAAGAGTTTAGAAAATTTTCCAGAAATTACACCAATTTTAAAAAAAGAAACTGATAAAAATAACTTTGGGGGTATATGGCATAGTGATACTACATATCAAGACAAGCCCCCAATGGGTACAATTTTATATGGTATAGAAATACCTGATTATGGAGGAGATACTGAGTGGTCTAATCAATATATGGCTTACGAAAGCTTATCAGATGGAATGAAAAAATTCTTAGACACTCTAGAAGCAGTCAACATTTCAGGGAAGTCAAGAGTAGCTAAAACAAGATCTGATATTATGAAGCATGCATCTGTTGGATTAAAAGGTGACGAACTAAAGGCAATTCATCCCGTTGTTAGAACTCACCCAGAAACAAAAAGAAAATCCTTATATGTTAATGAAGCCCATACAACTAATTTTGTAGGTATGACTGAAGATGAGAGCACACCAATTTTAGAGTATTTATACAAGCATCAGATTAAATCAGAATTTACTTGTAGATTTCAATGGAAACCTGGATCTGTAGCAATATGGGATAACAGGTGTACAATGCATAATCCTATTAATGATTACCATGGACAAAGAAGATTAATGCATAGAATTACTTTTGCCGGTGACAAACCATGTTAAGTTTATAATTGGAGGCAATAATGTCACAGAAAAAATTTTTTCATAATATCATGGACTTAGATGCTGGAATTAAAAGAGAACTAGCAGAAGGTGTGACCACAAGAATATTTTGTGGAAGTGATGCTATGTTATCAATTGTTAATATTGAAGCTAATGCAAAAGGTAAAATTCATTCTCACCCAGAAGAACAATGGGGTTTTTTGATTGAAGGTTCAGGAATTAGAATTCAAAATGGTGAAGAAATAGAAATTAAAAAAGGAGATTTTTGGCAAACACCTGGTGGAGTTGAACATGGAATAATTGCAGGCCCACAAGGTGCTAAAATCCTTGATGTATTTAGTCCGCCTAGGGAAGAATATAAAACTACAGGCTCTGGATTTGGTTCAAAATGATTTCAATTGATTATTTTATGAGCCATGGAAGTCCCTGGACATTCTTGGGACATAATAGACTTGGTGATTTGGTAAATAAATTTAACGCTAAACTTAACATATACCCAGTTAACTATGGAGATATATTTCCAATATCAGGAGGACTTCCTGTATCCAAAAGACCACCACAAAGACAAAAATTAAGATTACAAGAATTAAACAGATGGTCTAAATTTTTAAATATAAATTTAAATACTCAGCCTAATTTTTTTCCTTCAAAATCTCTTTTACCTTCTTTAATCATTATAGCAGCAAAAATGGAAAAGTTAGATAATTATTTCGAACTTGCGTTTAAAATTATGAATTCTTTATGGGTAGAAAACCAAGATATTGATGATGAAGATGTTCTAAAAAAAATTTTAAATCGAATGAATTTTGATGCTGAAAATATCATCTTATTAGCTAAAAGTGAAAAATGTTTGGATATCATGAACAAATACACTCAACTAGCTATAACAAAAAATGTTTTTGGTGCACCTACGTATATTATTGAAGATCAAATTTACTGGGGACAGGATAGATTAGACTTTGTAGAGAGACATCTAAACACCATAAATATGGACTAATAAGTATTGTTTTTAAAATTTATTTGAGTATTATGCATAAAAAATAAGGATATACGATGGACACAAGCATTGATATTGATAAAAATGTAGTTGATATAAAAACAACTAAATCTAAACCTAAATTTAATTGGGAAGACCCACTCTTATTAGATTCTCTAATATCTGAAGAAGAATATTTAATTAAATCTACTGCTCATGAATACGCGCAAGCTAAACTTTTACCTAGAGTAGAAGATGCTTTTCTAGAAGAACAAACAGATAAAAACATTTTTAAAGAAATGGGTGAACTTGGATTATTGGGAATAACAATCCCGGAGAAATATGGTTGTGCAGGCGCCTCATATGTTTCTTATGGCTTAGTAGCCAAAGAAATTGAAAGAGTTGATTCAGGTTACAGATCAATGATGTCCGTTCAATCTTCACTCGTTATGCATCCAATATACGCTTATGGAACTGAAGATCAAAGGCAAAAATATTTGCCTAAGCTTGCTTCCGGTGAACTAATTGGATGTTTTGGATTAACTGAACCTGACGCTGGTTCAGATCCAAGTTCTATGAAGACAACTGCTAGTAAAGTAAAAGGTGGATATTCCTTATCTGGTTCTAAAATGTGGATTTCAAATTCGCCAATTGCTGATGTATTTGTTGTTTGGGCAAAGTCAAAAGAACATGATGACGCAATCAAAGGTTTTATTCTAGAAAAGGGAATGAATGGTTTAAGTGCGCCTAAAATTAAAGGTAAATTATCTCTTAGAGCCTCAATAACTGGTGAAATTGTAATGAATGATGTATTCGTTCCAGAAGAAAACCTAATGCCTAATGTTACTGGTTTAAAAGGTCCTTTTGGATGTCTGAATAGAGCTAGATACGGAATAGCTTGGGGTGTCATGGGTGCTGCGGAAGATTGTTGGCATAGGGCTCGTCAATATACATTAGATAGAAAACAATTTGGTAAACCATTGGCAGCTACTCAACTAATTCAAAAAAAATTAGCAGATATGCAAACTGAAATTGCATTAGGTTTAGGTGCTGCTCTTCAAGTTGGGAGATTATTTGATCAGGGTAGTTTAGCACCAGAAGCTATTTCGCTCATAAAAAGAAATAATTGTGGAAAAGCACTCGAAATTGCTAGACATTCAAGGGATATGCACGGGGGAAATGGTATACATGCTGAATACCAAGTGATGCGTCATCTAATGAATTTAGAAACTGTTAATACATATGAAGGCACTCATGACGTTCATGCACTTATATTAGGAAGAGCACAAACGGGTATTCAGGCCTTTTTTTGATTTAATTTCTATAGTTTAGAAGTATTTAAAAATGCTTAAGAGTATTTTTATAATTTTATTATACCAATTAATAGGTGAATTTTTTCAGAAATTTTTTGGTTTGAGTATTCCTGGACCAGTTATTGGTCTAGTTTTACTTTTACTTACACTGCTTCTAATACAAAAAAGAGAAAGAGCAGTACCCATTAAAGAAGATTTGTATAATTCAGCAGAAATTTTATTAAATTATCTTCCGCTTTTATTTATTCCGGTTGGAGTAGGTGTTGTAATGCATCTTTCTCTTTTAGAAGATAATCTTGCTTCAGTTGTCTTGGTAATTATTTTAGGGACATTATTAACCCTTGCTTTAACGGGGTATGTTATGGAAAAAATTCTTAGAAAGAAAACTCTAGATGATTGATCAGGACAAATTATATAGTATTTGGGTTTATCTACAAGCTGAGCCATTATTTTGGTTAACACTAACTATTGGGTCTTATCTAATTGCAGATATGGCATATAAAAAATCCAACTTGTTTCCTCTTTTAAACCCTGTGGCAATGAGTGTTCTAATAGTGAGTTTAATTTTAATTTTATTTAATATTAAGTATGAACGTTACTTTGATGGCGCAAAGTTTATTCACTTCCTTTTAGGTCCTGCGACAGTAGCTTTAGCAATACCAATTTATAAAAAATGGAATTTAATTATCTTAAATAGTAAAGCTATACTAATATCGTTAATCTTAGGGTCAACTTTTGCAATTTTAATTACATATTCTCTATCTTTATATCTAGAATTACCCAAAGAATTAATAATGAGCCTCCTTCCAAGGAATGTAACTGCACCTATAGCAATGGGTATTTCTGAAATAATTGGTGGCATCCCATCTTTAACCGCAATTATTACTATTTTGACTGGAGTAGTTGGTGCTTCATTGGGTGTTTTTGTATTTGATGTAATGAAATTAAAAAATATGGACGCAAGAGGATTTAGCTTAGGACTAACAAGTCATGGTATTGGAACAGCAAGGGCTATGAGTAGAAATAAAAATGCAGGTGTCTATGCAGCAGTAGGTATGGGATTAAGCGGATTATTAACATCAATCTTAGTCCCGTTATTTTTAAAGATTATTTAAATTATTCAATTACGACTAAGAAAGACTAAAATAGTTGTCAATTTCATTTAATTGAAGTGACCTCAAAATTTGGACCGAAGTATTTTCAAATTTCACATTAAT
>CACOAO010000019.1 GCA_902625215.1 uncultured SAR116 cluster alpha proteobacterium
GGTTTTCAATTTTGAAAAATAAAAGTTTGAGATATCGAATATTCTTAATTGTTTATAAAACAAAATTGTTATAATAATAAATCGAATTTAGGAGATTTGTTAAATGGAAATGAGAAAAGGTGGTCGTCTTATAGACAGACCTGAATTTAAAACCAAACCACAACCTATTACTTTTTTAGGTAAAGACAAAGTTTCAAAGGCCATTGATATTATGACTGAAAAGAATTATGGGTCTGTTGTTATTGTTGATAGTAAAAATAAAGTCGTTGGCATTGTAACTGAAAGAGATATTGTAAAAAAACTTGTTAAGAACAACATGTCTCCTAAAACTACAAAATTAGAGGATATAATGACACCCAATCCTCGAGTAGCAAACGAGAACGATGATGTTATAGATTGGTTGCGAATAATGTCTAATGATAGATTTAGAAGATTGCCAGTTGTAGATTCTAATGGAAAAATTAAAGTAATTTTTACTCAAGGTGATTTCGTTTCTTATACTTGGCCAGAGCTAATTTATCAAGCATCACAACTTGCTAAGGCATCTTTTATGAAAGGTTTTTCATTTAACACTCTTTTAATAATGATGCTTGTTTATGGTGTTGCTTTGATAGCAGCTATGAAAGCAATATTGTAAAGTTATTTTGATCTCTATGATTAATAAGATAGTATAAAATTAAAAATACTTTTATATTATAAAAAAAATCCATCCAAAACTTATGATGGAAGTTAAAATGATTTGTAGTTATATATCTTTTTTACCTGAATTAAAAATAAAACTAAAACTTTACGAAATCAGTAAGTTATTCTGTTTATTAATAGATAACAATTTTTAAAATATTAAGAAATCTTATATCAATTACCTGGTGCTTTATACAACCCAATCATTTGTGATCCATTTTTGGCTATAGCGTTTAAATCAATATCTTCAAGAATATTTAATTCTGAAATAGCACCTGTTTTAATCATAGCTAGTTTCAACGATGTCATTATATCTGCGCTTGGTGCCTCCACTACAGCTACTACATCATATATGCCCCTTGTATATGATAAATCTAAAAGTTCACCGCCAATTTTTTTTGATAATCCACTTATCATTGCACGTCGATCTTCGTCAGGGTTGTCTAACCAACCATCTGTTCCTTGTTTAGTATATTTGGCTAATACTATAAATTTCATTTTTATCTCCATATTATCAAGGTTTATTAAATATTATAGGTTTCTGAAACAAATCTAGTTACTAAAAATGCGTCAAGTCCTTCTATGCCTCCCTCTGAACCGTAGCCACTATGTTTTATGCCACCAAAAGGTGTTTCTGGTGTACTTACAACAGTTGAGTTAACTGCTAAGAGACCTGCCTGAATCTCTGAACGTAAGTTGTCAATTATTTTAGGGTTATTTGTGAACGCATAAGACGCTAGTCCAAAATCAAGTCTGTTAGCTCTATCAATTACTTCATCAACTGATTTGAATGTATCAATTGGAAGTAAAGGTCCAAATGGCTCTTCATTCATAATTTTAGCATTATCTTTGACATCTGTCATTACAGTGGGGGAAAAGAAGCTTCCTACTCTATTCATTCGGTTCCCACCCATTTCTATATTAGCACCACTTTCAATTGCATCATTAACAAATTCATTCATTACGTCTATTCTTCTTTCAGCAATAAGTGGTCCCATATTGGTATCATCATCTAAACCATTTCCAACCTTGATTTTGTTAGTTTCCTCAATTACAGCTTTAGTAAATTTATCTTTAATATTATCTTGTACTAAAAACCTAGTGGGAGAAACACAAACTTGTCCTGCATTTCTAAACTTACCAGCAACTGAAATTTGTGCAGCCTTTTGTACATCAATATCATCAAATACCATTAGAGGAGAATGCCCACCTAATTCCATTGTACATCTAATCATATTTTCAGCTGCAAGTTTTTGAAGATGTTTTCCAACTGGTACACTACCTGTAAATGATAATTTACGAGGTATGTTAGAACTACATAAATATTCTGACACTTCAGATGGAACCCCAAATACTATATTAAGCACACCAGGAGGCAAACCTGCCTCAACGAAAGCTCTACCAATTGCTATAGCGGTTCCTGGAGTTTCTTCACTTGGTTTTATGGTTATTGTACATCCAGCTGCCAAAGCACCACCAATCTTCCTGACAACATTCATAACTGGAAAATTCCAAGCAACAAAGGCAATTACAGGACCTATTGGTTCTTTTATTACAGTTTGAGAAAGCCCATTCATTCTTGAAGGTACTAATCTTCCATATGCTCTTTTACCCTCTTCTCCATACCATCTTAAAACATCTAACCCAACTGAAAGTTCCATTTTAGCCTCCACCAACGGCTTACCCATTTCAACAGTAAGGTTAGTTGCTACTTGATCAAATTTATCTTCAAGAATTCTGCATGCATTTTCTATGATCTTTTGCCTATTAAGTGATGGTTCATTTTTCCATGATTTGAATGATTCTTTGTTAGATTCTAAAGCCTCTTTAAGATCACTTTTTGAAGCATGTGGCAAATCACCAATTATTTCGTTAGTAGCTGGATTATATACGGGTTCTGATTTGTTTTCTGAACCTGATCTCCATTTTCCATTTATTAATAATTCTAACTTCTCATACTTCATATATTACTCTCCT
The DNA here is from genome assembly GCA_902625215.1 of uncultured SAR116 cluster alpha proteobacterium. Classification (GTDB taxonomy): domain Bacteria; phylum Pseudomonadota; class Alphaproteobacteria; order Puniceispirillales; family Marisalimonadaceae; genus Marisalimonas. The sequence continues at coordinate 2,659 of CACOAO010000019.1, forward strand.
TGCCAAAAATAAATTCATTGATAATAAGTATCATTATTATTAATGTTAATAACAATAATATTTTATTCAATGTATTTTTTAAGTATATCAAATGAAAACAATAAAGGCAGATGTTGTTATATGTGGAGGAGGATTATCTGGCTTAATATGTAGTTTAGCATTAAGTAGATATGGGATATCAGTTTGTACAATAGAAAAATCAAGGCACAATATACAACAAACAAAAGATACTAGATCAACCGCATACTTACTTCCATCAATCAATTTTTTAATTAAAACTGGAATTTGGAAATATCTTTCAAAAAATATAAATCCTCTCAGAGTACTCTCAATTGTCAATAGTAAAAATGGTTACCCATTTAATCAAGTTTTGAATGAAACGCAGTTTAACGCTAAAGAAATCTCTAAAGAATATTTTGGTTATAATATTTCTAATTATGAAACAAAAAAAATTCTTATGAAATTAGTAAAGAGAGATAAATTAATAAATTTTATTGATGATGAAATAATTAGTGTTGAAAATTTTAAAGAACTTTTAACTATCAATCTTAAAAATAAAAGCATGGTTAAAACTAAACTTCTTATTGGCGCTGATGGAAGAAATTCATTTATAAGAAATTATTATAACATAAAAACACAAATAACAGATATTGATCAAAAAGCTGTTACTTTTATAATTCAACACAAAGAATCTCATAACAACATATCTTATGAGATTTATGATCTAGGTGGACCTTTTACAACAGTACCACTTAAAAGCAAAGAAGAAAAAAAGTCTGCTGTGATATGGGTAAATGATAGTATAAAAATAGACAACCTTCTTAGTTTAAAAAAGTTTGAACTTCAAAGTGAAATTAATAAAAGGTCTTGCAATAAGTTAGGTGAAATTTCAGTTATTTCTGATTTGCAATCTTCAAATGTTAGTACACAATTAGCAGAAAAGTTTGTAGACCATAGAATGATATTGATAGGAGAGGCTGCTCATGCTTTGCCACCGATTGGTGCACAGGGTTTGAATTTAACAATCAAAGATATTAGTGTGATTTGTGATCTAATTAAAAAATATTCAACGTCAATAGGATCTAATGAAATGGTTGCAGAATTTAATCTCAAGAGATTAATAGACGTAAAGACACGTACCACAAGTGTAAATATTTTAAATAAAGTTTCTTATTCAAATAATGTGATTACTCGAAAAGCCAGAGATATAGGTTTAAAAGTATTACAAGAAGTAAAACCTATCAAATACTTGCTTATGAAATTTGGATTAGGTTAGTAAATTTCATAACAAAATAAGTTACGGAATTAAATTAAAGTTTACATAGATAATTACCTTTATAACCAAAAATTCAAATTATAATTTCAAAAATCTTTAGAAGACGATATATTGATTATGTTAAAAGATAATATTATTTAACAAAAGTTAGGTTGGGGTACTTATTATGAAGGAATATAAAATTAAACCCGCTTTTATCATAAAAACCATAGAAAAGATCTTATTGGGAATTATAGCTTTTTTGACTGTAATTGCAGTTTTACAAGAAATAAATTCTATATATATCAATGGTAAAGTACAATTGGCTGATTTACTATTACTATTTATATATACAGAGGTATTGGGAATGATAGGAATATTTTATGTCAGTAATAAAATTCCAATTACGTTACCATTATTTATTGCTATGACAGCTATAGCAAGACTCATAATACTTCAAGGAAAAGGTATGGATCCGATCATACTTCTTTATGAATCTGGCGCAATACTCATTATAGCGTTAGCTTGTTTAGTGATTAGGTTTAAACCTCTAAACACCTATATTTACCAATCTGAGGACGAAAATTTATCTAATAAAAAAAAATAGTTATTAGTCCATTTTATTAATGAATTTCTATAAACTCAACTGCAGACTTAATAAATATTATATTACTATATGTTATTATAGTAGACTGTTAGTTTTACATAATAGGAAGATATCTTTTTAAACTAAGTTTAAAGGATAGATTAATAAGGTATTATTTGTTTTTATTTAAATATTAGTCCTACTGTTACTATTAATTTTTAACAAGGATGAAATTTTTTCAGCCGTTTCATGGACTAATTTTGTATCTAATTGTGTTTCAATATTTGATCTATTTAACATAGTGACTATATCTTCAGTTGGTAGATTTCCATAATCTCCTGTTCCATGAGGCATTGCTATTCCACCACCAATTCCACAAATAGAGCCTTCAACAGATGTTGCACCTGCATCGAGCGCTGAAAACATATTTATAGCTGCCATTCCTATACGATCGTGAACATGAAAACCACAAACTAAATCTAGAAATTTATCTCTGATTTTATTAAAAACATAGTTTATGTTTGATGGATTTTCCATACCAGTACTAGCTGCTAGATATACCTTTCTAATACCTTTATTGTAGAGTCTTTCAACAACAGATAAAATTTTTTCATTTGATATCACTCCATCATATGGACAATAAAATGCAACTCCAATTGCCATAACAAAATTAACATCAGATTTTTCACATAATTTAAATGATTTACTTGCCTCATTAATTGCATCATCAAGTGTCATATTTTGATTTTTTAAAGAATAAGTTTCACTTACTGTCAAGAGACCAAGAATTTCGTCAACCATTCCGGTTTCAACTGCTCGAAAAGTTCCTTTTAAATTTGGTGAAAGCGCTCGGTAAACAATTCCAGTATGCCTGTTTATCTGCTCAAAAACTTTCTCAGCATCGTTCAGCATAGGCACAACCTTAGGATGAGCAAAACTTGATACTTCTATAACTGGAAAATTTGCTATAGATAATAAATTAATCATCTTAATTTTATCTTTAGTCGGTATCCATTTATTCAGAGATTGAAGACCATCTCTTGGGCCAACTTCTATTACTTTTATTCTTTTTGGAAACTCCAAAGTTAAAATTCCTTTTATTTTTGTGTTAATTTATATCCATGAATTTCTAATTCTTTTTCATTCAATCCAAGCATTTCTACAAGAATTTCATAATTATGTTGGCCTAATTTAGGGCCTGCGTGTTTTACTCTTCCTGGTGTTCTAGAAAACTTTCCCACAACATTTTGCATTTTTAGTTGTCCACCTAATTCTTGATCATCAATGGCAATGATATTGTTACGTGATTTAAAATGTTTATCTTCAAAAATTTCTTTAATATTGTAACAAGGAGCTGCTGCAGCTCCAACTTCATCAAACAATTTAATTAAAGTTGATTGATCAAATTTTACAATTGCTTTTTGAAGTGCTTCATCTAATACTTTAGAATTTTCAATTCTTAATCTGTTATTAAGAAATCTCTTATCAGTTATTAAATGACTTATATTTAAGGCTTCGCACATTCTTTCAAAAGTAGACTGTGCACTGCCAGAAATGGAAACCCATTTTTCATCCTTGGTAAAGTAAGTGTTTCGGGGAGCCGTAAACGGTAATCTACTACCATTTCTTGTTTGGACAATTCCTAATTGGTCATAATCAACGACTTGAGGACCTAAAAGTGTAAACAGAGGTTCATAAATACCAAATTCAACAACTTGACCAATTCCACTCTTCCTATCCCTTTCATGTAAAGCAGTTAGAGCTAAAAATGCACCCATTAACCCTGAAGTCTCGTCAGCAAGACCAAAACCAGGTAGAAGTGGCGATCTATCTTCATATCCATTGATAGCTGCAAAGCCGGCATATCCTTCAGCTAAAGTTCCAAATCCTGGCCTATTACTATTAGGTCCGGTTTGACCAAATCCAGTTATTCTAATCATAATTAAAGAAGGGTTAATTTTACTTAATATTTTGTAGCTGAGCCCCCATTTTTCTAAAGTACCCTTTCTATAATTTTCTATGATAATATCTGTATTTTTAATTAATTTCTTTATTATTTTAACTCCAAATTTTGTTCTCAAATCTGCAGTTATTGATTTTTTATTTCGGTTTATTAGCTTATACATTAAGCCAACACCATTTTTATTATTCCCCCAATACCTTATTTCATCACCTAAATCAGGTTTTTCCACTTTGATTACTTCAGCTCCATAATCTCCTAAAAACATTGAAGAAACTGGCCCAGCAAGAAAATTAGATATATCTAGAACCTTGATACCGGAAAGAGCATCTTTGAATAAATTATTAGAGTTTGTTTTCATTTAAATATTAGCCATAATAAATTTGTTAATAATATTAGTTGTTAAATAAATTATTACAAATTTTAAGTTATAAATTTTTATAATTTAAGTTCAAATAAGAGAGTGTAAAAATGTATTATGATACTAGTAAAAACAATCATGGGTTACCATACAATCCTTTCAAAGCCCTGACAGTTCCACGTCCAATTGGATGGATTAGTACAGTAAGTAAAAATGGTATAGGAAATCTTTCACCTTATAGTTATTTCAATGGACTTTCATATGATCCTCCATTTGTAATGTTCTCAGCTGGAAACCGAGCAGATGGAAGTAAGAAAGATAGCGTTTTGAATGCTGAAGAAACAGGTGAATTTGTAGTTAACATGAGCACTTGGGACACACGTCACCAAATGAATGATACAAGTTGGATAATGGAACCAGATACAGATGAATTAGAAAAAACTGGTTTAACAGCGATTAATTCATTTAATGTTAAGCCAAAAAGGGTTGCAGAGTCTCCTGTACATTTTGAGTGTAAATATCATCAAACGGTTGAACTTCCAGGAAAAGGAGGTTTGCACAATGTTGTATTCGGGCAGGTAATTGGTATTCATATAAAAGATGAATTCATAACTGACGATGGTATAGTAGATACTCTAAAGATGAAAGTGATCGCTCGACTAGGTTACAATGATTACACATTAGTAGAGAAAACTTTTTCTATTGTAGATTTTAAAGACAAAGGAAAAATGACAAAAAGTTGGAGATAATATTAAAACTTTATTAGAATAATATGGTTGATTATAGATCAGAAAAACAAGTAATTAAACTTAAGCTATGTGTTAAAGTGGAACATATATTATGCTTATAGAGCTTTTAGAAAAGTTGTTTAATAATGTGTAGAATGTGAAATTTTATAACTATCTAGAGTTTCACGGAATAAAATTGAAACAATTCAGTTATCAAACTACAGTGTAGACCGGATAATTATTATTTTATAAGATGATTTTATAATTTAGTTATTTTTAAAGTAGGGTGTATAAAAAGTTGAACTCCTCATTAAATAATATTCCAGATAGTAAAGGAAGCAACGCATATCATAGGGACAAACATTTTTCGAAGTTATTAGAATTTTATAGTGGAAGAGATATGTTATCCAAAATAGAAGATCAATTTATAGAGCTAGGAGAAATTGTAGGCGATCAATTAGAAGATTTGGCTTTAACTGCAGATAAAAACTCACCTAAGTTATTGAAAAGAGCAAGAGACGGTTCTTTTACAAATGCTATAAAGAAACATCCAGACTTTATAAAATTAGAAAAATATGCATTTGAGAGATTTGGGTTGGCAGCTATGTCCCACAGGCATGGAGTTTTTGGATTGCAACAGGCACTTCCGCCAATAGTAAAATATGGATTAACTTTCTTATTTGTACAAAGTGAGTTTGGTTTATGTTGTCCATTAAGCATGACAGATTCCCTTACCAGAACTCTAAGAAAGTTTGGAGAAAAACAATTAGTTGATAAATTCATTTATCAATTAACGTCTCAAAATTTAGATGAACTTTTTCAGGGCGCAATGTTCATGACAGAACAGCACGCTGGTTCAGATGTTGGATCAATAAACACTTATGCAGAAAAGCTTGATGGAAAATGGTATCTAACAGGAGACAAGTGGTTTTGTTCAAATCCTGACGCTGATCTGGCAATGGTTTTAGCCAGATACGACAAAAATGTAAGTGGGACTAGAGGACTTGCTCTTTTTCTACTACCTAAAAAATTAGATTGTGGAAAATTAAATAGCTACGAAATTATAAGGCTAAAAGATAAACTAGGTGGAAGATCATTTGCAAGTGGAGAAATAAAACTTAACAAAGCTTTGGCTTATATCGTTGGAGATCCTAAAAAGGGCTTTAAACAAATGACAGACATGATTAACATGTCAAGATTATCTAATGGCGTTAGAGCATCTGGAATGATGCAAAGATGCCTTCAAGAAAGCCTTTTCATATCAAACACACGTCATGCATTTAAAAAAAAATTAATAGATATTCCTTTGATGCAAAAACAGCTTTTAAAGATGCTTATTATTACTGAGGCATCAAGATCAATGGTCTTCAAAGCATCAGAACTTTTACAAAAAGCTGATGATGGGTGTAAAATTTCACAAAATATTTTTAGAATTATTACCCCATTGATTAAGTTTAGAGCTTGTAGAGATGTTAGAAAAATTGCTGGTGATGCCATGGAAATTAGAGGTGGATCAGGTTATATTGAAGAGTGGCTTGACCCAAAAATTCTTAGAGATTCTCACCTTGGTTCAATATGGGAAGGAACAAGTAATATTATATCTTTAGATACTATAAGAGCTTTAAAAAAAGATAGCAATATAGAAATTTTGAAAAGCAATTTAATACAATCTGTACAAAAGACAAAAGAAAATGAACACAAAAAAACTTTGTTACATGCAATAGAGGATGTTTTTAGTTTTGTTACGAATGAAATAAAAGATGATTTTACATCATCCTCAAGAAAGATATCTTCCTCATTATACTACTTATGTGCATCAATATTTTTAAATTCTGAAGGACAATACTGTAAAAGTTTAGCTAACAGAAAAAAAATAAGTGAATTGCTTATTAAATATAAAATTAATAAGAGCAGTCCCTTAGAAAGAGATAATTTAGATTTTGATTTAATCAAACAATTTATCTAGTCATCTGATAGATTGCTTACTTACCCTTAGGATACACAATTATTTTATAAAATGATTAATAAAGATTATTACAGTGAAATAATGAAGAGATTTCCCCTCCCGTTAATGCAATATCCAAATGCAATGTTTTCTTATAAACAAGACAAAATGAAGTTTTTGATAAGATCATTTAGCTTATATAAAATTTAGATATTTATCTTTCATGTCTTTTAATATTTAATTTAATAATGAAATCTAATATAGAACAGCAGAAAATAGAATTACTGAGGATACTTGCTAAAGGATGTAATAAACACCCTGCTTATAGAGCCATCAGAAAAGCAACAGGAAGATGTGAAGAATGCATGGTTGTCTGGCATGCAAGAGTTAGACTTATGGAATTAGATAAATGAATTTAAGTTACATTTAGGTTTTTTTTATATAACAAATTGATTTATAATTTGAATATTTAATAAGGAAAACAACTAAAAATTTAATATTTGTTAGTCAGGAAGAATTTTTATTAGATTTTTCTTTTAAAAATAAATATATTCCCCCGACAATAATTAATATGGAGCCTGAACAACTTAAATAATCAGGTAAATCCTTAAAAATTAAATAGTCATAAATTAAAACAAAAATTAGAGTACTGTAAAAAAAAGGTATAACAAAGTTCAATTGGTTGCTCCTTAGAGCCATTAAAAAACATATTTGTGCACAAATCATAAGAAAACCAATAAAAATACAAAAAACTAGTTGTAAAAATGTTGGTGTTTGCCAGAAAAAAATAACTATTAATGATGATAAAATTAATCCAATAAAATTATTAATTAATAATATTTGTGTATTCTTTTCATATTTAGTTAAAAGTTTGATAAACATTGCTTCTAAACCTAAACAAATTGCTCCAAATATTGAGACTAATGCTACTGGATCAACATACAGATCAGAGAAATTAGGCCTTATTAAAATTATTGCCCCTGCAAATGTTATGATCATTGCTATCCATCTATATGAAAAATATTTTTCTTTTAATATTATTATTGAGAATATCATTGCAAAGATTGGATTTGAAAAGTTAAGGGCGACTGCATCATTAACTGGTATTAGACTAGAAGAACCAAATAAAACTGTTGCCCCCATCCATCCTAGAGATGTTCTTGCAAGATGAAGCTTAGGATTTGGAGATTCTATCTTAATTTTATAAAATAAAGAAAATAATAATACAAAAACAAACCCATATAAAAACCTAGATTGACTAATTTGGAATGGACTTAATGGTTCTCCCAAATAATCTTTTCCTAATATTTTTGCAACAATAGCAGTCCCTCCTATGAATGCAGATGCTGCCAACATGTAAAAGATTCCAAATATAATTTTATTTTTTTCATTATGCATAGATGTATTTAATGTTCCTTTTTAATAAATTGTATGATAATGATAATCGTTATCAGCTAGTTAAATTTTTTTATTTCATATAATGACATCAAGAACAAACATAATAGACAAAATTTTTACATTAATGTTAGTTAGTGTATTTTTCACTAACGGTATAACTAAATTATTTAATCTTGATCAAACTATTAATTGGGTAGAAAGCTTTAATTTCTATACTGAAATAGTTTACTTGGGTATTTTAGTAGAACTTATAATACCAGTAATGATTTTGATGAATGTTTATAAAAAGATATCTATATATGTCATGATTATTTTTTGTGTAATGACTGCCTTAATGTTTCACTCAGATATTAGTAATCCTATCCAATTAACTCAATTTTTAAAAAATATTGGTTTAGCAGCTGGGTTCTATTTTTTAGATAAAAGCGAACAACATAATTATTTTAGAAACTAAACATATCTTAAAAATAATTTATCCCATAATTTTTATATTGCTTTAATTTAAATTTCTGCTTTAAACTCTTCACATAACTTTTTCACTAATTCTTTAGCTGGTAAATTTCTAACTTTATTGAAATTTATTCCTGCCCAAAGATTAATAAATTCACCATTATTTTTATTTTGAGAAACTTGTCTTAATTTCGTTGTAACTAAATTTTGTATTGGGAATGGAAAAATTGTTTTTCCATTCATTTCTTCAATAAACTTATTGTTAATACCTCTAGCCATCCTGCCTGAAAATGCTTTTGTAATCATAGTTTTTCTTTTTTGTTCATTTAAAAGATAGTGTTTATGTACCTTAGAAGTTCCTGCTTCAGGACATGTTAAAAAGGCTGTTCCTAGTTGTGCAGCTTTAGCACCAATATTTATAACTCGTTTAATATGCTTTCCTTCCATGATACCACCAGCTGCAACAATAGGAAGAGACACATTATTTAAAATTTTGATTAGTAAATTATCTAATGTAATTTTTTCATCAATACTTTCTTGGTCAAAAATGCCTCTATGTCCACCTGCTTCAATACCTTGAGCAACAATAAAATCTGCTCCAACACTCTCTATACTTTTTGCTTCAGTTATATTAGTTGCAGTAATCCCAACTTTTATCCCATATAATTGTATTTTTTTAATAATATCTATCGATGGAATGCCTAAATGAAATGTAATTATTGAAGGAAGATTTTCTAAAGTTGCTTCTATCTGCGACTTTAAATCGAAATAAAAAGGTTCTTTTGGAATTATTATTTCATATTTCTCATTTAATGAAAGACTTTCAATAGCTTTAATGGCTTCTTCTTGGACATCTTTTTTCGGCAAATTTACAGGTTTAAAAACAAAAAAATTTGCGTTTATGAACCCTGAAGTTAATTTCTTAGTGGCACTAAGTATCTCATTTATTTTTTCAGGGCGAGTGAAACTGAAACCAAAACTCCCAACCCCTCCAGAATTAGCAACTACACTAGCAAGATCTGGTGTGTTAAAACCTCCCGCCATGGGAGCTTGAATTATTGGTAATTTTAGTTTAGAAAATTCAAAGATATTCATAATTTTTATATTACATATTTGATTAACTTTTTAAACGTATAATTATTAATTGTTCACTAAGTTGTAGACTGGATAATTATAAATCTATAAAATTTAACAAATTCAAATGATTAAAAAGGGATAACAAAGAGGTTCTCTTTGTCATTGGAAAAATTTTTAGAAAGTATATTTTTATTATCTGTAAAAACATTTAAGGAAAATAGGAGGTACATTTAATAATGTACGCAAGAATTATAAAATTAACATTTATGAATGATTTTTCAAAAGAAGCTGCATCAAGTCTTTTAGTTGAATTGGGAAAAACAAAAGGATTTGCCGCTGGAATGCTTTTTAGATTATCTGTCGACATATCAACTACACAAAGATATTCAATGACTATTTGGCCACATAAAACTTCCGAAGAAAATTCTTGGAAATTGTTTGGTGAAGAAGTTTTAAAAAAATTAAAAGAAACTGGAGCGAGAGTTGAAATCTCTAGAGGTCCAATAAATGAAATGCAGATATCTAAAGATATAGATTTAAGCATCTTTCATGTTAATTAATTTCTCCTTTTGTTAAAAGGTTTTGTGGCTACTATATAAATTCCTAATACAATAAAAATAAGTGCTAGCAAATCAAATTTTGAGAAATCCACACCCACAAAAACATAATCTACTAAAATGGCTAAAATTGGAACTGCCATAACAGAGATAGATGTGACATTAACCGAAAATTTTTGTAAAATAGTAAAATAAGCCCAATATGTGTATGCGCTAGATAAAAATATACCATAAATTATTATTAGAATATGCTTATGATCGATTAATCCAAAATTATTTAAATCAAAGTATAATGCAAAAGGTATAATAGGAATTATTCCTATTATTTGTTGCCAACCTGCTATAATTAATCCATCAGATTTAATTCCACCATATTTTACGATCATAGTCCCAATCGCCCAGCTCAAACCTGCACACAAAGTGATAAGGAAACCAATAATATTATCAAAAATATTTATTTCTAAAGATAGAAATACTATTCCTGTCATTCCAAAAATTAGTGAAATTATTATGGAAATATTAATTTTTTCATAACCAAAAATAGAAGCAAAAATTGTTGCCCAAACTGGCATTGTATAAGTTAAAACAGCAGCTCTTCCTCCACCAAGCATGTTTATCCCATAGAGCATTAAAACCTGCCATAATGTAACATTAAAAAAACTAATTAGTAGAAGAGGTTTTAAGTCACTTTTCGGAGTGTAAATTGTTTTAACTTTTTTAAACCCAAGAAATAATAGGAGTAAAAAAGCTGGCACACCAATTATCACTCTAAAACTTAATGGAGGGATTACTTCAATAGCAATCTTAAATAAAGACCATACGGAAGTCCAAACTAAGATTAAAAGTATTAATAAGAAAACTGGTAAAAATTGTTTCGAAAAATTTAGTCCCATAATTTCAACTAACTATTCCTTAATATACTTAATTATCAATTCACAGAAATAAAATTTATTATTAGGTATCTTAGGCTCATCTAGACATTTTATAAGATATGCATTATTTTCGTATAAATATAAAGGAGATATTTATGCTTGTAGTCGTTTCACCTGCAAAAAAACTTAACATGAATTTAGTTCAAGGCTTAAATGTAACAAAGCCGTATTTTAAAGAAAATGTAGATGAATTGCTGAATGTCGTTCGTAATTTAAGTGTAAAAGAATTAGAAAATCTGATGAATATTAGCACTAACTTAGCAGAATTAAATAAAGAAAGATTCAAGGAGTTTGGTAATCAACAAAAGAAAGCTGCAGCTTTTGCGTTTGCTGGAGACACCTACAAAGGTTTGAATATTGAAAAATTAGAAAGGGATGACCTAGATTTTGCTCAAAAACATATGCGAATTTTATCTGGTTTGTACGGTTTATTAAGACCATTAGATGAAATTGAACCTTATAGATTAGAAATGGGAAGTAAACTAAAAGGAAAACACGGTTCATCTTTATATGAATATTGGGGTAATAAAATTTCTGAAAACTTAAATCAACAAGCAAAAAAAATTGGGAGTAAAATTTTAGTCAATTGCGCTTCCAACGAATATTTTAATGCGGTAAATATTAATATTTTAACACTAAAGGTGATTACTCCAATTTTTATGGAAAATAAAAATGGTGATGCAAAAATAGTAAGTTTTTATGCTAAAAATGCTAGAGGGTCCATGGCCCGTTTCATAATCCAAAATCGTGTAAACAACGAAGAAGATTTAAAGAAATTTGATTTAGATGGCTATAATTACAATGCCGATAAATCTAGTGAAGGTAAACTTGTCTTTATTAGATAATAATTATGTTTTTAAATCTGAACAAAACTGCATAATTCTCTAATTATTAAGTTTCATATTACTTCAAAAAAATTGAGGGTTGTTCTTAATGTTAAATGATAAAGTTCCTTTACATGAAGAAGAATGGATTGAAAAATTAGCTACAAAAATCTTTTCTGATATTAAATCACTGACTAGAGATAAGATTGGTATTTCAAGAGAATCTTACGGTAGGGGCGAAACTTTAGGCATAAATTATCTGACAGATTTAGCAGAACAATTTGGTTTTTATATTGAAAAAGACGATGCTGCTAATGTATTTCTTTCTCTAGAAAAAACTATTGAGACGAATTATATCCTTGTTGGATCGCATATGGATTCAGTACCTCAGGGTGGAAATTTTGATGGTCTTGCTGGAGTGGTTGCAGGTTTTTTACTTTTAGCAAACTTAAAAGAAAAAAAAATAAGAACATCCTTCCCTATTAAGGTGTTAGTATTACGAGGTGAAGAAAGTGCTTGGTACGGTAAAAATTGTATCGGCTCGAAGGCTTTATTTGGTTTATTGTCTATGGAAGACCTAAATTCCACTCATAGAACTACAGGTGATAAGTTGTCTAAAGCAATGGAAGCCTCAGGAGCAAAATTAGATCTCATAAAAAAATCTATCCCTCTAATTAACAGTAAAAAAATAGAAATATTTCTAGAAATACACATTGAGCAAGGACCGGTATTAGTAGATAAAGACTGGCCAATTGCAATCGTTACTGGGATTAGAGGTAATTATAGACATCACAAAATACGGTGTAAAGGTGATGCTGGTCATTCGGGTACTATCCCAAGATATCTAAGAAAAGATTCAGTTTTTGCAGGAGCTGATTTAATTACTCGTATGGATGATCATTGGAATACAATTGAACAACATGGTGGAGACCTTGTTATAACCTCGGGTATTTTCCATACAGATATTGATAATCAAGCGATGTCAAGAATCCCTGGAGAAATTTTATTTAGTTTTGAAACAAGAAGCCAAGATATTTCAACTCTTGATGCATTAGAAAGTCTTTTAAGGTCTGAATGTAAAACAATAGAAAAAGAAAGAGGGGTTCACTTTGACTTTGACAATGTGATTAAATCAGATCCAGCTGAATGTAATCCAGAAGTTATAGAAAAACTTTTAGATGCAAGCGAATCACTTGGGTTTTCAAGAGTGTCAGTAGCAAGTGGTGCTACTCATGATGCAGCAATATTTTCTAACCAAGGAGTTAAAACAGGAATGATTTTTGTCAGAAATGATAAGGGTTCCCATAATCCTGATGAGAGAATGGAGATTAAAGATTTTATGAAAAGTGTTTCAACTTTAAATAAATTTATAAATGAATATTAATAATGTATTTTAAATATATATATATTTTTTTGTGTTTTTTAATATGTCCCTCATTAGAATACTTGGTATTAAGTTAATGTTAAGTAAGAGTGCATTTAAAGGTGTGTCAAAAAAATTGTGATCCAAATACGAAAATAAGGAATAGTCAAAAATGTTTTCTACCAGTTTTCCCGAAAAAAGTGTCATATCAAGAATAACAGCTAAAATGTTAATTGAAGTTGAAGCGGTTAGATTTAGCGCAAAAGAACCTTTCAAGTTTACTTCTGGTTGGGCTAGTCCAGTTTATATTGATTGTAGAAAACTAATTTCTTATCCACGCGTTAGACATACATTAATGGATTTTGCAGCTTCTGAGATTACTAGAAATATTGGTTTTGAAAGCATTGATTCGATAGCAGGTGGTGAAACTGCTGGTATTCCTTTTGCAGCTTGGATAGCTGATAGAATGATGCTACCCATGCAATATGTTAGAAAAAAAGCAAAAGGTTTTGGAAGGAATGCTCAAATTGAAGGTGATTTTGAAAACGACTCTCACATATTGTTAGTTGAAGATTTAACAACAGATGGAAATAGTAAAATAAAATTCTGTGAAGCATTACGTGAAGCAGGAGCAAAAGTTGATCATACTTTTGTTGTGTTTTATTATGATATTTTTCCACAAACGAGACAAATTTTAGACAATATTGGGCTTCAAATGCACTCTCTTGCAACTTGGTGGGATGTATTAAAAGTAGCAAAAGAATTTAATTACTTCGAAAATGAAGAGATCAGAGAGGTTGAAAGTTTTCTCAACGATCCCATGACTTGGTCTGCTGATCATGGAGGTGCATCATCACTATCAGGTTAATTATGATTTATAATTTTTAAATTTGATTAATTATTATAAAGCCCTACTTTTAGGAAATAAAAATTTTGAAGAATAGAGAGCAAATTGAATCTGAATTACGGACAATAATTAAAAAATCAAAAAAGGGTGTTTTTGTAAAGCTTACTCTGACTAATTTAATTGAAATTTCTCGAAGGATGTACGTAATTTACGAAAATTTTAAATCAGGAGAAAAATTTAAGATAAACAATATAGATGAAAATGTTTTAATTTTAAATAATGTTCTATTAGACTTCAAAAAATTAAATAAAAATATTGATAATATTCCTGCAAATCTAAAAGAATTGTTAGATAGAAGATGGGAACAAACACCAAATACAAAAGAAAGCTTATATGGTACAACAAGAATACTGAGTGAAAAACTTCAAGATTTAGAAGTAGAATTTAGAAGTTTAATTAGTATTTTGTTAAGAGAATTAAAAGGTGGAAGCATTAAAAATATAGACCCCATACCAATAGCAATTATCCACTGTGCAATGATAATTTGGGAAGAAGAATTAAAAAACAAATATAATAAAAAAAATAAAAAAATTATTAGCAGTAACTTGTTAAATTTTTTAGAGCAAGTTTTTGATGCATTTTCTTGTAATGAGGATATCAAATCCAATTATTATAATTGGCATGATTTTAAAAATATGCCTTAATGTTAACATTTTGGGGGAGATTAAAATGGCTTCATATCTAAACAAGGATCAAACTAAAGATTTTCATGATAATGGTTATGTTATTGTGAAAAATTTTTTTAACAAAGATGAAACAAATCTTTTACAAAATGCTTCAAAACAAGACCCCGCTATAAGAGATCATTTGTATGAGAGAAAAGACTCTGAAGGATTAATAACTAAAATGATGGCCTGGAATCATCCAGATGATAGTATTTATGGTGTTACCGCTAGATCAGAAAAAATTGTAGATACAATGGAAGATCTTCTTGGTGGAGAGGTTTATCATTATCATTCTAAAATTACAGCTAAAGAACCATATGAGGGTGGGGCTTGGGAATGGCACCAAGATTATGGATATTGGTATAATAATGGTTGTTTGTTCCCATTTATGGCTACTGTTATGATAGCTTTGGATAAATGCACAAAAGAAAATGGATGTTTACAAGTTTTGTCTGGTTCAAATAAATTAGGAAGAGTGGATCACGCATTATTAGAAAGTGGTCAAGTAGGAGTAGATTTGAAAAGAGTTGAAGAAGCAAAAAAACATCTAAAATTAGTTTATTGTGAAATGGATCCTGGTGATGTTCTTTTTTTCCATTGTAATACCCTACATAGGTCTGACAAAAACAACTCCCCTAATAGACGTTGGACACTTTTATGTTGTTATAACGCTGCAAGAAATAATCCTTTTATAGACCATCATCATCCAAAATATACTCCGTTGGACAAGTTATCTAATAAAGAAATAATTAAGGCTGGCGACAAATTCTTAGATGTTAAAGATGTAGACACATTCCTTAAAAGACCAACGGCTCCACCAGAACTCTCAAAAAAGAGCGGTAAACTTTATAATGCTTAACAAGAAGATTTAACTTTGCTCTGAAGAAAAAGTGATAACCTCTTATCATCGAGTTTTGGTAAAGTTTCATTTTTTAAATATTTTAGCACTTTAAATTCTACAGGTTTATCTAAACTTTTTCTAATCTCATACAAGTATAAACTTTGTTTAAAAGTTTGATGTAATCGTGATGCGAACTGGAAAGCTCTAGAATTTTGACCACTAAATTTTGTTATAAGAACATCACATTTAGAGTCATTTATCAATCTTCCAAGCATAGGTTTCCAGTCATCTTCTTCGACTGGGAACCCTTTTTTTCTGGCCCACGCAACGCTACCTGCAGGGAAAATTGCTATTACACCTCCATTTCTCAATATCCGGATGGCTTTTTGTCTCGTTATTACATTGTCTCTCATAGCATTTTTATTGTTACTAAAATCAATAGGAAGTATATTGATAGCTAGGGTAGGTTCTTTTTGAAGAACGCCATGGGCAATTACTTTAAAATTATCATCAAATGTTGAAGCAAACCAAGATAAAAAAACTCCATCTGTAACACCAAAAGGATGATTGGCTGCTATAATTAATCCTTTTCCTTTTTTTCTTTTTGGAACTGGGGCCAAATCAGGTGTTTTAATTCCCATAGAGTTTAATGCATGTTTCCATAACTCAGATCCAGTTTTATTTTTAGAATTAGAAATAAAATTTCTGTAGCGTTTTTCTAACGCAATTCTTGCTGATAAAAATTCAACAGTGTGAATGAAAAATTTATGATGAATTGGTAACCATGATTCAGCATATGTTATTTTCACATTAGTTTTGAACATTTTAAACAATAAACAAATCTTTTTTGATATTAATATACAATTTTTAATATTTTCAAATAATTTTTATTAGGTTTATGTAATATATTAAAACCTTGGTAATACTGGTTTAATTTTGGGGTAGTGTTTTTCCAAGTCATATGCAACATTTAATAATAAATCTTCACGAAACTTTCTTGAAATAAATTGAACTCCTAGTGGTATTTTTTGTTCTGTTTGACTTGTTGCAAAAGATAATCCTGGTAGGCCCATATATGGAGGAGCTATTAATGGAAGCATAGAATCAAATACTAAATCAAACGATTCTTCTGACTCTAAATCTTTTAAATCAGGAAATGGGATATCTCCAGTTATTGGACATAATATTATAGGATATTGATCAAAAAATTTATTCCATTCCCTGCTAATTCTAGCTCTATGTTGTAATGAGTCCATAAACTTTTCTATACTAGTATCAGGGCATCTTTTAGACATTTGACTATAAATAAAATTTGCATCAGGGTCATTTTCTCTCCTAATAGCCTCACCGCCAGTTCTTCTAAATTCACCCAGCCACAAGGTGGCCTGATAATTTGCAGCTTCTTGGAAATTTGGTGCTTTGGGCTCTTCTACAACCCATCCTGAATCTTCAAGTTTTCTTGCAACAATTTTTAATTCATTTATTATTATAGGATCAATTTTAAGACCTTCAATTTTTGTTAATAAAGCAACTTTTTTTTCTGGCATTGGAAATGAAAATGGTATTGGTGTCCACCAAGGATCATCGTAATTTTCCATACTCATTGCTTTTAAGGCAATTTCTAAGTCTTTTATACATCTTGCTAATGGTCCTGTTACTGCCATGATCTGTCCCCCAATATGTCTGTCTGGAGTAGTATAATTAAACATAGGAACTCGACCAATACTTGGTCTCAGTCCATGAATTCCACATGCGTATGCAGGGTAACGAATTGATCCAGCTATATCAGTTCCATGACCAATTGCCCCCAATCCGGCAGCAGTTGCAGAAGAAGCTCCACCTGATGACCCACCTGGAGTGATACTATTATTATGAGGGTTTAGAGTATGACCATGTAAACTATTTCTAGTAAACCAGTGAATGCTAAAAGCAGGAGTATTTGTTTTCCCTAACATTAAAGCATCACTATTTCTTAAATTTTTTACTACCGGACTATCTTTTTTAGCAATTAAGTCTTTTTGTATTCTTAAACCATTAGTACTGGGATACCCATTTTGGTCAGTATTTACCTTTATGGTAATTGGAACTCCAGCAAGTAAGCCTAGTGTATTACCATTTTTAATCTTCTTATCTAAAATTTTAGCTTGTTTTTTTGCATCCTCATAGGTTTTTATCACAATTGCATTAATTTTTGGGTTTATTTCTTCAATATGATTTATCAAGCTATTACATATATCTGTTGCAGAAATTTCTTTTTTTCTAAACAGCTTTGAAATTTGATGAGCATGTAAAGACCATAATTCCGTCATCATATAGATCCTAAAAAGTACATGATATTATGTTAGATAAAAAAATTAAATACTTTATTTATTTTATTATCTTTGATGCGTACATTAAATGACATAGCCTAAATTTATTTATTTAACAATTATTTTAAATTATAATAATTTATAGTTCTGATGGCATATAAACTTACTAAATTAAACACAGCAATAAATAGAATATTGAAAAATATTCAACCATTAAACAAAAAAATAAAAATTTCACTGGATAAAGCCAATCAAAGATTTAATTATAATACATTAAAAAGTAATTTAAGTTTACCTGAAACGCTTAACTCAGCTGTAGATGGTTACGGTGTATCATATAAATCATTTTTAAAAAATCCCAAAAATAAATTTCATGTAGTTGCATTAGCAAAAGCAGGTAACCCATATCCAAAAAAAATAATGGCTCAAGAAGCTATTGAAATTTATACAGGCTCCATTCTTCCAAAAGGTGTGGACACTGTTGTAATGTTTGAAAATTGTGAAAGAACAGGTTCAAAATTATTAATAAAACAAAAAATAAAGAAATACCAAAATGTTAGACCCATTGGTGAGAATATCAAAAAAGGAGAAATAATAATAAAAAAAGGTGAAATTCTAAATTCTTCATACATTGGACAGTTAGCTGCTTCAGGAAATAATGAGATTGAAGTATTCAAAAAAGTAAAAGTTGCAATCTTATCCACTGGTAATGAAGTAGTAAACTTGACAGCGCAAAAAAAAGCTTACAGTCAAATATATGATTCAAACAGACCAATGCTTAGATCCATATTTAGTGAGGCTTACCTAGAAATTTTTGATATGGGAATAGTAAAAGATACAAAACATGATTTGGTGAATGTATACTTGAAGAGTTTGTCAAAATGTGACGTTGTTATTTCTTCTGGTGGAGCTTCAGAAGGAATTGAAGATCATACACAAAGTGCACTAAAACATATTGGGGCAGAAAGCTTAGTTTGGCAATTAGCCATAAAACCAGGAAAACCCATGGGAGTTAGTGTTTTGGGTAAAAAACTTATTTTCTGTTTACCTGGGAATCCAGTTGCGGCATTTGTGTGTTCAAAATTTTTAATTAAACCAGCTTTAGTTAAAATTGCGGGTGGTAATGATTTTACTTCTTTTTTTTTCAAAATTCCCTCAGGTTTTGAACATACCAAGAAAATAGGTAGAACAGAATTTTTGAGAGCAAGAATAAACAATAGTGGTTGTCAATCAGTTATTCTTCTGCATGGAAGAAAAGGTTCTGGCGTAATATCATCATTAACAGGGGCTGATGGATTAGTTGAAATACCTTACAATAAAAAAAATGTTTTAAAAGGGGAGTTATTAAAATTTTATCCATTTGAACATAAAGGCATTTGATAACTCTTATTATTTGTATATTTGTGTCTCAGAAGTTTTTATTAATAATTCACAAATACCTCTAATATTATTTATATTATAATATGGTATAGATACTTGAATTTTCTTTTTACTTACAATTGCAAATATATTTCTATCATAAGGGTATAAAAATGGTTTATCGATCTCAGATCTAAATACTTCTAATTTTTTAATGAATTCATTTTTATATCCTTCTATCAAAATCAATTCACATTTATTAATTGGATTTTTTGAGAAAATCTCTAAAATTTCAAATAATTTTTTTTCTTCATTGTCATTTTCTTGAATAAGAGCAAATCTTTCTTTAGATGAAATAACCATTGGTCGGGCTCCAGCTTTCCTAAGTTTATAAGAATCTTTAGCTGGTTTATCTATGTCAACCTCTTGATGAGCGTGCTTGAGCGTTCCAATGCTAATCCCAATTTTTGTAAAATTTTCTATTAATTTTGCACATAATGTTGTTTTTCCAGAGCCAGACCAGCCAGCAAGTCCAATAATAGGTGGTAGTTTTCCAAGTATCTGCATTGCAATAATTAAATCCTTTGGTGAATTTAGATTTGTAAATGGATCAAATTTTGATTTATCTAGATTATCAAAATTTACATGCTTGATTTTTAATTGAGAGGTAAAATTATCAATTTTTCTAATTCCATCCTCGATAGCATTTTTTAATTTAATATTATTAGTAGTTTTCCATAATGCTATCACTGGATGTTTAAATCCTCTTGATTTTGCAACTACTAAATCAATATCAGGATTTTCATTTTTAGCATTAATAAGAGACTCAATTAAATTTTTAGGAAAAAAAGGGGTATCACAAGGCAAAGTTAAAACCCACTTTTGATCCATGTTTTTTGCCCAATTCAAAGAGGCTAAAATACCTACTAATGGTCCTAGGTGTCCTTTAATTGGATCTTCCAACATTTTATAACCAAATTTTTTAAATTCTTTTAAATTTGTATTAACATTTAGAGCAATCGGAGCAACTTTTCCGGAAATTTTTTCAATCGTATATGAAATAAGTGGCCTATCTAAAAGGTTTACGAGTGCTTTTTCTCTCCCACCCATCCTTCTTCCTTTTCCTCCTGCTAGAATCACACAAGGAACTATCTCATCAGATGAATTCAAATTAATTTCCCTATTTTTTTAAATAAAAATTAACATATTTTTAATTATCAATAATTATTTAAATTTACTTTAATCATTTAACTTCAGTTAATGACAAATCAAATTTAATACAAAGATTTTGAGACCTACTTAAGAGTTTGTTTTGAAATTGCCCAAGTCACAAAATCGTCTGATTCCTCTAATAAATGTTGACATAAATTTAAATATTTATCTAACAACTCTTTTCCAAACTTGGATATAATTGTACCTTTGTTTCCTTTTTGTTTAATAACAATAGGATATGCAAAAGCATTTTCAACACTCTTTAGGAGTTTGTCTGCTTTTTTGGTACTCATGCCCATCGTTTTTGCAGCAGACCTTATGGATCCCTCTAAATTAATAAGTTGGATCAGTTCCATTTTGCCAGCGCCAATCATATGTCCATTAAAATATACTTTAATTTTAACTCCTTTACTATTTGCTAAATCAGGTTGAAAAGTACTTTTTATTTTTTTTAATTTTTTCATTATAAAATAACTATATTAGTTAAATTGATTAAATTAAATTTTTATTATTTCTATTCAAAATATTTTTAAAAAAATATATTTTCTGAAGATATAGTAACTTAGTTAACATTTGAAATTTTCACTACTACTTTCATTTTTATTTACCAAAAGCTTTTTTAATATCAACTTCATTATTTATTATTTTATTAAATTGAAGAAACAATACAATACTAATTTAATTTGAGTTATAATATGACAAAAGTTAAAATAATAAATTACAAGCACTAGAAAAATAATGCTAAAAGAGTTAGGAAAAGGTCTATTAGGCGTAGTAATTATACTAGTTTTATTTTTTTTCTTTTTAGGAATTAAAGCATTTATCATAACTTCTTTTTAATTGAATTTAATGAAAATTACTGCAATAGAAACAATACATAATAAAAAATTTTCTAACTTAGTATGGGTTAAAATTCATACAGACGAAGGTTTAACTGGATTAGGTGAAACTTTTAGAAATCCAAATTCTATTATAAGTTACATTCATGAAAGTTGTGCTCCTTATTTGTTAGGCAAAGACCCACTGCGAATTAATGAACATGCTGATAATTTATTAAATTGGACTGCCAATAGATATGTTGGTTATCCCACAAGATCTGTAGAGTATAGGGGTAACTCTGCAATTGACATTGCTTTATGGGATTTAAAAGCTAAATCAAGTAATTTAAAGTTAGTTGATATTTTAGGCGGTCCGTGCAGAGATAAAATACCAATTTATAACACTTGTGCTGCTAGTGGATATAACTGGAATGCGAATTCTTCCTCTCGATTAGTAAGTGAACTTAAATCAAATCAAAATAAAGAAACTTATGACGACCTTGAGCTTCAAACACAAAATCCAGGAGATCTTGCACAAAGTCTTTTAGATGAAGGTATTAAAGCAATGAAAATATGGCCATTTGATGAGTTTGCTTTTATTACCAAAGGTCAAACGATTTCGTCAGAAGATCTTAAAAAAGGTATAAATAGAATAAAAAAAATTCGTGACGCTGTTGGTAGTAAGATTGACATTATGTTAGAATATCATTCATTATGGCAATTAGCTCCAGCGTTAAAAATTGCTAAGCATGTAGATGAATTTGATGTATTTTGGCACGAAGATCCAATTAATATGGCCCATTTAAAAGATTTAGCTGAATTTAAGCAAAATACAATTGCGCCCACAGCAGGTAGTGAAGCTTTAGGTACAGCTCTTTGGTATCGTGATGCTCTTTCTTTAGGAGCTATTGATTATATGCATTACGACCTAGGTTGGATTGGAGGTATTACAGAAGCAATCAAAATCTCTGGTATAGCTCACGGAAATAATAGGATGATGTGCCCACACGATTGCACAGGACCAGTAGTTTGGATTGCAAACCTACATATTAGTCTTGCATATCCGAATGTAATGATTTTAGAAAGTGTTCGATCATTTTATAATGGTTTTTATAAAACTTTAGTTGATAATTTACCAGAAATACAAAATGGTTTTGCAATGCCAATGAAAGGCATTGGATTAGGTGTTGATTTACATAGTTCCCTAATAGCTTCTCAAGATACTACTAAAAAAATTACTACTTCAAGTGATATATGAGTTATTCAAATATAATCAAACTAACAACTGACAGATTGAAATTAGAATTATTACCAGAACTTGGAGGGAGAATAAACAAATTAGTTTTTAATGAATTTCACATATTTCATCCTTTCCAAATTCAGAATAATAAACCATTACAGTCTTATAAGGGTGGAAACTTTTGTTTAGTTCCTTTTTCAAACAGAATAAAAAACTCTAGATTTAATTTTAATCAACTAGAATTTAAATTAGCCAAGAATGATCCACCTAATGCAATTCATGGGCATGCATATTTAGGTAAATGGAATATATTAAAAAAAACAGAAAGCTCTGCTGTTATTGCTTATAAGCATTTTGCAAATAAATTTGGTTGGCCATGGTCTTATGAGACGTTTCAAACAATAACTTTAGATCGTAATAATGTTGTTTTTGAATTAGAAATTTTAAACAAGTCAAACAATCCAATGCCATTTGGATTTGGAATTCATCCATATTTTAATTTTTGTGACAAAGTTAAATTGAAATTTTATGCTGAAAGAGAATGGTTAGGTAGTCCAGAAGAATTTCCCATCAAAACTAAGACTGTAGAAAATAATTTTGATCATAAAAAAGGAAGTGAATTATGGAAAAAACAAAAAACAATATGTTATGAGAATTTCAAAGAAGAGATTGAAATATTTTGGGTCTCAAATAGAAAAAAAGTAAAGATCAAAACAGATAAAATTTTCAAACATTTAATTATACATGTTCCAGAACATGCTAGGTATTTTTGTGTTGAGCCTGTAAGTCATCCTACTGATGGGTTTAATTTAGCATATAAAAAAATTGAAAATATAAATTATAATATTTTAATGCCTAATCAGAAAATCAAAGGTTCAATAAAGATTGAAATAGACAATTTCTAACCATAGAAAGGAAAGTTAATTCCTTTTATGCCAGGTATGCTTAATGCAAAAATGCCTCCAGCTTTAGGCTGTTGTTTATTTGTTCCTTGTGTGATGTCACTCCCTATTGAAGTAACATAAATAGTATCAAGTTTGGCCCCACCAAAAGCTATTTTTGTTGGTTTTTCTATTGGCATTTTTATTACCATATCTATTTTACCTTTTGGGGTAATTCTAACTAATTCCCATCCAGAAACCCCTGCCATCCAATAACAACCATCTGCATCCACACATCCTCCATCTGGTCTTCCATTAACCTTGTGAGTTTCAAAAAAAACTTTTTTATTAGACCAAATACCATCTTCTAAATCATAATCATAAGACCATATGGTCCTGATCCACGGAGCACTGTCAGAAACATAAGCTGTCTTATAATCGGGAGAAAATGCTAGACCATTAATGGTATAAAAGCCTTCTAAAATTTTTTTTATATCTCCTGATGGATGAAGGCAATATAGACTTCCTTCTGGTTCTTCTCCTTTATTCTTTGGGTTTAAGGACATTGTTCCTGCATAAAACCTTCCCCTAGAGTCAACCGTTCCGTCATTGAATCTATTTTTGGTACTGTTATCCTTAGGATTGCACAGAAAAGATATTTTTCCTTTTTTTTGTTCTAATTCAAAAAAACCATTAGTTAAAGCTAACACTATATTTAAGTTTTTTTTAAGGGCAAAGCATCCAATAAAGTCACCAACATTAATTATGCTATTTATTTTATTTATTGGGTCAAATTTACATATTAAGTGATTATTAATATCAACCCAATATAAAATTTGGTCTTTTACTGACCAAATTGGGCTTTCTCCTAAACTGGCTTTTATGTCTAGAACACAATCTACATTAACGTGGCTCATAATCTCTATTCATATATTTACACATTTTCTTATTATCTGATTAAATTAGGCAATGTTAGAGAAATAGCAGGAATAAATGTGGTTAACATAAGGGCCAGAAAGATAGCAAAATAAAATGGCCAAATTGTTTTAACTGCTTTTTCAATTGGTACTTTGCCGATTGCACAACCCACAAATAGGCAAGCTCCTACCGGTGGTGTGCATAATCCAAGCCCCAAGTTCATCATTAAAATCATGCCAAATTGAAGTGGATCCATACCTAAAGACATAGCTAAGGGTAAAAAAATTGGTGTGCAGATTAATATTAAGGCTGCCATATCCATTATCATACCCAACACTAAGAGCATAACATTTATCATTAATAAAATTACAATGGGATTACTTGATATACCATTCATAAAGCTTATCATTTGAGATGGCACTTGGTAAAAAGTAAGCATGTATCCAAATGCCGATGCACTGGCAACAAGTATCATCACCATAGAAGTTGTTTTTACTGAATTAATGACGGCAATTTTGAAATTTTTCCAAGTTAATGCTCTGTAAACAATTATAGTAACAACAAAGGCATACATTGTTCCAAAAGCACCAGACTCAGTAACAGTAAAAATTCCTGAGAGCACACCTCCCACTATTATCACTGCCGTAAACAAGCCAGGTAAGGCAGTTACAAAATGCACAAATAGAGTATAATATCCAGGGAACAACTCAGATTTATATCCTCTTTTAACGGCAACCAAATATGCAACTAATGCTAAACAAATGCACATAACGACACCTGGAATTATTCCAGATAAAAAAAGTTGAGTAATAGAAACCCCTCCTCCAGTAGCTACAGCAAACAAAATCATATTGTGACTTGGAGGTATCATTATTCCAGCTATGGAAGACGTGACTGTAACATTTACAGCGTAATCTTCATCATATCCTTTTTCTTTCATTACGGGTATTAAAATGGAACCAAGAGCTGAAACGTCTGCAACGGCTGATCCTGAAATGCCTCCAAATAACATTGAGGCAAATACATTAACAACACCAAGTCCACCTCTTATTGCTCCAACTGCAGAAGAAGCTAATCTTACAAGCCTTACAGCTATTCCACCGTGAAACATTAATTCACCAGCGAAAATAAAAAATGGAATTGCAAGAAGGGAAAAAACATTTATGCCTGAAATAATTCTTTGAAAAGCAATTATTAGCGGTAATCCTTCGAAATAAAACGCTGAAACCGCCCCAATACCAAGAGCAAATGCTACTGGAACACCTATAAGAACACCAAAGGTAAAAATTCCCATCATAATTAATAGACCCATTGCCTACCTCATTTAGGATTTTTATTATTAGTCATCGTAATTTTATAATTCACAATATGACCAATAGAAAATAGTAAAATTAGACCACCACAAATCATAATTGGGACTGCTCGCAAGCCCTCAGGAAGATGTATCAATGGTATTTGAGTGCCCCACTTAAATAAGACTAATTCATAACTATAAATCATCATAACAAATCCAAATATCATGATTAAAAAGTGATTTGTTAGATCTAATATAATTTTAATTGGAGCAGGGGCATTATCTCTAAAAAAAGTTACACCCAAATGAGTTTTTTTGTGTATACCAACAGCTGCTCCTAAAAAACCTATAAAAACAATTAACAATAATGACGCTTGCTCTACCCATGTTGGAGTGGCATTTAGAATGTATCTTCCATATACTAGCCAACTAAATATTACAGTCATAGTAACAAGTGCAAAACCTGTAAGCACCTCACAAACATAAGCTAGTTTGTCAAGGGTATGTGTAAAGATATTTAATAATTGAGAAGATCTTTTTGGAATAATAAATCTCCTTTTAATATAAAAAAACTATTGGCCATAATAATATGGCCAATAATGATTTAAATTTTATTTAGTGTTTTTAATTAAATCAACTAATGGAACTAGGTTAGGATTAGCTGATAAATATTTGGTGTGAACAGGTTGCATGGCATCCATAAATGCTTTTTTATTTGGAATTTCATTAAACTCAACCCCAGCTTTCATTACTTTTTCACGACTGGAAATCGCTCTTTTTTCCCACAACGCTCTTTGTAATTTTGCTGATTCACGTGCAGCTTCTTTTACTGCTTTTTTGTTTTTATCAGACAGGCTGTTGTATACTTTATCATTAATACAAACACATTCAGGTATTATCAAATGTTGTGACAAAGAATAATATTTTGCAACTTCAAAGTGACCGGTTGATTCATATGATGGCCAATTATTTTCTGCACCATCGACAACACCTGTTTTTAATGATTGATAAACTTCTGAAAATGCCATTGGTGAAGGATTTCCTCCTAAAGCAGAGATCATTCCAGAATAAAGTTCATTATTCATTACTCTTACTTTTAATCCTTTAACGTCAGATGGTTTCATAATAGGTTTTTTTGAATTGTAAAATGATCGAGCCCCTGAGTCATACCAAGCGAGTGCAATTATACCAATTTTTTCCATTCCTGCACTTATTTGATCTCCAGCAGCACCATCTAAAGCGCGATGCATATGTCCCATATTCTTAAAAATAAATGGTAAAGATACTACATTTGCTTCTGGGGCCATTGGTCCCATAGGTCCTAAGTTAAAATTACCAATTTCAATTCCACCTATTCTGACTTGTTCGATAGCGTCAGGTTGATTGCCTAAGACACCTGAGTGAAACATTTTTAATGTAATTTCTCCACCAGTTTTTTGTTTTACTAACTCTGCAAATTTATCCATAGCTACTGTGTTAGGATAGCCTGGTTTATGAATATTCCATCCACGCATTTCCTTGGCAATACCTACAGTAGATAAAGTAGATGCTACAGCTAAAGCAGAAAAGCCAAGTATTAAATTTTTAATATTTTTCATTTAAACTTCCTCTTTTAATTGTATGA
>CACOAO010000020.1 GCA_902625215.1 uncultured SAR116 cluster alpha proteobacterium
ATCATTATTAAAATCTTATGCATTTGTTTAACTTTATAAGTATCGTATGTCTTATGTGACTTTTCGGATAGGATTAGTAATTCTTTGGTAATATTCTTGGCTGGAAAGGTATTCGTATTAAGAAATGATTGTGCGAATTTGTTTGGTTCAAGATTTGGTTTTTGTTTTTTGATTAAATTTAATTCTTTTATAATTTTTTTAAAATGAGAATCCCATGAATTTGATAAAATTGTTGCCCCACCTTCATAATTTATCATTAATTTAAAGTGAAGCGTTTCTTGAACTGAACGACTTAATTGGCCAAAGTCGTTATTAATCATAGTAAAAATTTTTTTCCCAAATATGGTGGATTGCATCATAGCTGAAGTATTAAGGCCTGAAACTAAAGCAGAATAATATTGTAAACAAAAGTGAAACTCGTCTCCTGAAAAAGGCCAACCAATAAAATCAATATCATCATTGTTTATTAAACGATTTTCATTTTTAAACCTTTGATTATAATTTCCTTCTTTATTCAAAGGATGTAATCTTAAAAATACTTTAACTTTTTTCAAAGAAACAGAATTGCTATTTTTAAAATTTTCAAACCATTCATTAAAGTAATTACTTTCATTTGGTGCAATTTGAATTGAAGAACCTAAATACAATATGTACTCTTCGTCAATTTTGAGACCAATAAATTTTTTAAATTTTTTCTCTTCAATTAGAGGTTTGCGGTTAAACCAATGTTCAAAATTAGAGGATCCAACAATTTTGATATTGCTCTTATTAATTGAGTGTATTTCTTCTGCTTCCATTGCTTGAGGTTTGTTCCACACTAAAGTTAGGTTAGGTTTGTGCATAATTTTTGACTTGTTGGTTAGATTATCCCAGCTCTGAACATGATAAGCTGTATTAATTTTCATATTCATTGCAATTTTAACAAACTCAGATTGTATAGGAGACTTGTGCCCTTTTACTAAATCATTGGCAACTAGGACATTAGGATTTACAAATTGAATTAAGTTTTTAATAGATCCTAAATTCATCTTATTATCAGCATATCTCAAAATAGCTTCAAATTTATTATGGTCACTTACATTATTTCTTAAATACTTAACTAAGTAATAATTCTCATTTTTTTTATTTATATATCTTTCTCTCAAATGTTTAAATTCTTGATAAATACTCTTATTATAGTGAATAACTGTCCTACAATAGTTAATTAGACTTTTCACGACCATTTTTTTGTTATTTCCAAAATTATATCTTCTAAAAACAATAAAATTTTCAGGGTATCTTTTATTAAAATCTTCAATATTTCTATGATGTTCTTTATATGAACCTAATATTTTTAATTGTTTTTTGCTTGATGCGCTTAAAATAATAATTGTAACTTTGTGACCGTCTTTTAATAATTCTTGAATGATTTTGTATGAGTATGTAAAAAAATGATCCTCTGCATTAAATAAAAATAAGAACTTTTTAAATTTTTGGTTAATGGTTAATTCTTCACTTGATATTTCTTTTAAAGAATTAATTATTTTGTTTTGATTTTGTAAAGCTGATGAGAAAGTGCCATATCCAAAAACTCCGTTATGATCACCCCATTTTTTTACATACGGAATTGAATTTAAATCTTTAACTAATTGCGAAGAAATTTTGTTATAATTTTTTTGATTATTTGTTTTTATTCCAAAAGAAGCATTTGTATACTCTTTCACGGCATTTAATATCGTATTCGCATCATTTTCAACAGCTTCAAAAACCCGACCATCCATATTTTTATCTAGAAATTCTTTTGTCCACATATCTTTTAATGACATTTCATAATTTAATTTTTTGGCTATCATTTTTTTTAGTAGGAACCTATCATTTGATCTAATTGGAAATGCAGCTATTGGATCTATACAATTTACCATCAAAATTGGAGTATTAGTAAATGGACCAAATATGCATGGCCCAGATTGACTGCCAATAATAAACTCAGACCAAAAAATACCTAGCAAATTTGCTGTTTCTGAAATATCTAAGTGCGCTAAATCAAATACGCCTCGGCGATCAATTCTTTTCATTGAATTGTCTCCAATTCTTAAAATCTTGTATTTTTGATTTACTAAATAATCAATTGCAGGAAAGTAATTCTCAATATTTACATTTCTACCCGTACCGTGTAGTGATCTGCTTTCATCCTTAATCTCATTCCCAAGCTTATAACCTTCTTCTCTACAGTGAAGAATTACTATTTTATCATGTTCAAGTACACCAATAGATTTTAATTCTTCTACTGCTTTTTTTTTCTCAACTAAATTAATGTTAAGTTCCAAGTTTTTAATGAGAGCTTCTCTTGGTAAATATCCAGGAAGTGTGTTTTTTTTAATACTCCATTCTCGTTCTTTTTTTAAAATAAATTTGTTTGTTCCAATAGTAGCGGGTAATGTTTCAAATAACGAAAAGATTTTATTCCATTTTGTTATATAATTTTTATTTGGCATGTAATTTATGTAGAAAGGTGTTCTTTCTAAGCCAAATATGTTTTTTTGATTTTTATTTCTTAGTTTTTGATATATTTCATCATTAGTTTTGTTTTTTTTTATGTTTTTTACAAATTTTGATTGAACATTGCATACGGCATCATTACACACGTCATCTGGTCTAAGTATATAAATTGATGATGAGTATTTTTGTGCTAAATAAAAACCTAAATAAATCTCAATTAAAAGATGACCAATGTTTCTTGGATTAGGTTCAACAACTAACACATCCTCACCATTTTTATTTTTAACTAAACAGAATATATGTTTGACAGTTATTTTTTTATTATAAGCTTTTATAATAGAACTAATCATAATATGAGCTTTTCTATTTCAGTTACATTAACAGGTTTGTTCCCCTCTCTACTAACCTGAGCTGCTGCAGCTAATGATCCTATTAATGTAGACTCACACGGGTTGGCACCAAATGCTAACGCTATCGACGTATAAACTAACATTGCATCACCAGCTCCCGAAATATTTTTTGGGTTTTTATTTAATGCAGGAATGTGATCATTAATAATTTTTTCTTTACTTTGTAAATTTAAAAATGCACCATCACCACCAAGTGTAATTATAAGCTGTTTTATATTTATTTGGTTTCTTAATTTATTTGCTAATTCTACCAAGCCGTCATCTGAATTATATAAAGATTGTCTGATTTCGTACTCAGTTGGCATCATTAAATCAACATTTTTAAATTTATTAATATTGCCCAACTGTGATGAAATTTGACTGTCGGCAGAAATGAATATATTACGTTTTTTTGCTTCTTTCGTAATTTGATCTACTATTTCTTTTGACAATACACCATAATTGAAGTCGGAAAAAATTATTAAATCACAACTACGTAAAAATGATTTAACTTTACTAACAAATTTGTTTTTAATTTTTGTAGTAGTTTTATTTTGTTTTAAATGATTTAATCTGAAAATGGTTTTGTTATATTGAGTATATCTTACTTTGATAACTGTTTCTAGTGTATCATCTTTTATAAAATGACATTTTACTCCGTACTTTTCTAATTCTGCATCACAATATTGACTAGCCTCATCATTTCCAGTTAGAGTAATAAGATTAACATTATTGGAGAGAGCTGCAGCGTGTGCAGCTACTATTCCTGCTCCACCAACGTAACGTTTCTTCTCTATTGGGTTAAAGACTACTGATGAGTCTTCTTGAGACATACCAAGTGTCTCACAAGAAATATATTCATCTACGATTAAATCGCCAACAACACAAATACGTAGATTAGAGCAATTATTCAAAATTTTAGTTAATTTGCTAATTTTAATTTTATGTCTGGTTGCAAAATCATGAGGATAAACAAGGTTAATTCTATCTTGATTTTTCACTTCAGCATTTACCAAATCACTGGTCGAAAAATTAAATTTTCCAGAACTAAAAATTAATTTGCCTCCATATTTTAATATTTCAGCTTCCTCAGGATTTAATCTATTTTTAAATTCGTCTCCTTTAACTACAATATCGGGTTTTACTTTTCTAATGTAAATTTCAGGATTTTCATTTAAAATTATTGCTTGATTTACATAATTTATACTTTTCATACTTTCGAGACGAATTTTCTCATTTATAAAGGTACCACCGCTTATGTTTTTATCGGGAATAATTCCAACAATCAAACGATCTGCTAAGGAACTGGCGAATTTAATAAATCTGATATGTCCAGGATGTAGAATATCAAAAATGCCAGATATAAATACTGTTTTCACTGCTTTTCCTTCATTTAATAATTTATAAATTTACAAAAGCCCCAAATGTCTCAGAACTATTAAATTCATACTTTGATACTATGTTTTCAAAATCATTAATTATATTATTTGTTGGCTCAACCTCTAATAACTCTTTAAGATTAAGTAATTGCTTTATACCTCTAATACCAACAATAACATTATCAATTCCACTTTGCTTTAATGACCAGTAAATGGATAACGCTATAACACTATTAGATGATTTCAATGCAAAATTATTTAGTTCCTCAATACAAGCGATTACTTCATTAGATAAATCATTTTTAATACTTATGCTTGAAAATGCTCTGGAAGTTTTTGAAATATCATTCAAATATTTCCCTGACAATATACCTCTTGCTAGTACCCCATAGATAATAACTTTAACATTATTATTATTACAGAATGGTGTCAATTTATCTAGAGCATCTGTTTTGAAAACATTCAAATGGCACTGAATAGAGTGAATTAATTTATCATCATCTTCATTCAATGAACTAAATAAAAACTTCATTTGTTTATACGAGTAATTAGACAATCCAAAATTTTTTATAAAACCTTGTTTTTTATTTTTGTTTACAACATCTTTAATTTCATCGAATGGAGTTATAGGGTCATAATGATGTAATTGATATAAGTCAATGTAAGAAGTACGTAACCTTTTTAGGCTTTTTTCTAATTTGTTGGTTAAAATATCTGGTTTATTGCATCCTTCTTTAATCCCATGGCTTATTAATCCACACTTGGTAGCTATGTACCATTTTTCTCTATTTTGGGTATTTAAATAATTACCAATTATAGCTTCTGAATATCCTTCACTGTACGTATCAGAAGTGTCTATAGATCTAATTCCCATTTCGTTTGATTTGTCTAGAAAATTAAAAGTTTCATTTTCGGTCATGAAAGCACCAAAAATATTACCTCCTAATATTATTTTATTGAAGATATCCATATAAGATTTCACTATGAACAGACAGTAAATTCTGCTGATATTCTTATAGGAGTGTCATTATTTTGTACTCCTTTATGAATAACATCATCATGAAAAATCACACACTTATCATTAAAGTTATTAAATGGACATATAAAATTCTTTGTGTTTTGTTTTATATAATCCTTGTTTATGGATGGTGTATTACTTTCGTTATCATAATTAAGATCTATCTTATGATTATGGCTCCCTGGTATAAAATTAAGAGAATTTCCTTTTGTGCAACCATAAATAGGTATCCATACCTTTGATCTAGTATTATATATTTTTTGAGTTTTAGGAGCAAAATCAGAACCTTTTAATCCATTCCAGAACTGTGAATCTCTGTGTGCTGGGGCAACGTCATTTTTCTTAAATCTCGCACACCTAAACTGAATATCTAATGAATTAGCATTTAGATTTTTTCCTTCAAGCATTTTTGCCTTTGAAATTTGATTAATAAATGATCCGTTAACAAAAATATTTTTAATATAATCATTTAGAAGATTTTCAATCTTTTCATCTCCAATTATTCGATTACCTTTAGAAAACAAACTACTAAATACTTCATCAGTCAAATTTAATAAAAATTTTTCTAGATCATTAACAGTTGGTTGTTCAAATTTGCTTAATATAAAATTAAGTATCTGAGTTTTAATTTTTGAAGGAAAGTCTTTTAGTATATAACCATTTTTTATATATTGATATTCTGAATTAAAATATGTCATTTTTAGAGATCTTATTAAATCTGTACTTCATAATACTATTAGAAATAGAACCTGCTCCTAAAAAAGTAAAGTTATCATTTTCCACAAATTTTGAAACTTCTTTAGCCTTTTCATTCAAAAGATTTTTTACAATCTTTTGTTTATTACTTAGAGTAAAATCATCTTTTTTAATCATAATTAACATTTCTTTAGAGGCCAAAAGAATCTCATCTGAAGTATTCTCATTAATGAAAAGTAAATTATTATAACAAAATTCCTCAAGAATTTTCCTATCTCTACAAAATTCAGATATTTTATTAAACTTTATATTTTTATTATTTCTATCTTTAAATGATTTAAAAATCATTCTGCAATTTTCTCTAATAGGAAATGACGCAAAAACATCAACTGCATTTGTTGTAAGTGCTGGTGTGTTGCATATCATGCTAGCTATTAAAGGACCACTGTCACACCCAATAAATAAAATTGCTCTTTTATGAAAATACCATTCGAGTAATTGTTTGTAATTTTGTACTTTGCATAAATCAATAACATTTTCTGACTGATAACTAAAACTCTTAGAATTTCCTACAATTACTATTTTATATCCAAGACTTAGGAAATACCTAATAGTTGGTATGTAATTTTTTTCACTAACATTCCTAGCTGTGTCAAAAAAATCATTCTTATTCTTTGCATCATCGCTTCTGGCATGGAAAATTATGATTTCATCACTGTTCTTAATTCCTAAGTATAACAGTTGTTTATCAATGATATTTTTTTGTTTTTTTGAAAATTGTATTTCAACTTTCATTGTTTTTAAACTGTATCTTAATCTTGAGCCAAAATATTGGCCTGTTAGATTTATAAATTCTTGGTCAAGGTATTTGCTAATTTTGCCAGTTGGATTATGTTGTTTAATATAACTCCCGATATGTTTGCGATAATAAATGTACAATTTTGATTTTTTACTCTGACCAGACGATTTTAAATAATTATAATAAGGAACTACAATAAATAATATAGAGTTATAAAATTTTTGTTTAATGTATAAATTTAAAAAAGTTATTATTCTATAGACTTTCCAGATAAGAAAAAAACAAAAATTAAGTAGATATTGGGGAGCATAATAGTTGATATTTTTTTCTGTCATATCTAATGGCAAATATCTTTTCAAAAATGGCTTAGATATAAATAAAACATTTTTAATGCTTAAACGCTTAGCAAGAATTAAGGTATGTAAATAGTTTTGTCCTTTTTCACCAAAAGCATCAGATTGTAAAATAGACACTAGGATATCTTTTCCAAATAAGTTTAATTTTTTAACTGGATAATTCATTTTTTCCTTAAAAAGAATGATCTAATTCACTTTACAATTTTTAGCAAAAACAACATTGCATAAATCTATAAATTAAATTTTTAAAAATTACTATATGATTATTTATTTCTGACATTACTCAATTAATTTTATCTCTTAATAAAAGAGTTAATTGTTCTTGCAATGTTGCCCCACCATCTACAGCTATTGAGGTTCCTGAAATATATTTTGCTTCATCTGAGGACAAGAAGGCAACCAACGATGCTATATCTTTTTCAGTACCGACTTCACCCATAGGTTGATAATTTTCACAGATATCTTTATAACCAACATTTGTATTTGAATTAAATCTTTTTAAATGTTCATTTTGTATAATTAAACCAGGCAGAATACTATTTACTCTAATTTTTTTACCACCTTTAACTGCAAGATATCTTGTCATGGCATTTAAGGCACCTTTTGCAACATGATAAACTGGTGATTCGTTTGAAATTAAACTCGCCGTAATTGATGATATATTTATAATACTACCATTTGTTATGCCAGAATTTAAAATAAATTCTTGAGATATGACGAACGGAGTAGTCAGCATAACGTTTAAGCCATAGTTCCAAGAAGTAATACTTTCAGTTGACAAATCAGTTTTATCTTTTGTTCTTGCATTATTAATTAATATTTCTACGTTTTTTTCATTATTAATAATTTGTTTAAATATTTTTAATGCATTGCTTGGTTTTGATAGATCACAGTGACATACTTTTAAAAGTCCTTCCTTTAAAAAAATATCAAATTCTTTGTCAGTAATTTTATTCTTATCTAATACAAAAACTTTAATTTTTTTATTCAATAATTTTCTAACAATCGATAATCCTATACCTCTAGATCCACCGGTTATTATAGCTGTTTTATTTGTCATATAATCACTGTTCTAACAATATGTTTAATGCATTTTCTATACTTGATTGTGTTTGAGTTGTTCTAATTATTTTTTGATTTTTGATTGCGAAAGGCAAGTTGTCTTTATTACCCATCTCTTGATTCATTTCTTTGATATGATGTTTTGGATGCTTTAAGATAGCATACGGTTTTAAGCTAAAAATTGCACCCGCACTCATTCCAGAAGCTAAACCAAGAAATCCTTTACTTAGTGAACTAATAGCTATTTCTTCAAAAAGATTTAGGTTAATATCATTTGAGTTATAAACATTTTTGTTTTGTAAAAGTTGTTTGGGAATATCATTTCCTATTAAAATAAAATTTAAATTTTGATATTTTATTGAACAATTTTTAAAGAAAGTATCCCATTGAAATTTATCTACATTACTATCTTCTAGGGTTCCATTTTTCTGGTTTTTTAAATGTGTAATTATTGTATTACTTAAATTTATTTTATTTGTTTTACTTAATAAATTTTCAATTATTTTTTTATTCCACTCTAATTTTGGGAACTTTTTATATTTAATCGACAATTTATTGATTCTGCTAGTAGAATGATATGAAAAATCATCGAGTTCAAAATCTCTTTTTCTTGGCCAATTTATTTTTACTTTTTCTTCATATTCGAAAATTGAAAAATTTAAAAAAGAGTATTTAAAACAATCTTCGATTATACTCTTTTTTTGCATTGAATCTTGACCTTTCAAATATAAATTTACAAAGTTATATTCACTATTAAATATTATAATTTCTATTTCTATTCTAATAGTAATTAAACCTCCGATAGTTAGAGGATTTTTTGAACTATCGATTAAAACGTTAATTTTATTATTCATGTTTCATTTCTATTATTGGCCTAAATACCAACCCGGAATTTAAATCATTTATTGCATCATTTATGTTCTCAAGTGGATATCTATGCGTCAAAAGATCTCTTACTTTAGTTATGTTAGGTAGTAAAATTTCTGACATTATAGGAATGTCCCTATCTGGCTTAGTAGAACCGCCCCAACTTCCAGAAATTTTTTTACCTGAAATTAATTCATGTGGATTTAATGAAATTTTATCATTCTCAGGAGGATGTGAGGCAAATATTAAGTGACCACCATTCTTTTTTATTAAAGAGAAGCCCAATTCAATAGTTTCAACTTTCCCAGCAGACTCAATACAAAAATCTATACCATCTGGAGTTTGTTTTTCAATAATTTCATTTATGTTATCATCTTTAGCGTTTAACACACATTTAACCCCCCATTTTTTTGCAAGGGCTAATTTAGATTCAGAATTGTCAACAACAATTATTTTCTTTGTTTTCATTGATTGAAGCATCATTAATGCAGATAAACCTATGCCACCTAAACCAATAATGAGTACAGTAGAGTTTTTATTTATATCTAGTTCATTTTGAACAATACCAGCTCCAGTGGCTAAAGCACACCCAAACAAAACTGCTTCTTCAAAAGATAAATATTTAGGTTTTAAAATGACCCTGTTTTCAGAAGCAATTGTATAATTGCTGAATGTAGTAATTTTACCTGAATTAATTTTTGTTCCTTCAGATTTATATATAGCTCCTTTTGCGTCAATACCTTCACTTTCAATCCATGTTAAAATTACTTCATCTCCAACCTTAACTTTGGTTACTCCTGGCCCAGTTTTAATTACAATCCCTGAGCCTTCATGACCAAGTAAATGTGGAAGCCACGGATCACTACCTCTTAATCCATAAATTTCCATTAATTGACTTCTGCAAACACCACTAAACATAACTTTAATCAAAATCTGTCCATATTCTAATTCTGGAACTTCTAAATTTTTAATACTTAGTTTTCCAAAGTTTTCCAATACACCTGCTTTGATAGTTGTTATATCTTTCATTTACTTCACGAAACGTTGGGAAGAAGGATTCTTCTAGGCTTTAATGTATTTATCTTATTAAAAATAGGTCTAATATTTTCCAATGAAGTAATAAGAAAAAATGAGTTTTCTAGAGGCTTAGCATTATTCAAACTCTTAACTTTAACTGGTACATTTTCATAATTTAAATTATTTTTACTTTCATCGTCATCAATTATGCATTCCATAGAATTAAAATCTATTTTTGAATGATATGCGAATGTAGATAACATTAAACTAGCACCATATCCAAATTTTAAGCCTTCTAATCCAGAATAATCTTCGTTAAGTATTTCCATACTTAATTGAAAGTTTTTAAATGTTTTTTTAAAATGTACAATTTTTTTTTGAATGTCGATATCATTAATAGCTTTTACTTTTTCTTTTGATTTTTTAAACGCTATCATCAACACACCACCACAACTTCCTTGATGATTAATTTCATAGCCAAGAACTTGTCCACCGTTTCGAAAAATAATATTGCTCAAAGTATTAATGTTAAAATAATTTAGATGCTGATGAAAAATAACATCTAGTCTCTTTCCTTCAAGCATAGAATCATAACATGGAACTTCAAATATAAAGGTTGTATCAGGTTGAGTGTTTTCAATTAATTCTGATATAACTAAATTTGGATCAACTATATGTTCAAGAGTATGTACGCAAAGTACTACATTAGGTTTTATTTCGTTTAGATTTACTTCTTCTACGAATTTACCAATAACGTTTATTTCATCTATAATTTTCCCGTCTAATGCTTCATGTACTGGATCAACTACATAACATTCAGCTTTCGGGTTTAATTCTCTCCATAACTTCATTAAATAAAGATCATTACCCCCAATTTCCAAAACTCTTTCCGTTTCTTGTATATCAATAAATTTTGAACAAAAATCTACAAAATGTGGAAGCGATCTAATTTTCATTGGAGATTTAGAGGTGGTATATTTATATTCCTCCTTACTATACAATATATTTGGAGATAGGATGTTTTTTAAAAAAACATGCCCACTATCCATGCATATATGTAATTCCAGATCGTAAGTTTCAAAATTTTTATTATACGAACCAAATTTCTCCGTTAGGGGAAAATTGTCTAACTTTAAAATACACTCACTGTTTGTTGAATATTTATTTTTTGTAGGAGTGAATTTCATAGATTTAACCCCAATTCATTTTGCTAGCAAGACTTATAAATAGGCTTCCTTCTTTGTAAGATGTAGGAAAATTTTCAAACTGAGTAACTTTATTCCAGTTATTTTTTTGTGAAAAACAATTTACTTTAATTTTCTGTAAATGTTCAAATACTATTTTGGCATTTTCTTCACTTCCTATTTCAACCATCATGTCAGTTTTTTCCCAGTCTTTAATTTCAGTGCATCCTATAATTTTTGCTTCTTGACCTTCAACATCCATCTTTATAAAATCAAAATTTTTCATAATTGGTTTTATAGAGTCGATTTCTACTTTAAATTTATCAATATCACCATATACATTGTTTTTTGCACCAGTTAAGTGACTGCTCGTTGTGTTAGAAACTACTCTGCTAAACTCACCTGTCCCTGACTCATTTGACACAGCTTTTTTAATAAGGTTCACTTTATGAGTAATATTATTCAAAGACAAATTTTCTATAATTTTTTGCTGGTGCAAAGGATCTGGTTCATATGAATTAACATTCCATCCACATTTGGACATTATAATGCTATGTAAACCAATATTCGCACCAATATCTGCTGCACTAGAATATTTTCCTTTATTTACTTGATAAAAGGCAAAAATGATTAATTCGTCTAATCCAAATAAATCTAAAGAGTTTATATTTCCCATCTTATAAAATGGAAGATTAATTTTACCAAACATTCCTAAATCGATGCTACCATCACCATCAATATTTAAATTACTACTTTCAATAAAGTTTTTAGTTTTTTTCTCAATTAATTTATAAAAGCTACAATTTCTAGAATGCAATGATCTTGTAACTGGCAAAAGTTCGAAAAGTTCTTGCATTAAAAATTGTCCTTTCATTATTTTTCTCCACAAATTTCGTTTACTTTTTTTACTATTTTATTGATAGATAAACCTGCTCTATCTTGCATTTCTTTATATGTTCCGTAACCACTAACAAAACCTTTTATTGCCATTTGTTTAATCGGAAAATCCATTTTTCCAGAAAGTGCTTTTAAAGCCAAATTATGAAGACCATCGTGTTCTGACAATTCTTCTAATGTTAGAAGTCTTTTTGTTTTCTCCGTACTTTTAACAACTATTTCATTATCAAAAGGCTTTACTGTGTTAAAGTAAATTATTTCTGCAGATATATTGTCTTTAATTAGTAACTCGCGAGCATCTATGGCATTTTGAAGAATTCCGCCAACAGTAAGAATAGTAACATCTTTACCATCGGCAATTTTTATACCCTTACCAAGTTTGATTTGATCATCTTTTAATTCTATAGAATGAGGAAACTCAGTGAGTTTAAAATAGTTAATACAACCATTTTTATAATTATCTAAAAAAAGTTTATTAAATTCTTTTGCGCTTCCTGGCATCATAACACAACTATTTTCTATGTGACACATTAGAGAAACATCTGCATAACAATGATGACTACAACCTAATTGAGTATAGTCATAAGCACCCCCAACTGATATTAGGTTTAATGGTAAATTTTGATATCCAAAATCCAATTTAATCTGTTCATAAGCTCTTTCTATAATGAATGGAGCAATAGTATGTACTACTGGAATAAGACCAACTTTACTTAAACCAGCAGACATGTTTACAATTGTTGGCTCACAAATGCCAACATTATAATATCTATCAGGAAATTTTTTGGCAAAAGGTTGAAGGATCCCATGACTAATGTCCCCAACTAACACTACCAACTCGCTGTTAATGTCACCAACACTTAACATTAAATCTGCAAATTCTTCTCTTAATTTTTTCATGTTGATAACTCTTCTAAAATTAATTTCATTTCTTTATCGTCAGGTATCTTATGATGCCACTTGCCATGGCCTTCAATAAAACTCACGCCTTTTCCTTTTATTGTTTTTGCGATTATAACTGTAGGAATTCCATCAACTTTAGCTTCAATTCCATCAAAGGCTAGCTTTAAATCAACTTCTGAATGACCGTCAATGACCATAACATTCCAACCAAATGCTTTCCATTTTGCAGGAAGATCATCAACCGGCATAAGCTGAGAAGCTGAACCATTCCAATCTATTATAGCACATAAATTACCAAGATTTAGATTTCTAGCTACTTGAGCAGACTCCCAAATAGTCCCCTCATGACATTCACCATCTCCTAATAGAGCAAAGACTCTATTTGATTTTTTTTTAATTTTTAATCCTAAAGCTATACCTATAGATGTTGGGAAGCCATGACCTAATGATCCTGTACTCGCTTCAGCACCTGGTACTATTTTCATATCTGGATGCCCGCCCAAAATTCCATCTTTTGTACTATAATCCATTATGTCTTTGTCACTAAGGAAGTTATATTTATGCAATACAGCGTAAAATGCGCCACACCCGTGACCTTTGCTTAGTATAAAATAATCTCTTTCATCCCATTTTGGATTTTGAGAATCTATTTTAAGTATATTCCCATATAAGAAATTTAAAATATCAACTATTGAAAAAGAGCTTGGAATATGACCTTCGCCAGATCTTTTAACCATTTCTACAATCTTAATTCTTAAATCATTATTTATCATTTTATTTCTCAATTTAATTAAATAATCTTCCCTGACCACCATCAACTAAAATCGAAGAGCCCACACAAAAAGAAGATAAGTCAGAGCACATAAATGCAACAACATTACTTATTTCTTCTTCTGTACCAAAACGTTTGATAGCCATTCTCTCACTTAGATATTTTTTAACATGTTCGGGTCTTTCTTTTGATGCTTCGTCCCAATATCCACCTTTAGTAAATACAGCACCAGGCATAACAGTTGTTAGAATAACATTGTCGCTTGATATATATCTGCCTACACTTCTTACATAAGCATTTAAAGCAGCCTTAGCTGCACAATATGATGGAGGTCCTTGATTTTCCAAGGCTGAAATTGAGGAGATATGACATATCCTTCCCCATTTTTGTTTTCTCATATGTGGGATGAATAACTCATTTA
Organism: uncultured SAR116 cluster alpha proteobacterium; assembly: GCA_902625215.1. Lineage (GTDB taxonomy): Bacteria > Pseudomonadota > Alphaproteobacteria > Puniceispirillales > Marisalimonadaceae > Marisalimonas. The sequence continues at coordinate 14,239 of CACOAO010000020.1, forward strand.
TCTCAATACCAACTTCAACATTTAGTTGCATTACATCATTCCATCCATCAAGTGTTTTGAGAGGATCTGTATAACCTAAATTACCACCTACATTGTTAACTATAATATCAGGACGGATGTTTAGAGTTTTTAATTCATTTTCTAGCTTTTTAACAGAACCTTTTTTGAGGAAATCAATTTCTAAAAAGTGATGATTTTTTGAATTTCCTAATTTATTTTTTAGATTTTCTAATCCAGATGATCCCCTAGAGACTGCAATTATATTCACACCTTCTTTTTCTAAGGTCTCACAAATATTTTTTCCTAAACCTCTACCTGCTCCAGTTACTAAAGCTAATTTATTTTTAATGTTTAAATTCACTATTGTACTCCTAAAATGGACCTTCAAAAAACTTATTCGGTTGGTCTAACCTACGGTTTAAGTTTTCATTTTCAAAAATTTTATCTTTTATATCAAGAATTTCAAAGGTAGCCCTGATAATATCTCCTTTAACAGGATAGTATCCATCTGAGAGTGACGTTGATGTTGGTGTTGGATAATCAGGTAGGCCTATTCTTTTTGGGGGTTTTTTTAAAACACCGTGCAGTTCTTCATATATAGATGCTGAAATTTCAGCAGATATACCTGAGAAAACATGTCCGGAGTCAACTATAATTACATTACCTGTTTTTTTAACAGATGAAATAATAGTTTTCATATCCAAGGGCCTTATGGATTTAAGATCAATTACATCTGAATTTATACCTATTTCCCTAAGAGTTTTGTCAGCTTCTAGACAGTCTACAACTGAATAAGACACACCAATTAGTGTTATATCCTTACCTTTTCTTAGTAAATTACATGTGTCTAGTTCAACACTAAAAGATGACTCTTCAACATAGTCCTCTAAGTCATATAACCATCTATGCTCTAAGAAAATAACAGGATTTTCGTCATTTACAGCTGATATTAACATTCCTTTAGCATCTCTTGGGGAAACAGGCATAACGACCTTTAGACCTGGAATATGGGCAAACCAATTATGAAGAACTTGTGAATGTTGAGGACCTTGTCCCCAACCTCGTCCAATAATCATTCTTATTACCATTGGAGCTTTCATTTTGCCGCCAAACATAAAGTGCCATTTAGCAGCTTGGTTTACCATTTGTTCCATTGCAACAAGTGCAAAATCAACTCTTTGGTGCGTCAAAATAGGTCTCATTCCTGAAATAGCACTCCCAAGAGCAACTCCTGTCATAGCATTTTCAGAAAGTGGAATATCAAACACCCTCTCAGATCCATATTTTTCTTGTAATCCCAATGTTGTCCCAAAAATACCCTTGGGATCTGGCACTCCAAGGCCCATAACATAAACCTCTTTATAGGTTTTTAGTAAATAGTCTTGAGCTTCAAGAAGTGCTTTTGAATATGATATTTTTCTCGACAAAATTGATCCCCTAAATTTTGTTTTTATTAGGCATAAACAAAATCCCCAGCACTTTTTGAATTTGGGAATGAACTAGATTTAGCAAATTTGAAAGCGATTTTAATTTCGTCTTCAATTTTAGACGTAATTTTATTCAGTTCTTTAATTTCTAGGGTTTCAATATATTTTTCTAATAAATCAGCTTCTCTCTTTTCAATATATTCTTCTTGAGTTCTATAGCCAATATCATTGTCAAAATTTGGTCCACAATGTTCTAACCATCTGTAAGTAGGTATTTCAATAAAAACTGGTTGTTGTTTATTTAAAATAAGTTGTCTAGCTTTTTTAGATTTAGTATATATGTCTTCTACATCATTCTCTTTAGTCAAAAATGTTTTAATTCCATGAGCAGCAGCGATATCGCATAACGATCTATTTATTGGCTGTCTTACACTTAATGGTGAATATACCGAATAAAGATTATTTTCACAAACAAACAAGACGGGAATTTTTCTAATAGATGCAAAATTTAGACTCTCTTGTACAACTCCTGTCTCCATAGCGCCATCACCTAAGAATATAACTGATATAGCTTCTTCTTTTTTAAGCTTTATTGATAAAGCCGCTCCAACGGCTATTGGAACGGTACTTCCTACGATAGGAGTAGCTCCAACAAACCCTGCATCTAAGTCACATAAATGCATAGAACCACCTCTTCCTTTTGAACAACCAGTTTCTTTGCCATATATTTCAGCAAGCATGGACGCCAAGTTTCCACCTTTAGCTAAATAGTGCGCATGACTTCTATGACCTGAAAATGCACGATCAGTCTTTGTAAGTGCAGCACACACGCCTACAGCAGGAGCTTCTTGCCCTATGCTCAGGTGAACAGGACAGCGCATTTCTTGTTCATTATACCTTTCAGCGATTGACTGTTCAATCATTCTTATTCTAAGCATATCCAGATAAAGTTGCTTTAGCATCATCAATTAAAATCCTTAAGGAATAAACCAGAAAAAATCACCTTGGTAATTAACATCTTCAAATAATTTTTTCCATTCTTTTACTGACAATATAGTTTTGGCAGTCAAATTCCATGCAAACATAGCTTTTTTTTCTTCATCATTATTATAAGCATCTACAGTTATAAAGGAACTTTTTTTCGAAACTCTGCTAATTTCATTTAGAGAAATTATTAAATCATCCTTATCTAGGTTATGTATTGTATTAATCGAAATAACTAGATCAAATTGATTATCATCAAATGGAAGATTTGTAGCATTAGCAACCTGAACGAAGGGCTTCATATTACTAATAGTATTCTCAATGGCATATTTACTTATATCAATTCCTCTAATGTTAGCTCCAGGAAGCGCCTCATTAAAGTCTTTCATCATAAAACCTTTACCTGAACCAACATCCAAAATTGAACTATTATTTGTTAGTCCATAATAATCAATAAATGTAGGAATAACAGGGGACCAAAACCTTTTATTATACTCGTAACCACCATAACCATGTCGTCTGTCTCCGTCAAAAAAATCCTTATCAAACCTTCTGGCTATTTCTCTATCTTCTTCAGTTTTTTCTTGACCTCTTTGTTTTATGTCTCTCTTGGGTCGAGGATAGTTAATCAATAAGTCAACTTCGTTACCTAACATAAATATCTCCTTTAATTAAAAAAGTTTTAAAGTGAAAGTTTTTTCATCCATTTTACTGTATAGTATTTTTCATTGTCTACCAAAAGACCTTGTTTAAATTTGTCTGAAATTTCATTAACTGCGGTCATTACTGAATAAATTGGTTTAAAATTAGTATTTAGTAATTTATTAGAATCTTGTCTGTAAGACCGAGGATCATTTGATTCAGAAACAATTATTTCACAATCAATTTTTTCTTTTATCAAATTGGCAATTTCAATAATTTTAAGATTTTCAAAACCAGCGTTGTAACACCCTGAAGGGAGTTCCCTATTATTAATAAAATGGTTATAAACATTAATCATGTCTTTGATATGGATATTAGGTCTTGTTTGTTCACCTCCAAAAACAGTAATTTTGTTATTTTTCAAAGCTTGAAAGGTTAACATATTTACACTTACATCTAATCTCATCCTAGGAGACCATCCGCACACAGTGGCAGGTCTAATACAATGAACTTGCATTTTGTCTGAATAACTCAGAACAACTCTTTCAGCAACCATTTTAGTTTTGTTATATGCTGAAATTGGTACTAAACTTAAATCTTCAGTTACTGACATCTCATCCTTTACTCCATATACACTGCCAGAGCTGGCATAAATAAAGTGCTCAACTCCTCCTGCTCTTAATGCTTTATCAATAAGCTGTTGCGTAGCTAAAACATTAACTTCCCAGGATAATGTAGGATTTAAATCAACCGCAGGATCATTGGCTATGTTAGCCAAATGGACTATGATATTATATGGTTTCAAATCTATGTTATCAATTTCACGCACATCCAGTTTTATAATTCTTAAATTCTTGTTTTTTACAAGTTCATTTCCAAACCATTGAGTATCAATTACAGTTACGAAATGACCTTTCTCAAGAAGATCTGAAACTAGAACTGTGCCAACATATCCACATCCACCAGTTAATAGAATATTACTCATTTTTTATGCTCATATATTTGTGGTAATTTTTCTAATGTTTTAAAATTAGCTTTAACCCATTTCATTGTTTTTTCCAAACCATTTTCAATATTTATCTTATCTTCCCACTTTAGAGATTGCCTTATAAATTCACTGTCAAGCATATAAGCATCATCATGACCTAACCTTGAATCAGATACCCTTACAAGTTTTTCAAAGTTTATATTAAAATTATTGCAGAAAAGTTTTACTAAATTTAATATTGAAATCTGCTGGTTGGAAGAAATATGATATGTCTTGCCTATTTGACCTTCCATACATATTTTAAAAGTCGCGTCTGTAACATCAGTTATATAAACAAAAGATCTTTTGGACAAACCACCGCCTTGTAAATTTAACTGTTCTTTTATTTTTGAACACATCATCATTCTTGGTATAATTCTATATAATTGTTGGCCTGGGCCATATACATTTGCTGCTCTTGTAAAAATTACTGGAAATTTATAAGCCATTAAGAAACTTTTAAGATGCATATCACATGCAGCTCTTGAGACCGCATAAGGAGAACTTGGATTAAAATTAAAAGTTTCTTTTTTCCATCCACTCGTGGAGCCATAAACTTCAGGTGTTGTAACATGAATATATTTAGAAATAAAATCACAGGTCCTTAAGAAATCATGCAATTTCACTTGAGATACAACATTTGTTTGATACCAATCTTCTGGACTTAACCAACTTTGAGCAACCATACCTTGCGCTGCAAAATTTATAACAAATTCTGGCTTCTCCTTTTTTATAAGAACTTTTATTTCTTCCAATTGATGATTTAAATCTAATGCATAAAAGCTAAATTTTGTATCCTTCTTATTTTTCCATTTATAGGGTAAAAAAACATCGTTTATTTCTTCAGATCTACTAATACCAACAACTTCAAACTCTCTTTCCAAAAGATCATTTACCATGTTTGAGCCGGTAAAAGAGTTACTCCCGATTATCAAAAATTTAGAATTCATTTTTTCCCCGTATAGTGTATTAAATCATGAATTTTATTTTTATTAAATTTTAACTGCCAATCATCATCTATTTTGTTTTTAAAAATTTGCTTTGCCTCACCTTGGGCTAATTTCAAAGATTCAATTGAACCAATATCTCGGTGAACATCATTATTATGCCATGCTGCAATTTTTCCTAAAAAATTTGGAATTACTTGTGTGCTTATGTCCTTTTTATCTTTGTTATCATTTATCCATTCAATTACTTCGGGTTCAATTATATATACTGCCCCATTTGCTATGTTTCCAGGAGGATTATTAACTTTTTCGTAAAATTCCTCGACTATATTATTTTTATTTTTCTTTATAATGCCACATTGTCTTGGATAGTCTGTTTGAAATGTCATCATTGTAATTAAACAACCATTTAGTCTTTTCTTTAAATGAAAATTAATAAAAGCTTTAAAATTACATTGACAAAGATTATCTGCATGAGCAACTAAGACCATTCTATCTTTGAAGAAATTCTTATTTCTAGCTAGTGTTCCAGCCGTGCCTAATAAAAATTTTTCATGAGAAACTGAAATTTTATTTGAGTGTCTAGGTCTATTTAAAAAGTCATAAATTTTTTCAGAGTGGTGATGAGTATTGACTAAAATTTTTGTTATATTAAGTTCGTCAAGGGTGTTTAGCCAATAATCGAGTAAAGGAATTCTTTTAATGGGCATTAGACATTTAGGCCATTCTTTTGTAAGAGGCATTAATCGGGCACCTATGCCTGCGCATAATAACATTGCACTTAAATCTGGGGATGTCATTTTCGATGTTTTTGGAAAATTATGAAATCCATAGCGCATAAAAGCCAATATTGGTGAGTCATTTCAACAATATTGTAAGATTTGCTATCAACCCAAAAGTTAATATCACCAATATTTCTAAGAGGATTATCAGGTGAAAAGCCAGAAAACGTAATTAAAGGTAATTCTTTTGCTTTTGATATTTTCGCTGCGTTAATTATATTCGCAGAATTACCACTACTACTTATTAATATTACTAAGTCTTGTGTTTTTCCGTAAAAATTAATTGCATTTTCAAGCCAATTTTCATAGCCATAATCATTTGCAAAACAAGTAATTAAGCTAGCATCGCTAAAACATACTGAGTTTATACCCGCCGCCTTTGTGAAATCAACAGATACGTGACTTGCAATTGAAGCACTCCCTCCATTACCGGCTATAATGATTTTACCTCCATTTTTTTCAACATCATAAATAAGCTTTACGAAATTATCTACATCTAAAGAGTTAATAGATAATGTTGATTTGAGGAAATCATTGGAATAGTTATTTTTATAAACTTCCCAATTTTTAATACTGTTCATAATCTGCCCTTAATTTAAATCATTCAAAATTGTCTCAAAAATTGATTTTGCATCTAGGTTAACTCTCTCTAAAACCTCTTCATTTGTACCACAAGGTGGAATTGTATCTAGTCCAATTTTTTTAAACATTATCTTTTCTTGGTTAATGTTAACTATTGATGATGCTATTCTATCTCCCTGTCCACCAATTTTAAAATGATTATCTATAGAATATATGAACTTAAAACTTTTAATTTGTTTTGCAAGCCATTGATCATCTATAATGTTTAACCAGGGTAAATTAATTATTTTCAAATTAATATTTTTTTCTTTTAATAATTTTGCTGCTGTGAAAGCATTATTTAACATTATTGGGCCATAGGCAAATAAAATTGCATCATCCCCAGAATGAATTTCTATGCCAGTACCAATGTCAGGAATACAAGTACCATTATAATCATATAATAACTGAAAAGGAAGACTGTTTATTCGCAAATAAGAACAAAACTTATTTACATTAATAGCCCAATCTAAAAACAGTTCTAATTCTTTTTCACATGAAGGTTCGAATGCAATTAATTTGGGTATAGCACTTAAGGTGGATATATCTCTAACTGATTGATGAGAGTGACCCGTGCCTCCAGGAATTACTCCTGAAAGAGACCCTACATATATAATCTTAGTAAATTCAGAACTGTTGTTGTATATTTGTTCATTTGGTCTAGTAGTCAAAAAACATGAAAATGAATGAACGATCGGTAAAAATTTATTTAAAGCCATACCACCAGCAGCTGAAACCATATCTTGTTCAGCAATTCCAAATTCGAAAAATCTATTTGGAAATTTTTCTTTAAAAGGGATTAGTCCAGTATCTAAAACCAAATCAGCATCTAAAGCTAATATTTTATCATTGATTTTAGCGTGGTTCAAAAGGTATTTCCCGTACGCAGGTATAAGCCTTTGAAAAGTATTTACATCAAATTGTTTTGTTTGATTTGCATTAGTCTTTTCATATAATATTTTATTATGGGAAATTTTATCTAAGGTCTCATCAATTCTGTTAGATATTTCGGTAACTGCTTGTTGGTATATATTAGATGATGGAGCTCCACTATGAAATTTGTACATGTCAACATCTGAGTCCAAAGATGTATGTTCCATCACCTCAACACCTTTACCCTTAACAGTATGGGCTATTATGACTTTAGGCAACTTTGATTTTCTCAATTCATGAAAAGCTTTGTCTAGTGAAACTATGTCATTACCGTCACACTCAGTAACATACCATCCAAATGATTGAAATTTATTTTTTAAATCCCCTAAATCTGAAACAGATGTCAGGAAGGTATCTGATTGTAATTTGTTATGATCGATGATCATTGTGATTTCGTGCATATTATTGTTTTTAGCCGATATTAAGGACTCCCAAATCTGACCTTCTTGAAGTTCACCATCACCTGTCATAACAAAAAGGTTTTGTTCTAATTTCATTAACCTATTTGTAAAAACAAATCCTTTTGCCTTAGAGATCCCCATGCCTAGAGATCCAGTATTAGTAATTATACCTGGAGTATTTACATCAGGATGTCCTGGTAACCCGTCAATTCTTCTTAAACTATGTATTAAATTAAAATCTAATTTTCCAAGTGCAAGCAATATTGAGTATAATCCTGGTGCATCGTGACCTTTGGAACTAAAAAATTTGTCGTTATTATTCATTTTTTGTAAATGTAAATATGCCAGAATATCCATACTACTAAAACTACTACCTATATGACCTGACCCAGCTCTAGCTATCATGTAAAGAGTATTGAGACGACACATATCAGCAAATAAAGATGTTTTTAAATTTTTATCTATTTCAGAGTCTAATATTCTTTTAAACTCAACTTTAGGAATATAATAAAGCGTGCCTTCTACTACTTCTCCAATTTGATCCCCCATTTTATTCCTCCAAATTTAATTGTTTTAAATCATATGGTTTAATATTAATATCTGGCAAAGTTGCTAGTTTTTTTTCAACTAAAAACCTAATATACATAAGATCATTAATATCGTTTATGTCTTTACCTTCATAACCAGTACTATAAAATGGTACTATTGTATGACCTGAAATACTTTTATATTTTTTAACAATATTTACCCACCCAATCTCAAGGCTTGCATCTTGTTGATATACTTCTGGCAAGCCAGCATATTGGCTGCTATGCCAAGGAGTATCTCCTTTAAGGTATGGTAAAATTGGAAACATTCTGTCATTTCTTACAACCCACATTTTTCCAGGATGTGGATTGGCTTTTTCAATAGCTCTTAAAGAATCTATATTTTTTGAAGATAAAAATTTTTTCATTGCTCTATTAATTGTGGATGACAGTCTTAGGGGATTGGTTGGCCTTAAAATACTAAAAATATCAAAATCATCTTTTTTCTTCGTAAAAAACTCTGTAATCCAAATAAGCCAATCTATATCTGGTGATTTATCTTGAGCGATTATTTTTGGTCTTAATAATGGTACTTCAGCTCCATAATAATTGGCAATATCTGCATACTCTTTACTATCTGTGATGCAAACAACTTTATCAAAATTTTCACTATCAATTGCAGCTCTGATTGTATAAGCAATTATTGGGTGCCCATTTAAGGGCAAAATATTTTTGTTAGCAACTCTTTTTGAACCAGATCTAGCTGGTATAAAAGCTATTTTTTTTAAATGCATTTATAAACCCTAATATCAATTTCAATACTAAATGGATGTCCACCCACCATCTACAACTAAATTGGCGCCAGTCATATAATTTGAAGCCTTACTTGATAGAAAAACTATAGGGCCAATATAATCTTCCGAATTTGCCATTCTACCTATTGGTATTTTTGATGTATATGCTTTTATGAATTTTTTATCTTGATTATTCTCAACTCCTGCTAAAGTAAGTGTATTAACCCTAACACCTGACTTTGCCCAATAAGACGATAGATATCTAGTCATGTTGATAACGCCAGCTTTTGATACTGAATACCCTATAGGTTTATAAAAATCTTCTCCATTTTTTCTTTTATATTCATAAATAGTTTGGTCGGGTGATAACATGCCATAAATAGATGATATATTTATAATAGACCCTGTTTTATTTGAAGCCATAATATTACCAAAAACTTGACAACACAAGAAAACACCTTTTAGATTAACTTCCATTATTTTATCCCAGGATTCTTCAGGATAATATTCAAATGGACCATTTTCTTCTATAGGTGCCGAAGGTGGGGAGTCAATAGCTGCATTGTTGATTAACACAGTTGGATAAGAATATTTTTTTATGATTACCTTTTGAACACTTTCTAATTGTTTTTTTGAAGTAATGTCACACTTTATAAATAAAAATTTAGAAGAAAAGATTTTTTTTAGGTCATTTATGTTTTTATTTTGCTCTAAATCAAGCCCTACGACTACAGCATCTCTTTTAAGAAGTTCATTAGCGTAGCTAATGCCTAAATTACCAGATATTCCAGTTATTACAATGATTTCTTTAGATAAATTAAAAATATCCATGTTCATTACTTTTCAATTAGATTAAAATAATTTTTAATAAATGTTATCTTTTATAAGTAAATCACCTGCTTTAACTGATTTTAAAACTTTCTTACCCAGTATCTTATTTGTCTCTCTTACGGGTATGTACTGATTTTTAAATATTTTACCAGACAGATTATCAAGTGTGAGTAACTCATCCTTTTGTATATCGCATGAAGCAATTATTGATTTACCAAGTTTTTTAAAAACCTGTTCTTTTCCAATTTCACTTTGAGGTTTTGGTATAAGCATAGAATTTACTCTTTTAATATCTCTTACAAATTTTCTAAATCCATCAGCTTCAAGGGCAAATCCATGATCCGTTCCTTTTAAAGCTCTATTCAACGTAACATGTTTTTCAAAAACTCTAGCACCTTTCATAAAAGCTATTGGCCCAGATAATATACCATTAAAATGGTCTGAACTTCCAATTGAATGATTAGGAAAATTATTTATTAATGTTTCAATGTTATTCAAGCCCAATTGATCAAAAGGACATGGGTATTCAGAAACACAATGAAGGATTGCTAATTCTGTTTTATTTTGTTCTAATAAATCTATACTTGATTTGATCTGATCAAATTTTCCTCCACCGACACTTATTACAACAGGTTTGTTAGATTTTGAAATTTTATTTATAAATGGGAGATTACCTAAATCAAAAGAAGCAATCTTAAGAAGATCAACACCTATTTCAAGAAGAAGCTCTAGGCTTGGCTCATCAAAAGGTGTAGACATAAATTTAACATTGAATTTTCTGCAAGTTTCTTTGATAAGATATAATTCGTCAATACTTAGTTCTAAATGTTCTCTATGTTTTCCATATGTATCTGCAAAAGCATTTTCGCTTGTATATATTTCATTATAAGCCTCGTCAGAAAATAAAAACTTATTGTTTCTAGTCTGAAATTTAATTGCATCTGCACCACACCTCGAAAACATTTCTATATATTCGATTGCTAAATTTACATCGCCTTGATGATTTTGTCCTACTTCAGCTATTGTGAAAGGATTATTTTCTAATTCATTTTTTTGTAGCAATATCAATTCTCCAAAACAATATTTTTATAGAAATTTTCTTATTACTAA
>CACOAO010000021.1 GCA_902625215.1 uncultured SAR116 cluster alpha proteobacterium
ACCCCCAACCTTTTGATTCGAAGTCAAATACTCTATCCAGTTGAGCTAAGAGCGCTTAAAATGTTTAAAGATTTTATATCAAATTTCATCAAATAAACAAATACCATTAGTCTTTAAAAATTGGAGGCATTGCTCCCTTGGGAATTGGGCATATATATGGATTTTCTTTTATGTGATCATCAAATACTTTTTTGGCTTCGTTAATTTTATTGGGGTTGTTAATTAAAGTTGATGCAGTTGAGGCCATTATTTTTGCAGCATGTATCATACCTTTATGAGCTGCCGCAGATTTTCCTTGAGCAACAGTTTGCCATGTATGAAAAGGTGTACCTACTGCACAAGTTGTCACACGGGCTTGAACTGTAGGCACTACCCAGCTAACATCCCCAACATCAGTAGAACCAATTCCCCCATTACTAGTGGAATTTAAAGGTGCTACAAAATTACAAAGTGGTAAATCTAATGGGGCTTTGATACCTATTCTTTGAAAACTATCTAAAATTTCAGTTTCTGTAAAAGTTGAACGAATTTTATTTGCAAAATCTATATCATTTTTATCAAATATCACAGGCCCTAATTTATCCCACTCATTTTGCATTATTTTTTCTAAGGGCTCATTTCCTAAAAGATTAGAAACTCCACTGTAAACTTTTTTTTCCACTTTTGTTTCTGTCATTAAAGCTGCGCCATCAGCAATCTTGTAAACTCGTTTTACCAAAGAACGAAGTTCCATTAAATTTGAAGCCCTTATTAAATGTCTTATAGTAGCGTTGGCATGAACTACATTTGCTGCATTTCCACCAGTCTTCATATAAGCATAATGTATTCTTGCAGAGTCAGGCATATGTTCCCTCATATAATTTACACCAACATTCATAAGCTCAACTGCATCTAAAGCACTTCTACCTAAATGTGGTGCTGTAGCTGCATGTGCTGATTTACCAATAAATGAAAAATCAATTCTAGTATTTGCCAATGATATTGGTATATTTACAGAATTAAAAGTGGCTGGATGCCAGCATATAGCAACATCAACCCCATCAAACCAACCATCTCTGGACATATAAGTCTTGGCGGCCCCACCCTCTTCTGCAGGACATCCATAATATCTAACCCTAGCTTTAATATTATTTTTTTTTAACCAATCCTTAATTGCTGCGGCTGCAAGCAAAGAGGCAGCACCTAGCAAATTATGGCCACATCCATGACCATTTAAATTATTTTTTATTGGTTTGTGTTTTGTTACTCCTGCTTCTTGGCTTAACCCAGGTAATGCATCATATTCGCCTAATATTGCAATAAGTGGTCCATTATTACCATATTCAGCCATTACCGCGGTTGGCATATTACAAATACCTTCAGTAATTTTAAAACCTTCTTTTTTTAACATTTTAATATGTTCAGATACTGATTTAAATTCTTTGTACAAAATTTCTGGTGTATCAAAAACTTGGTCAGAAAGTTTTATAAAATCTTCTTTTTTATTTTCAACTAATTCCCAAACCTCTTCTTCATTACTCATTTTAAACTCTTTATTTATTTAAATTTTTTCAATTAGTATTTGAATATCATATTTGCAACAAATCTTTTTTAGTTAAAATATTTTGACAAAAATAATAATTTATAATTAGATTTTTACTTTCCTTTAAGAAATATATTTTTTTTAAATGATTAATAGCACTTTTTAATGATTGTAAGTTTAGACCCTCTATAATTACAGCTTGAGATACTATTTGATCATCTAACCCTTGTGATGAACGAATTTTTTTTTCTTGAGTATTCATTTGACCAAAACTACTATCACCTATAAGTACATGCATACCAGTTACACCATTTAATTTGAGTATTATCGAGGTGGCAGTCTTTAAATATTCTACATTTTGATTTTTCAAAATTTTATTACCTAAAAATCTTATGGTCGAAATATATCCTCCTACACCAATTGATTTACTAGAAATAACACTACAGATTGTCCTAGATGGGGATAAGTAGTTTGATAATATATCCTTTGTCCAATCAGTAGGATTATTTAGTCTCTCTAGATATTTTTTAGATACAAAAACTTCTTTTCGTTCTGCTTCATACATCATAAAATATTTATGATTTATATCTGTTCCTGAAATTCCAACAGCTCTCAAGCCTCTTAAAAACCCGGGTAAAGATATCCTTTCTGGCATATGTTCTTTTGAATGCCATTCATTGTATTCTAATTCTTTGACTTCAACGATACCACCCCAATTAACAAGAACTGCATCACCTAACAGACTCATAGATATTATTTCCAACTATTTTAAATACAATAATAGTAAATGATTTACTCTAACAAATAGCAACAATAATTTATTTAAAGTAGTACAGAACAAAAATTTATATATTTACTCAATTATATTTTTATTTAAGATTAAATACTTTAAAAAATAAACTATTTTTGCAGGTAAATTGAATGAGAATAATTGGAATATTAATCATTATAGGGATGGTTATTGGAGCCATATCAACAATAGACTATAACAAGTTTATTGACTTACCTTCTATGTTACTAGTTATAGGAGGATCGTTGGGTTATGTTTTGGCAAAAGGAAAATCCACTAATTTTATTAAAAACTTTGGTGATGGTTCAGTCTACATGGGTTGGATTGGGCTGATGATTGGGGTTGTAATGATAGGTAATCACCACGTAAATACAGAAAAAATATGGCCTGCTGTTTCAGTCGCATTTCTACCGCTTTTGTATGGTTATTTAATTAAAATAATTTCAACAGGTCTTGAAAAGATTAATGATGAATAAATCTCAAGATATAATATTTTAATAAATCATATAAACTTACTTAAAAAATTTCTACAGTATGAAGTTTATTTTTTTTAATATAATCCCAGTCATAGTCAACACCCAAACCAGGACCATTAGGGACCACAACATTTCCACTATTATCAATACAATTTATAAGATCATTATAGTTTTGGTCATAAATTGGCAAAGACCAAGGATTATTACATTTAGGATGAAGAAGATTAACCTCATAAAAATTTGAATTTCTACTCGCCGCCATTAAATGTCTCATTGGTGGTCCACAAGAATGTATTTCACAATCTATTCCCAAGCCCTCTGAAGCAAGTACTAATTTATAAGAACCTGTGATTCCTCCATCATAATCTGGATCAGCTCTAGAAAAAAAAGAAGAACCGTTAACTAACATATCAACCGAAGTTTCTAAGTTTCTTACATGTTCGCCTACTAATATGGGCGTAGATAGTTTCTGAGCCAAAACTTGATTTCCATTGATAGAAACACCTCCATCTTTGTAAGGGTCTTCGTACCAATAAAATCCATATTCATCACAAACCCTTCCAACCTCTAAAGCATCTGATAATGTGTTTAAATGACAAGCTGCATCATACATTATTTTCATTTTGCCAGCCACTCTATCTCCAACTGCTTTAAGCATTTCTATTTCATCTTTCACATTGCCAGTGCTCCAACCATGCATTTTGTAACCTTTATAACCTAGCTCTAGACAATGTTGTGCAAAATCAGCATATGCTTCGGCAGAAGATAGCCCATTTTTTTCATTATCTCCATTCATAGTACTTGCATAAGCTGGAAGAATTTTTCTTTTACCTCCTAAAAGTTCATATATAGGAGAATTGTGTTTTTTTCCTGCTAAATCCCATAAAGCTATATCTATTGCTCCTATTCCCACCTCACCAATATGTTTACATAACCCCCGTAATTTTCTATAAATACCATTTCTATCAAGGGGGTTTACTCCAATTAAGTAATGTGAAAGAGCTTCACTAGCAGCAATTATAACTTTAGCTCTGCCTCTTGGTGGTACGTACTCACCAATATGACCTTTGTTGTCATAAATTTGAATTGCAAAACGTTTATGTCTATTTATTGTATTAGGCGAATATTTTATTCCGATTCCACCTTTATCTTCTGTTACATCTTCTAATTCAATTTCAAAAAGTGTAAGTTTTATTTTATTTATTTGTAAATTTTTCACTAAAATCTCATTTTTTAAAAAGCTACTTTTTTATTGATAAAATTTTTGATTTCTAATTTTGTAAATCCAAATTCTTCTAATATTTCTTGTGTATTTTGTCCTAATTCTGGAGGAGGTAAGATATTGACGTTATTACTGTTGTTAACTTTGAAACTCAATGATGGAACCATATAAGTTTTATCATATTTTTCTAAGTGACTTTTAATCCAATTTTTTCTCTGTTTGAAATGTTTTTCTGAAATAACTTCTTTAAAAGCTTTTACTTTAGAAGCTGGTACAAAATTATCATTTAATTTTTTTTCCCATGTTTCAGCAGATTTAGTTTTTATAGCTACACCAATTTCATTCTTTAGAGAGTTTTCATGTTTTTTCCTATAATTTATATCTATCCATTTTTCATAATAATTTTGTTTTGTTTCAAAAATAGTTTTACAAAGCCTATTAAATTGACTTTCCGTATTTGCAGCGATAGCCAAAATATTTCCACATGATGCTTCAAAACAACCTGATGATGGACTTCCAGACCATGCTTCATTACCTTTTGGTTGAAGTGTTATGTCAGAATTAATTGAAGTAGAAACCAGACTAGACATCAGCATTAATGATGTATCATACATGCTGACATCTATCCATTTGGCTGAATTATCTTTTTGTAAGTTTGAAATTGCAGCTGTGATGGCAAATGCTGCATTAAGTCCTGTTGCGTAATCAATATATGGAGCCCCTACTTTTAAAGGACCTGATTTGTCTGTTCCAGTTGTTGACATTATACCTGACGCAGCTTGTATTACGTGATCATACGCTGGTCTGATACCCAAATCACCGTTCTGGCCATAAGCTGAAATAGAACACAATATAACCTTTGGATTTAATTTTTTTAAACTATTAAAGGAAAATCCTAGTTTTGCAAATTTACCAGGTGTCATATTTTCTATTATCACATCAGCCTTAGTAGCTAATTTTTTAAATATAGACTTTCCAGTTTTACTTTTTAAATCCAGTCTAATAGAGCGCTTATTACTATTTTGTACTAAAAAGCTAGTGCCCATTAAATTGTCAGATAAATCCTTATCATCACCGCCTTTTCTTGCCCAATCTCCATCTTCAGGATTTTCTATTTTTATAATATTAGCACCTAATAAACCTAGTTGATAAGATCCAAAAGGTCCAGCAAGAACTTGAGTAAGATCTAAAACAGTAATGTCTTCTAATGGTTTAAACATTATCAAAATATAAATTAAATTAAGAAATTATATTAAAATAAAAAAAGAGGGAAAATTCCCTCTTTAATCATTATTTTGACATGAACTTTGCTTTGATATCAGCATATTGTCCCATACCGTCATCATGAAGGGCTCTAAATTCTTTTCCAGTTAACCACACTGGAGAAAAACCAAAATTATTTCCAAATTTGTTAAATTTTTCACTTTTGGCTGCTTTTTCCATGATCTGAGATAATTTTTCCATTACAGCTTTAGGTGTTCCTTTTGGTGCATATAGCCCTCTAGTTACACCAATTTCTGCAGGAATATTTAACTCATTAAGGGTTTTGATATTTTTAACAGGCGGATGTGTAATATTTTTAAGAGATCCTCCAGTTCCAATGACATCAAGAATACCCTCTTTAACTGCTGCTAATGCAACTGGAGCGTGTATTATACAAATATCAATTTCATTACCAAGAACTGCTTTTTTTAAGTTAGCTCCACCACCAAATGCAACGATTCTGAATTTAGCTCCAGCGTATCCATTGATAGCGTGAGCCATTACATCATGAGCATTAAATTTTGCAGCAACTCCTGCTATCAATTCTCCAGGTCTTTTTTTTGACTTTTCAATTGCATCCATAAGAGAAGTATATCCTCTTTTTTTATTAGCAAGAACATAAGTAGGTGTAGTGTACATACCACCAACATATTCAAAACTGTCAGCGGTAAAAGGCATTTTTTTGAAAGTATTTAAACCGATAATCGTATCAGTACCATTTAATAGTAGTGTATATCCATCATTTTTTGCCTGTTGAACTTGGATCAGACCTTTTGCTCCAGCTGCGCCAACAACATTTGAAATAACTACATCAACACCTGCAGCATCTGCAAAGGCACCAACAAATCCTCTAGCAATGGTATCAGTTCCACCACCTGCTTTCCAAGGTACTATTAACCTAATTGTCTTATCTGGGAAACCTGCGAATGATGATTGCATCATAATCCCAATAGCAGTTAAAAAAATAATTAAAAATCTCATCTTTTCCTCCTGTAAAGTTAGATTTTTGCCATAGTTTGGCGATTAAATCCTTGCCGAATCTCGTTAACTACAAGGAATACAATAATGACAATAAATATTATTCTCGGCCATGTAGAAATAAATGTGGCCCAATCTCCACCAGATAACATAAGAGCAGTTCTTGTATTGAACTCAATTATGGGGCCAAGAATTACACCTAAAACGATTGTTACAACCGGGAATCCTCTTTCTTCCATTATAAAACCAAAAACACCTAAAAAAATTGCTGCAAAAACAGGAAAAACTGTTCCATAACTAGCAAAAGCACCCAGAGACGCAAATATCATAACGAATGGAAATAATATAGACCTATGTTGTCTTAAAACATAAACAAAAAATCTAATTGCTCCCATCGCAATTAAAAACATGAATATACCAGCTAATAATAGACCTGCTAAAATACCATATACCACTTCACCCCCAGTTTTCATTAAGGTTACCCCTGGTTGTAATCCATGGAGATATAAAGCCCCTATCATTATTGCAGTTGAAGCATCACCAGGTATGCCGAGAGTTAACATAGGAACCATTGCCCCCCCTGTTGTTCCGTTATTTGCAGTTTCAGGAGCTATAACACCATCTGGATTACCCAAACCAAATTCCTCAGGATTTTTAGAATTATTTTTTACAGTCCCATAAGCTAACCATGTTGCTCCGTCAGCACCTACACCAGGAACGGCTCCTACAATTGCCCCCATAAAACTGCCTGTACCCCAAGCTTTCCACCTTGAAAAAAATTGTTTAAACGTTGGAAGTTTTATTCTAAATTTTGTTGATACTAATTCTGATTTACTTTTCATTAATGATAAATCTGAAATAACTACAGCAAACCCAAATAAACCAACCAATGCTGCGGCAAATGGTACTCCGGTTAATAAATCTAAAGATCCAAATGTAAATCTTTCTATTGTATCAACTCTGTCCATACCCATACATCCAATAAGAAGTCCAACACAAACACCAATAAAACCTTTTAACATTGATCCTCGTGTAAAAGCTGAAACCATCACTAATCCCATAATTCCTATCAGAGCAACATCTGCATTTGACGATTTTAGTGCAATTGCAGAAATGACTGGTATAAATGTTACAGCAATTATCCAACTCGACAAACCACCTACAAAAGATCCATATGTAGCGTAACCAAGTGCAAGTCCTGCCTCACCTTTTTCAGCCATTGGAAAACCATCTAAAGCAGTGCATGCTGATGCTGGGGTTCCAGGGGTTCTTAAGAGAATTGCTGCAAATGATCCCCCAAGCTTAGTTCCAACATATACACCAATCATAACTAAGAGTGCGGGCAAAGGATCTAATGAATAAGTGACAGGTAAAAGAATAATTATTGCCATAGGAGAACTTAAGCCGGGTAAGGCTCCAACTAATAATCCTAAAAAAGTGCCCAAAAAAAGAAGTAATAAATTAAGTGGTTGTAAACAGTCGTAAAATCCACCCATTAGACCTTCAAACATAACTATCCTATCAAAGTTGTAGTTTTAAAAAATAAACAAAAAGCATGTATAAACAAGCACTTCCAATTGACGAAATAATTAACATTTTCAGATAATCCCGCCTATCATATAAATAAAAGGCAACAAAAAGGAAAAAGGCTGTAGTGAGCAAAAAATTTAATTTTCCAAGAAAATATGCATATATAATTAATAATATTACTGATCCAATTCTTTTAATATATAGATCTTTATTACTAAAAATATTCTTTAAAAGATTAATATTTTGATCGTTATTATTTTTAATTAAAATATAATTTTTAATTGAAATAATAAGATATATTGAAGAAAGACATAGTAATAAAACAGCCACACCAAGAGGATATGTCGCAAAAGTCATTCCATCTGTTCCAACTTCCAAGGGAGACTCAGATGGGTTATAAGTAAAAAAGCATCCAATTCCTATAATAATAAGAGATAGAGCCATTATTATATCTTTAATTATATTTCCCTTATTATTATAATTATTCTCTTCCATAAGCTTCTCTATTTTTAATCAAATTTTGGAGTTTGTCCCGGAGCGGGTGAATAACCAAAATCACCTCTTGATAATATTGTATCAATACCACCATGATTTTGAATTTTTTCAAGCTGTTCTTTTTTTGCTCGTTTATTTACTTTTTCTGGGTCACAAATTTTTAGTAAATCACTATAAAAAGTATCTAAAATATTTTTATATCTTGGATCTTTTGATATATCATTTTGTTCAAATTGATCATTTTCAAGATCAAAAAGTTGTGGATCATATCCTTCTGCAAAATAAACATATTTAAATTTACCCTTCCTAAGCATAAAAGCTCCAACTGGAGAGGCGGCAGCATGATATTCGGATAATACTATTCTTTCATAATCATCTTTGTTATTTGCGATTTCAATCAAGGATTTTCCAGGCAAATCTTCATCATCTTTATGATTTGAAAGGTTAAGGTTATCAATTACAGTTGGGAAAACATCTACTAAGCTCACTGGTGTTCTAATTTTTTTTCCTTTTGGTATATCAGGTCCTCTCATAATCATTGGAATGCCTGCTGACTCCTCAAACATTGTACTTTTACCCCACATACCTCTCATTCCAAGGGCATCACCGTGGTCAGAGGTGTAAATTACATTTGTGTCTTTAGCAAATTCTGAATTATCCAGAGTTGATAATACATCACCAATGTTCTTATCGAGAAAAGAACATAATCCAAAATATGCAGATGTTGCTTTTCTTACTTTTTCCTCATTAAAGTAATCATCGTAATTCATGCATTTTCTCATTGCAACATAATAGGGATGGTTACTTCTTTCGTGATCTTCATAAAGTAATGGCCAGGGCATTTCATTTTCAGGATACATATTGTAAAACTCTTCAGGGGCAATCAAAGGAAAATGTGGACAAACAAATGATACAAATAGTACCCACGGTTTGTCTGTTTTTTTTCTGTTTTTTATCCAATTTTTAGCATCTACAGCAATTTGTTTATCATAATTAGAATAAGTTGTTTCACCACTCCCAACGTCTTTCGCCATGTTTGCAGCCCCTTTACGGACTGGTAGTTCTTGTCTAATTAAGCCCAGTAAATCACCTACTCCGCCTACAACATTGAGTGGATTAATTTGTTCTGAAAAACCTGTAGGTGCTTGGTCATCTACAAAATGTAATTTACCAATTGAAACTGCATCACAATCAGCATCAACAACTCTATGACCCCAACTTATAATTTTTCCGTCGTAAGGGTCTGCGTTATCCCAATATCCAATTTCAGCGTTGTATCTTCCTGTTGCTAGAATAGCTCTTGATGGTACACATATAGGGGAATTACAATAAGCATTTTCAAAAATTGATCCATCACTAGCTAATTTATCTAAATTTGGCGTTTTAACAAAATCATGTCCTGAAACTCCAAGCATTCTTTTATTATGCTCATCGGATAATAAAATAAGTAAATTTTTAGCCAATAAGAACTCCTTTTACCTAACTCATTTAAACATAGACAACTTATAAATAAAAATATAATTTATATTTTTTATATATATATAAAAATTAGTTATAATGAGCTTAATAGAATTTAAAACATTTTTATCTGTTATCGATAATAAAGGCGTTACCCCTGCTGCAAGAGAATTAAATATTACACAGCCTGCAATTACTAAAAGACTTATGAATTTGAAAAACTTTTTTGGTATTAATACTTTGTACTCAAGAAAAAATGGTGAGTTTGTAATTAGTGAAGAAGCAAAACTTTTAATCCCATATGCTAGAAATGTAATTGCTCTATCTGATAATGCAAAAAAAGAAATAAGAAATCATTCATATGGTTTCAAAGGAAAAATTAACATCGGTGCTGGTACTACTTGGTCTTTAGGTGAGTTTCCAAAAGTGCTAGCTAATACATCTGAAAAATTTCCAGATTTAGAAATAAATTTAAATATTGAAGCACCAGACTTATTGTTAAATAAATTATTAAAAAATGAAATGGATATAATTTTTGCAAGGAAACCTGAAAATTTAGATAACTTTAATTTTATTCACCTCAGAACAGACAAATTTTTGATTTTTGCCTCATCTTTTCACCCCATTTTTAAAAATAAGATAAAAATTAACGATTTAACAAAGTATAAATGGACTATGAATAGTGCGGCAAAACAGACAGAAGATTTATTTTTCAATTGGTTTAGATCAAGAAATATTCCTAAACCTAAAATATCTCTTAAAACTAATTCATTAAGATTGGCGCTTAAGGTGGTTGAGAATTCTTCAATGTTATTATTTACTGCATCTCCAGTTTTTTCCACACCAGATAGTGCAAAATTATCACATGTAGTAATAGAAGATTTTGATCTTAATAGAGATACAGGCATTATTACTCGCAAGGGATATAAAAGTGTTTTTCTCAACGAATTGTTAGAAAATTTTAATTATCGAGTTAAATAAAAGAAAATATAATTATATCAATCTGGTAATACAGTTACTTCTCCATTAGTTGGATCAACATGAACATTTTGTCCTGTATCAAGTAAAGAAGTTATGTCACCATCTTCAAATCTATCACAGATAGTCAATCCAGCCAATGAACTACCTTGGGCTAAAATTGTATTTGCTTTATTAAATAAAATTGCCTTTGGTGCCATTCTCCTAGCACACATTTCGTACAACATCCATGCTGAGGCAACACCACCTTTTGATTCATTCAGAACTAGAATTCTATCCACGTATGGTTCACCAAATAATTTATGATTTGGGCGTGAAAAGACACCATTAATTCGGTCAAGATCGTAACGAGCAGAGAAATTGTCATTCGCCGACAAAACAGTACCACTAACTTTAGGTCCAATACCAATATGACATTTAAGAATTTTCAAACAATTTTACCTTCAATAGCTGATAAAATACATTTTTCCATATTTGCAAGTGCTGGCTTATATCCGTATCCGCCTAAAATATTAACAATTTTAGTAGAGTTACTTAATAACTTTACCCAATTTTTGGCAACACCAATTTCTCGAGCATACTGGTTGTAAAAGCATGTTCCTTGCAAAACTTTTGCGCCTGAATTCTCAATTTGATGAATTATGCCCATTCTATGAGCATCAGAATATACTTGCGGGGATGTACATACCAAAACAGGTACTTTAAAAGTTTTAGCACTGCATAGCTTAGCAACTCGCTGCATTTCAAATATTGATAATTGAGGCGCAGCAAAAACAACAACATCAATCTCATCTCCTACATTACCATACTCCCCTCTTAGAGAGTTAATATTAGAAGAATTAATTTCATGTAAAACTAAGTTTTTTAAATCATTAGAATTAAAATTTTTAGCTTCAGGTGTTACACCTTTGATATGAAATAACGGAGTTGACCCAAAACTTGCCATTGCGGCGCCAAAATGCTTAATTTCGTCCGAAGAAGGAAAATTTTTAATACCTTCAACTATTGGTACTTCCCAATATGACCCACAGATTTTTCCAATGAGTGCTCCTAATAATCCCCAATCTGTTAAATCTTGAGGTTCATAATTTACAGTAAATTTTATTGTAGGTTTTCTTTTCTCATCCAAATGCAATCCATATCTTGGAGTCCTACCAGTAAGTCCTGCAGCAAGAGCTGAAGGCCCTCCTTCAAAATTTGATCTTGCACCACAAACACTATTTGAATAAATTACAACGCCTGTATCACCAAAAGCCAAATGTTCACCTAAAAGTGGCGCCATAACAGTCTGATAATTTACACATGTGTTAGTCATTAAAATACCCATAGAAGAGCATGCTTGTATTGTTCTTCTTTCTATATCTGCCATTTCTTCTGTTTGTCCCAATGGTCTATAATAATCCAGGTCCACACCTCTTGGATCGGTTATCATTGGAACTCTTACTTTTGCATCCATTTTCACTAATTTTTCTAAAAATTTAACACCATCAACCCCAATAGACTCTGGATCAACCATCATATGAACACTGCTAATTGACACAAAGTCTTTAGCATCAAAAAAATTACCAACTTCTTTTTGATGATTAATAGCCCACTTTAAGGCTTCACCAAATTCTCCTTTAGACATTGCTTTTTCTTCTTGACTTAATTTCATAGCTTTACCTTAATGAAATTAAAATTATCATTTAAATAGTTAAATAATTTTAATTAAATTACAAATAATAAAAAAAACTGACTTTCATGAAATATAAAATTATTAAGGCTAAAATATTTAAATATAAGGCTACTGAAAAAACTATTTGGTTATTTACCAAATTAGAAGACTCTAATAAAATAGTAGGATGGGGTGAGGCAACACTTCAAGGTAAAGAAGATGAAGTAATAAAGAATAAAAAAGACATATTTGAACTATTCGTAAATAAATATTTTAATTCACCTTTTGATATAAAAGCAAAACTTCCTTTTCGTAATTTAGTCGAAGCGTCAATAAGCTCATCCATAATGCAAGCAATTTGGGATATTTATGCAAGATATAATAATAAATCAATTTGTAATATGTTTTCAGACAAAAAAGAAGATATTGTAAATACTTACGCAAATTTTAATAGAGTTTGTAATTCAAGAGATCTCAAAACTATAAAAATAAAATTGAAAAATGTTATTGATGACGGCTTCAAGGCAATAAAATTTGCTCCTTTCGACGAAATTTACCCTGATATGTCTTATAAAGAAATGATTAAAAATGTTGATATTGGTCTAAAAAGAGTTTCTATGATTAAAGATAATATCAATAACGATATCAAATTAATGATTGATTGCCACTGGAGATTTTCAACTAATGTAATACTAGACTTAATAAACGAATTTTCTAGTTATAATTTATACTGGTTAGAATCGCCAATTGATGAAGAGATCAGAAATATACCTGAAATCAAAATAATAAAAGAAAAATTAAATCTAAAAGGTATTAAGTTAGCTGGTCTTGAAAATAAAATACTTAAAAAAGGTTTTGAGGAATTTGTTAAACATAATTCTCATGATGTAATGATGCCAGATATAAAGTACGCTGGTGGTCCGGATGAGATGATATGTATAAATAAATTTTTATTAAAAAATAATATAGAATTTTCACCTCATAATCCCTCTGGCCCAATAGCTCATGCCCACTCAATACAAATATGTTCAATATCACCATCGCATTTTTTAGAATATCAGTATAAAGAGACGGAAAAATTTAATAAAATTGTATCATCACATAATCAAGAAATAACAAGAGGAAAAATTAAAACTGAGTACGTTGAAGATGGTTTAGGGTTACATATAAGGGAAGAAGAATTATCTAAATTTTGAAAATAAATTTTATTGTTGTACCAAAGTAGTTAATTATCCTTTGATTTTAAACTGGAATAGTTCCTTTAATTGTGACCCTTCTACCTTTTCTTTCCATTGGATGATAATCCCAAATTGCTTTATGAAGAGTGCATCTATTATCCCAGAAAGCCATATCATTTTTATTCCATCTATATCTAATTTGAAATTCAGTTTTTTCACAATGTTCAAATAAATAATTTAAAATAAGTGAACTTTCATGTTTACTTAAATCTACTATTTTTGTCGTAAAAAAACGATTTACATATAAAGCTTTTTTCTTAGTTACTGGATGTGTTCTAACTACAGGATGAATTGCTGATGGATATTTTCTATTTTCATCAACATTATTATATCTTCCTCTGTAAAAATGCTCAGATTCATGAGATGCATTTAAGTTATCTAAAAATTTTTTCATAGGATTACTCAATGCATCATATGCCATATACATATTGGCAAACATAGTATCACCTCCACTTTCTGGTAAAATATGTAGTTGAAGCATTGTCCCTAGGGGAGGTTCATTATCACATGAGACATCAGAATGGAAATCCTCAGCACCATTTGATATCTTACTATTTTTATCAGTATGAATTTCAAAAATTTCAGGAAAGTTTTTCATTTTTGGAGCGGCTGGATGAATATGTAAATCTCCAAAATATTTACCAATTTTAATATGATTTTCTGGAGAAATTTCAAATTGCTTTTGAAAAAAAATTACTAAATATCTATGGAATGCATCTTTAATTATTTTTAGTTCAGAATTAGATATTTCTTTCGACAGATCAATACCAGTAATAATAGCACCAATATTTGGAGCATATGGTTTTATTGTGATTTTATTATTCAAACCATTGATTATATTTTCCATGATGTTTAGCTTCTATAAAAATAATAATTTTCAAAATATTCAATAATAATTTACCAAAATGTCTCAAACTCACTAGAATGTTGAAATTTACTTGTTGGCACTGCCTCACCTCTTGGTATAGGTGCTATTGGATTAAGTTTATAATCATCAACACCTCTTACTAATTGTGCTTCAAAATGTGGCCAAATAGATAAATCAGCTTTAACATTCACAGGAGAAAATCTCATTGTAAGACCACATCTTCTATTGCTTGATATATTTGGTTCGGAGCCATGTAATAATGCATCATTGTGCAAAGAAATTTCTCCTGCTTTTAAATTCAAAGAAATTATGTCTTCTTGTTTGACTTGATCATAAGAAACCTCTTGATCTAAAACAAGGTTTTGAGCCTTATTAGTGTGATGCTTAAAAGCACCTTGAATATGACTTCCTTTAACTACTTTCATGGCTCCATTTTCCTCATTTGTATCATAAAGAGCAAGCCAAACAGTTACTGCATTCGCAGGGAATAATGGCCAATATTGTGCATCTTGATGCCACGGGACAACTGATCCATCTTTTGGTTCTTTTAGAAAAAATTGACCTCCCCATAAAAAAAAGTTAGGGCCTAACAAATCTTCTACGTAATCAAGTATTTCAGGGGTTGTACATAATTTATAGAACATATTACTGGCTTTATGCCATTGTGCAGTTTGATTAAGATCGATGTTTTTATCAACTTTTTTACTTAAGGTAACAAAAAAAGTATTTAAATCATCGTTTGCATCTGAAGAAAAAACGGGCAACCCAGTTAAATAGCCATCTTTTTTATATTGATTCTTTTCTTCATTTGATAAACGTCTTGCTTTTTTTGAAATTTTAAACATTTTACTTTAATTTCTAAACATCATTTAAGAATAAATTCACCATTGATTTGCAAATTCACTTGAGTATTGAAATTTTTTAATTGGAGTACCCTCTCCTCTAGGAATCTGTGCAATTGGATTATACTTAAAATCATCAACGCCTCTAGCAAGTTGTGTTTCAAAATGTGGCCAGATTGACAAATCTGCTTTCACGTTGACTGGGGCAAATCTCATAGTTATTCCACAACGCCTCCTATCCGAATTATTAGCTTCAGACCCGTGAAGTAACCCGTCATCGTGAAGTGATATTTCTCCAGCCTTTAAATTTAAGGAAATGACATCACTTTCTTTTATTTGGTCATATGAAACCTCTTGGTCTAGTACTAAATTACTTGCATTATTTGTATGATGCTTAAACATACCTTGTTTGTGACTACCTCTAACAACTTTCATAGCAGCATTCTCTTCATCGGTATCATATAATGCAAGCCATACAGTTACTGATTTAGCTGGAGATAGAGGCCAGTATTGAGCATCTTGATGCCAAGGAACCACTGACCCATCTTTTGGTTCTTTTAGAAAAAATTGACCTCCCCATTGGAAAAAATTTGGACCCAATAGATCTTCTACATAATCAAGAATTGCAGGCGTTCTACATAAATTATAAAATTTTAAACTTGCTTTATGCCACATATTGGTCTGATTAATATCAATGTCACTACTTAATCTCGAACTTAATGAAACAAATAAATCGTTCAAATCATCCTTTGCTTTTTCATCAAAAACTGGCAATCCAGTTATATATCCATCATTTTTATATTGTTTCTTTTCGTCAGTTGTAAGTCTTCTTACTTTATTAGAAATTTTAAACATCAAGGCCTCCTAGTAACATAATTTTATAAAACTTCAAATAAACCAGCTGCACCTTGCCCCCCACCAATACACATTGTAACTACAGCATATTTTATTTTTCTTCTTTTCCCTTCAATCAAGGCATGGCCTACTAATCTTGCACCACTCATTCCATAAGGATGACCTATAGATATAGAACCACCATTAACGTTTAAGTTTTCATCTGGAATTCCTAGTTTATCCCGGCAATATATTACTTGTACTGCAAAAGCTTCATTTAATTCCCATAATCCTATATCACCCATCTTTAAATTATTTTGTTTTAAAAGTTTTGGTATAGCATAAACTGGCCCTATCCCCATTTCGTCTGGTTCACACCCTGCAACAGCTACGCCATGACAAATACCTATTGGTTTTAAATTTTTTTTCTCTGCAAGTTTCATAGACATTAATAAAGATGCCGACGATCCGTCAGAAAGTTGGCTAGCGTTTCCAGCAGTTATAACAGAATTTAAGCCCATTACTGGTTTTAAATTACTTAAACCTTCCATATTTGTGCTAGGTCTATTACATTCATCTTTACTTACGTTCACTTCTTCATAATCTATTTTATTTTCTTCTATATTATTTAAAATTTTAGTTGCTTTAACTGGTATAATTTCGTCATTAAAGTAACCTTTATTTTGAGCGTTTGCTGTTCTTATTTGACTTTGTAAAGCATATTCATCTTGTTGTTCTCTAGATATATTATAACGTTTAGACACTACTTCAGCTGTTTCAATCATACTCATATAAATATCAGGCTTGTTTTTAATTAATAATCTATCCTTAGATTTATACTTATTTGAGTATTCATTTTGAACTAGTGATAC
This sequence comes from uncultured SAR116 cluster alpha proteobacterium, assembly GCA_902625215.1. Taxonomy (GTDB): domain Bacteria; phylum Pseudomonadota; class Alphaproteobacteria; order Puniceispirillales; family Marisalimonadaceae; genus Marisalimonas. Next base: position 17,021 of record CACOAO010000021.1, read on the forward strand.
TGACTCCACTCCCCCTGCAACCACTACATCCATTTCATTAAATGCAATCTGTTTTGCCCCTATACCAATCGCCATCAAGCCTGATGCACACTGTCTATCGACACTCATCCCTGGAACGTTTATTGGTAAACCCGAAGCTACTGCTGCAAGCCTTCCTATGTTATAACCTTGTGTACCTTGTTGAACTGCAGCACCTAAAATTACATCATCAACTTCTGACATTTCTACTTTTGCTTTTTCTATACATGCTTTGATAGAATAACTAGCTAATGTTGGTGAATCTGTATCATTAAAAGATCCTCTGTAAGCTTTGGTTATTGGTGTTCTAGCTGTGGAAATTATTACTGCTTTATCCATAGTTGATCCTCATAAATTTATTTTTTGTTAAATTATCAAATTTAAATACTATTTACAAAAATAAGAAGCATCACAACACCTACCACATTTTAGTTTTCCCTTTACAGGTATTTTTGAAAACTTGTCACACCAATCTGCTGCAACTTTTCTATATTCTTCAACTTCGCTAATATCATGCCTAAATTGAATAAAAGTTTCTTTAGCTACAGTAACCCTCGACTTTTCTGAGCATGATTTTTTTTCAATAACTGTTTTCTTTTCTTCTTTTTTTATAACAACTGGTTTCTCATGAATTATTGCATTATTTGTCGCACAGTTAGTTAATACAAATAATAAAGATATCAAAATTATGTGAATAAAATTAAAATTTGAAATATTCATTTTTACTTACTCCAATTTGGTTGGATAACAATTCGGACAATGTGTTTAAGTTTTTAGATTTTAATATATTTCGTATTTGAATCAAATGTTTAATGGAATAATTTTTTTCAAAATTTTGTAACAAAATCCCAAGATTTTCATTTTTTAAAATCTCAAAATCATCATTTAGTTTAATTGGTAAATTTCCATTATAGTTTAAAATCTTATAAATTATGTCATGTTCACGAATTTTAAAACCTAATTCGTGCAAACTTTGTATCTCATCTGCAATATCTTTACTTGTTTTTTCTGATACTTTGTTTGAATGAATTTTTTTGCAAGATAATAGAATTTTTTTTTGCAAAGTTTTATGATTTTTTTGATTCAATAAATCAGAAAATTTTAAACAAATTTCAATGTTAAACGGTGCTTTATCAAAAAGGTGAACTATTTGTTCTAAATCAATATTTAAATCATTTTTCTTAAAATTTTTATCAATATATATTAATGATTTCGGGTCTGTTAAAAGGTTATCTGAAACAATATACATTATGCTTCCTTTATAAGCTTTTTTCCAATTTTTTAAGACTTTAAGGATATTAATATTATTTGTATAAGATAAGGCTAATTCTAGTGAAAGTATTAGATCAAGACTATTCTTATCAATTAATGTATTAAGAGTTTCCCATAAATTAAAATCAGTAATTATTTTTTTCTTATTTAGATTTGAAGAAAAAGTGTAATAAATAAAATTATTTTTCTTTTTACTGTTCTCTAATTTAAAGTTAACTAAATCAAGCTTTTTGGGGTATAAATTGTATAATAATTCTAATATATTCTTTTTATGGTAATCACTAATTTCTTGTGGTAACTCGATATTCTTAAAAAAATATTTTTTTATAATAATATTTTTGGCTATTAGCTTAGCTTTTTCCAAGTTAATATTATTTTCAACTATTTTATCTTTTACAGGAAGCGCAACTTTTGCATAAAAAGTCTCAGTTAACTCTGCAAAAACTGGCTTAGAAAAAAATATTAGTAATAATGCAAGTAACTTCAATTTTTAAAAGTCATCATCATCATCAGGTTTTCTACTAGAACCTGAATAACCTTTTTTAACTTTGCCATAATCTGCCTTTGATGATCCAGAATTTTTAGTTTTTTTCGCTGCCCCTGAACCTGAAGAAGGCCTAGATGCGTTCATATTTTTTTCACGTGCCAAAGACGAACTCATTGTTTTTGACGATAAAGTTACCCATGTTCCAACAATGGGTTGCTTAGTTACAGGATGTTTTATTCCCCAATCTCGACCTTTTTTCATTCCTGAAATGACAACATTCTTTGATTCAGAAGAAATATCTTTTTTAAATGCTCCGTCACCTTTGTAGTATTCAGCCTGGTCTGCGGTTTGTTCATAACTTTCTGTTTCTTTCATTTTCTTTTTTGAAGCAGCAGCTTCTGCTATAAAACTTGCAATATTTCCCTCTGCCCTAGTTTTTGCAATTTCTTTTGCTGCTTTAATTGCAACAGGACCTTTACCCCTCACACCAGATTGAGCATAAGAAACTAATACAAAATTACCTTCCTCATCTCTAATAACATCAACACCAAATGTAGATAATAATTCAAATGCCCCTTCCTGTGTTTTAGGGTTTGGAATCATACTTTTAAATCTAGGGTTGGGTTTGCCACTTGGAAAAAGAGAAGCGTCTTGTGCAAGTACTGCATTTGCAATAGCTTGTGTGTTAGCTGAGTGAATAGTTGCCACACATATTTTACCTTGTTTTCCTGGAGGTGCTGATTCATATACATAAAGACGTCGAATACCATATAAATTCGAAGCAGAAACACTTTCGATAAAATCGCTGAAACTTTGGCCTAAAGCTTTATCTATTACCTCCTCTGTAACTTTCTCAGCATCTTCAAGTGATTTAGGCTGAGGAACAGGTTCTGTTTTTTTAAGTTCTTCATCTAATTTTCTATTTAATAATTCCATTGCTTTATTATAAGCTGATGATGAATCTCTAGTATCGACAACAGCATTAGAAGCTACTTCTTTTTTAATTTCATCTTGTAATGCTTTATCTTCAACAAACTTTCCTTGCGCCAAACTAAGCTTAACATTTCTCGAAACGGTAGATTTCATTTCTTCAAGTATTGCAGATTTTGCAAAAAGGAGCGCTTGTTCATAAGCATTTTGTCTTGAAGTGATATAGTTTTTACTTCCAGTTGGAGCTAATATTGCAGACTCACCAATGCCGATATAATATTTAGATCCATTTTTTTTAGTATTTTCTCCTGTACTCCAACCTTTATCTAATACATAATCTTCACATTTATTACTTACACTATCCATTATTTCAATGGTAAGGCCTGTACCTGCATCTGTTCCGGTTTCAACGTCTGCATTAAGGCTTGATAAATCAATTGTTTGAGAACTTGTTTCAAATACAATGCATGAACTTACTAATAAACTAGCAATTACTTTACCAATCATTCTTCCTTTTCTCCTTTAATTTATTGAAGTCTTTATTTATGTCTTTTTTAAGATTTTTATACTTTTTGTCAGCAGAGACACTACCATAATTAATGGATTTGATTGGTCTGACAATATAATCATATTGTAATAATTCTTCAATTTTTTTAATCTGAGATTTAATTATTTTAGCGGTAGACATTTTAGATTGAACGTTTGTGATTTTTACTGTTCCTACAATATCTTCCTTCCTACCTAATGATTCTTTGGTGTAAGGATCTATCATTCTATCGCCTAATTTTACCAAATTATATTTAGCATTTTTTTTCACAGATTTACCACCCTGACCTAGAGTCAAAAGTTTTTTATTGATGTCAATCACTCTTATAGGATAAATAGCATTTAATATTGTTTCTGCAGTTTTATTTGCTACTAGATTTCTTAGTTTTTTTACACTTCCTGAAGAAATAGAAATTGAGGTTGTATCAGAAAATTTTACTTGTGATGTAGCAATGTCAATTATTCTATAATTCAATTCGGCGGTATATTTTGTATTTTTAAACACTTTACCTGTAGATTGCATTTTTTTTGTATTTGTAACTTTTTTTAAATCTTTTAATACACCCGTTATTATGTAATCTGTACCAGCTTTGTTTCCTAAACGAGCCATTTCTTCAGTGGGAACATCAGGCGAATTAATAAAATTCAATTCTTTTTGTTGATCTTTTAGAAACTGCCTGTCTAACATAGCAAATTTTCTTGTTTGAGTTAGTAGATCTATTAGTTTATCTTGCACATCAAACGCAAATTTATTTGCAGTTTTACTTTTTGACAAATCTTTAGAAATATAAAAATTAGAAACAGCCATTCTTAATCTTTTTAATTGTTTAGATTTTTTATATTTTGCAACCTTAACATTCATTTCTATAACAAAAAGATTACCCAAATCAGGATTTTGCGTCACAGATATAACATCAAAACCTTGAACCACACCTTTCGTTGCAGATTTAATATTTTGTTGAAATGCTTGAGAACTTTCATAAGAGGAATTTTGATCTTGAGAAGATGAAACTTCTGATATTGAAACAGCTGTGGTAGCACCTAAAACAGCACCATTTACTTGTGTAATAGCATTTTTTAATCCATCTAAAATTGCTAATTGTTTGGTAGTGCCAGTACCTTCGGTGGTTACTTCAATAGTGGTTAATTTTGCAAATGAACTATTTATATTTAAAAACAAAGTAATTATCAGAATTGAAAAAAATTTCATCAAAATCTCCATATTTTAAATATGAAAAAGTTAGAGCTGTTTTTGAAAAAATAGAGAAATAATCTCTATTTTTTCAAAGCTTTGGATAACTAATCTAATTCATATTTATAGCTAAGTCACTTTCAGAAACTTGTACAGGAATGTCAGCTTTTTCAAGAGATTTCCTGTAAGTTTTAATAGCTTCGTATGTAGTTGGAATCATTTCTAACATAGCAGGTGCATTAGCCATTATGTTAGGAATGTCTTTTGCTGCTCCTAGTAAATCCGTTGGACCAGGAGTTCCAGCATCTCCAGCCTTTTTAAATGTAACTATAACCTTAACGTATCCTGGTACTGCCTTAACTGCTCCTTGAAAATAATTTTTTGAAGCTTCTACTAATTTAGCTTTTTCTTCAGCTGAAAGTTGTTTGCCTTCTAGTGCCTTGGCTAATTCAGTTGTACTATCTTGAACATATTCAGTTGCTTTTTTTATGGTAGCAGATCCAACTTTTCCTCCTCCGGAAGCTTTATTAAGTTCTTCAAGCTCCTGGACAGCTGCAGTTTCTTTAATGCCTATAGCTTCCTTACTTGCTTTAATACCATCAACAACCTTAACAAGGCCAGCTGCAATACTTGAAAAACCACTATTAAAGTCTCCAGCAATAGACTTCCAATCAGCACCGTCGCCGCCGCCACCACCAATACTTGGTAGTTTGAAAGCGGAAAACGCTATAGTCATTAAACAAACACCAGTTAATTTGATAAGTTTTCTTTTATTCATTTTAATCTCCTATTTTTTTATTAATGAATTATCTGATACCTTTTTGTTGTAACTTAGCTAGAATTGTTTCCATAGCTAAAGCAGCTGCATTGTTGATTGCGTTTGTTCTTGCCACCTCTTTATCAGATGCCTGTCCATATGCAGGTGTCTTTTTTACACTTCCAACTGATTTTGCTTTGCCTTCATCAGTTAATCGCCATACCTTGAAGGCAACAATAGCAGGTATTTTATACATGCTACTAGTCTTAGATTTTGAAGCTAATCCCACTTGTATTGTTGCATAACCAAACAAGTTCCACTCATTATCAACCGCCGAGTTTCTCATTATTTTAATTATTTTTCCTGGTATGGTTCCTCTTTTGTTTACATATTGACCTAAATCTTCAAGATCACCAACGTCGATTTCACTTAAATCTAGTTCTAAGAAATCCATAGGTTCAAATTCTAAATCTTCAATTTTTTCTGAGAAAGCATTAAATGCTTCTTCACTCATAGGGCCGTTGTAAGCCCAAGCAACATCATCTCTTTTTTTAGTCGTGCTTCCACCAGTCTCAGTTACAGACATTGATTTTTGACTTGTTGAGGAAATAGCCTTTGTACTAGTTGCACCACCTCTTTCTTCATTAACTTTTTGACCTTCGCTTGACCTTATTTTAACTTTCCTTTCTTCAAATTCTTTCACTGAAACTTGATCAGTTACAATAGCTACAATACCGAAATTACTTTCAGCACCACTTGACGACTCTGCAAAACTTTCTAGAAAAGCTTGAATAGCATTCTGATTAATAGTTGCCACAATACTTACCTTATAAACTTTACTTTTCTCATTAAGTTTTTCTCTCTGCACTTTAGCTTCAACAACAAAATCGTCATAACTCTCAAAAAACTCATCTTTTTGTTGCCTGATTATCTTTAATTTTGCTTTTGGGTATTTTCTAGTTGCTTTTTTTAATGCGGCTTTTTTGGCATTAATTATAGCCTCATCTTTAATATCTTCAGAAAATTCATTACTATATTTAATTTTACCAGTAGCTGTAACTTTTACCTCGGATGCATATGCTGAAAGCGAGAAAGTTGTGATAATAATTAAGATTAAATATTTAATAAATTTATACATATTTTTTCCTACTCGAATAATATTGATTTAACTTTATTAATTTGATTTAAAGCTTCTTTTTCCTTACCTTGAGTAGCTGATTTAAGGTAATTTTGGTCAGTATTTTTAAATTGAGAAGCTGAATTTTGAATTATTGCTAGCAAATTCATAGGGAAAAAGTATGTATCATCAACAACATTATTTATACCTATAACCCCACAAGATTTTTTAGCTCTTACGAACGGGACGTCCATAACTAACTCTTTTTCTTCAAATGAATCATCTATAAAGGCCAATTTTAACCCTACGATATGACATACCGTTCTGTAGGTATTATTTTTATTTGGCCTATCAATCTTTTTAAAAATTTTAAGGTTAACATTGAAAACAAAAACAGCTTCTCCCAATACTATTTTGTAACTTGCATCCTTGAAAATAGCTTGAAATTCGTTTAATTCTGCATTTGGACCACTTGGAACTATGGGTATTTTACTATAAGCTGATAGTTCATTTTCATACTGTTTATTAATTCTAAATTTCCAACTTTGAACCTCATTATTTTTGTTAAAAAACTGTTCAACTGTTGGGCCAAATGTAACTTCACCAAACTTGGCAAACTTTTCAGGAAATTCATTTACTTTTGTATCTTTTGCTCTATTAAAAAGCTCATTAAAGTAATTTTTTGAAAAAGAACCATCTAGCATACCATTAAAATTCATTTCAATTTTTTGAGGACCAGGAATATTATTTTCCGCAACTGTTCTTTCTTGTATTAATGGTACGGAGTTAACATAACTACCGCTGCCAAATTCAAAGAAAACAAGAGCTCCATATAATTGATAGGTATTATCGTATGTTCTTACACCTTTTACTGATATATTTTCCCCAAAAAATGTGTCGTCTGCAAAAAAGACCACTGACATTATAATGCCTTCAGTTTGATCTTTATCAATCATTACAGGTTCGCCATCTTTATTAACTTTTATTTCAAAATTATTGAATTTTCTAATAGAACCGTCTTTTTTTAGGGCATTATAAGCCCAATCATCAAGTTTGCTTATGCCGATTTTAGATAGGTTTGGATATAAGCTTTCTACATTATTGTTATCAACGAAAGCTACGCCTCCCCAGGTAACCTCAACGGCTATAGCGTTAGGGACTAAAAATATGAAAAAAAGTATGGATTTTGATAAATTTTTTAAAATAAGTTTTACTAGTTCTATAAGTTT
>CACOAO010000022.1 GCA_902625215.1 uncultured SAR116 cluster alpha proteobacterium
TATTCATAATTTTAGTAGCATCATTTTTATTCTTGAAACAAGAAATTACAAATCCAGTGGTATCAGAAACTCTAAAAACTTCACAACTTAATTGGCCATTTTTTATATTTCTAGGTATCATAACATTTTGAAAAAAGGCTATAATCATATCACAATTAACTTTGGAAGTTGATTGAAATTCAGCTATTCTAGTGTACATTTTTACCTCTTGTTAAATACATAGATAGTATGTAATTGTATAAAAACAAATAACTATGCAAGCATAATAACATGAAGATTGTTTTTTTATCATTTTTTATTTTAATTTCATCTCACATATCTGCTCATGAATGTATATTGAAAGGAACATCTGCAAAAGAAATTACGATTTATAATGCTTGTAAAGCTGATTTAAAAAAACAGGCTCCAAGTACAGATTTAAATAATTCTTTATTAAAGATAAAAATTAAAGAATTAAAAAGTGAAAATAGAAATTTAAAAAATCAATTATTAGATCTAAAAATTAGACTTAATTCTTTACTTCAAAGAGTCGATTCTTATTTAAACTGATTAGAGTATATAAAAATGAAAAAAGCTTTAGTAATAGGTGTTGGTCCTTTAAATGGTTTAGGAGGACAGTTATGCAGAAAAATAGCAAAAAATAATTTTGAAGTATTTGTTGCTGGAAGGACGAAACTCTCTCTTGATAATGTCGTAAATACTATTTTAAATGATGGAAATAAGGCTACACCATTAGAGGTAGATGCAACTAACGAAAATCAAATTAAAAATATGATTAAAGAAATTGGTCCTGGACTAGATTTCGCTATTTATAATGTTGGAAATAATACACCGGGTAAGATTATTGAGATGGATGCCAATTATTTTCGAAAGAGCTGGGAAAGTGGATGTTTTGGAGGGTTTTTATTTGCCAAAGAAGTTATTAAAACATTCATATCAGAAAAAACTGCCGGTACTCTTATTTTTACAGGTGCTAGTGCATCTTTAAGAGGTAAGCCAAATTTTGGTGCTTTTAACTCAGCTAAAGGTGCTTTAAGAAATTTAGCTCAAGCATTAGCTAAAGAATATGCTGAACATTCAATTCATGTAAGTCATGTAATTGTAGATGGAGGATTAGCAGGGGAAAGAATAAAAAAACGAATATCGGATTTTGATGAAAGGGTCAAAGAAGGCAAGCTTATCAACATAGAGAATATTACGGATGCATATATGTTTCTCTATAATCAAAGTAAAGATGCATGGACGTTTGAATTAGATGTAAGAACATCTCAAGAAAATTGGTAGGACAAAGAGGAGCAAAAAATGAAATTATTTAATCTTAATGAGAAAGTGGCATTAATTACAGGCGGAAATGGTGGTATTGGTTTAGCTATGGCGAAAGCTATTGGAGAAGCTGGTGCAACTGTTGTCATAGCCGGAAGGAATGAAGACAAGAATAAAAATTCAATTGAAGAGTTAAATTCTTTAAATATTAAATGTAAGTCTTTGATAGTAGATGTTGTTGATGAAATCTCATGTAATGAACTTATTGAGGATGTAGTAAAAGAATTTGGAAAAATTAATATTTTAGTAAACAATGCAGGCACTAATATTAGAAAAAGACCTGAGGAATATGAATTAGATGAATGGAAATCAATAATAGATACTAACTTGATTAGTATGTTTACATGTTCTAAAGCCGTTTTCAAATTTTTTAAAAATGTCAACGGTGGAAAAATTATTAATATTGGATCAATGCATTCTTTATTTGGAGCACCCCTTGGAAGTGCATACTCTGCAAGTAAAGGGGGTGTAGTACAATTAACAAAAAGCCTTGCAAACACTTGGGCTAAAGATAACATTCAAGTAAATGCAGTTCTGCCTGGATATATAGACACAACTTTAACACGACAAGCAAGGATTGACATTCCTGAACTTCAAAAAAGAGTTGAAGAAAGAACACCTGCTGGGCGCTGGGGGGATCCTGATGATTTAGGAGGAATAGCTGTTTTTTTATCTAGTGATGCTTCTAATTATGTTACTGGTACTGCTATTCCTGTTGATGGTGGTTATTCGATAAATGGCTAGCTGATGCAAATAGAATAGGAGAAATTTTTTGAAAAATATTTTTAGAGGATGTATGCCGGCCCTTATGACGCCTTGCAACAAAGATCACTCTCCAAATTTTGATTTACTTGTGAAAAAAGCAAAAGAGTTAATAAATCACGGAATGTCAGCTGTGGTATATTGTGGATCAATGGGAGATTGGCCTTTGTTGACAGATGAAGATAGGCAGGAGGGAGTTTCCAGGTTAGTTAAAGCTGGAGTGCCCACTATAGTGGGTACAGGTGCAATTAATTCATACAAGGCAACTAGCCACGCTATTCATGCTCAAGAAGTTGGGGCTTCGGGTCTAATGGTCATACCAAGAGTTTTATCAAGGGGTACGTCATTATCTGCACAAAGAGAACATTTTGCATCTATTTTGAGTGGAGCGCCCAATTTACCTTCTGTAATTTATAATAGTCATTATTATGGTTTTTCAACTAGAGCTGATCTGTTTTTTGATTTACGAAAAGATTTTCCAAATTTAGTTGGTTTTAAAGAATTTGGAGGTTCAAATGATTTGACTTATGCTGCAGAACACATAACTTCACAGGATGATGATATATCATTAATGGTTGGTGTAGATACTACTGTATATCATGGGTACATAAATTGTGGGGCCGTTGGAGCAATAACTGGTGTTGGTAATGCTTTTCCAAAAGAAGTTTTACATTTGATAAATCTATGTGAACAAGCAGCCGATGGTAATTCTATCGCAAGAAAAAAAGCTTTAGAACTTGAGAACGCTCTTGCAGTTTTATCATCATTTGATGAGGGTCCTGATTTAGTACTATATTACAAATATTTAATGGTTTTGAATGGCGAAAAGTCTTATGAAATACACATTAATCCAACTGATAAATTAAGTAAAAGCCAAAAGCTTTTTGCTGAACAACAGTATAACTTATTTAAGAATTGGTACTCAGATTGGATCAAATAAATCAGATTTTAATAATAAAAAATTTAGTAAATAAAATAAAAGAAGGATAATGAAAATCATGAAAATTGTGGATATTAGAGCATTTCCTATTTCTTTTAAAGTACCCCAGGGCTCAGGTGTAAGGCTTGGAATTGGATTGGCAGTTAAAAGAGATGCTGTGTTAATCAAAGTAACTACTGATGAAGGTATAATTGGATGGGGAGAAGCCCACCATGGAAGATGTCCTGGGGCAATTGCTAAACTTGTTGATACAACATTTAAAGAGTTACTGTTAGGTATGGATGCACTTAATACTATAAGTGTCTGGGAAAAAATTTATAAAATGCAATTATCTAGTCATGGCATGGGATATGCATCAACAATGGCTTTAAGTGGGATTGATATTGCTCTTTGGGACATAAAGGGAAAATACTTCAATTCTCCTATTTATAAATTATTAGGAGGAGGTAGTAATAAAATTAAAGCATACGCTGGAGGTATTGCTTTGGGATGGCAAGATCCCATATCCCTTGGAGAGGAAGCATTAAGTCATGTAAATAAAGGATACAAAGCTGTTAAATTGAGGGTAGGGGATAAAATCAAAAATGACATTGAAAGAGTTAAACAAGTAAGAAAAGTTTTGAAAGAAGATATAGAAATTTTAGTAGATGCAAATACTAATTATACAATTAAAGATGCTCAAAAAGCTATACCGTTTTACGAAGATCAACAAATCACTTGGCTTGAAGAACCCTTTCCAGCAATGGAATTTAACAATTATAGAATAGCTAAAACATTTGGAAATTTGTCATTAGCGGCAGGTGAAAATCATTTTACCAGATTTGAATTTTCTAGATTAGTTGAAGATAATGTAATAAATTATGCTCAACCAGATGTATCAAAAGCTGGTGGAATAACGGAAGTTATTAGAATTGCTAATCTAATGTCTGGTTGGAACGTTTCTATTAATCCTCACACATCATTAACTGGAATAAATATGGCTGCATCAATTCATATTTTGGCTTCAGTTGATAACGCTGGGTTTTTTGAAGGTGATGTAACATCCTTTAATCCATTTAGAGATGACATGGGTGATGTTCCCTTTAAATTAGACAAGGATGGAACTGTAAGTCCCACTGATTTACCAGGTGTAGGTATAAGTATAAATGAAAAATTTTTAGAGAAATATCCTTTAATAGATGGTCCTTGTTATATTTAAGTTTATGTTCCTAGAACAAAATTCGAACTAAGATTTTGGATGCTTTTAATAATTGCTAGCGATACTATTTTTCCAGTTTTTTGATTCTCTTCGTATGGAATTACGTTTTCTTCAAAATTAAATTCTCCAAAATCACCTTTAGCATTTACTGTTATGATATGTGTTTTTATTGAGGAATCCGATATAATTTTAAGATTTGTTTTATCTAAACCCAAACCTGATAAGGCAACTGTAGCTGAAATATTGACATTTTGAGGATAAAGTTTTGCTCCCTCTCGCACGGTCCCTGAAAATAGTACTAGGTTTTCATCATAGTTTTTTAAATCAAATTTTTTTTCTGCAATTGTGCCAAACCAAGCTTCTGTATTTTTTCTTACAGTTATATTAACTTCGTTAAGTTTTCCATAAGATGACGCAGTTAGAATATCTAAAGCACCTATACCTGCAGACGGAATCATTATTTTACTATTATATTTGGTGCTTAATGAAATTAGTTTTTCAAAAAAAGAATCATCTGTAAGAGCTCCAGTTGATGTTATTAAAATATCTGATTGATTTTTTAGAACCTGTGGTCCATGAGAAAATAAGGCATCATGTCCAGCACCCTCTAAAACATAATCAAATTTTTCTTCAAAAAATATGTCTGGAACATCAGTAATTAGATTATTATTTAAATAGTTATATTTCTTAGCATTTCTAACAAGAATTTTTTTAAATCTAATATTCGTGTTAATTTTTGAAAAGTACTGGTAAACTTTTTGGTTTATCGCGCCAAATCCAAGAAGACCTATTTTCATTTTGCCTTTGATGACTTTATATCAAGCGATTGGCCATCTTTCTTGCTTAGTAGATCTGACAACCCTCCTACTATACCTTTTGGTAGAAAAATAATAAATCCAATTAACATTATTCCATATATAAATAATGGGAAACCTGCTGCATTAATAGTTAAGTTTTCTGTTAAATTTACAGTTGCAGTACCAATCGAAACTCTCAGTATCTCTGCAAGAAATAATGTAATAATTGCGCCAACAGTTGGACCTAAAGAACTATAAATACCACCAACAACTACTGCAAAAACGATTTGAAGAGAAATACCTACACCTCCAATAGTATCTGGTGAGATAAACATTTGATACTGACAGTAAAGTGCGCCAGCAAATGCAGTCATAACAGCGCTTAAAATTGTAATTTTAAGCTTTTCTCTAGTAACTTGGACACCTACAGCTGATGATGCATCTTCATCCTCGGATATTGCTTCTAGTGCATATCTAGACATAGAACCATCAACCATTCTCCAAACAATTATACCAATTAGCCATGTAAATACTGCTATGTACAAGAAAACTATTCTATCATCTGGGAATTGAATTGCATAAATAGACCAACCTTCACCATGAGGTTCAGGCGTATATCCAAGTGATCCTCCTGTATAATCTCTGGTAGCAATAATAACTTGTCGTACCACTTCTGAAAGAGCTAATGTCACAAGTGCAAAATAATGACCTACTATCCTAAATTTAAAACAAGGATAAGCCACAATCAACGCTAGTAAACCTGTAATGATCAAAGCAATAGGAATACCTATCCATGGAGACATTCCTAAATAATTCCACAGTAAAGCAGTTATGTACCCACCCATTGCCATAAATGCGCCATGTCCTAATGAGACCAGACCAAATCTTCCCATTATGGACCATCCAGTGTAAGCAAACGACCATATTAAGATAGTAATGACTATATGTAGAGGGTAACCTTGAACCCCAATTAAGGGTAAGAGACATAAAACGATAGCCAAAAAACCAATAAAGTACTTATTGTTCATGATTTCCTCGCAAACAGACCTTCGGGTCTTATAAACATCATAATTATAAAGAAAACAAAAGCTAACACATATCCCCATTCAATTTCGGCAAAATAACCACCTATAGTAATTAATTCACTAAAAATAAATGCAGCAATGAACCCTCCAACCATATTTCCAAGTCCACCCATAACACAAATAATAAAAGTAATTGGACCAAAACTTAAACCTATAAAGGGATGTACATCATATTGAAGTACTAATAAACAACCACCAAGACCTGCCAATGCTCCTCCAATAGCTGAAGTTAATAGGTAGAGTTTTTTTGTATCTACACCCATTAAGCTCATTATTTCTTTGTCTTGACTTATTGCTCTAATAGCTGCTCCGAGATAACTTCTTGACAAAAATAAATACAAAGCAACAACAATTAAACCAGATATTGCAAACGAAATTAACCTTGTCCATGAAAGATAAATATCCTCGCTTACTGCTAAACTTCCTAAGCTTACACCCATGTTTCTAAATTCAATACCAAATACAATCATTGCAGCACCTTGAAAGAAGAAAAGTAGACCACCAGTTGCAATCAGTTGATTAATAGGTGCTGCATCAATCAATCTTGCTATTACTATTTTATGAGTGAGCCATCCAACCAACCCAGAAAATAGTATTCCAGCTATCATTGAAGGTATAATATGTACTCCTAGATCATTGTTTAAATAAAATATTAGGTACATACCAACCATTATTATTTCAGCATAGCAAATCCAAACAACATCAATTACACCGAAAATAAGATTTAGACCGACTGATAATAATGCAAGGATACCACCTAGTAATAGACCATTCATTAATGTTTCTATAAAAAATATGCTAAATAATGAATCTAAAAATTCAGCCATTTTGACACCTCACATTCCTAAATATGCTTTTTGAACTTCTGAACTTCCAAGTAATTCAGAAGAAGTACCGCCCATTTTAAGAGACCCTGCTTCAATTATATAAGCCCTATCAACTACTTTAAGGACTTGTTTAACGTTTTGTTCAACAATGAGAACTGTAAGCCCTTCACTTTTAATTTTATTGATTAAATCAAATACTTGTTGGACTATTACAGGAGCTAAACCTGCAGATGGTTCGTCCATAAGTAAAATTTTAGGATCTGACATTAAGGCTCGTCCAATGGCGCACATTTGTTGTTCACCACCAGACATTGTTCCAGCAAGCTGATTTCTTCTTTCTTGCATTCGTGGAAATAATGAATATACAAAATCTAACCTTTTATGATAATTTGCCCTGAATTGAGGTGCATAAGATCCCATCCTAAGATTATCTTCAACTGACATTCTTGGAAATAACCTTCTATGTTCCGGAACATGAGCAATGCCTAACTTTACTATATCATGTGCTGGGGTTTTGGTAACGTCAGTCCCTTCCATGTTTATTGTACCGCTTTTGACTGGCATAAGTCCTGAGATAGCCCTCATTAATGTTGTTTTACCGGCTCCATTTGGACCTATAACGGCTACAGCTTCACCAGCATTTACATCTATATCAATATTAAATAAGGCCTGAAAAGAACCATATCCGACATTTAAATTTGTAACATTCAACATAGCTATTTTAACCTTTACCTTTTGCAGCTTCAGATATTTCATCTGCATCAGATCCTAAATAAACTTCAATAACTTTTTTATTTTGTGTAATTTCAATTGGTGAGCCTTCTGCAATTTTTTGTCCACTATCTAATACCATAACTCTATCTACAACTTTCATTAGAACTCCCATTATGTGTTCTACCCAGATAATTGTAATATCTAATTCGTCTCTAATATTTTTAAGCATTTGTGCAGCTTGTTCCATTTCAGAGTGGTCTAGGCCACCAAGGCTTTCATCAGCAAGTAATAAATTTGGTTTTGTTGCTAAAGCCTTTGCAAGTTCAAGCTTTTTTAATCCTGCAGCTCCCAATGTGGCAACATCATCATTTGCGATGTCTTTTAAACCAACTAATTCTAAGGCCTCTTCAGCATGTGACCAAGCCTTTGATTTACTAATTTTTTGATTATTGCCAAAGTATCCAGCTAGAGCCGCATTTTCTAATATTGATAATCTTTTAAACGGTCTAGGTATTTGAAATGTTCTACCTATGCCCATATTACATATCACATGAGGAAATAAACCTGACAATTCTTGATTATTAAAATTAATAGAACCCGTTGTTGGAAAATGCACCCCCGAAAGCATATTGAAGATAGTACTTTTTCCAGATCCATTAGGTCCTATTAATCCTAATATTTCTCCTTTTTCAACTGAAAAGTCGACAGAGCTAACAGCTGTAAATCCTCCAAAAACTTTTGTTAAATTTTTAACTGTTAGCATAGTTTTCTCCCTTTTAAGTCTAAGTTTTATTTTGCATAAGGAGATGATTTTGGTAATGGCAGCACAGGATCTGCAGTTTGGAGATTTTTAGGCCAAGAAATTTTGATTTTCCTGTCTATGTACTGCATTACAACTGGAGATGCCATCTGATTTTGACCCATCATGTTGCTTGATCCTTCTTTTGGAAATTTAACACCATATCCAAGTAAAGTACCACCTGCTGGAATATTTGTATCTAAGGCTGCTTTTCTAAGTGACTCAGTATCTATTCCACCATACTTCTTTATAGCTCTAGGTAAAACATCACTAAAAAAGACATATGAATTTGATGCTCCCATTCCAACGTGCGCTGATTTTGTTTTAGTATCAGGCTTTGCTTTCATGTACTCATCACCGATCATTTTTGTTACTTCAGGTAAACCTTTAGCAATTGAACTAGGGTTTAAAAGCCATATTGATACAGGATCAACATTGTAGATAAAATTAGCATCACTTCCTATGGCGTCAAAAAGTTTATCAGCAACTCCGTATCCAGCTCCATGACCAATTAATGCTTTAAATTTTAAACCTTGTTCTTTCGCTTGTCTTAGAAATAAGGTTATATCTGGGTTATATCCAGTATGTAAAATTACATCTGGTCTTTTCCTTTTTAGTTTAGTTACTAAGGAGGAAAGGTCTGGAGCGGTGGCTGAATAACCTTCTTTTAGAACAATATTCATACCATATTTTTTTGCCTGAGCCTCATTTCCACCTGCAACACCAGATCCATATGGACCATCTTCGTGAATAATAGCAACCTTAAGTTTTTTAGGATCAATACCCAATTTTTCTTTTGAGGTACCATTTAAAAAATCTACAGAATATTCACCAAACTTTCCACCGTGAACTTGTGGTCTAAAAACGTATTTTAAATTTCTATCCTTTAAAACAGCTGGTGATATACAAGTGGTGATCCACATGAATTTCTTCATTGCATTTAATTTAGCTGAAACTGGTACACATTGTGCGCTTGAGTAAAAGCCCATTAGCATGTCAACTTTCTCTTGTTCAACTAGTCTAGTTGCTTCATTGATCGCTACTTCAGGTTTTGATTGAGCATCTGCATATACTGCATTAATTTTATAACCCTCTACACCACCTTTTTTATTAAAGTGATCAATAACAATTTTTACTCCAAGAGCTTGAAGATCTGATCCACCACCAGCTAAGGGACCAGTATAATCAAATATTACCCCAATCTTTATCTCTTTATTAGCGTTAGCTACAAAGGAAAAAATCATAAAAAAAACTGAGGTTAATAAAATCTTAAAAAAATTTAAAAAGTTCATTTCATTCCTCCCATCAATAGTTAATAAATTTATTCACTAGTTAATTAATAATAATTTGACGATATTTATTGTTAATCTGTCAAATTAAATTTTAAAATCATCAATATTAGTTTATTAATCGTGGCTTTCCTTTACAGCTCAATCTCCAAAGTAGTCTTGAGTTTGTTCTTGTTTTATTGACAATATCAATATTTTCTTTTGCTCTGTGCATAGTTGTTAAGTTATCGAATAACAATACATCTCCAACTTCATATTTATGGCTATAAATATATTTTTCTTGTGTTGCAAAATTTTTCAATTTCTTAAGAATTTCTTTTGTTTCAACTTCTGATTTACCTAATATTTTGAAAGGCGAGTGTGTGATTCCGTATAAAGATTTTTTTCCAGAATAGGGATGTTTCATTACAATAGGTTTTTCGCAAATAGGGTTTGCTTCCTTTTGTTCTTTTGTTCTGATGGGGGCAGGTACATGTTCATCCTTGTCAAATTCAGCTTTACCATAAAAATGAAGTGCTTTTAAATTTTCTATCTCCTTTTTAAAATCAGTATCTAAGTCTTCATATGCACTCACCAAATCTGCTATCAAAGTTTCCCCTCCATTTATAGGAACTTCTTTAGCGTGAAGCATTGTAATAGTAGTAGAGTCTTTAATGTATGTTCCATCACTATGCCATACTGCTGCACCATTTCTAATTGCGTCATCTTCATCTTTTTTCTCTGTGTTACCTATAACCATAAGTTCTGGAAATGACGGTGCTCTTAAATACTCAAGCATATGTTTAATTAAAATACCCCATTCAGACCCAAATCTTTTATATCCTTTGTGAGAGAAGTCTTGATTCTTTATTACTAAGCATTTGTGTTCATAAATTGCATTTATAAGTTTAGTCATTTCTTCGTTTGTAAAACCCTCTTCTAGATTGATTCCAGTTATAATAGCACCACATGAACTTGAAGTTTTATTAATAATCATATTTAACTATCCTCAAATAATTGAAATATTCGATAAGTTTTTCAAAAAAAACTTAACAAATCAATAAATAACAAATAATTTTAATGAAATTAAATCACAGAGGTAATTAAAAAATGGATTACATGATTGGTTTTGGAAATACTTTTGAGACCGAATCTATTAAAGGGGCATTGCCGAAAGGACAAAATTCACCCCAGAAATGTACTTTTAATTTATATGCAGAGCAATTAAGTGGTTCTCCTTTTTCTTCACCGTTAGCTATTAACGAGCGATCATGGCTTTATAGATTAAGACCATCTGTAAAACATTCAGGAAATTATAAAAAAATTAATATTAAAAATTGGAAAAGTGCTCCGCATTTAGGAGAACATAATTTGCCAGTAGGTCAGTATAGATGGGATCCATTTGATATAGAGCCAAATGATATTGATTTTATTCATAGCGTTAAAACGATTACTATTTCAGGTGATGTAAATATGCATTTGGGTATGTCTTCAAGCGTATATATTTTCAATAAATCAATGACAAATACTGTTTTTACAAATGCTGATTCTGAAATGCTTTTTATACCTTATTTGGGAACATTAATCTTATTTACTGAAATGGGAAAAATTAAAATTAAACCTGGAGAAATAGCAGTTTTGCCAAGAGGAATAACTGTTAAAATATCAACTTCTGATGAAGTTTCCAAAGGTTATATTTGTGAAAATTATGGATCTAAATTTAACTTACCAGATAAAGGTGTCGTAGGTGCAAATTGTTTGGCAAACGCAAGAGATTTTAAAGTTCCAGTCGCAGCATTTGAGGAGTTAGACAACACTCATACATCTATATTAAAATGGTGTGGTTCTTTTTACGAAACTTCAATATCACATAGCCCTCTAGATGTTGTGGCATGGCATGGTAACTATGCCCCTTATTGTTATAACTTAA
Source organism: uncultured SAR116 cluster alpha proteobacterium (assembly GCA_902625215.1). Classification (GTDB taxonomy): domain Bacteria; phylum Pseudomonadota; class Alphaproteobacteria; order Puniceispirillales; family Marisalimonadaceae; genus Marisalimonas. The sequence continues at coordinate 11,644 of CACOAO010000022.1, forward strand.
ATGACTTTTCACCTATAGGTGCGACGAGATTTGATCATCCTGATCCCTCCATATATACAGTTTTAACTTCAAAGTCAGAGATTCCAGGAAATTCAAATGTTGATTTTTTAATTTTTCCCGAAAGATGGTCTGTTGCAGAAAATACTTTCAGACCACCGTGGTATCATAAAAATATAATGTCAGAATTTATGGGTTTAATTTATGGTAAGTATGATGCAAGACCGGATGGCTTTTTGCCAGGTGGTATTAGCCTTCATAATACTATGTTACCACATGGGCCAGATTCGATTACATTTGAAAAAGCATCTAGCGAAAATCTTAACCCTCAAAAAATCGACAACACTTTGGCTTTTATGTTTGAAACAAGATTTCCTCAACACGTTACTGAATTTGCATCAAAGTCAAAACAACTTCAGAAAAACTATATTGATTGTTGGTCAAACATTAAAAAAAATTACAGGAGTTATTAATTGATGTTTCTGAAAGTGAACAATGAAACTAGCTAGCCTCAATGATGGAACAAAGGATGGAAAGTTAATAATTGTTTCAAAAGATTTAAAATATTACACAGATGCCTCTAACATATCTCCAACAATGCAATCCGCAATTGATAATTGGTCGAATATTAAAGCAAAATTAACAAAACTATACGAAGATCTAAATTATAAGATGATCAATAAAAATATATTTGATCAGAACAAAGTCTATTCACCACTTCCAAGGTCTTACCAATGGGCAGATTGTTCCGCATTTACTAATCACTTAAAGTTGGCGAGAAAAGCTAGAGGAGTGGATTTACCAAAATCTTATTTAAAAAATCCACTAATTTATCAAGGTGGATCAGATGATTTTTTATCCCCTAGATCGCCAATTCCAATTTTAGACGAAAATTGGGGTGTAGATCTTGAAGCTGAAATAGCAGTTATAACTGACTATATCCCAATGGGAAGTAATATAGAAGAAATTAAGGACAAAATTTTGCTTGTAATGATTGCTAACGATATTTCCTTAAGAAATCTGGTGCCAGAAGAAATTGATAAAGGTTTTGGTTTTTTCCAATCTAAACCGTCTACTTCATTTTCTCCAGTTGCTATTTCACTTGATGAATTAGAGGATTCATGGAGTAATGGAAAACTTCACAAGGAAATATCAGTAAACGTAAACGATATTCCATTAGGTAGGAACTTAACTGGGGAGGATATGACGTTTAACTTTCATGAGTTAATTGCCCATGCATGTAAAACAAGAAATTTAATATCTGGATCAATAATAGGATCTGGAACAATATCAAATATTCCAAAAAACAAAGAAGCTGAATTACCAGTTTCTGAAGGTGGCAGAGGATATTGTTGTCTAGTTGAAAAAAGAATGATTGAAATTATTAAATATGGAAAACCAATTACTTCTTATTTAAAAAGTGGAGATACAATTTCTATTGAAATATTAAACAGTGAAAATGAATCTGAATTTGGTCGTATCCAACAAAAAATTATAAAACTTTGACTGAATCAATTTTAATTCAACTAAAAAAGCAATATTGTTAATTTATGAAAAATATAAAAAGAAAATTTGACTTTAAATTGACTCACAATTTTCTAGAGCAAAATTTTATTTTATGTCCTAAACAAGTAGCTATTGAAACTCCAAATTTGGTTTTGACTTACGAAGAATTGTTTTTGAGAGTCAAAAGATTAAGCCATGCTCTTTTAGAAAATAAATTAAAGAAAAATGATAGAGTAGCTTTGTTTTGTAAAAATGACACTGCATTTTGTGAATTAATGTTTGCTTGTTCTATCTTAAACTTAGTTTTAGTACCAATTAATTTTAGATTAACACATAAAGAAATAGAATACATTTTAAGTGACTCTAAGGCTAAAATGATTTTTTTTGGTCAAGAATTTGAAGAACAAATAAATAAAATAAAGTTTAAATCATCACTCCCTAAAAGAAATATTAAAATTACCAGAAATGGTGATTATGATGGATTTTTAAATGATCAAACCAACAGATTAGAATTTAATATTAATTCAGAAGATACACTTTTCCAAATGTATACATCTGGAACTACTGGCCACCCAAAAGGTGTTTTAATAAATCATAGAAATATTGTTTCATTAATAAGGAATGGAAAAGATAAACTTGGCCCATTCAAAGAAAATTCTATTAGTTTGGTTTGTATGCCTTTATTTCATATTGCAGGAAGTGCCTGGTTGTTTTTTGGCATAGCTGCAGGATGTAAAAATATATTAGTAGTGGACATAAACCCAGAACAAATTCTAAGAACAATTATTGACAAATCTGTTACATGTACATTGCTTGTACCTTCCGTCATACATATGATTTGTGGTAGTGCTAAGAGAACAAAAATCGTCATTAATAATTTAAAAACACTAGTTTTTGGCGCCTCCCCAATGCCTGTAAGTTTATTGAATAAAGCCAAATTAATTTTTCCTAATACTGATTTTATTCATGTTTATGGATTAACAGAAACTACTGGAATGTTTATGTCTTTAAATTTATCAGAAACTGATGACGATAAAATGCTAGAGTCATGTGGAAAATGCTTTGCAAATTCAAAAGTAAAAATAATAAATGATAAAGGTAGTGAGTTAGCTAAATATGAAATTGGTGAAATAATATGTAAAAGTCACCAAGTAATGAAAGGTTATTACAATAATGTTAAAGAAACCAACAAAGTAATTATTAATGATTGGTTTTACACAGGTGATGCTGGATATTTAGACAATAATGAAAATCTTTTCATCAAAGACCGAATAAAGGATGTTATAATATCTGGGGGAGAGAATATATATCCTATAGAAGTAGAAAATGTCCTATTAAGTAACCCTTTAGTCTCGGATGCAGCAGTAATTGCGGCACCAGATCAGAAGTGGGGGGAAATTGTAGTTGCAGTTGTTATAACTGAAGAAGATATTAGTAAAGATTTTGAAACAAATTTATTAAATTTTTGTAAAAATAAATTAGCTAATTTTAAAATACCAAAAAAAATTATTTTTAAGGAATCTCTGCCAAAAAATGCTTCTGGTAAGATTCTTAAAAACGAATTAAGAAATATGTTTAATTGACATTTTTAAAATTATTGTAATTCAAAAAAAGAGTTAATTAATGACGCTAAAAGATAGAGATCAATATCTACCTGGATACTTTAAGTCAAAATGGCCAGTTGAATGTGGTGGTAATAGAAGACAAAAAGCTTCCGTAGGTGGACTTTGGGCTGAAGATGGTAATGCTATTGTAACAACGGTTACTAATGACAGGTGGAATGTTATGGCTATTAAAAGAGGAGCCTCAGAAGTCTATATTGGTGGAACTATGCCAGCTTGGTCAGGACCTGAACCTTATGGTTGGATAAAAAAAGTAGATCCATTTACACTCGAAACAATTAATGAAACTCCTAAATTACCTGCTGGTGGACATGTTTGGTGTGGAGCAATCGCAGCTCACGCCAATGGTGATTTGTATAAAGTAAATGGAAGATATATGCATAGGTTGTCAAAACACTGTGAAGTGATTAAAGAAAAAAAACTGCCAGTAAATCAGGCGCATAATGGTTTATTAATATTATCTGATGGTACAATTATTACAAAAGATTTAAGGTTATGTAATCAAGTAGGATCAACTATTACTAGATTAAACCCAGATACGCTTGAGATTATTGGAACCCCATTAATTTTACCGGAAGGATCAATGGGAAGAATTGCTAGTGATTCTGATAACAATAATGAATATATATATGTTCCTGGTGTAGAACATATATGGAGAATTAAAGTTTCTAAAAATGAATTATTGTTAGATAATAATTGGAACCCTAGATATAGATTTTTAAAAGATAATAATGGATTAGCCTGGGATGGTTGTATTTCAGACAATCATTTATGGATAATGGATAATGGAGATATAGACTCAGTTCGTGCTATTTTTGAAAGACAACCTAATGGTCGATTTGAAACACCTAGCAGTAGACTTAGTTGGAGAAGAAAAGCACCTTGGTCTAATCCACAAAGATTGATAAAAATTTCAAACCAAGACACATCTATTAAAGAAATTTATCCTTTTGGTACTTCGGGAGGTGGTATTATTGCGCCACCTGTTCATATTCCTGAGTTTGACACATGTATAGCTTGGGATAGTATAAATGGAGGGTTGGCGGGTATAAAAGATTTAAGTGAAAAATTAGAAATTATTTGGAAAGTTAATATTAGACCAACAATGCAACCGATTGTATATCCTGATACGGGTGAGCTTGTAATTAATGATTTCAAAAATAATGCTGATTACATAGTTGTGATTGATTTAAAAAGCGGTAAAATCCTAGATAGAGTTAATACGGGATCTAGACTAGCAAATGGTATGTTTTTAACTGCGGGAGGTAACAGAGACATATATTACTGTTCAACATTTGCGATATCATACATAAAGTGGGAATAAAAATCGATATTTTATAACTTAACCCTAGCCTTTCATTTTTATTTTAGGTGAATTTACTGTAAGAATTTGTCCTTTTGTATCGTTAAAACTTTTATATAATTATAATCACAAGTTCAATTAATGTATTAACTTATCCACTCAGAGCAGAATAACTAATAATACATAATTTTAAAATCTAATTACATTTATAAAATGGTGAACGCGAGAGGATTCGAACCTCTGACCTACTGCTTAGAAGGCAGTTGCTCTATCCAGCTGAGCTACGCGTCCACACATAAATTATTTATTACTTATAAATAATTAAGTCAAAACAAATGTTTTGAAAATTTAGTAATAGAAAATTTTTTGCATACATGTCATTGGTTTTGGAATTTTTTCTAATTTATCTATTCCCAAACCAACACTTAACACAATAGAAGATAATTTTGATGTAACTTTATCAAATGACCATGCAAAGTCAGTTGTTCTAAAAAATTCTTTATCTTCCCACAAAACGTACGCTCCCTGTTTTTCAGCCAACAAATTTCCTATTAATATAAATTTACCTTTAATTCTTCTATAAACTTTTGGGTTGTCCATATCTTTTGATCTATCGAATAGGAATTCAAACTTGTTAACTTCATCCCTACAATCAAACCCAGCAGATGGGAGATATATATCGTTTGCGATTAATTTAAATGGCCAAAAACATAATGTAAAAATAATTATTATAATTTTTTTATTATAAGACATGGTATTTTACTTTCTCATTAGACTCTATATATTAATAACTTAACATCTAATCTTGATTTAATACCACAAAGATATTTATTATGTCACTTTTTATAGATCATGTTGTTATAACAGTTACTGATTTAAATAAATCTATCGAATTTTATACTAAGGTTTTAGGAATGCATTTACATGAATTTCTATCTGCAACAGATAATATTAAAAGGAAATCTCTCAAATTTGGTAATCAAAAAATTAACCTTCATGAAGTTTCAAAACCTTTCAAACCTCATGCTAAAAGCCCCAAACCTGGTAGTATGGACATGTGTTTATTAAGCCAAAAAAAAATTGAAGACTGGATAATAAAATTTAATAATCTGCATATTAAAATTGAAGAGGGTCCAGTCCAGAAAACTGGTGCAAACGGTCCGATAAAATCGATTTACGTAAGAGACCCAGACCAAAACTTAATTGAAATATCTAACCAAATTTAGAAATAGAACTATTAAATCATCTGAACAAATTTTGTTAATTCTCTAGTGCGTGGAACTTTGTTATTCCATTTATCATCAAATATTTTGATAAGTTTATGTAAATTATTGGATTTTAATGCTTTTTCAGCACTTTCATTATTTGTAAATTCGTATAATGCAATATGAAAATTAGTATCTTTGATCCACCCCCGTTTGGCACTCTTAGCCATTAATGCCGTCATCGCTTCATTTAAATGTTAAGTTTCATACCAAAGATCAAATTCATTTTTTTTAACATGTGTTGTGTCTGATTTAATAGTTAAATAACATATCATTTTTATTCGCTTTAAATATTTAATATTTATGATTTTTATTTAAAATAAAATTATTGACAATAGCTCATAATAATTTTTTTATTAAATATAATTTAGTGGAGGTTTTATGCATTTTAAAATATTTGGGAAGCAAGTGAAGGTAGGTGAGACGTTTTCCAAATATGCAGAGATAAACTTAATTGAAGCAGTTAATAAATATTTTCCAAATGCTATTTCTTCAATTGTAAGCCTCTCAAAAAAAAATAAAATTTTTTACATTATTATAGTTCTTCACATTACAAAAAAAATGGAATTCACAGCGCAGTCAAATGGTGAAACTGCGAGAACAGCTTTTGATTCCACTTTAGAAAAACTCTCAAAACAACTAAGACGATATAAAAGAAAAATTAAAAATCATAAACAAAACGAAAATTCGCATAAATCAAATGCATTGGATGCTCAGTTTCAAATAATAAATGAACCTTCATCAAGTAATTTAAAAAAAGAACACAATAATGACGATGAACCACTTATTTTTGCAGAGTTAGATACTGAGATTGAAGAATTGACGGTGGTTGACGCACTCGAAAAAATGAAACTTGGAAATATTTCTGCATTAATGTTTAGAAACAAAAAACATAGTGGACTTAATATGATTTATAAAAGAGATGATGGTTTAATTGGTTGGGTAGATCCAAGAGGTAATAGAAATTTAGCTAAAGTTTAATTATTATTTAATTGTTCCAAACGACTATCTCTTCTGCACATAAATCTGTAGTACTCATATTTGAAACTTTGTTTTTTATAATAATTTTGATGTTCTTCTCTTACTGGATAAAATTTGCTTTCTTTTTCAACAGGAACAATTGATGATTTTGGAGCTAGAGATAAAATGATTTTCTTTTCTTCTTCATTTTTATAATAAATTGCTGGTGTGTAAGATCTTCCCCTGTCACAAAATTGCCCATTATTATCTTCATAATCTATTGTTTTAAATACATGATCTACAAGTTCTTCAAATGTAATTTTTTTAGGATCATATTTAACTAACGCTGCTTCACGATGATCTCCCCACTTTCCTGGAATATATTTAGGGTCTTTTGTTGTGCCTGCTGTGAACCCACTTATAACATCAGATACACCTTGAAGTTTTTCTGTATCTGCTTCAGTGCACCAGAAACAACCACCAGAATACACGAAAGTATCTGCATTGGAAGAATAGTTGAAGTAAGTAAAAATATTTAAAATAAGGAATGAGTTGAGAATTATTTTATTAAAGATAATTATCATTTTTATTCTTTGATATTTAGTGAGATATATATTTGGTTCTTTTTTTTTGAAAAACAATGACTAGTATAATAAATTTTAACAAACTAAGAGATTTCATTAATTATGGAAAAATTTGTTTCATTTACAAATCCAAAAGTAATAGAAAATCTAAAATTACAAATTTCTAATAGTAGAATTATAGATTGGGCAACTGATTTTAATAAAGATGCAGGTATTAGTTATGACAGACTTTCTTATATTTTAGATTATTGGGAAAATAAATTTTCATGGGAAAAATCTGAAAGAGAACTCAATTCTTTTAATCAATTTTATTTTATTGATAAAGGTTTAAAAACTCATTTTTTACATTTAAAATCCCCTGTGGATAATGCATTACCATTGTTACTTATACATGGTTGGCCTGGATCAATATTTGAATTTTTTGATCTTATACCTCTATTGACAAATCCAAACAAAAATAATTTTTTAGGAAATCAACCCTTTGATCTCGTAATTCCGTCGTTGCCAAATGTTGGATTTTCTTTTTCTAAAAACCAAAAGCCAATGGATCTTGTCGAAATCTCTGAACATTTTGTTAAACTTATGAATTGTTTAGGCTATAAAAATTATTTTATCCAAGGTGGAGATTTAGGTTCTTTTATTGCTTCAATTATGTCTAATAAAGATCCAGCTTCTGTAAAAGGTATACATTTGAATATGTTACCAATCCCAAGAGGGTTAGACAAAACACCTAAGAACAAAGCAGAAGAAATATATTATCTTAAGCTTAAAAAATTTATGTTATACGAGACTGGATACCAACAACTTCAGGGTACAAAGCCATTTACTCTAGCCCATGCATTAAATGCGTCACCAGTCTCATTATGTGCATATATAAGTGAAAAATTTTATACTTGGACAGATCATGATGGCGATTTATTTACTAAAATTAGTATAGATAAGTTGTTAGCTAATATAACTTTATATTGGATTACAGGATGTATAGGTGCTTCATTCTGGCCATATTATGCTAGACATAAATCAGATTGGCCCATTAGTAAAAAACAGCCAATTATAACCCCTACAGGTTATAGTGAGTTTCCAAAAGAATTATTTTCGCCACCTATTAGCTTGGCGTCTCAATTTTACAAAAACATAAAACATTGGTCTTCTCACAATTCTGGAGGACATTTTGCTGCAATGGAAAAACCAAAAACATTAGCTATTGATATAAATAAATTTGTTAAAGAGATTTTGTAATTTATTTGTTTTTGCATATAGTTTATATAGTATTTATGTAAATTCTTATCGGTAATTCAAAATGCATTTGGAATTTCTAACAGAAAAATTTCTTTTAAAAGAGCATAATTTCAAATCACCTGTAATTGTGACAGGTTCAGGTGGTTGTATAGGCAGTTGGATATTATCTATTCTTCACAGATCTGGGATACCTTGCCTAGGTGTAGACTTATCTAATAAAAAGGATCGTTTAGAGCTTATACTTGGAAAAGATGCTTCTAATATAAAATGGGAAAAATGTGATATTACAAATTTTAATATGTTAAAAAATATCATTATTAATTACAAACCAAGTGCAATTATTCACCTCGCTGGATTACAAGTTCCATTCTGTGCGGCCGACCCTGCTCTTGGTGCACGTGTAAACGTAGAAGGTACAATTAACATTCTTCAAATTGCAAAAGAAATAAAATTAAAAAGAACAGTTTATGCTTCATCGGTTGCTGCATTGGCTATGCCACCAAAAGGACCATGGAAAGAAACTTTGTATGGTGCTTATAAGTTAGCTAATGAGCATACGGCTTATGTTTACTGGGCTGATCATGATGTCCCGTCAATTGGTATTAGGCCAAATATAGTTTATGGTCTGGCAAGGGATCAGGGTATGAGTTCCAAAAACACTTTGGCGATTCAAGCCGCTGTTTTAAATAAAGAATATGAAATACCTTTTAATGGCAAATATAGTTGGTTATATGTTGGAGAAGCAGCTTCAGCCTTTATCAAAGCAGTAAGCAAGGATATGTCAGATGCAAAAGTTTTTAATCTTAATGGAAGCTGTGAAACTATTGAATATGGATTATCTCAATTAAAACTATTAAAACCAGGTGTTAAAGTAAGTTGTATTGATAAACCATTTCCATTCCCGCCCGACTTGGATGACAATCCATTACGAACTTATATAGGAAATTATCCATCTATCAGTGTAAAAGAAGGTATTGAAAACACTTTCAGAGCATTTAATATTTTAAAATCAGAAGGGCTCTGCCCACCTCTTTCTTTGTAATATAAACTTACAATTTAGCTTATGAAAAATAACATAGATATTATATTAAAAGGCTCTGTCTTTAAAATGGTTTGCAAGCTATCTTTACCAAACTTTATAGGCGTTTCTTCAATGCCAATAATAATTTTTATGGATGCCTTTTTTATATCAAAGTTAGGAAATATTGAATTAGCTAGTTTAGCATTGGTTTTTCCATTTTTAACTGTAATGCAAATGATGTCAGCTGGTGCTATAGGTGGGGCGACTACTTCATCAATATCGAGACACTTAGGTAAAAGTAATATCCCAGGTGCTAATTCAGCTGCATGGCATGCAATCATTATTGCAATAGTCCTTTCTCTAATTTACACGATAATTTTTTTATTCTTTCCAGATTATATTTTTATAACTATGGGAGCTAAAGGGGATGTGTTAGAAAATGCTATATTGTACGCACAGGTTAGTTTTGGAGGTGCTATTTTTATTTGGTTGGTTTATATTTTTTCAGCAATTTTCAGAGCAATCGGTGATGTTATTACACCAGCAAATGTTCAAATTATTGGTTGTTTTTTTCAAATTATTCTTGCGGGAATATTGACCGTAGGGTGGTTTGGTTTTTCTAGTATTGGTATTATAGGACCTGCAGTAGCTATGGTTATTAGCCATTTTATAATGGCATTATATTTAATATTTAACTTACAACTCAAACAAAAAATTATTAAACTAACTCCATGTTCAATTAGTTTAAGTTCTTTTAAAGACATTATGAAAGTTGGTGGTGGAGGATTGATTAATAGTATAACGATTGCTGGAACTGTTGCAGTAGTTACCGCCGCTGTAAGCAAACATAGTGTTGAGGCTCTTGCGGGATATGGATTAGGAAGTAGATTAGAAATAATTATTACTCCTTTGGTGTTTGGAATTGGTTCAGTTCTCACAGCAGCAGTTGGAATAAATGCAGGTGCGCAACAATTACATAGAGCTAGAATGATAGCATGGACAGGTGCATTTATCTCTTTCTTTGTCGTTGGAATATTAGGTGCAACTGTAACTATTTTACCTGATATTTGGTTAAATAATTTTAAATCAAATGCCTTGATTAAAGATTATGCTACATCATATTTGATGATTGTTGCACCTTTTTACTGCTTTTTTGCCGCAGGGCAAACTTTGTATTTTGCAAGTCAAGGTCTAGGAAAGATATTTTATCCTGTGGTTGTAGGTATTATTAGGTTATTTTTAGTTTCAATAATATGTTTTTATGTAACTTTTTATGATTTATCATTAAACTATGTTTTTTATGGTGTTAGCTTTGGTCTTTTAGTTACAGGATTAGGTTTATGGATATGCATGCTAGGTCCAGATTGGAAAAAGCAAATTTGACATATTTAATGATTTTTAGACTATCCAAAAAAAGAAATAGAATACATTGCTATATTTAAAACGCAAAAAAATAAAAAAACACCAATAACAATTTTCATGTTTTTTTGAATAACACAAAATAAAAATTAAGTGAAAAGATTAATTAAAGGATATAATAAATTATAAGTTTTTTTAAACTTTATATTTTAACATAATACTTTTCTTGACTAATTATGGTTTAAATATGAAATTAACTAATCAAAAACTTTATAGAGTTTATTAATGGAAAACCCATCAGCTATTTTATATTTATTGATAGGTATAGGCTGTTTGTATCTATATAGAATATTGAAAAAAAGGTGGAATATTCAAAGTAGCTCAAAATCAAGTTTGTATAAAATGCTTTTTAAAAACCTTAATGACAAAAACAAATGAAAATTTATCATTTTTTATGGAGTAGTTACTGAATGTATGCTGCAGAATTAATTTGGAATAGCTGGGAAAATGGTAAAAAAATAGAAAGTTTACCAGATGAAATTATTCCTTATTCTCGAAATAAGGCCTATAAAATTCAAAAACAGATTGAAGTTATTAGTAGACATACAATTTTTGGTTGGAAAATAGCTGCTACCAGTAAAGATGGTCAAAGTCATATTGGGGTATCAGGTCCGTTAGCAGGAAGAATTTTTAAAGAAAAAGTAACTAATCCAGATAATTCGATAGCATTAGGTCATAATAAAATGGGAGTTGCTGAACCAGAATTTGCTTTTAAAATAAGTACATTAATTAAACCTAATAAAACTTTATTTAGTGTAGAAGAGGTTATGGAATTAGTTGATACATTACATTTAGCAATTGAATTTCCTGATTCTAGATTTGATAATTTTTCTTCTGTTGGCGAACTAAATCTCATAGCAGACAATGCATGTGCTGATCAATTTGTTATTTCTTCACCAATTGAAACAGATTGGAAAAATATAGATTTGTCTAATTTTAAACTTTCAATATCAAATTCAAAATTCTCCTATCAGGGGATTGGATCAAATGTTTTAGGTGATCCAAGGATTGCATTAACGTGGTTGGTAAATGAATTATCTCAAAATAATATTGTTCTTGAAAAAGATATGATAGTATCAACAGGAACATGTTCTAAACCTATACCAGTTGTTACAGGTGATATTGTTACTGCTAATTTTGGT
>CACOAO010000023.1 GCA_902625215.1 uncultured SAR116 cluster alpha proteobacterium
ATCCATTCGAAGATTTGTCCAATACAGAAAATACCAAAGGTATTAGTCCTGCTTTAACAGAAAGTATGATTTCAAGCCTTTCTAAATATATTGGCATAAGAGTTTTATCTAGAACTACTAGTCAACATGCAAAAAAAAATAATTATTCAATAAAACAATTTATAGATGAATATAACGCAGATTATGTAATCAAAGGATCTATCCAGACTATTTTAAATCAATCTCGTATAAATCTTCAATTAGTTGATTTAAAGCAGAATAAAGTAGTTTGGTCTGACAAAGAGGAATTTGAATTAAAAGATATTTTCAAAGTTCAAGATAACATAGGAAATAAAATACTAAAACATCTTCAAATAAAAGTAGTTACAGGATCGACTGGTGATTTATATTCTAAAAGATTTAAGAACATTGAAAATTTAACTTTAGTTTTGAACTCTCGTGCTGAGTGGAGAAAATACACAATTGACGGTCACAAAAAATATGTTGAATATCAAGAAAAATTAAGAAAAAATTTAGGACCAAAATCACCAGCCATATTTAACGGTATGGCATGGGAAATTTATCAAAGAATAAGGCTTGGTTTATCAAAAGATAAAAAAAGTGATATAAAAAAATTAGTAGAATATTCTAAAGCTGATGTTGCTGCTTACAAAGATGCATCAGCATATGCATTGAGAGCTTTAGTTGAATTTCGTTATGGTTCAAGAGATTGTGAAAAAACTAAATTATTTGTTAAGAAAGCTATCGATGCAGGTGGCTCAGTAGATTCTTTTACAATTGCTGGTTCAATATACAAAAGATGTTCTGATTTAAAATCAGCAATTTCTTTTTACAAAAATGCATTACAATTGGCTCCAAATGACAATGGTTTTTTTATTACCAAAAGTTTACTTGCTGCTTATTATCAAAATAATGACTTAGATTCAATTGAACGTACAATAGTACCAAAATTGAATGTAAAAGATATAGATCCAGTAATGTTAGGCTTTTATTCGTATGTTCTTTTAACAAAAGGCAAAGATAAAGATGCCCAAAAATTTTTTTTGAAAGCAAAAGAAAAAGGATTAACGCGAAAACGTTTAAGTTTATTTGTTAATTATGAAAAAGTATTAGATGAATTTATTGAAAAGTTAAAACCGTTAGGAAGTTTAGACTAATTACTTAATCACCAATAGCTATTCCCTCTCTTCTATGGTCAGATCCTCCGTATAATTTATTATTAATATGAATTATATTTAAACCAGACGAAAAATTTCTTAACTTAACTTTATACTTCATATCCTCTAATGAAGGCAAAAGCTTACTCATAATAGTATTTTTCTCTAAATAATAAGTTCCAAATTTATTTATTCCATGAGCTATCGATGCAGCTTCCTGAGCATTTTTTTTCCAATCGATCATTGAAATTATAGCATTTACAACATATCCAATAATATTACTTCCTCCAGGACTTCCCAAGATGTAAACAGGTTTATTATTTTTTAATATTATAGTAGGGGCCATAGATGATCTCGGTCTTTTTCCTGGTTCAATGTTATTTGCTATTTTTTTTCCATTTTTGAATGATTTAAATGAGAAATCAGTTAACTCATTGTTAAGTAAAAACCCACTATCTGTCATTAATCTAGAACCAAATCCGTTTTCAATCGTAGTAGTCATTGATAATGCATTTCCATACTGATCTGCAATTGAAATATGGGATGTTGATGGAAGTTCCATCGAAATATCTGGACCCCATTTCATTGATAAATTACTTGTTAAATTACCAGCTTCAATTTTCTTAAGTTTAATTTTTCTGTCTAATAATTTTGAGCGTTTTTTCAAGTAGTCATAGTCTATTAACTTTTTAGCTGGTACATCTATAAAATCACTATCAGCTATATAGATAGATCTATCCGCAAAAGCTAATCTTGAGGCATCTCCTATTATTCTCCAGGTTTCAGGATTTTTAGGTCCTAGTTTTGAAATATCAAAATTTTCAATCATTCCTAGAATTTGAGCAATCGTTATAGCCCCTGATGAAGGAGGTCCCATTCCACATACTTGATACCCTTTATAATCTGAACAAATGGGCTTTCTTTCTATGACCTTATAATTAATCATATCCTTAATAGATAAAACTCCAGGATTATGATCGGCATTATTCACCGTTGAGACAATATCATTCGCAATATAACCATTATAAAAAACTTTCGATCCATTTTTTTCAAAAGCTTTAAGAGTATTTGCATAATTTTTATTAAAATGTATTTTGCCAGATTCTAATGGCATACCATTGGGTAAAAAATAGGATTTAGTTTTCAAAAACTTACTTAATGATTTACTACTTTTTTTTATAGAGGAGCTAAGTTTATTTGAAATTACAAAACCATTATTTGATAAATTAATTGCATCATCAAATAATAATGACCATTTAGTTTTACCCCATTTTTTATAAGCCATTTCAAGTAGAGCTGGAGTACCAGGTGTGCCAACTGATTTTCCTCCTACAACGGCATCAAAAAACTTTAATGAGTTCCCGTTAATATCTTGAAATACATTTTCATTAATTAGTAATGGCGCTGTTTCTCGACCATCAAGAGTTGTGACTTTTTTAGTTTTATTATCAAAATAAACTAGAAATGCGCCACCACCAAGACCAGAGGATTCAGGTTCCACTAAACCTAAAACAAATTGAGCTGCAATCATTGCATCTGCAGCTGTACCCCCATTTTTAAGTATTTTAGCAGCAGCCTCAGAAGCTTGGGTATTTGCTGTGACAACCATCCATTTATCAGAAATTACTGGTTTACCTTCTTTTTTAAATTTCAGATATTTATTTCCTGAGTTTAAATTGTAATTTTCTGAGTTGTTTAGATCAGATTTTTGATTCCCAGACGCTAAAATTGGTATAAATAAAAATGAAATAGTTAAAATTTTAATAAAATACATAATTAATTTTCTAGTTATTCAAATCTAAGAATTTTTGTTTTTCTATCCATTTTTGCATAATGAAGCCAATTACAACCATTCGTATAACTTTGTCTTTTTCGTACACGTAACTTTTAATTACAGAATAAGCCTCTGAAGATAAGTCATTTTTAAAATAAAATTTTGCTTCTATTAACAAACCTTTGTCTTGTAAATATTTTTGAGTTTTAAATAGTAATGATTGAAGAACTTTTTCCTCAGATAATTTACTGAGTTTTATATACATTATTTCAAGAAAAAAAGGCCAGTGGGCCAAGTGTCTCCATAAAGTTGCTACATGAGAATTTTTTCCATTTGGCGCGCATATACTATTAACATTACATATTAACTGCCAAATATTGGGTTTTATTTCTTCTTTTTTTTTGAGTTTTTGTAGTACAGGCCAAATTATCTTCTTTTGTTTATTTTTTGGGATTTTTAAGCAACTTGGAAAATTTTGTTTGATAATTGAGTGCAATACAACCATATTCATTCCATTTGAACGGTTATATGCTTTTAAAATAATCAAAATTTCTTCCCAATCTTTAGGGGTAAGTCTGCATTTTGAAAGTTCATCATCTGTAAATTTTGGCAGTAAAGGAAGTTTAATTTCTTCAATAATTTCTTTTAGTTTTTTTTCAGGATTCTGTGTTTCATAGATTGGTCTAGCAATAGTCCAAATTTTTTTTAAACTATCATCAATCTCTGCCAAGCCTCTCCATATAGATGTTATAAGTGGAATATTCATAGTCTTTCTAATATCTTTGAAAATTTTTGCAGTTTCTCCAATAGCTTCTTTTTCATCTATAACTGAAACTGGATCATAAGAAATATCAGAATTCATTTTAAATCATACAATTAAATTTTAATTATTATTTAATCTTACTTCATTTGAAAATGGACCAAGAACAGGAACTTCTCCCTCAACAGTTCCTCTAATCATTGCTCTTCTATATTTACCGTAATCATAGGGAATTACCCTGTGTAACAACACTCTATTATCCCACATGATAAGATCATTTTTTTGCCACTTATGAGTATAACAAAATTTAGGCTGGCTAATATAATTAACAAGCCATTTATGTAACTCCTTACCTTGTTCCAGGCTCATTCCACCAATTTCTAGACTTGTATTAGAAGTAAAATAAAGAGATTTTCTAAAGTTTCTGTCGGGATGAACTCTTACTATAGGGTGAGTTACGGGTGGAAAGTTAGATTTTTCTTCATAAGTAAGTTCTGGAAGGCCAGGTTCTAATCTTCTAATATCATTGTAAGAGTGAACTTGGTGTAACGGTTCTAAAAGAATTTTTTTATCCTCAGGCAAATGATCATATGCTAACAACATATTTGAAAACTGAGTTCCCCCCCCTTTTGCTTTAAGGGGTAAAGTTTCTTGACCATAGAGAATTGAAAAAATAGATGGTAAATATCTGTAAGAGCTATCTGTATGCCACCTTGAATTATTTTTTTGGAGAATAACTCTTTGGTCATCAGGATCTAAATGTTCACCATCTTCAGAAACATTAGAAACATTAAATATTTCTATTTTTCCCTTTGTTTTATCTTTTTCTGGATAGGCCTCTAATTTACCAAAGTTTTTTGTAAAAGTAGCAAGTGTATCCCCATCTAATTTTTGATTTTTAAAGCATATGAAATGTCTATCTTGAATAGTTTTTTTAAGTAATTTTAATTCATCATAACCAATTTTTTTTGAGCAATCAAAATTTCTTACTTCTACACCAAAATCGTCAGTTAAATTTTTAAAATCCATCATGAATTTCCCTGTATAAAAACTTATTATTTAACTTTATTGAAATTGTTCTTTTTGTAAACATTTGTTAAGTTAACAATTTAACATTTAAAGTTATTAATAAAAATTAGGATTATAAATGAATTGGACAATTTTGAATGTCTCTATCCCTGTTTACGATTTACAAAAATCAAAACAATTTTATGACATGCTTATTGGTTATAATGAAAACCAAAAAACACTTTACCAAACCCTATTTAAAAATGAAGAAAGTATTTTTTTTGGTGATAAAGGTTTTGGATTAAGATTGTTCAAACCAATTCCAGATCTATTAATTTCAAATCATATTCAGAGTAGAAGAAGTTATATTACGCTGTTGGTAGATAATCTTGAAAATATTATAGAAAAATTAGAACTCAAAGATATAAAGTTTATTTATAAAAAATTAGAAAATGGATTATTTAAGAGCCTATATGTTCAAGAGCCTTCATTAAATTTAATACATTTAGTTGAAAACACTTCCGGTTTTGAAGATCATATAAATGGCTGGTCGATGGGTTTGGATTGGGGAATTCATCACATGAATTTAGAATCTATGAATGTTAGAGAGTCTATTTGTTTTTTTTGTGATTTATTGGGAATGAAGGAGGGGCAATGGATTGCACCAATTAATAAGGGTGATTTTAGTATTGATCCATCTGAATTAGCAATATTACCATTATCTAACAATAATAGGGGATTACATGTTATAAAGCCTGACGATGGGTTTGGTTATAGAAATAATTTTGCACATAATCCATCAATCGCAGGGCATCCAGCATTCACAATCAAAAATTTATCGAAAATAACAGCTAAACTTGATAAAGAAAAAATTTTATACTCCGATGCCAAAGTATACGCAATGCCTGGGTTTCATCAGATTTATCTTTATGACATTAATGCTAATATGTTAGAAATCAATCAAGCAGTCTAGTTTAAATTGAAAAAAGATGAATAGGATTTTTAAAAATGTATGTGTTACTGGAGCTGGAAGTGGCATTGGTAGAGCTATTGCAATTGCAATGAGCAATGAAGGATATAATGTAACTTGTGCAGATATAAACCTAAAACAAGCTAATGAAACTCTTAAAATCATATTAAGTAGTAATGGATCTGGAATTTCAATTGAAACTGATGTTACCAAAATTAATGACATAGAAAACATGATCCTACAAACTGTTAAGCAATTTGGTACAATTGATATTTTAGTAAATAATGCAGGAGTAACTAGAACATCAAATATTATGGATTTAACCGAAAAAGATTGGGATTGGATACATAATATTAATGCGAAAGGAACATTCTTTTGTTTACAGATAGCTGCTGATCAAATGATAAAGCAAAACAAAGGAGGAAGAATTATTAATATGGCCTCTGTAGGTGGTAAAGGCTTTGTAGATGTGTCTAATGCCATTTATGCCGCCAGTAAAGGAGCTGTAATTAGTTTGACAAAAACAGCAGCTCAAGAACTCGCGAAATACGAAATAACTGTAAATTCAATTTGCCCCGGAATTACGTACACTAATATACTTTCAAACATAGTAAAGAAAAGAGCTTTAGAACAAAATAAAACTGAAGAAGAAATAATGAAACATTATGTAAGAGATATTCCTCTCAAAAGACCAAATAACCCAGAAGATATTGCATCCATGGTAGTTTTTTTATCTTCTAAAGCTGCTAGAAATATTTCTGGTCAATCATATAATATAGATGGTGGGTTAATTCCAAGTTAAATTTAGATAAAGTTAGGATTTTAATTTGAAAAGATGGCGTCATTTAATTGTAGTAATTGGAATAATTCCTTCATTAATTATTTACGTTGCATTTTTTATGTATATTTTTGATTATATAACCGGTTATCATTGGTCAATTGACTGGTTAATATACATAGTAGCAGGCTTCCTTTGGCTATACCCAGCTACTAAGGTTATTAAATGGCTAGCAGACAACGAAGCCCATTAAATTGATATAGGTTTAACATGAAAATTACTAATCTAGAGGTTTACGAATTAAAAGTGCCATTCTCTATCGGCGTGAAATCATCATCAGCTGACTTTTTGAAACAAGATGGTATGGATTTTTGTATTATCAAAATTGATACAGATAAAGGTATTACTGGTTGGGGGGACGCATTTTCATTTAATTGCAGAAGAGCAGTTTCAGAAGTAATATTAAATATGGTTAGGCCTCACGTTATTGGGAAAAATCCTCTTGATGTAAGGAATATAAATTTTGAATTACAAAAAAAACTTCATCTTTTTGGACGTTATGGAATTACCATGTTTGCTATCAGTGGTGTAGATATCGCTTTATGGGATATTGTAGCTAAATATAGCAATCTTCCATTGTGCAATATTTTAGGCTCTGATGGTAATAAGAAAATACCTGCATATGCAAGCTTGTGGCGTTATGAAAATACTGAAGCAGTAAAAGATAGATGTTCACATGCTAAAAGTTTGGGTTATAATTATATAAAATTACATGAAGTTTTCACTCAAGAAGTAAAAGCAGCAAGGGAAGTACTTGGTGATGAAATACCAATTATGGTCGACACTAATTGTCCATGGACAAGAGATGAAGCAAGACAAATGCTTAATGATTGGGAAGAATTTAATTTATATTGGGTAGAGGAACCCATTAATCCACCAGAAGATTTTGAAAGTTTATCAAATCTTAGGTCTGATTCATTCATCCCATTGGCAGCAGGGGAAAATGCTTGTACATCATTTGAATTTAAAAAAATGTTTGAAGCTGAAGCTGTTGATTATGCTCAACCAAGTGTGACAAAAGTTGGTGGTATCACTGAATTTAATAAGGTTGTTTCAATTTCTCAAAGTTATGGAGTACAAGTAATGCCACATTCTCCATATTTTGGACCAGGATTTTTAGCAACATTGCACCTTGCTCAATCAATTACAAACCCGGGGCTTTTAGAAAGATTTTTTATTGATCTTGAAGCTTATCTTTATCCTGTTGAAATTTTTACTCCAAAAGATGGTTTTTTTAAAATTAATGGTAACATAGGTTTAGGATATGAACCTGATGTAAATGTTTTAAAAGATTATATCGTAAAATAGATCAATATCCAGCTCCAGATTTTGAGGTTTCACTTTCTGGAACATAAGTTTTAAATGCCATTGATTTCAATTGATCCCAACATTTATCATTTAGCCTAATGATATCTTTATTTTTTTTTAAACTTGTAAATTTAATATTTTTTTTCTTGATAAAATCATATTTTTTTAAGAAACAATAACTTTTAACGTTAGTATCTAAATTTGAATTAACATAAATAGTTTTATTTTTTGTAAATGCCACAAGTTCTTTTTTTTCATTTTCTAATATTAAATAAATATGTTGTTCTTCTGCAATTATACCCATTGCAGCTAGTAAAAATTTTGTGCTGTCAATATAACCCTCCCAAGTTATTCTATTTGCAGAAACGTATTCTACTAGAAGCAGTGCTACTAAAGCTGAAGCTACTGGTTTTTCATTTGTGTTTTCATTTATTGAAATTGTTATGTCGTGTTTTTGATAAAGAACTGCTGTTTTTAAAATTTGCTCAAGAAAATTTTGACCGTGTTGTGCCAACCATTTTGCTTTGTTTGCACAGTCTTTAGCTAAACTCCATTCAATATTAACACTTCGTAGTGCTTTATAAGTTTCTGAGTATATCTCATTCAAAGAAACAGTAATCATAATTATACAGCTGATAAATTTGGAAATAGCCAATCATTTACATTCGTTTTCCACAATTCATTAGGCAATGGAGCTCCTTGAAATAGAGTTATTCTTGTCCATAGATTAGATTTAGGATCAAACTTTGAGGCTCCAAAAAAACTTAATTTACACCTCAAAATGTCAATCGGCTTCATATCTTTACCAATTAAATTATTCTGTATCTCGCTGTATGGCATTGATTTATTAATTATAATTCTCTTGATTATATTTCTTAATTCTGGTTGATTTATCATCACTTCAGCAGCAGTCATATTAGAAGGTAATTTATTCAATATATTTACTGCTTTTTTTATCTGATGAGCAATATCAAAAGGTAATTGTTTCTCTATTCCAGCATCTTTTTTTGCAATACCAAGACGTGGTTCTAATTTTGTTTGTGAAGTATACCAGAAACAATAATTTTCTTCAGGTTTGGTAGTATCTATTTTAATAGCCCAATTAAAATTATCTTTAATAATTTCTAAAATATCATTAACTGTATAACCTATTAAAACGGATTTTTTTTCTTCTGCCCCCATATTATTAATTAAATCTTTTATTAACTTAGGAAAAGGTTCAATAAAGATTGAGTTAAGTATTTCTTGTGTTTCTAAAGTGATATCGTTTTTAAAGAAATCAAAAAACCTTTTAATAGGATAATGAAAATTTAAAAGTTTAGTAAGTTTTTCGTTTTGTAAAATTTTTTTTAGGTCTAGGTTTAGTTCTTTTATCCTTTTTGACTGTAATTTATCATCAACTTTCCATTGTAAGCTGTATTTGAATGCTTGATTGATATAATGAATAATTTTATTTTGTGTTTTTTTATCTAGACGTTTAATTGAAAAAACTCTTGATAAAGCTTTTTCTCTATTGTAAATCCATTGATGAATCAACTCCTGATGGTTTACCAAAAACGGAGCCATCCCTAAACCCGTAGCATTTCCAACTCCTAAATGTTTTGTCAAGTGTTTGGAAAGAGTTACAGAATTTTTACCTCCTTTTTGTTTGGCTAAAAAATTAATTAATTCTATGGAAAAGTATCTAACTAAATACACAGTCAACATTTCTGCTTGAAACGGTTTTTCTAAAAAGATAGATTGATCTTTGTTTGAAAAATCTCCAATTCCAAATTTGCCATTGCCGTAGACTGCTGTAGTTCTGATAAGATAACCTACATCATTAATAAGTTTTTCGGATGGCTGTTTTCCAACCGATAAATCAGTTAATACTTTTTCAAATATTCTTTGAGATTTATTAGCTCTACTTAGTGTCAACTGTTTTGAATTATGTCTTCCTGATTCTTGTATCTTCAAGTTTTTTGATAATTTATTTAATTCGTGTTTATTAGGTATACCTCTTAAAAGTGAGAAAGTCATATCCCATTTCTCAGCTATTACTCTATCAGTTCTCTCTTCATCACTTATTGAATGGCAGAAGATAACAAGTGACAAAGTTTCATTTTTTAGAGCTATTTTAATAATAGCATTTCCAATTCCATTAAAATCAATATTCCATTGGTCTATTTCTATCTTGCATTTTTGATATTTAAGATCATCAATAAGACGTCTTGCGAAAGAAAGTCGTGTTTGGTGAAAGCTTCCTAATCTATCAAGCTTCATTACTTCTGAGGGTGGCCTTAAAGGATGATTATAATCTAATTTATTTTGAGATGTGTGAAAATCCATAATTTAAAGTGACCTAAACGAGTTTCTAAAAAAATTTAACCAATTTTTACCTTTTATTTTATCAATTTCTTCTTCATTAAAACCGACATCTTTTAACCCCATTATAATATTATGCCAGTCTCTATTATCCCTGAACCAGATTGGCATATTAGGAAAACCTGGATTAGAAGCAGAACCTTCGCCATAGTCAATATTTTTGGTCCATTTACCTACTCTCATCCATTCTACAATACTGTCAGGTTGATCCTGACATAAATCTGAACCAAATCCTACATGATCTATTCCCATTATATCAACAGTTTTAGCTATCATTGAACAGAAATCATCTAACGAACAATTACTACTATTATTTAGATGATGTGGATAAAGTGAAAATCCTAAAATTCCATTACTTTCAGCTAGTTTTGATAAAATATTATCAGATTTATTTCTTTTGGCAGAATGCCAGAAAGACGGGTTTGCATGACTTATAACAATTGGTCTTTCGGACAACTCAATAGCCTCTAGAGTTGACTTTTCAGAAGAATGAGACATATCAATCACCATTCCAACTCTATTCATTTCTTTTATTACCTCTTTACCCATTCTTGTAATACCTGGATCATTTTCCTCATAACAACCAGTGGCTAATAACGATTGATTATTATATGAAAGTTGCATAAATCTTCCACCTAGTCTGTGAAGAATTTCAACTAAACCAATGTCATCTTCAATTGGAGAAGGATTTTGAAATCCAAAGATTATTGCTGTTTTATTTAATTTTTTTGCTTGCTCCACATCCTCTGCAAAATAAGCAGGCATTATTAGTGAAGGATATTTTTCAAACCATCTATTCCATTGTTCAAAATTTGAAACTGTAGCTCTGAATTTTTCATGATAAGAGATTGTTACATGTATGGCAGAAACATTTGAATCTCTCAATTCACGGAAAATTTTTTCAGACCAATTACAGTATTGTAAACCATCTATAAGCATTTTTATTAATTATCACATAAATTAATTATGGTGAATTATAAAATTTAATTAGTTCTTGCAAGAGAATTACTTGTTATTTATCGATTTTTTCATTATTCAATAAAGATAATATTTTTTTTAAAGTTAGGAATTTAATTGAAATATAAGTTTTTAGGAAACTCAGAATTAAAGGTTTCCACTTACTGTCTTGGAACAATGACATTTGGTGAAACAACTTCAGAAGAAGATGGTCATTATCAATTAGATGAATCTGTGGCTTCTGGTATTAACTTTATTGACACAGCAGAAATATATCCTACATGTCCTTTAAGACCTGAAACAACAGGTGATACTGAAATTATAGTCGGAAATTGGATTAAAAAAAATCAATCTAAAAGATCTTCGATAGTTCTTGCAACAAAAGTGTCAGGCAAAGGCTATAAAGCAGTAAGAAATGGTGAAGGTATAAATGCTAAATCAGTTAAAATTGCAATCGAAGGAAGTTTGAAAAAACTCCAAACCGATTATATAGACCTTTATCAATTACATTGGCCGAATAGGGGATCATATCATTTCAGACAAAACTGGAATTATGATCCAACAAAACAAATCAACGAAGAAGTTAGAGAAAATCTTCAAGGAGTAATTAATTCTTTATCTGAACTGCAGAAAGAAGGAAAAATTAGATATCTTGGGCTATCTAACGAAACCTGTTGGGGCACATTACAATTTATTAAATTTTTAAAAGATTTTCCAAACTTAAAGTTAGTGTCTACACAAAATGAATATAGCCTGCTTTGTAGATTATATGACCTAGATATGGCTGAAATGTCTCACCATGAAAATATAAGTTTATTAGCATATTCCCCTTTAGCAGGTGGATTTTTGACAGGTAAGTACATGAATGGAAATATACCCAAAAATTCAAGATTATCTAGGGTATCTAGTTTGTTTGGAAGAATTAATGAAAATTCTTCTTTAGCAGTTTCCGAATACGTATCTTTAGCAAAAAAATATAAAATTGATCCAGTGCACATGGCTATTGCTTTTTGCAATCAAAGACCTTTTATGGGGTCAGTTATTTTTGGAGCAACTGACAATACACAATTTAAAAATATTTTAAAAGGTGTAGATGTTACACTTTCAGAAGAAGTGATGTTAAAAATTAATCAATTGTATAAAAAATTTCCTATCACTTTCTGATTAAACAAGAGCATTTCCAATTTCTTTAAAAACAGAGAACATCAATTCTTCTGTTGTTATATTAATCGGATCAGATGCCGATGACATTCTTATTATACTGAGTTCTTTTTTAGGATTTATCCAGATATTCTGTCCATGAATACCTATTCCACAAAACTCATCATCTTCAAAGCCTGTTTGATACCATTTTGATCTATAATTTCCATTCGGAAATCTTTTTAATTCATCTTGATTTAAGTAACACGAGTTATCTTGATATCCTTTTAAGTCATTTATCCAATTTTCTGGTATAATTTGGCCATTTTTATTGTAGCCATTTTCGCGAACTAACTCTGAAATTAAAAGTAAATCATAAGGTGTTATTGAAATTCCTCCTGCAGATCGAGGTGCACCTAGTTTATCTACAGTAATATTTGCTTCATAATTAATCCCCGCCGGTTTGAATAATAATTCAGACATTATATTAGAAAATTTTTCTCCAGATGTCCTTTCAATTATCCAACCAAGCAAATCACTATTAGGAGAACAATAATGATATTTTTTTCCGTGTGGATAGTCAGATTTTGGCATATTTATTAGAAACTCATGTAATCCTGTAAATTTATTTTCATTTTTTGAAGAACTAATATCCCAGCCGGTAGAGGACCTATATTTTTTAAATATTTCAGCCTCGCCAGAATAATCTTCAATAAACTTAGACGCTACATTCATATCTAGGACATTTCTTATTGTAGCGTCTTCATAAGATGTCCCAA
This sequence comes from uncultured SAR116 cluster alpha proteobacterium, assembly GCA_902625215.1. GTDB lineage: Bacteria > Pseudomonadota > Alphaproteobacteria > Puniceispirillales > Marisalimonadaceae > Marisalimonas. The sequence continues at coordinate 13,056 of CACOAO010000023.1, forward strand.
TTGTTTCGGGTAAAATGTCAGATACGAGATTATTAAGATTAATAACATTTTTGTCTACCAAAATACCGGTTAACAAAGAAGTTAATGATTTAGAAATTGAGAATATAATGTGAGGTGTGTCATAAGCTGTAAAATTATTAAAGTATTCGAAAACTAGTATACCTTTATGCATAACAAGGAGGCTATCAGTGTTACAATTAATTAAAATTTCATTTAATTTTTTTTCAGAATTGTTATGAGAGATCTTTAGATCATTAAGATCTATTAACTTTTTATTAAGATCTATTTTTTGTCTAGGATCTGATTTAATTGCAGAAGTAGGAATAACACTACGGACATTTACAAATGACCAAGTATTGTATGGATATCTTCGCCAGTTTTCTAATGTTACTTGGTATTCTAGTGGTGGAGGGCTACCTACCATAATTTTATTGATATCTAATTTAATCATTTATAATCTCTGTAACATGGTTAAAAATAATTACAATTGACAAAAAACTGTTTTAAACATACCCCATTATAATCTAATTTACCAAAGAGATGCTAATGAATCTTACATTTAATGATATAAAAAACATTCACAAAAAAATAAGAGATAATGTGAAATGGACTGAAACTAGTTTTACATCTTCTATTTCAGAAAAATTAGGTATAGATACTTTTTTGAAGTTAGAAAATAGACAGCATACAGGCGCGTTTAAAATACGAGGATCTTATTCAAAATTGTTGTCTTTGTCAGCAGCAGAAAAAAAAGCTGGTGTAGTTGCCATGTCAGCTGGAAATCATGCACAGGGTTTGGCCTATATTTCCAATAAAATGAATATTAACTCAAATATTGTTATGCCTGAAGGTACACCATTTACAAAAATAAGAAGGACACAAAACTTCGGTGGTAATGTAATTATCAAAGGTCAGGACTTAAATGAATCATATCAACACGTACAAGACTTAATATCAAATAATGGTTTCATAGAGGTACATCCATATAATGACCTTAATGTAATATCAGGACAAGGAACAATTTCATATGAGATGATTATCGATTGCAATGAAATTGATGTTTTACTAGTTCCAGTTGGTGGTGGTGGATTAATTGCTGGTTGCTCACTTGCAGCTAAATTCATGAAAAAAGATATTGAAGTTGTGGGTGTGGAATCTGATTTATACCCTTCATTGTCTAACAAAATGTTTAATAAGAAATCAAGGTGTAAAGGATCAACTTTAGCAGAAGGAATTGCAGTAGCAGAAATAGGTGAAATTCCTTTTTCAATATTGAAGGATTTTGTTGATGATGTTTTAACTGTTTCTGATAAATCTATTGAAAGAGCAATTGCAATGCTTGCAGAGCTTGAAAAAATAGTTGTTGAAGGAGCTGGTGCTACAGGTTTAGCAGCTTTATTACAACATGGATCAAAGTTTAAAAACAAAAAGGTAGGGATTGTCATATGTGGGGGCAATATTGACTCTAAAGTATTATCTTCAATTTTGATGAGAGATCTTGTGAGATCTGGCCAGGTAACAACTTTGGGTATTACAATGCCAGACAAACCAGGTCAATTGCAAATAATTTCCAAAATATGTGCTGTTAATGGGGCAAACGTCTTACAAGTTGAGCACAGTAGGTTTGCAATGGATTTGTCAGCTAGTCTAGCAAAATTAAATATAACTATTGAAACTCAGAATGCTTCTCATCTTAAAAAAATCATAAAAGAAATTGAGACAAACGATTTACCAGTTAACATCGAAGGTATAATTTAATTTATATCTTTTCTAATTTTAGATGTACAATTTCATTTTTTGAGCCAAGTCTTATTTTTGGTCCCCAGCATGCCACACCTGAACTTACATATAGGTTTGAGTTATTCTTATTATATAAACCATAAATATACTTGAATTTTAATTTTACTATAAAGTTAAAAGGAAATATTTGTCCATTGTGAGTATGTCCTGACAACATAAGATAATTTTTACAATTTAATTTTTGCCAAATATCTGGTTTATGACAAACAAACAAATTAAATAAATTATTATCATGAAGCTTATTTGCAGAATGAATTTTTGAGCTTTCAGTTTGGTTATCATCAATGCCAATAAGATTAATGCCGTCAATTTCTATTCTAGCATTTTTTAAATGTTTAATATTAAAGGATGAAAGTTGACTGATTTTATTTTGATAACCTTTTAGGTAATATTCATGATTGCCACTAACAAAATAAATCGGTTTATTAACTTCTTTTAGAATGTTTAGATCTTTAAAATTATAAGAACTTGAATCGATCAAATCTCCTCCAATTAATAAAATATCAAAGTTAAGTTTATTAATTTTTTTTATAATTTTAACTAAGTGATTTGTGCTGTTAGTCCCAAGATGAACATCACTAATGAATAATATTTGATAATTTTTTTTAATATTTGATGATTTTAACTCTATTTCTTTTATGTTTATGGTTCTAGCGTTATATGAACCAACTAAATAAGTCAAAATTATTAATATTAGGGAAATTATTCCAAGAAAGAATGTATTGATTTGCAAAATAGAATTAAAAACAACACATATGGATATTACCATAAAACTGATAAAACCAATTCCTAAACCTTCATAAACGAAGATTTTTAACGGTTTGAAAGTACTATGTGATCTTAAATAGTATAAAATTAATATATAAAATATCAGGGTATTAATTAAAGAATATTGAAAAGATTGTGTTTGATTGAATAGTAATTTATTAAGCGTTTCGTATGGAAAAATATAAAATAAATAAGTTATTAGTAATAAAACAATATAAAATAAGTTCCTGTAGATATTTTTTTTCATTTAAGATTGTTTGGTTTTTGCAAATGCGCTTAATGCAATTTCTCTTGAACTTTTAATATCTACAATAGGTTTAGGATAATTTTTACCTAATTCAACACCAGCTTTCCTCAAAATTTCACTGGGTGCCTCCCAGGGGTTAAACAGGTATTTGTTTGGAACTAATTTTAATTCTGGAACGTATTTTCTAGTATATCCACCGTCAGGATCAAATTTAATACCTTGTGTAATAGGATTAAAAATTCTGAAATATGGTGCAGCATCAGCGCCACATCCAGCTACCCATTGCCAACTTGCACTATTGCTTGCTAAATCAGCGTCAACTAGACAATCCCAAAACCATTTTTCACCTTCGTGCCAATGTGTTAGTAAATTTTTCACTAAAAATGATCCAACTATCATCCTAAGTCGGTTATGCATATATCCTGTAGACCAAAGCTCTCTCATCCCTGCATCTACTATAGGATATCCGGTTTGACCAGTTTTCCATGCTAAAAGATATTCTGAGTTATTAATCCAAGGGAAATAATCAAATTTTGTTTGTAAATTTTTTTTTGGTAAATCAGGATAATAAAACAATAAATAATTTGAAAATTCTCTCCATCCCATTTCTGATAAAAAATTGTCAGTATCTTGTTGATTTTTCGTTCCCATTTGATTTAGGTCTCTTACTGCATACCACACAGTATTGGGGGAAATTTCGCCCCAGTGTAAATGTGGTGAAAGTCTAGATACATTTTTTTTATTAGGAAAATTTCTACCTTCTTTATATCCATCTAATTCAGTATCAATAAATTGGTTTAATCTGGTCCTCGCAGCTTTCTCTCCGATTTCCCAACTTTCAATTATTTTGTTTTTCCAATTATGTTTTGGTAATAAATTTAAATCATCTAATTCTAAGCTTTTAAAATTTTTTACTTCAAAGTAATTAATACTTTCTGGTTTTTCTAGTGGCCTTCTTGGTTCTGTTGCATTCATACAACCTCTTCTAAAATAAGGAGTGAAAACTTTGTAATTAGTTTTGTCATCTTTAAGTATACCCCATGGTTCCCATAGTAGTGAACTATTAAATGAGTGTGTTTCTATCTCCAATTTTTTTAAATTTATTTTTATTTTTTTATCTCTAGAAATAACCCATGGTTCATAAACTCTATTCCAATATATTTTATTTATTGCTTCTAATTGACATATTTTAACTAAAATTTCTTCTGGATCACCCTTTGCTATTATTAATTTATTCTTAAATTCTTCATTAAGTTCTTTTAATGACTGATGCAGCCAAATTCTTCCTGCTTGTCCGATTTTGTGATCTTTAGAATTTACATCATCAAGAATATAAAGTGGAATTATTGAGCCATTTTTAACAGATGCAATTAATGCTGGATTGTCGTGTAATCTTAAATCTTGTCTTATCCAATATAAACTGACGTTTGCATTCATTATCTTCTACTTTTTTAAGTTATAAAATATAATTTGTCTTATTGATAAATTGAATTAAGGTTCTAATGTTAACTAATATTTGGTGTTCTTTTTGCTGTATATCAATAGATTATATTCAAAAATTTTGTTCAAAGAGAAATAAAATGTCATATCAAAAACCATATAAAGGTATAAAAGTTATTGATTTTTCTCAAGGCGTTGCTGGTCCATATTGTGGTATGCTTATGGCTCAACATGGAGCAGAGGTAATTAAGATAGAACCAGTAGATGGAGATTGGGCAAGAAGTCTCGGACAAGAGTATGGTGAACATTCTGCTTTTTCAGTAGCTGCTAATTTAGGTAAAAAAAGCATCATAGTTGATTTGAAGAATAAAAAAAGTCAACCCATCTTAGATAAAATTATTAAAAAATCAGATATTTTTATAGAAGGCTTTAGACCAGGAGTCATTAAGCGTCTTGGTTATGATTATGATAGGTTAAAAAATGTAAACCCGAAATTAATATATTTATCTATATCTGGGTTTGGTCAATATGGACCAATGAGTTATAAGCCTGCAATGGATCCTGTTCTTCAGGCTTTTACGGGTTTTATGTCAGAAAACAAAGGTCCAGACGATATTCCTCATAGAACTCCCGTTATTATATTTGATATGGCTACAGCCTTATATGCAACTCAATTAATATCAGCATCTCTTTATGCAAGGATTAATGAAGAATTTGGAAGAAAGATAGAAATAAGTCTAATGGAAGCTGCTGCAGCGATACAATCTATAAGACTTATGAGTGGATATATGGAAGGGCCTTATACTCATGCATCTTCTCCTTCAGGAACATTTAAAACAAAAGATGGTTGGATACAAATTATAGTTGTAAAAAACCATGAATTCATAAAATTTTGTAATGCAGTTGGTTGGAAAAAATATATTAATGATAAGCGTTTTATAAATAATGCTGAAAGAAGGAAACATGAAGTAATTCTTTCAAAAGAAGTTCAAAAACTATTTATTGAAGAAAAAACTGACTATTGGAAAAATTTACTTGATAAATTTGAAGTTCAAAATGAGAAGGTACAAAGCTATAAAGAATTCATAGCAAGTGAACAAACAAAAGCATTAGGTTTAATTGCTTGGTTAAGACAACCAACAACTGGTAAGGCTTGGCCAGTCCCAAATATTCCTGGAATGTCTAGGTTAGCAGACGATGATATATCATCTAAAGCACCGTCTTTAGGGCAACATACAAAGGAAATACTTAAAAATTTAGATTATACGGATAATCAAATAAAAAATTTTTTAGATGAAAAAGTTATAAAATAATTTACATTATTCCAGTTATTGTAAATAGAAGTGGAATAAAAAGTAATACAGCAAGAGTAGCTTCTGATTTTAAACTTTCAGTAAAAGTATATTCATCTTCACTCATAATAATATCCTTGTTTTATATCATAGTTTATTTTTTTTTTTGTATAATTCAAGTTTTATTAAATTTATTGTAACTTAATAAAAAAGTAAGGGGTTAATAATGACTTTTATATTTGGAATAATAATTGCTGCTTTAGTTTTTTTCTTTTCGAATGAAATTCAAGAAATTATGATATCCACTGGTTTTAGAGACTACTTAGTAAATTGGCTTCAATCATGGTAATAAAGCCATATTTAATATTTCTATTAGTTTCCAATTGAATTAAAACATGATTAAATATTATAATTAAAATAGATCTAGATTTTTATAAATACTGGAAAATTATAAATGAATAGTTTTGATTACATAATAGTTGGCGCAGGTTCCGCTGGTTGTGTTATGGCAAATAGACTGAGTGCTGATGGAAAAAATACAGTTTGTTTACTTGAGGCTGGCCCACCAGATTGGAATCCATTTATTCATATTCCAGCAGGTTTCATGAAAACATTAGCTAATCCTAGTGTAAATTGGTTGTTTAAATCTGAACCTAGTTGGGGCACTGCAGGCAGGATAATTGATATTCCAAGAGGTAAAACCTTGGGAGGTTCTAGCTCTATAAATGGTATGGTTTTCAATAGAGGACAAAACATGGATTTTGATGTTTGGGCTCAAAAAGGAAACAAAGGTTGGAGTTATGCAGATTTATTGCCTTATTTTAAAAGATATGAAACGAGATTAGGTGATTATGATGATAAATTTAGAGGAAACCAAGGTGAACTTCCAATAACAGATTTAGGATATAGTGATCCTTTATGTGAAGCATTTATTCAAGGTGCAATTGATGAGGGTATACCCTTAAACAAAGATTATAATGGTGAACTTCAAGAAGGAGTTTCATATATCCAAAGAACCACAAAGGGAAGGTTTAGGGTGAGTGCTGCAAGAGCTTTTTTAAATCCAGCCAAATCCCGAAAAAATTTAAATATAGTAACAAACGCTTTTGTAACAAAATTAATGATTGAAAATAAAACAGTTACTGGAGTTGAATTATTAAAAGGTGGAAAAAATGGAAAAAAAATATCAATTAAAGCAAATAAAGAAGTAATTTTATCTTCTGGCGTAATTAAATCTCCACATATTTTACAACTTTCAGGAGTTGGTTCTGGAAAACATCTTCAAGAATTAGGGATTGATGTTATACATGATTTACAAGGAGTTGGTATGAACTTACGCGATCATTTTGCTCCTAGAATGACTGCCAGAGCTAAGAATGTTGCAACCATAAATGAGAGGTCTAGAGGATTTAAACTTTTTAAAGAGATTGGTAAATACATTATTGGTAAACAGTCTATTGTAAATTTAAGTCCTACTTTAGTTTATTGTTTTTGGCATTCTGATGAAACTATTAGGAATCATGATTTACAATTGACTTTTACACCCGGATCTTACAAAGAAGGTGTTCAATCAGCCTTAGATGATGAACCTGGTTTTACTGTTGCAGCTTGGCAACAAAGACCCGAATCTCTTGGTTGGGTAAAAGCAAAAAATAATGATCCATTTGAAGCGCCAGAAATTCAGCCAAATTATCTTGATGCAGAAGAAGATAAAAGAGTTGTAGTTGAGGGCTTAAAGTTATCAAGACGATTAATGCATTCAAAAGCTCTTTCGAAATATTTTGATTATGAAGTTTATCCTGGTTTAGAAGCTCAATCTGATGAAGAATTACTTCAAATTGCAAGAGAAAGAGGAACAACTACATATCACCAAATGGGAACATGTAGAATGGGCCCTAAAACCGACCCAACAGCTGTGGTTGATAGTAAATTGAAAGTTTATGGTTTAAATAACTTAAGAGTCATAGATGCTTCAATTATGCCAACAATGTTATCAGCAAATTTACATTCTGGTACTACTATGATTGGTGAAAAAGGATCTGATTTAGTTCTTGGTAAGACACCATTACAAAAAATAGATTTACAATATTAAAGTTAGATATCGAAGGTAAAATTTTGGAAAATTTTAAAAAATATAATCCACCTAAAATATGGATAAACAACAAAGAAAATGGTGGCAAGTTTGCAAATATAAATAGAGAAACCTCAGGCTCCACTCATGAAAAGACGCTTCCTGTTGGGAAACATCCATTTCAATTGTATTCTCAAGGGACACCAAATGGAGTTAAAGTTACAATTATGCTTGAAGAATTACTCGATTTGGGTATCAAAGAAGCAGAATACGATGCATGGTTAATAAAAATTGGAAATGGGGATCAATTTGGTTCTGGTTTTGTAGAAATTAATCCCAATTCAAAAATACCAAGTTTGTTGGATAAATCTAACAATCAGCCTGTAAGAATTTTTGAATCTGGTTCAATATTATTATATTTAGCTGACAAATTTAATAAATTCATTCCTCAAAAATTTGAGGATAGAACAGAATGTCTTAACTGGCTATTTTGGCAAATGTCAAGTGCCCCTTATTTAGGTGGAGGCTTTGGTCATTTTTATGCTTACGCTCCAGAAAAATATGAATATCCAATTGATCGATATGCTATGGAAGTTAAAAGACAACTAGATGTTTTGGATAAATTACTATTTGATAAAAATTTCATTTGCTGTGAAAAATATACTATTGCAGATATATCAATTTGGTCGTGGTACGGAGCCTTGGTATTGGGAAGATTATATAATGCAGGAGAATTTTTGGATGTAAAAATATACAAAAATGTTTTGAGATGGGCAAAAGTTATTAATAACAGACAGGCTGTCAAAAGAGGGATTATGGTAAATAAAATTAAAGGGAATCCATCATCTCAGCTTCATGAAAGACATAGCTCTTCTGACTTTATACATAAAACCCAAGATAAATTATAAATATCATCATAAAATTATTTATAATTCTTCAATTCCTAAATCAGCAATATATCTTCTATGCCACGTTGGGCTGATTGTTAACTCGTTTATACATACATGCTTTGGCATCTGACATAAAAATGCTATTGTTTGACCTAAATCATCTGGTTGAAGCATTTTATTTTTTTGCTCGATAGAGAGTTTTTTAGGACGTTTATCTAATATGGCAGTAGCTACTTCGCCAGGGCATAAAGAAGTTGCTCTAATACCAAGATTACAATATTTCATATTGATAGTTTCTGTCATAGCATTTAATGCGTGTTTTGAAGAGGTGTAAGATACACCTGACAATAAACTTACATGATTTCCTGACCATGAAGATACGTTAATAATTAATCCATCTTTCTTTTCTTTCATAAAAGGTATAACTGCTTTACAGCAGTAAAATAAACCGTTAATATTTGTTTGTATTACTTGATCCCACTCATTTTCTTCAATATTATCCCAATCTCTCTTTTCTATATTAATTCCAGCACAATTTACTAGAACATCTATACACTCAATTTCATTTTTTAGTTCATATATAATATTCTTTACAGATTGTTTATTAGAGATGTCGACAGGTTTTATGATAGTATTTTTATTACAATTATCGGCTGTATCCTGAAGGGTTTGTATGTTTCTGCCTGATAAAATCACTTTCATACCAAGTTTAGATAATTTTATAGCTGCATCTTGTCCAATACCTGATCCAGCACCTGTTATCCATGCTACTTTATTCTCTAAATTTCTTATCATTTATTTTGCCTTCAAATATTATATGTAATTAGATTTACTGTGCTGTTAAGCCCCCATCAACAACAAGACTAGAGCCTGTCATAAAACTTGAAGCGTCAGAGGATAAGAATAAAATTGTATTAGCGACTTCATCTACTGTCCCAAGACGACCAATTGGTGTTTGATTGACACCTGCAGAATAAGATTCTTCTGCTGTCATTCCCGGATTTTGATTAATCCTTGCATTAGCAACTTGTTTTCCCATCTCAGTTTCAATTATACCAGGATGTACTTGATTAATTCTAATAGGATATTTTTTTTTCCCAAAATATATAGCCATTGATTTTGTGAAAGTAGTGATGCCGCCTTTTGTCATTGAATATAATGGATCAAGTTGAGAACCAACAAGACCAGCCACAGAGCTTAAATTAATTATAGCACTTCCAAACTTTGTTTTTTTTCCTGCATCTTTCAATAAAGGCACTAAATGTTTAATGCCAAGAAAAACTCCAGTTAAATTGATTGATATTAGTTTTTGGTATTCTTCCAATGATACATTATCAATATCTTTGCCAATCCAAATACCTGCATTATTTACTAATATATCTAATAAGATTTTTTTATTTTTTAAAAAATTAGAAAAATCAATCCATTCAATTTCATTAGCAACATTTATTTGGTAAAAATCGGATTTAACACCTAATTTAGAAACTTCTTTTACAGTTTTTAAACCTTCATGTTTATCGATATCTAAAATATATACATTTGCTCCAGCATTTGCCAAAGTAAGACAAACACTTTTACCAATACCTTTTGATCCACCAGTGACTATTGCATTTTTGCCTTTTAAATCTCTCAAATTATT
>CACOAO010000024.1 GCA_902625215.1 uncultured SAR116 cluster alpha proteobacterium
GAGCAAACTTTTTTAAGTTTTGGCATGATCCCAGCCATTTTATTTGGATATTCTGAATTATCTGAAACTCTAAAAGTTATTCCTCCTTTTTTATCAATTTTCACTTCTATGTTCTTGCATGGTGGTTGGATGCATATAATTGGAAATATGACTTATCTCTACATTTTTGGGGATAATATTGAGGATAGATTAGGAACATTAAAATTTGTAATTTTTTATCTTTTAACAGGTGTTTGTGCTGCTTTAGCACAAGCTTTTTTAGATCCAAAATCAACTATACCAATGATTGGAGCGTCAGGAGCTATTGCTGGTGTTTTGGGTGGGTATTTGGTTTTATATCCCAAGGCAAATATCAAGGTGTTTTTCTGGTTTATAATTTTTATTAAAGTAATTAAAATTAGAGCTTTTATCGTTCTTGGGGGATGGATTATAATTCAATTTATTAGTTTTAGCGGATCTGACTTAAATTCAGCTGGAGTTGCATATGCGGCTCATATTGGTGGATTTATATCAGGTATATTATTAATAAATTTAATGAAAAACAAAATTCCAAAAAAAAATCAAATCTTAACTGGTTCTGTTCCTAATTCAAAATAATTATAAAGATCTGTCATCAATCTCATTACCATCAAAAATTTTTCCTTTTCCGCCTAATTTTATTACAATTTTTAAGATTGCTTCAGAGGCCTTTTTCAGAGATGTTTCATCTTCTGATCTTAATACAATAGATGTTCCAAAACTCCCTGGTTTAAAGTATGGATATGAACCGATTTTGACGTTTAAAAATTCATTTTCTATTTTTTCTAAATCCTTTGCTATGAGGCCCTCTCCAATGTTACTTGACACAGTTTTTGATTTTAGTTTTTTACCACCTGTTAATTCACTCAAAATTGAGTTAAACATACCTTGCATTATTTTTGGAACACCTGCAAAAACGAAAAGATTTTCTATTTTAAAACCAGGTGCAGCTGAGACAGGATTATCTATTAATTTAGAATTTTTTGGTACAATTGCCATTTTTTGACGAGCTTCGTTAAACTCAATTTTTGTACCCTCATAATGTGTTTTTAATCTTCTCATGGCTTCTGAATCTTTATAAAGCTTTTGATTGAAAGCTTTTGCAACACATTCTGTAGTTATATCGTCGTGAGTTGGACCAATGCCACCACAAGAAAAAACATACGTATATTTATTCGTAAAATCCTGAATTGTTTTAATAATAATGCTTGAATTATCCGGAATAATTCTTGCCTCCTTTAACCTTATACCTATATTGTCCAATTCACATGCAATCCAATTAATATTTGAATCTTTTGTTCTTCCAGATAAAATTTCATCTCCAATAATTATTATACCTGCTGAGGCCACCATAAAAAAAAGTCCTTAATTAAAATTAACATTGTACGTAAATATTTATAATCATATATTACAAATTATAAGAATTATATATAAAACAAATATTAGTAAAAATGAAAAAAGATATAGATTTATATGACAGAAACGCATTTTTAAAAATGCATGCTGCAGGCAAATTGGCAGCTGATGTTTTAGACTACATTACATTGTATGTTAAAAGTGGCGTTTCAACTGGATACCTAAATGATTTATGTCATGAATATATTTTAAAAAATGACGCTATACCAGCTCCATTGAATTATAGAGGCTTCCCTAAATCCACATGTATTTCTGTTAATCACGTTGTTTGTCATGGCATACCTGGAGACAAAATACTTGATGAAGGAGATATTTTAAACATAGATGTTACTGTAATTCTTGATGGATGGTATGGTGATACAAGCAGAATGTATTTTGTAGGAGAGCCATCTAGGAAAGCAAAGTTTTTGACTAGAGTAACTTATGAGTGTCTTTGTTTAGGAATTGAAACGGTTAAGCCCGGAAGTACTACTGGTGATATTGGCCATGCAATTCAAACTCATGCTGAAAAAAATGGGTTGTCAGTTGTAAGAGATTTTACAGGCCATGGTCTTGGAAAGGTTTTCCATGCGCCACCAACAATTTTACATTACGGTCAACCAAATACTGGAGATGTTCTTGAAGAAGGTATGATTTTTACTATTGAACCTATGATTAATTCAGGCAAGTATGATGTCAAAATTCTATCAGATGGGTGGACCGCAGTAACTCGCGACAAGAGTTTATCGGCTCAATTTGAGCACAGTATAGGAGTAACATCAAATGGGTATGAAGTTTTCACAAATTCTCCTAAAGGTTATACACAACCAGACTACCCAATTTAATAAATAATTTTTCAATTACTTCTTTAAGTTTTCTTTAATAGTTTTTTTTAAAGATTTTGAAGTTTCTTTTATTATTGGTTTAGCTTTTTGATAACCTTTAAAAGCTAGATCTCCTGCTTTTTTTCTTGCTGCCGGATTAGTAGCTAAAATTTTTATCGCATTTTTTAAAAGTGTGCCAATAATCATTTTATTCTCGTATTAGAACTAAAAACGAAATATATATATATCTATATATGTTTATTTGTCTAGTGTTAGAGAAAAGTTAATAAAAATTTCTTAAAAAATAATTAAGGTTTTGAAATGATTGAAAGATACTCAAAAAAAGAGATGGTTAGAAATTGGTCACAAGAGGAGAAATTTAAAATATGGTTTCAACTTGAAGCTTATGCTTGCGATGCTCAAGCAAAATTAGGAGTAATACCAAAAAAATCTGCAGAAATAATCTGGGAAAAAGGAAAGTTTGATATAGATAAAATTGATGAAATTGAAAAAACCACTAAACATGATGTTATTGCTTTTTTAACAAACCTTGCAGAGTATATTGGAGAAGATGCAAGATTTATACATCAGGGCATGACTTCCTCCGATATTCTGGATACTACTCTTTCTATACAATTGAGAAATGCTTCTGAAATTTTATTAAATGATATTGATAAATTACTTGAAACGTTAAAAAAACGTTCTTTCGAACATAAATATACTATTACAATTGGAAGATCACATGGTATTCATGCGGAACCAACTACATTTGGTTTAAAACTTGCTGGTTACTATGCTGAATTCAAACGAAATAAAAAAAGATTAATTGAAGCAAAAAAAGAAATTAGTACATGTGCTATATCAGGAGCAGTAGGAACTTTTGCTCATATTAATCCATTTGTAGAAAATTATGTATCTAAAAAAATGAATTTAGTTCCTGAAAATGTTTCTACACAAATTATTCCAAGAGATAGACATGCTATGTTTTTTTCTACGCTTGCAATAATTGCATCTAGTGTCGAACGCTTAGCAACAGAAATCAGACATCTGCAAAGAACTGAAGTAAGAGAAGTAGAAGAATATTTCTCACAAGGTCAAAAAGGCTCAAGTGCAATGCCACACAAAAGAAACCCTGTGCTTACAGAAAATCTAACTGGTCTAGCAAGGATAGTCAGATCTTCTATTATACCAGCTTTAGAAAATGTTACATTGTGGCATGAGCGAGATATTTCTCATTCATCCGTAGAAAGAATGATTGCTCCCGATGCAACAATAACTTTAGACTTTGCTTTACAAAGACTAAACAATGTAATTGAAAATTTACTTATTTATCCTGACATAATGTTAACAAATCTAGAAAAGCTTGGTGGTCTTGTTCACTCACAACAAGTATTACTTGCGCTAACCCAAAAAGGTGCTAGTAGAGAAGATGCCTATGATATGGTTCAAGAAAATGCTATGAAAGTTTGGGAAACTCCAGAACATAAAAGAATGAATATGTACAAAGACTTGTTAAAAAATGATGAAAAAGTTATTAAACACTTAAGTGAGTCTGAAATAGATAAATTATTTAGTTTAGATCAACATTTTGTTCATGTTGATCATATATTTGATAGAGTTTTTAACTAAAAGGATTATTAATCTGTGTCTAAAAAGAAAATTTTATACAATGGAAAAGCTAAAATAATCTTTGAAGGCCCTACTCCTGATACAGTAATACAATATTTCAAAGATGATGCTACAGCTAATAATGCTGAAAAACATTCCATAATTAATGGTAAAGGAGTTTTGAATAATTCTATTTCTGACTACCTGATGAAAAAAATAAATGAGATTGGTATACCAACACATTATATCAAAAAATTAAATATGAGAGAACAACTTGTAAGAAAAGTTGAAATTTTACCTGTAGAATTTGTTGTTAGAAACGTTGCTGCTGGTTCAATTGTAAAAAGACTTGGCTTAAAAGAAGGTAGTGTTTTTTCAAGACCCTTAATCGAACATTATTTAAAAAAAGATGAGTTGGGTGATCCACTTATTAACGAAGATCATATAATTAATTTTCAGTGGGGGACACGAGATGAATTAGATGAAATGCAAGAATATGGTCTTAGGATTAACGATTTTTTAAGAGGTCTGTTTTTTGGAATAGGTCTTAAACTTGTAGATTTTAAAATTGAATTTGGTAGATTTTTCTCTGAGGATGGTAACTCAATTTTACTTCTAGCTGATGAAATAAGCCCCGACAATTGTAGATTATGGGACATTAACACTAATAGGAAAATGGATAAAGATTTGTTCAGACAAGAATTAGGTGGCTTAAAAGAGGCATATCAAGAGGTTGCAAATAGATTAGGTATTCTTCCTGAGAAAAAAAAATACTCGAGCGCCAAACCCATAATAGTAAAATAAAAAGAGAGTTATTATGAAAGTTATTGTAAATGTATCTCTAAAAGAAGGTGTTTTAGATCCAGAAGGACAAGCTATAAGGTCTTCTTTAAATAACCTTGGTTTTGAACATTGTAGTGATGTAAAGACTGGCAAACAAATTATTTTAAATTTGGATCAAAAAAGTGAACCTGAAGTTCTTATACAAGCTAAAAAAATGTGCGAAGAGTTGTTAGTAAACACTGTTATTGAAAATTATGAAATCAGTATTTTAAAGGATTAAAAAAATTTTACGTTCAGGTGTTGTAATATTTCCAGGTTCTAATTGTGATAGAGATATGATTGTAGCACTTAGGAAAATTACAGGTAAAGCTCCAATCAAAATTTGGCATAAAGAAAATGATATTCCTAATTTAGATTTAATTGTTATCCCAGGTGGATTTTCCTTTGGAGATTACCTAAGATGTGGTGCCTTAGCTGCTAGATCTCCAGTAATAAGTGCAATTAAAAATCATATAAGTCGTGGTGGCACAGTATTAGGTGTTTGTAATGGTTTTCAAATTTTAATTGAAGCTAAAATACTCCCTGGATCTCTTATGAGAAATAAGAAACTCCTATTTACTTGTAAAGAAACAAAATTAGAAGTCCAAAGTTGTATAAAAAACCCTTTTCTCTCAAGTTTTAAAACAGGTGAATGTTTAAGAATTCCAGTTGCACATAATGAAGGGAATTATTTTGCTACAAATGATTTATTAAAAAAACTAAAAGAGGAAGGTAGAATTGCTTTAAAATACAGTAAACAAAAGGATAATGAAAAAAATTATAATCCTAACGGATCAACTGAAGACATAGCTGGTATTCTATCTAATAATGGAAGAGTTTTAGGAATGATGCCACATCCAGAAAGAGCCATAAACTATCTACACGGTGGAACGGATGGTTTAAAACTTCTTACAAATTGCGTTGAACAAATAATTGGTTAAATAAAAAAATGGAACCACAATCACAACTATTAAAAGTTAATAAGAATGAGTATCTAGCTCAACAAAAAAGCAAACTTGAAGATGCTTTAGAAATGGGTTTAACTGAAGATGAGTATAATTTAATTTGTAAAAAAATTGATAAAACTCCAAACATGACAGAATTAGGTATTTTTTCTGCCATGTTTTCGGAACATTGCTCTTATAAAAGTTCAAAAAAATGGTTAAAAACTTTACCAACTGAGGCTAGTCATGTGATTCAAGGGCCTGGAGAAAATGCTGGTGTAATTGATATAGGTGAAAATCTAGCTGCTGTTTTTAAAATAGAGTCACACAACCACCCTTCATTTTTAGAACCGTATCAAGGATCAGCGACTGGTGTGGGCGGAATTTTAAGAGATGTTTTTACAATGGGAGCCAGACCTATAGCTCTCATGAATGCATTGAGATTTGGAGTACCAGATCAACCTTTAACAAAACATCTTGTTTCAGGTGTGGTAAAAGGTATCGGTGGATATGGTAATTGTATAGGAATTCCAACAGTTGGTGGTGAAACAAATTTTGATAAATCTTATGACGGTAACATTCTAGTAAACGCTATGGCTATTGGCCTTGCAAAAAAAGATAGAATATTCTATTCAGCAGCAACAGGTGCTGGCAACCCAGTTATATATGTAGGTGCAAAAACGGGAAGAGATGGAATACATGGAGCTACGATGGCTTCTGCTGCATTTACAGAAAATAGTGCTGAAAAAAGACCAACTGTTCAAGTTGGAGATCCATTTACAGGAAAATTACTATTAGAGGCTTGCCTAGAATTAATGAACACAGATGCTGTATTATCTATTCAAGATATGGGGGCAGCTGGTTTAACAAGCTCTAGCGTTGAGATGGCTTCTAAGGGATCATTGGGCATGAGGTTAAATTTAGATTTAGTGCCCACTAGAGAAGATAAGATGACAAGCTATGAAATCATGCTTTCAGAAAGTCAAGAAAGAATGTTAATGATTTTAAAACCAGGATCAGAGGAAAAAGCAAAATCAATTTTTGATAAATGGGATCTAGATTTTGCAATCATAGGAGAAGTTACAAATACAGGAAGATTAATTCTTACTAAATATGGTTTTGAAGCGTGCAACTTACCTATTAAACCCCTTGTCGAAGACGCTCCTGAATATAGTAAGCCTTACGAAATAAAAACTGACAAAAAAATATTAAAACCATCTGATCTTAAAACCAATCTTACAATAATTGATATATTAAAAACAATTTTTAAAAACCCAAATATAGCCAGTAAAAAATGGATTTGGGAACAATATGATAGCTCCGTAATGGGAGACACAATTTTTGCAAATGGTGATAGTGATGCTTCAATAGTAAAAATCCACGGAACAGAAAAAAAGGATTCTTACGGAAAAGGTCTCGCTATTACAACAGATTGCACCCCACGTTATGTAAAATCAGACCCTGTAGTTGGAGGTATGCAAGCAGTTTGTGAAGCTGCTCGAAATATAGCTTCGTCAGGTGCAATACCATTAGCGATAACAAATAACTTAAATTTTGGAAATCCTGATAAAAAAAATGTCATGGGAGAAATTGTAGGTTCTATAAAAGGAATTTCAGAAGCTGCTTCTTTTTTTGGTACTCCAATTGTATCAGGAAATGTTTCTCTTTATAATGAGACAAATGACAAGAGTATTCTTCCTACTCCAGTCATTGGCATGGTAGGAACAATAGATAAGGTTGAAAATAGTCTGGAGATAAGTGCAAAACCAGAAAATGTATTAATTGCCCTTGGACAATCTGACAATTTTGAATCTGGTTGGGTTGGTTGTAGTATTTATCAAGAAATTATTAATAAAAATTATGATGGAGCTCCTCCACCAATAAATTTACAATATGAAAAAAAAGTTATTGAAATTTTATTAAAATTGAATAAACAAAAACTTCTTACAGCCGCTCACGATATTTCAGACGGTGGTTTGCTTACAACAGTTTGTGAAATGTTATTTAAGTATAATTTAGGATTAGATATTAATTTACCCAGTAAACTGAGAAGTTGTGACAATAATAACCCCCTTCTTCAATCATGGTGTTTTGGGGAAGATCAAGCTAGAATAATTATTGCAACAAAAGATGTTAAAAAAGTACAATTAATCTTAAAAGAAAATAATGTTGACTTCTTTATTCTTGGAGAAACTAATTCAACCAGTAACTTGAATTTAAAAGATAATACTACTATATCTATAAATGAACTAAAAAACTTAAATGAAAACACAATACCTTCAATGATGGGTATGGAAAAATAAGGTTAAGTTTAAAAGATGGCTATGTCAGCATCAGAAATCGAAGAACTAATTATAAAATCTTTTCCAAATGCAAAAGTTATAATTGATGATTTACGTGGTGATGGAGATCATTATGCAGCTCAAATAATTGCCGAAGAATTTAGAGGTAAAACTCGTGTGCAACAACATCAAATGGTCTATAATGCTATGGGTGGTAGAATGGGAAAAGAATTACACGCATTAGCTTTGAATACATCTGCCCCTAAAGATTAACGGAGAATTTAATGGAACAAAGTACTAAAGATAAAATTCAAAATATTATCGACGAAAATGATGTTTTGTTATTCATGAAGGGCACTCCAGTTATGCCCCAATGTGGCTTTTCTGCTGCAGTTGTTGGAGTTTTAAGCCATATGGGAATTAAATACAATAGTGTAAATGTTCTTGAGGATCCTGAAATAAGAGAGGGTATTAAAGAATTTTCAGATTGGCCTACTATACCTCAATTATATGTAAAAAAAGAATTTGTTGGTGGTTGTGATATTATCAGAGAAATGCACGAAAGTGGAGAACTTATTCAGTATTTCAGTGACGCAGGTATTTCCAATTAATTGTTTTTTTCTAGCTTTATTTTTAAGTAATTTTATTAACGTGAATAAAATTCTATCACTAAATTAGTTTCCATCTGCACCGGATAAGGTACATCATCAGGCATAGGTATTCTAAGCAATGAGCCAGTAAACTTAGAGTGGTCAACTTCAACGTATTCAGGAACGTCTCTTTCAGGAAGAGTTGTTGCTTCAATTACTGCTGGAATATTTTTTGCTTTATCCTTCAATGAAATAATTTCACCTACATTTATCATTCTAGAAGGTATATTACATCTGTTACCATTAACCATTACATGACCATGATTAATCAATTGTCGACAAGCAAATACTGTTGGTGCTAGCTTCATTCTATAAAGAAGAGCATCTAATCTACATTCTAATATACCAATCAAATTTGCACCTGTATCACCTTTTTTACGAACAGCAGCAGTATAGTATTTTTTAAACTGTTTTTCACCGATATTACCATAATAGCCTTTTAATTTTTGCTTAGCCATTAATTGCACACCATAATCAGTAGGTTTTTTTCTCCTTTGACCATGCTGACCAGGCGCGTATTCTCTGTCATTTAAGGGCGATTTTGGTCTACCCCATAAATTAACCCCTAATCTTCTATCAATTTTATGTTTTGAGCTAGTTCGTTTGTGATCTGACTTAGGCATTTTTAAACTCTTATCTAACTACTTAAAGTAGTAATTATTCCAACTAGAAGCTAAACTCCGGGATGAATAACACCGCGTTATTATCCACTTTATCGGAAATGAAACTGCAAAATACTATCATATAATAAAAAGTCAAGTACGATTTGAAGTTCCTGACAAGGATCTAATAATACCATGAAGTGTTCTAAGATCTTGGTGAGTTAATGAGGCTCTATTAAAAAGACTTCTGATATTTCTTTTAACTACAGGTGCCATTTCCGAAGAGTAAAAGAACCCTGATTTACTTAAAAGCTCATCTAATTGTTTATAAAAATATTCTCTGTCACCTACGTTAGATAGTTCAGTGCTTTTTTTTATTTTTTTATTAATTTTAACCAAATTCTTATCTTGGTTTAAATATGACATTTTTATTTTGTTCCATTCCCAACAAATCAATAAAACTGCTTGAGATATATTTAATGATGAAAATTGTTTATTAATTGGAATTGAAATTGTGTAATCTGCTTGCACAACGTCATCATTGGATAGTCCAGATTGTTCAGGACCAAATAAAAATCCAACGTTGCCACCATTAACAACATGTTCAAATGATTTCTCTATTGCTTTGAAGATGCTTAAAGATTTTGTTCCAACAACACGCTTTCTAGCAGTTGTTGCGAATAACAAAGAAATTGTTTTTGTAGCTTCACTTATTGAGTCATATAATTTTACTTGATTTAAAAGATCATCTGCGCCCGCTGCAGGAGCAAAAGCAGAATTATTAGGCCAGCCGTCTCTAGGTTGAACTAGTAAAAGATTTTTTATGCCAAAGTTTTTCATAGCACGAGCAGTAGAACCAATATTTTCACCAAGTTGTGGTTTTGATAAAATTATATATGGATTATGTTCGATCATAAATTCATCTGATTTTAAAGTCTTCTCCAGACTGTTTTATTTGGTTTATCTTCTAATTGTATATTCTTTCCTAATAATTGTTCTCTAATTTGATCTGCTTTATCGTACTCTTTGTTCTCTTTTGCAATTTTACGTTTTATTATGAGTTCATCTATTTCTTTATCTGTGATAATAGAATTTTCAATTGTTTCGTTTGAATTTACTTCTCCAAATTTAAACCATTCCTCTGAAGAGTTGCATAAAATTCCTAAAATGTTAGAAGAATTTTTTAATTTTTGAGCACATTCTTTACTTCCTTTATTAGCCTCATCAGCAAGATAATGAAGTCTAGCAAGAACTTTTGGTGAATTTAAATCATCACAAAGACTCTCTATTATCTGAGAGTCTTGCCCATCATTTACTTCAAAGTCTTCAGTAGCTCTATAAAGTCTAGATAATGATTTTGTAGCTTCAACTAAAGATTTCTTACTAAAACTTAAAGGAGCCCTGTACTGAGCTTGCATTAACGCATATCTAATTGCTTCACCTCTAAAATTTAATAACAAGCTATTTATAGTAGCAAAATTACCTAGTGATTTTGACATTTTTTCACCATCAGAAGTAACGTAACCATTATGCAACCAGTAATTTGCCATTATATCAGAATTATTGGCACAACAGGACTGCGCGATTTCATTTTCGTGGTGTGGAAAAATTAAATCTAATCCACCAGCATGGATATCAAATTTTGTCCCTAAATACTTTTTACTCATTGCTGAACATTCGATATGCCAACCTGGACGTCCCCTACCCCATGGACTATCCCATCCAGGGAGATTTTTAGAAGAAGGTTTCCATAAAACAAAATCTCCAGGGTTTTCTTTATATTCAGCTACTTCAATCCTTGATCCAGATATCATTTCATCCAGTGATCTACCAGACAGAGAACCATAGTTTTTATATTTTTTTACAGCAAACAATACATTACCTGATGAAACATAAGCAAAACCATTTGAAATTAATGTTTCTATCATTTCTATCATTTCAGATATATGGTCAGTTGCTTTTGGTTCAAAATCAGGTTTTAAATTACCTAACGCACAAGCATCTTTATGAAAAATTTTTATTGTTTCATTAGTCAATTCTGAAATATTTATTTTTTTTTCAATTGCCCTTTTATTAATTTTGTCATCAATATCCGTTATGTTTCTTACATATGTAACTTTAGGATAAATCATTCTTAGTAATCTAACTAAAACATCAAAAACAACTAAAGGTCTTGCATTACCAATATGTATAAAATCATAAACAGTAGGTCCACATACATATATTCTGACATTTTTTGTATCGATAGGCTGAAAAATAGACAAACGCCTTTCAAGTGTATTGTATAAATTTAATTTATTCATTTTGAGATTTATTTATTTTTAAAAATTTAATGATTATTACTTAATCTTTCTATAATTTTATCTTTCCCCATCACTAAGACTAAATTTGCCATTTCTGGCCCATTATTCTGACCTGTAAGGCATAGCCTTAATGGTTTGAAAAGTTCTTTACCTTTTTTACCACTTTCTTTCATAAGAGAGTTAGTCCACACCGACCAAGTGTTTTTATCAAATCTATCTTTAGGAAGTGTTTGTAATGCTAAATTTTTAAAATATTGATCATGTGGGACATCTCTAATATCTCCATAAACAATGTTCCACCAAAATTTTACGTCATCTAAATTATTTATATTCCCTCTGATTAAATTCCAAAATTCATTAGTAATATTGAGATTTAATATTTTTAATTGTTGATTTATGTCTGAATAATCCACCAATTGAAAAAACTTGGAATTTAAAGCAGACAATTCTTCTTCATCAAATTTTGGCTTTGAATTTCCAAATTTAGTAATATTAAAACTTTTAACAATTTGTTTCATGTCTTTAAAAATATCAATTGAATCTGAAGTTCCAATTTTGGCCAATAAAGAAGAAATTGCCATTGGTTGAAACCCTTGGTTTCTTAGTTCTCGAAGCGACAAACTACCAAGTCTTTTTGAAAGTCCTGATCCAGTATTGTCAGTCAATAGTGACAAATGACCCATTTTTGGTGGTAATGATCCTAATGCTTCAAATAACTGTATTTGAGCAGCTGAATTTGTCATATGATCTTCACCTCTTAAAATATCTGTCACTTCAAATTGGATGTCATCAACCACCGAAGCTAAAGTATAAATAACTCTTCCATCTTCTCTTAATATAACTGGGTCTGATAAATTAGACATATTATATTTACTCTCACCTTTTACAAGATCATTCCAGCTAACATCTTCATGATTAAGTAAAAATCTATAATGAGGTTTTTTTCCTTTAGACTTCAAATCACTAATATCTGAGTCAGATAATTTCAATGCAGATCTATCATAAATAGGTGGTTTTCCAGAAGATAGTTGGCTTTTTCTTTTTAAGGATAATTCTTCTGCTGTCTCAAAACATGGATATGCGCGTTTTTTCTCTAATAAAGTTTCTAAAGCTTCTTCATAAGATAAAAGTCTAGATGACTGCCTTTCAAGACTATCCCAATTTATATTCATCCATGTTAAATCTTCTTTAATAGCATCTTCATATTCTTTAGATGATCTTTCATCGTCAGTATCATCAATTCTAAGCATAAAATGACCATTTTCACATCTAGCAAACAAAAAATTTACTAATGCAGTTCTAAAATTTCCAATATGTAAATATCCAGTTGGGCTTGGTGCAAATCGAACTTTGATCATTATTTTTCCTAATTTGTAATTTTTTAAATAAAGTAGGTAATTTTAATTCCAATTCCTAAAACCACTAGTAAGTGGGTACCTTCTATCTCTGCCGAAAGCTTTTTCAGTAACTTTTGGTCCGGGTGCTGACTGAAATCTTTTATACTCTGATCTAGATAATAACATTGAAATTTTTTTTACATCATTTATGTCAAAGCCTTCGTTTACTATTTCACCTAAAGAAAGATCATCTTCAACTAATTTTTTTAAAATAACATCTAGGATATCATATTCTGGTAAGCTATCTGTATCTCTTTGGTCTTCTCTTAATTCTGCACTTGGTGGTTTAGTGATTATTCTATTCGGTATTACAATTCCACTAGGCCCCAAAAGTTCGAGCGGTTTATTTGAATTTCTCCATTCACATAATTTGAAAACATCACTTTTCCAAACATCTTTTATAACCGCAAATCCTCCACACATATCCCCATACAATGTTGCGTATCCAACTGCATATTCTGACTTATTTCCTGTTGCTAATACCATTGATCCATATTTATTTGATATCGCCATTAAAAGTAAACCTCTAATTCTAGATTGAATATTTTCTTCAGTAATACCTGGTGGGATCAATGGACCATTAAAATTTAATAAAATTTTATCTATAGTATTCATACCTTCTTTAATATCAAGATATGAGTAATCAATTCCAAGATTAGATGAAGCCATTTCAGCATCTTCAAGACTTTCTTTACTAGTATATGGACTAGGCATCATCACTGCTTTTACTAAATTTGGTCCCAATGCATCAGTCGCTATCGCAGCTGCCAGCGCTGAATCAATACCACCAGACATTCCTAATACAACACCCGGAAAACCATTGTTATGAACATAATCCCTTACGCTTACAACTAGAGATTTATATAATGCCTCAATATTAGTGGATATATTTTTAATGTTTTTTTCAAAATCCCATTTATTATTATTTTTATATAAATCTATATTTAATATTTCTTCTTTAAAGTCATTTAATTGAACTTTCAATTCTCCACTGTGACTTAAACAAAAAGAAGATCCGTCAAAAACTAATTCGTCTTGCCCTCCTACTCTATTTAGATAAATTAAAGGTAATTTACTTTCAAAAACTCTTGAAACTGCAACAGACATCCTTTGATCAATTTTTTTTGTCGTGTATGGAGAAGCATTAATTGAAATGATTATCTCAGCTCCTGTTTCCGACAAGCACTCTATCACTGTTTCATTCCAAATATCTTCGCATATTGGTAATCCAATTAATGTTTCTCTGATTTTAACTGGTCCTGACAAAGAACCAGGTGCAAAAATTCGTTGTTCGTCAAATACTCCAGTATTTGGTAGATTATATTTATCCCTAAATGCGAGAATTTTACCTTGATCTAGAACAAAAACAGAATTTTTAATTTTATCATGATCTTTTCTTGGTGATCCAAGAATTATAGCTGCTTTCCCATCATTAGTTGACTTAGCTAAATCGTTAATTTCGTTCTCTACGAGCTCTAAGAAATCGTCTCTTAGGACTAAATCGTCAATTGGATATCCAGTAACATACAATTCTGGAACAACAACAATATCTATATCTTTACTCAAATCATTTCTGATAGAAGTTAGCTTGGAAATATTTCCTTTAACGTCTCCCACTTTAGGATTTAGTTGGGCAAGTGCTATTTTCATTTTATTTTTCAATAATCGACTCATTTTTAGAATAATTACCGTTTCAGTAAAAACTCTCTTCCAAGTTTAACTTGTGACTTACCACCATAAGAAATTATATCAGCTGTTGCATAAGTTTCTGACCAACGACTAGGAAGATACGAGCCTGTTCCTATGACATCAACAGGTACTTTTGCAAGTGAAAAAACCTTGCATTTTTCTGGACCAAATCCACTTGAAGCAACGATTTTAACTTTTTCAAAACCAGCGTTATCTAGTATTTCTCTCAAATGCCAGACAGCAGCAGCTGACACTCCTGTACCAATTAAATAACGAAGCTCTTGTTCAGTTCTATATCCACGAATGGCTTGTGGAACATTCCTTTCTAAAACTGCGTATGAACCAGCAACATCAAGTCCTTCAATATATCTTCCACCATGAGTATCTATTCTTAGTGACAATGATTGTTTATCTGCCAATTTTTTAAATGTTCTACAAACCATTAAACCATCAGTAATTTCTTTACCAAAATAATCAATTAAAACAGTTAGAGGTTCGTCTGGCCAGGTGGAATTAAACATTTGTGCTGCTTTTAGTGTTGATCCTGCATAACCTATCAAAGCATGTGGCATTGTGCCCAATCCTTTGGTGTTTTCAAACAAATGCGCAGTTTTGTCTGTTGCACATCCTATAAAACCAATTGCGTCAGCTTCTGATTTAACCCTTTTAGAACCAACATAAGCACCATATGCCATTAAGTCTGCCATGTCAGCACCAGCACAATGTCTTGCATCCATAGCTAAAAATGAAGTTTTTGGTAAACTTTCAACCATAGATTTTGCATTATAAGCTGCAACACATGTAGCTCCTATTTTTTGAAGTAATGCGGTTTCTAAATCAACTAATAATAAAAATGAACCTGATACGTACAACAGAGGTTCTCCAGCACCAACATCAGAGCCTTCATTAAAGCAACGTTTTATATTTACGCTACCTTTTCTATCATTAATAATATGGTTAAGCCATTCAATTGCTGGATTTAAAGCAGATATTACAGGTCTTCTCATAAAGATTGCATATGTAACTTCAGTATCTCCATATGAAGCCACAATGTTCTTTGTTCTTAAAAAATAAGTATCTGTAACTGTTGCTAATTGACTTGGGTTAGGTCTTAAATCAGCTGGCCAAGAAACTTTATTTACGATATTTAGATTATGATTTTTTTTGTTATTAACCAATTTTAAACCTCAAGATACAGCCACTATTTGTTTTTTTACTTTATTTCTGTTTTCTGTTAATAGATCAGCGACTAAGAATGCTAATTCTAATGATTGTGTTGCATTAAGCCTAGGATCACAATGAGTATGATATCGATCAGCTAAATTTGATTCATTAACTTCATACACTCCACCAACACACTCTGTTACATTTTGTCCTGTCATCTCAAAGTGCACTCCACCTGGAATGGTGTTCATTTCATTATGAACTTCAAAAAACCCTCTAACTTCCATCATAATGTCATCCATCTTTCTAGTTTTGATTCCTGATGATGCTTTAACTGTATTTCCATGCATTGGATCACTACACCAACCAACAATCAATCCAGACCTTTTAACTGCTGAAATTAATGGTTTTAATTTTTTATGGATTTCTAAAGAGCCCATTCTTGCAATCAAGGTTAATCTTCCAGCTTGATTTAGTGGATTAAGCTTTTCAATTAATCTAAGTAAATCATCAGGTTCTGTGGATGGTCCGCATTTTAGTCCTATTGGATTAGCTATTCCCCTCATATATTCCACATGAGCTTCATTAATATCTCTTGTTCTATCCCCAATCCATAACATGTGAGCAGATGTAGCAAACCATCCTTTCTCTTCTGTAATAGTGTCTTTTCTGGTAAGGGCTTCTTCATAATTAAGTAACAATCCCTCATGAGATGTATAAAATTCAGTTTCACGAAGTTGAGCAGTATTTTCCGGTGTCATACCACATGCATTCATAAATTCAAGTGAAGAAGTTATCTGCGCCGCCAATTCTTTATATTTTTCTGCTTCTTTAGTACCTCTCACAAACTCTAGGTTCCATTCATGCAACTTTGTTAAATCTGCCATACCACCACTTGCAAAGGCTCTTAATAAATTTAAAGTTGAAGCAGATTTATCATAAACTTGGAGAAGACGTTCAGGATCAGGCTCTCTTGCTTTTTGATCAAATGCCATGTCATTTACCATATCGCCTCTATAACTAGGTAAGGAGACATTGTTTATTTCTTCAAGAGGTGACGATCTAGGCTTAGAGTATTGACCGGCTAACCTTCCTATTTTAACAACTGGTAAGGCTGATCCAAAAGTGAGAACAACAGCCATCTGTAATAACACTCTAAAACTATCTCTTATATTATTAGCGCTATGTTCAGCAAAAGACTCAGCGCAGTCACCACCTTGTAATAAAAAAGCATTCCCCTCTGCTACATCAGCCATTCTTTTTCTTAATCTTCTAGCTTCTTCAGCAAACACTAAAGGTGGTCTAATAGATAATTCCTTTTCAACATTATTTACTTTAGTAAGATCACTATATTTTGGGACTTGCTTAATAGGAAGTGTTCTCCAGCTATCTATTTTCCAATCAATCATGACTTTTCCTTTAAAACAAAATCAATACAAAACTTTAACTAACAACCTTCAAATAACAGAATTTAACTTTTTCTTCAAATAGTGAGTTAAGTTTATCATTAAGATCTCATGGTGACAAACTCTTCAGCAGACGAGGGATGGATGCCTATAGTATTGTCGAAATCAGACTTCAATGCTCCTGCTTTAATTGCTATTGCAATTCCTTGAATTATTTCTGCAGAATCTGGACCAATCATATGAGCTCCAATAACTTTTTGTGTTTTTTCGTTGACAATAAGTTTCATTAGAGTTCTCTCAAGATTTCCAGATATTGTATTTTTTAAAGCTCTGAATTCACTTTTATACTCTTTTGCATTTATACCATTATTTATGGCTTCATCAAAGCTAAGGCCTACAACTGCAATAGATGGTTGACTAAAAACAGCACTAGGAACATTTTCATAAGAAATAAACCTTTTTAATCCTCCAAATTCTCTATCTGCAAAACTATGACCCTCTGCAATAGCCACTGGTGTCAATGTGATTTTATCTGTTACATCTCCAATTGCAAATATCGATTTAATATTAGTTTGGTTATGCTTATTTACAATTATCTCGCCACGACTACCTGTTTTTATACCAACTTCTTTTAACCCAAGATTTAACACGTTTGGTATTCTTCCAGTTGCCCCCATAACAGTTTCAACGTCAATTTTCTTTTTATTTGATAATTCAACAGTATAATATTTATTATTCTTTTCAATTTTTGAAATTGTAACTTCATTATGTATTGTTATTCCCTTTTGCTTCATAGAAGCCATTAAAAAAGTCCTTATATCTTTATCAAAACCTCTTAATGCCATATCAGCTCTAAAAACAAGATGAGTATCAACTCCAAAACCGTTAAATATACCTGCAAACTCAACGGCTATATAACCAGAACCATATATAACGATTGTTTTAGGAAGAGTGGTTAAATCTAGAGCTTTATCAGAATTAATCATATAATGATTACCATCAAATGTTGGAAAAGAAGATTTACCTCCTACAGCTATCATTATTTTTTTTGATGAAACCTCTATAATTTCATTATTACTTTTTGTAATTGAAACTGTATTAGGTCCAATAATTTTACTCCAACCAGAAATCAGTTCACAGCCAGCATTTTTAATTAATTTTACATAAATTTCGTGAAGCCTATCTAATTCTTTATTTTTTTTTATGATTAAGTCATTCCAATTACTTTGAAAGTTATCAATGTGCCAACCAAAACCTTCTGCATCTGATACTTGTTCTGAAAATTGAGATGCGTATACTAATAATTTTTTTGGGACACATCCTCTTAAAACACAGGTGCCACCAGCTCTATCTCCTTCAACAACAAGAGTTTTTGCTCCATAAGATGCTGAAATTCTAGCAGTTCTCGTCCCACCTGAACCAGCACCAATTACAATAAGGTCATAATCAAAATCTGACATTAGATCTCCAGAAAAAAATTATTTAAAATTTTGCCTCACCCTTCATTGTCATACCTGCATCTTTTGTGCTCGTAAAGCAATTTAGATTACCATTTTCACTATTTTTAATATTGATAAATAAATTGTCATTTGCATATACAGGTGCAACACCTCTATGTGAGAAAAAATGCGCTTTTACTTTTTTATATTTTTCTGCTGCTCTTAACATAAGAGTTGCTTGAAGTGGACCATGAAATACTAAATCTTTATACCCTTCTTCTTCAGTGGAATAAGGGTAATCATAATGAATTCTATGACCATTAAATGTAATTGCTGAATATCTGAACAACATTGTTGGATGTGTAAAAATTTTTTCTTCATAATCCGACTTTTCAAATGGTAAGTCATTTTTAACAATCACATTATTTTTTGTTTTTTCTATATCTCTATAAA
Source organism: uncultured SAR116 cluster alpha proteobacterium (assembly GCA_902625215.1). Classification (GTDB taxonomy): domain Bacteria; phylum Pseudomonadota; class Alphaproteobacteria; order Puniceispirillales; family Marisalimonadaceae; genus Marisalimonas. The sequence continues at coordinate 18,997 of CACOAO010000024.1, forward strand.
CAAGATCATGATCTTCTTCGATCATTAGCTTATCTTTTACAAAAAACTGATATTTTGCTGTTACAAAACATAATGTACCTGACCTACCATTTTTTAAATTGATATCTATCACCTTAGATATTTTTTTTACTTCATCCCCTATTTTCAATGAATGGAAAAAATGTGTTCGACATCCAGCCCACATTCTTCTAGGGAGAGGGACAGGAGGTAAAAAATCTCCTTTTTTTGGATGAGAGTCTTTTCCAAGCAGAGAGGATCTTACAACAGCTGGTCCTAGCGCCCAATGTAGGCCAGATGAAGCTATATCACCATTTTTAGGGTCATCTGGATCAATATCAAGCGTTGCTCTAAACCTAGATTCCAATGATTTTGTTACTCCATCAAATGTAGTCTCTTCATTACCAATCCAAGTTTTCAGTTCCTTTAAATTAACATTCATAATAATTTCTTTTTGTGAATTTAAATAAATTTTATTTAATATATTGAAAATTATAATCTAAAACAAGTTAACTATTGCAAATAATTGAGGATAAATATGAAGGAAATTCTTAAATTAAACATTGGAATTGCAGGATGTGGAACTATGGGACTACCTATGTTGGAAGTTCTGTTAAAAAATAAAATCAAGGCTATTGGATATGACATAAGATCAAAAGAAAATTTTCCTACTTTAAAAGATAAATTTATCTCATCAAAAACAGAGTTTTTTGAAAAATCAGACATTATTTTAAGTGCAGTTAGAGATATAGATCAGACATTAGAACTTTGTGAAGGCAATCATGGACTTTTTAAATTAAATTCTTCTAAAACATTGATTATATGTTCAACATTATCTCCTGCTTTTTTAAAAAAATTTTTTCTTAAATCACCTGATAATATTACAATGATAGAAGCGCCAATGTCAGGAGCCCCAATGAAAGCAAAAGATGCGTCACTAACTTTTATGGTTGGATCTAAAGTTAATGAGTTTGAAAAGATATTACCTATTTTAAATATTTTAGGTGATAAAATTTATCATATCGGTGAATTTGGTTCCGGGATGTCTGTTAAAGTTTTAAATAATTTTGTAGCTTCTTGTTCAGTGGTTGCTGTAAGACATGTTCTATCTGAGGCTAAAAATTTAAACATCACAACTAATCAATTACTAAAAATTTTAAATAGTTCATCTGGTCAAACTTGGTTCAGTAAAAATTTAGAAAATATAGATTGGGCTAAAGAAAGTTATAAGACAGATAATACAATTGCAATTTTAGAAAAAGATGTGAGAAGTTTTCTGGATGGATTAGCTGATTCAAATTCTAGTTCTAATGATGCAATGGTTAATTTTCAAAATGCTCTTTTAAATGGATTAAAAAACATTCCAACATTTCCAAATAATTAATATATTCCTAATTCGATACCACTGGCAAAAGTTAAAGCAAATTTCTCTAATTGTTTCATGTAACCTTCTTGCCAAGAACCTTTGAGTATTAAAGGAGGTAAAACCTGCCTCCATCGCAAACCTGTTAAAATTTTATTTAAAGCAACCTTGCAACCTTCACCATCTAATCCTGCTCGAATATAATAAATAATCGGAAGACCTTCTGTTTTGTCTTTTAAATCATTATAGCATCTATCAAAAAAATCTTTTGTTAAACCTGACATGTATCCAAAATTTTCAGTTGTTCCAATTATTAGACCATCTATTTCTCTAAAAGAGGATGTGTTTGCCTCAATCAGATTTAGTATTGTTAAATTTACATTTGGCGTTACATTTATAATCTTGTTTTCTACAAGTTTAGATAATTTTTTGGTATTTTCTGATGGAGAATGATGAATAAATAAAATATTTTTTTTTTTCATATTCAATTCATATTTATAATTTGGGAATACTAAAATGATTTAAAAATTCAACAAGATTTTCAATCGGTTGCGCCCCAACAACAATATGATTATTATATACATAAGTTGGAACTCCAGTTACACCACATGTTCTGGATTTTTTCCAGTCTTTGTCAACTGAACTTTTAAATGTTCGATTTTTAATTATATCATTAGCCTCATTCTCATCTAATCCTGATTTTGCTACAACTTCCAATATTACACTTTCTAAACCAATATTTAATCCCTTAACAAAATATGCTTCAAAGAAATTATCATGAATTGATGTTTCATTATCTAAAGATTGAGCCCAAGAGCCTATTTCTTGCGCTAGTCTACTATTAAAAGTATGCGTTCTATTGCTATAAGGAAGATCTTCATTGAACATCAAATTTTTCATGTTTTGATTTTTATTATCAATATCTTCTTGATTGGTACCAAACAGATCTAATAAAGTTTTACCCTCTTTTGGGGTATCAGGATGTAATGGAAAGTGAATTATTTCTGTATCTATGTTAAATATTTTTTTTAATTTTTTAATTCTTGAATCACCAAGATAGCACCAAGGACATACATA
>CACOAO010000025.1 GCA_902625215.1 uncultured SAR116 cluster alpha proteobacterium
TCTCTGGGATATTCAATATAACATGGGAAAACCTACAATAGCATCAATCAATGGAGCAGCAAGAGGTGGTGGAATGACCCTTGCTATATCATGTGATATCATTATAGCTTCAGAAAAAGCATCTTTTGGATATCCAGAAATAAACTTAGGATTGTTGCCAGCAATTCATTTTACACATCTTCCACGAATTGTTGGAAGATATAAAGCATTTGACTTACTTTTTTCAGGTAGAACATTCTACTCTGATGAAGCCCTAATGTTGGGATTAATAAGTCGTGAAGTTTCATCATCTGAAATTAAAAAGAAAGTTACTGATATAGCAATAAATTTATCAAAAAAATCGTTAACAACTATGGGTTTGGGAAGAGCAGCTTTTTTAAGAACAAATGATCTGGATTACAGGAGAGGCGTTGCAAATGCTGTTGAAGATTTTTGTAATGCAGCAATTACCCCAGATGCTCAAGAAGGTTTAAAAGCTTTTGTAGAAAAAAGACACCCTGAATGGGAATAGATATTATTAGCATAAAATTGACATTATAAAATTTAAGATGATAAAATTTATTATTACAAACTGAATAAGATAGTAGATTTAATAAATGAACTTAAGCAGTATGTTAAATACCCGTACAAAGCTCCAAAAACCAGTCAGGGTTGGTTTGATAGGAGCAGGAAAATTTGGTTCTATGATTTTGTCTCAAGCTCGTCATATCGAAGGTTTGATTATATCAGTAGTAGCAGATCTTGATGTCGAGAAAGCAAAAGAATCTTTTAATCGAGTAGGTTGGGATACTTCAAATTGCTTTGCTACAAGTATTAATGATGCGATTGTTTCTGGAAGAACATGGATCACCGAAAATGTTGCCAATGTATTTAGAATTCCTGAAATTGAATGTGTTATTGAGGCAACTGGTGATCCTTTATTTGGAGTTAGACATGCCCTTATGGCAATCGAAAATGCTAAGCATGTTATTATGGTTAATGTTGAAGCCGATGTTCTTTGTGGTCCCTACCTAAACCAAAAAGCAATAGAAAATAATGTTGTTTTCAGTATGGCCTACGGAGATCAACCAGCAGCAATATGTGAACTTGTTGACTGGGTTAGAACAAATGGATTTGAGCTAGTTGCAGCTGGAAAAGGAATGAATTTCCAACCTCATTATCGATATTCAACACCAGATACAGTATGGGATTATTTTGGTTGGACCAAAGAGGAAGTATCAGCCGGTGATTTCAATGCTAAAATGTACAATTCCTTTACTGATGGAACTAAAGCAGCAATTGAAATGGCTGCAGTGGCCAATGCCACTGGTCTTGATTGTCCTGACAATGGACTTTCATTCTATCCTGCTGGTATTCACGACTTGTCATCTGTTTTCAAACCTATTGCTAGTGGGGGAAGGCTTGCAAAATCAGGTCTTGTGGATATTGCTGCTAGTCGAGAACCTGATGGTAGAAATGTTTATAATAATATTTGTTACGGTATGTTTGTTACATTCAAGGCACCCAACAAATATACTCGTGACTGCTTCCGTCAATATGGATTGCTGACTGATGAGACTGGATGGTTTGCATCAATGTGGAGACCTTTCCATATGATAGGATTAGAAACAAATACTAGTATTCTTTCTACTGTTCTGAGAAATGAACCAACAGGTTCTTCTCTTATGTGGAATGGTGATGCTGTTGCCACCGCCAAACATGACCTTAGAATAGGAGATATTTTAGACGGAGAAGGAGGATATTGTGTTTGGGCGAAAGCAATTCCTGCAAAATTATCTTCTAAAATTGGGGCTTTGCCAATTGGTCTTGCACACAATGTCAAATTGAAAAAACCCGTAAAAAAAGATGAAATAGTCAGTTTTGATGATGTAGAACTTCTTGATGTAGACGATATTATATCTTACAGAAAAAATATGGAGACTCTTCTTATTGAAGACTAATGAGCGATAAGGATAGATATTTTAAAATGAATTGGGAAAAAGAATTAGAAGAAAAAGTAAGTAGAGAAAAATTATCTGAAAATCTTGGTGGTAAAGATAGAATTAAAAAGCAACATGATGCAGGACTTTATACAGTTAGAGAGAGAATAGATATACTCACTGACAAATCTTCTTTTAATGAGGTTGGAAAATTAGCAGGACATGCAATATATAATGAAAATAATGACTTAATAGATTTCAAAGGATCAAACTTTATTTTTGGAAAAGCAAAAATTAATGGAAGAAACATTATTGTTGGTGGAGATGATTTTACATTGAGAGGAGGTTCTGCAGACGCCTCTATAAAAGAAAAACACCTAAAATGTGAACAGATGGCACTATCTTTACGATTGCCTCTAATCAGAATAGTTGAAGGTTCTGGTGGAGGAGGATCGGTAAAAACAATCGAGACTTCTGGTAGAGCCAACGTTCCAGAGGTCGAAGGATGGAATTTAGTTGTCGAAAGTATGGGTACCATACCTAGAGTTGCATTAGGTTTGGGTTCTGTTGCAGGTCTTGGTGCAGCTCACTTAGCTTGTTCTCACTATTCTGTTATGGTCAAAGAAAAATCAGCTGTTTTTGTGGCAGGACCACCTGTTGTAGAACAGATAGGGCAAAAATTAACCAAAAATGAATTGGGCGGATATGAAATTCAGCTTAAATCTGGTGCAGTTGATGATGCTGTAGATACAGAAGAAGAAGCTTTTGATGCTGCAAAGAAATTTTTATCTTATTTACCTAATTCTGTTTATCAATTAAGCGATCAAATAACTTGTAAAGATAATCCAAAAAGAGCGTCAGAATGGCTTATAGAGGCAATTCCAAAAAACATTAAGTCTGTTTATAAAATAAGACCAATTATTGAAGACTTAGTTGATAAAGGTTCTTTTTTCGAAATTGGTAAAGAATATGGAAAATCAATTGTTACCGGTTTTTGTAGACTTAATGGTTGGTCCATAGCATTAATGGCTAGTGATCCATACTCATACGGAGGTTGTTGGACGTCGGATACTTGTAAAAAAGTTCAGAAATTTGTTGATTTAGCCGAAACATTTCATTTACCAATTGTTTATTTAGTAGATTGTCCTGGATTTCAGGTTGGTTTAGATGCAGAGAAAAAAGGGACAATCAAAGAAGGTGTTAGAGCTATGTCGGCAATCTGGCAAACTAAAACACCTTGGATGTCAATAATAATAAGAAATTGTTTTGGTGTAGCTGGTGCAGCACATAAAAGAGGAAGTAGCTATATTTCAAGATTTGCGTGGCCCTCTGCACGTTGGGGATCTTTACCACTTGAAGGGGGAATAGAAGCTGCATATAGATCAGATATTGAAAATGCAAATGATCCCAAATTAGAACTGCAAAAAATTACCACAAGATTGAACAAATTGAGATCGCCTTTTAGGTCTGCTGAGTCTTTTTTAATAGAAGAAATTATTGATCCAAGACATACACGTAGAATTATGTGTGAATTTGCTGATTTATCAGCACCGTTAAGAAAAACAGGTATAACAAATAGAACAATGAGACCATAGTTTATTAAAAGGAAATCAAAATGATTTATTCAGAGGTATCAGGAACAGTTAGTGAAATTTTGGTTTCGCGTGATCAAATTGTAGAAAAAGAAACTGAATTATTAATAATAGAATGCATGAAAATGCTTATTCCAGTAACTTCTAAAAATAGGGGTAAGATTATGAATATATATGTTAAAGAAAATGATATTATAAATGAAGGAGACAAGTTAATAGATATAAATTATGATATCTAATTTTAAAACAAGCATATCATGATAATGTGTAGAATGATGTTTATAAGCTTTTAGCACATTCAAAAATGGTCGGGGCGGAGAGATTCGAACTCCCGACCCTCTGGTCCCAAACCAGATGCGCTACCAGGCTGCGCTACGCCCCGAACAATAAGATTTATACTTTAGAAATCTCCAAAATCAAGTTTTACTTTAAACAAATTGAAATTATTTCAATAATTCTTTAAATAGGCAGTTAAATTTATCTCCTATCAAAAGTGGATACTCTCCAGATTTTAATTCAACTACAAAATTTACTTTATTTTGACTTTTAATATTTGTTTCATCAAATGCTTTAGCATTTTTATAAATCTCAATTATTTCACCTTGTTTGTTCAAAAAAAATAAATCTAAATTAAAATGTGTATTTTTCATCCAAAAATTTCGAATTTGGCTGTCCTTCCAAATAAACAACATTCCTGAATTAGGTTTCATATCCTTTCTATTCATCAGTCCATAAGATCTTTTTTGTTGATTGTCAGCTATGTCTAAAGACAATTCTTGAGGATTTTTTTTATTCACATTAATGGAGCACATTATTTGTTTAAATAGTGGACGGTTATTTTCAGCAAATACTGTATTTGATAAAATAATTAGGAAAAATCCTAATAAAATTGTTTTTAACTTTTTTAACATATGTTTTTGATTTTTAATATTTCATCTACCAGAGATAAGATTTCATATCCTATTGTATAATTTTTATATTCATCTCTCCAAGTGCTGATCCATTTATGAGGGATCCCATTCTTAACTCTTCTATTACGCCAACTTAATGATTTAAGAAGATCATAACACTGTGATTTCATCTCTTGATTTAGATATTCCTCTTTATTATTAATTAAAACCCAGTTTCCGGCCCACGCCTTTGCTGTTAAGTATGGATTGTAACCACCACCACCCAATATAATAACATTTTCATTAAGAGACTGAACATCCCGTACTGCCTTCCAATATGCATTATTAGTCAAACTAATTCTTGATTGAGGGTCGCCATCAAGCATATCAGCTCCAGCTTGAATTATTAAAAGATCAGCTTTCTTTACTTTTATAAAAGGAATAATAACGTTGCATACTATATAATCCATTTCATTATCATTAAAACTCTCATTAACAGGTAAGTTAATTACATTCAAAAGTTTATTATCTTCAAATTTGCCAGTATTCGGCCATCTGTTTTTTTCATGAATTGATATAATTGAAACATTTTCATTCTCAGAAAAAACATTTTGTACTCCATCACAATGATGAGCATCTAAATCTACATATACGATATTTTTAAAACCTTTTTCTAAAGCTTTTAGAATTGCTAAAACACAGTCATTTAGAAAACAAAAGCCGAAGGCTTGGGCTTTTCTTCCATGATGAGTACCACCAGATATATTTAATATTTTTTTTGCTTTTTTATCGGCTATCATTTCAACAGCTTTTATTGAAGCTTTAGCAGCAGTTGCGGGCCTAGAAAAAACCTCACTAAATATTGGATTGTTTCCAATGCCAATATTAAATTTTTTCTTAAGGTTATAAGGAAGATTTAGATCCTCTTCAGCTTTTTTTAATGCTTTGACGTATTCTAAATCATGAAATTTAATTAATTCATTGATCTCTGCCGGAGAATTTTTAATAATTTGATTTTCATTTATCCATCCCATCAACCTTATAAGCTCTACACTTGGCCAAACTCTATCCATATCTAGGGGATGGCCTTTTTCATACCTAGAGCCTTTAAAAATATCACTTGTAAATAAAAAATTCTGCATTCTTTTCTATTTAATATATATAATTAAGATAAAAATAATTTCACTAAGGTTACAATGATTAGAGGAATATTAATTGCAACAACTATTTTTGTGATATGGGAAATAAGCTGTTCATTTTTTAATTTGCCTGCATTTATGCTCCCTCCTCCTTCAAAAATATTTGCATCAATTTATGTAAACTGGAGTGAACTCTTAGTTCATGCATCATTTACACTAGTTGAGATATTAGCATCTATAGCAATTGGCTCTTTGATTGGGATAACAACAGCTTTAATAATTTCTTCTTCGGTCGCACTCAAAAGATGGATCATGCCTATTTTACTTGCCAGCCAATCAATTCCAGTTTTTGCTTTAGCGCCATTGTTAATATTATGGCTTGGTTATGGTATGATCAGTAAAATAGTGATTGGAGTTTTAATTGTTTTTTTTCCAATTACATCTAATTTCACAGATGCCTTAAATAAAGTTCCGCAAGAACTAATTGATGCCGGTAAAACATTAAACCTTTCTAAAATTCAATTGTTTTGGAAAATTAAAATTCCATCTTCTTTGCCTGGATTATGTTCTGGACTTAGAGTTGCTGCTTGTTTTGCCCCAATCGGTGCAGTTGTAGGAGAATGGATTGGTGGAAGCACAGGGCTTGGATCATTTATGATATACAGTAATGCAAGATTACAAACTGATAATATGTTTGCTGCTCTATTAATTCTTATTTTTATGACCATTACTATTTATAAAATAACAGACTACGTTCTTAGTAAATATGTATGGTGGAAATAAAATATTATTGATTTTTTCTATATTTGTAATAGAACTAAACTCGCCAGGGGTGCATGACATTGGTCTTGCTGAGAAATTAACCCTTATAACCTGATCTGGTTAAAACCAGCGGAGGGAGAAGCAAATGAAAATATTTTTAAAAATAATTTTAAGTTTCTTACTTTTAATTTTAACCAGTGTAGTTAATGCTTCATCTGAAAAATTAACTGTTGGACTTGATTGGTTTATAAATCCTGATCATGCTCCTTTGATAATTGCTAAACAAAGAAATTTTTTTCAAGATCTAAACCTTGAAGTTGAAATGATCGAGCCAGCTGATCCAAATGATCCTCCAAAATTAGTTGCCGCGGGTAAATTAGACTTAGCAATTTCGTATCAACCACAATTACACATTCAAGTTGACCAAGGTTTGCCGGTTGTTAGGGTAGGAACTCTAGTGAGTGTTCCATTAAATTCACTAGTCGTCTTAAAAGATGGGCCTATTAAAACAATTTCAGATCTAAAAGGAAAGAAAGTTGGATTTTCAGTTGGTGGATTTGAAGAAGCTTTGCTCTCCGGAATGCTTCAAAAATATAACCTAAATATGTCTGATGTAGATTTAGTTAATATTAACTTCTCATTGTCACCCTCTTTAATAGCAAAAAAAGTTGATGCAGTTATTGGAGCTTTTAGAAATTTTGAACTCAATCAAATGGATATTGTTAATCATCCTGGTAGAGCTTTCTATCCAGAGGAGCATGGAGTACCAACCTATGAAGAACTGATATACATTGCAAATCAAAAAAATAAGAACAATCCACTTTTCGATAAATTCTTTAGCGCAATTCAGAAAGCTACTTTAACAATCATTAATGACCCAGTTTCTACGTGGAAAGACTTTTCATCTTACAGAAAAGGTTTAGGTGATGAATTAAATAAAAGGGCTTACAAAGATACAATATCTAGATTTGCTCTAAGGCCACAAGCACATGATTTAAAAACCTACACAAATTTTAGTAAGTTTTTAGAAAAAAAAGGGATTATTAAAAAAATTACAAAAGTAGAAACTTTTGCGAAGCCATAATTCAACTAAAACTATTATTGAAATTAAGACCAACATTGAGTAAAAATTAACGATAACTTAATTAAGGTTTAAATTAATGAAATCATTTATCCTTTTTTTTATATTATTTTCTTTGTGGTTATTGATGTCAGGACACTACAACGTACTAATAGTTAGTTTAGGTATAATTTCATGTGCATTTTGTGTTTATGTTGCTAAACGCGGCAAACTTATTGATGATGAAGGTCTACCCATATTTTTTATGCCAAGACTTTTAAATTATCTCATATGGTTATTTAAAGAAATATTGAAGTCAAATTTAAGTACTGCAAAAGTAATTATTAATGGCAAAGTTGAACCTGAAACTTTTACCGTAAAAACTTCTCAAGTTACCGATGTTGCAAAAGTTACATATGCCAACTCAATCACGCTTACACCAGGAACAGTTACAACAAAAATACAAAAAGGTGTTTTTGAGGTGCATGCTCTAAATTCTGATTTTGGAAATGAAGTTCGGACTAGTGAAATGGATAAAAAAGTAACTTGGTTAGAGGGCAAGAAATAATGTTTTTAGCCGGTTTAATCGCCTGTGCAATTACAGGGGTTTTAATTTTAGTAAGAATTGTTTTAGGTAAAACAACATTTGATAGAATTTTAGCAGTTAACAGTCTTGGAACAGTAATAGTAATCAGCATTTCTATACATGGGTTCTACTCAAATAGACCAGAATTTTTAGATATTGCTATTGTATATGCATTAATTAACTTTATTGGCACAGTTGCTGTTTTAAAACTTTTTAGTACTGGATCTTTGGGTGGAGATAAGTAAGCGTGGAATTGATATTAGATATCTTCACTAGCATCTGTTTTTTTATTGGTTCTCTGTCAATAATTATTGGTGCCTGCGGACTAATTAAGCTACCAGACGTATTTTCAAGAATTCATGCCGCAGGGATGATTGATACTGGTGGCACTGCGTTTTTTATTTTAGGGATGATATTTCAAACTGGTTGGTCATTAATAACCGTTAAGTTGATACTCATTGGTGTGTTTATTTTTTTTACTAGTCCAGTTACAAGTCATGTAACTGCAAATCTGGCTAGGCAAAAAAATATACTTCCAGTAGGTAAAAAGATTGGGAAAATTTTATGATTTCTGAATTATTAATTAATGCTTTTTTGGTCACAATTATGCTAAGTATTGCGATAGCATTAATAAAAACTAGAACTGTTATATTTACTGTAATTTTGACAAGCGCTTACTCTCTTGTGGCTGCATTAATGTTTATAACATTAGACGCAGTTGATGTTGCATTTACAGAAGCCTCAGTTGGTGCAGGAATTTCTACTATACTCTTTCTTGCAGCTATGGCTTATTTACCCAAAAAAGAAGAAGAGAGCATCAGTAGTGAATTTATTCCGGCACTATCGTGTATAATTCTTGGGGGAATATTAATCTGGTGTAGTTATGATTTGCCTGAAATTGGTCAGGTAACAGCTCCAATACATCAACATATTGCACCTGAGTATATTAGAGGATCCAAAGAGGATATTGGTATCCCAAATATAGTTACTTCAGTTTTGGCAAGTTATAGAGGATACGACACATTTGGTGAAACGATAGTTGTTTTTACAGCTGGAGTAGCTGTGTTGGCACTTCTCCAGAAAAAAGATCCTACAAAAAAAAATAAATCTCAACCTAAACAAAAGATTAGAAAAAATGCATAACAATTCAATTTTGAGAATTGCTACCAAAATACTTTTTGCACCTATCATACTTTTTGGGCTTTATGTTCAATTTCATGGTGATTTTGGTCCCGGAGGAGGCTTTCAAGCCGGAGTAATTGTAGCTAGTGCATTTATCCTATATTCCCTAGTATTTGGAATTGAAGCAGGAAAAAAATTATTCCCGTCAAACATTAATTTAATTTTACTAGCTTTAGGTGGAATCATTTACGGTGGTGTAGGCATTGTTTCAATGTTGTTAGGAGATGAATTTTTAGCCTACAATATACTTGGATCTTCGCCGCGATCTGGTCAGCACATAGGCATATTATTAGTGGAATTTGGTGTTGGCTTAACAGTTTCAAACGTTATGATTGCACTATTTAACGCCTTCGCTAGTTACGATAAAATAAAAGAGAAATAAAATGATTTCTTCAACAATTGGCATTTGGAATTACTGGATAGTGTTTTGTCTAATGATGATTGGTTTGTTTCTGGTAATAGGTAGAAAAAATTTTTTAAAAAAAATTGTTGGACTTACTATATTTCAAACATCCGTGTTTTTACTATATATAACTTTTGGAAAAATTAAAGGGGGCACACCTCCAATTTTAAATGAAACTATTGATAGCATTTACTCAAATCCCCTTCCCCATGTACTGATACTTACGGCCATTGTTGTTGGTGTTGCAACAACAGCTCTTGGGTTATCGTTAGTGTTAAGAATAAATACAGAATATGGCAGCATCGAAGAAGATGATATATCTGCGCAAGATCTTGTAGATTATCACGATGATATTGAAACCGGAAAAAGTGTGGATTTGAAGTTTAAGCAATGATAGACATTTTATCAAAAAATCTTCCAATTCTTGTGGTTTTATGTCCATTAATTACATCTTTATTTGTTGTGCTTATTCCTAATATATTTTTTTCATGGATTTTAACGACTTTAAGCACCTTTTTAACATTTTTATTTTCAATTTTATTATATCAAGATATCCAAATTCACTCTCATATTTCTTATGCCTTAGGCAAATGGATGCCTCCAATAGGAATAGAATATATTATTGATAAAGTAGCAATTATTCCTATTATTATAATTTCTGGAATAAGTTTTATCGCAACTATCTTTGCTTATAAGATAATGCCTGAGGAAATTGAAAAGAAATCAATTTCAAAAGTCTATAGCTTGTGGCTTTTAGCTATAGCTGGATTGCTAGGCCTTGTAACAACAGGTGATGCATTTAACCTCTTTGTATTTTTAGAAATATCGTCTTTAGCCTCCGTTGCGCTTGTGGCAATGGGAGCTCAGAAAGATAAACAAGCCTTAGTTGCAGCTTATAATTACCTCATTATAGGTGCAGTTGGAGCAACTCTATATGTTATAGGTGTAGGATTGTTATACGGAATAACTGGCACCTTAAATATGGAGGATCTAACAAATAGAATATCAGATCTTAATAACAACAAAGCATTAATTGCAGGTTTTGGTTTTATGATAATAGGGATTATGGTTAAAGCTGCTGTTTTTCCTTTGCATATTTGGTTGCCAAGAGCGTATGCTTATGCTCCATCTGCAGTTTCTGTTTTACTAGCCGCAACAGCAACAAAAGCTTCTTTGTACATATTAGCTCGCATACTATTTTCTGTTTTTGAAAATTCAGAAAAATTAATAAACAACACTTTATTATATGTTATTCTTCCGCTCTCAATCATAGCTATGTTTGCTGGTACAATTATGGCTATATATGAAAAGGATATTAAAAGGCTGCTTGCTCATTCTTCAGTTGCACAAATAGGATATATTACTCTAGCTTTTGCCATTGGAACAAAAGCAAGTATAGCAGCTGGATTTATACATATGTTTAATCATGCCATAATTAAAGGTGGTTTATTCATAGCTATAACGTCCCTTGGATTTTTTATTCAAAAAAGAGTTACTATAAATAACTTATCTGGTCTTGGTAGGGCAATGCCCATCACTTTTTTTTGTTTTGTTCTCTGCTCATTAAGTCTAGCAGGACTTCCACTTACAGCTGGATTCATTTCTAAATTATATTTAATTAAAGCAACTATTAGCTCAGATGCAATATGGATAGCAATACTCATATTAATTAGTTCAGCATTATCAGTAGTTTATTTGTGGAAAATGATAGAAGTCATGTGGATGCGAGAGGAAAGAAAAATTGTGATAAAAGAAAACCCTTCAATTTATATATCTCTTATTATTATAACTTTCTTTAATGTTTATTTTGGTTTAGATGCCTCATTGATTGTGAACGGCAGTTTTGAAGCCGCTGAAAAATTAATTGGGGATCTTAAATGATAACAATTGAAAATTTTATTTTAATCACAATTTTGTCTCCATTAATTGTTTGTGTTTTAACTCCATTTATTTCAAAAAGTACAGTTTTAAGAGATTTCTTGGGACCAATTGGTGGTGTAATTAGTTCTTGGGGTGCATTTAATATTATGAGCTCAGCCCTTAATAATCAAAACATCAATTTAGAAATTGTTAAAATTGCAGAAGGAATATCAATTGGTTTTGAAATCACACCTTTAGGAGCTATTTTTGGATTAGTAGCGTCATTTCTGTGGATTTTTGCAGCTATCTATTCAGTTGGTTACATGAGGGGGAATAAAGAAAAAAATCAAACAAGATTTTATGCATTTTATGCAATTGCTGTTCATGCTGCTTTATGTATTGCTTATGCTGGTGATTTATTAACTTTATTCATTTTTTATGAAGTTCTAACATTTTCAACATATCCTCTAGTTACTCATAAGCAAAATGAAATGGCTCAAAAAGCTGGCAGATTATATATGTCTATTTTGGTTGGATCTTCAGTTATTTTACTTCTTCCAGCAATTATTTGGGTTTGGGTTGCCACAGGTTCCCTTGAAATGTCCCACAATGGTGTGTTAGACGGTAAAATAGACGTGGCCTATGCTCCCCTTTTATTAGCAATGTTTGTTTTTGGTATCGGAAAGGCGGCACTGATGCCAATTCATAAGTGGTTGCCTGCTGCTATGGTTGCCCCTACACCTGTATCTGCCCTTTTACATGCTGTAGCTGTTGTAAAAGCAGGTGTGTTTACAATGTTAATAGTGCTGACAAATGTTTTTGGAATAGATTTTTTAGCCAAAACAGGGGCTTCAGAATGGTTAATTTGGCTAGCATCCTTTACTCTTCTAGCAACAAGTATAATAGCTATTTACAAAGATGATTTAAAAGCAAGGCTAGCTTACTCAACAATTAGTCAACTTTCTTATATTTCATTAGGGGGAGCATTGGCTACTTCTATGGCAACTCAGGGAGCTGCTTTACACATAATTACTCACGCTGCTGGTAAAATTACTTTATTTTTTGTAGCGGGAGCTTTGTACGTAGGAGCAAAAATTACAAAAATTTCAGATTTAAATGGTCATGGTAAAAGTGCGTCTCTAATTTTTCTTGCTTTTTTTATTGGTTCACTTTCAATAATTGGAGTTCCTCCAATGGCAGGTTCTTGGAGTAAATTTTTCTTAATGTTGGGTGCAGCTGACAGTGGCTATGAAGTTGTTATAGGGGTTTTTTGTATATCTACTATACTCAATGCATTTTATTTAATGGAAATCCCCGCTAGAGCATTCTTTTTCAAAAAAGAAAGAGAAGTAAGTGTAAAAATACCTAAACTTATTTTAATCCCTACTTTAATAACTTCTTTTTTAACTATTTTGTTATTCTTTTTTATAGAGCCATTTCAAAATCTAACTTCTATGATGGTGGGTAAGATATGAAGTATTTGATTGAAAAATTTGGTAAAATAAACACCTCAGTCCTTTTTCTGTGTATTTTTTTTCTAATTTTAGAATTAGTCGGACATAGGTATGGGGAAACATCAATAGAAGATATCTTATTTTTTCCAGCTTTTTTTGGATACCTATCATGCATCATAATTTTTAAAATTGGTGTTAGTTTACGATCATTCCTTATGAAAGACGAGGATTATTATGATAAGTAGTTTCCCTCCTGGTTTAATAATGATTATCGGGGCATTATTAATTCCCTTCTTACCTCATATAATCAGGCAGATATATATGATGGTTCTTATCCTAGTTTCAGCTTACGCTTTAACACTGGGTTTTGGTATACATTCTAAAATTGAGATAATGAATATTCAATTTATAATATTTCAGTCAGATGCCTTAACCTTACCCTTTGCAATAATATTTCACATAGCTGCTATATTGAATGTAATCTATGGTGCTCACGAAAAACATTGGAATCAGCATGTAGCCATTATGGGTTACAGTGGAGCAGCAATAGCAGCAGTTCATGCTGGAGACTTGTTAACATTATTTGTATGGTGGGAAGCTACAGCTTTTACTTCAGTTTTTCTGATTTTAGCAAGCAAAACACAAAGATCTTATAAATCAGCATTTAGATACATTTTGATACAAGTTGGTTCTGGAATGTTTTTATTGACTGGAGCAATTTTATTAATGTCAGAGACAGGTAATGCAGAATTTAAAAATTTTGATATAAATTCCCTAAATGGCCAGTTAATTTTCATAGCTTTTGGAATAAAGGCTGCTTTTCCATTATTAAATGGCTGGTTACAAGATTCCTACCCAGAAGCCTCTGAGATAGGTACGGTTGCTCTTTCAACATTTACAACAAAATTAGCTATTTTTTGCTTTGCTAAATCTTTTGCGGGCACTGAAATACTAATCATAATTGGTGCAATTATGACATTTTATCCTATTTTCTTTGCTGTCATTGAAAATGATCTACGTAGAGTTTTAACTTATAGCCTTAATAACCAACTTGGTTTTATGATAGTTGCCATTGGAATTGGTACTGAATTAGCTATTAATGGGGCGGTGGCTCATGCGTTTGCTCATATTCTTTATAAAGGGTTGCTATTTATGGGAATGGGAGCAGTACTTTATAGAGTTGGAACATGTAAAGCTTCTGAATTAGGTGGACTGTTTAAATTTATGCCCATCACAGCAATATGTACTATTATTGGGGCTATTTCAATTTCAGCTTTTCCCTTATTTAGCGGATTTGTGGCAAAATCACTTATAATGTCAGCACTTGGTAAAGAAGGACTAGTCTTTGTCTACTTTATGCTATTATTTGCGTCAGCGGGTGTACTTCACCATTCAGGAATTAAAATCCCATTCTTTGCTTTTTTTGCACATGAAAGTGGTATTAAAACAAAAGAAGCTCCTTTAAATATGATTATAGCAATGATTATTGCTTCAGCCCTTTGTATATTAATTGGAGTTTTCCCTTCTTATTTTTATGAAATCTTACCCTATCAAATCGAATATCAGCCATATGATTTTAGTCATGTTGTCGGACAGTTGCAGCTTTTAACATTTGCTGCATTTGCTTTTATATGTTTATGGCATTTTAAAATCTATCCACCAGAACTAAACTCAACTGTTTTAAATAGTGATTGGATTTATAGAAAGATGATACCTGGGGTTTTGTTACCTCTTTTAGGCCTTATTAGTGACGTAAATAAAAAAATTGAACAATTTATTGTATTTACATTTATATCTATAAAAAGGTTTTTTTCTGATACAATGATAAAAAACAAAGTTTTTGATAGAGAAGTTGGTCAAGATACCTTAATAATTGTGCAACTTTTTGTAATTTTACTGATTTTCATCTTTGTATGGAAAATTTATCTATAAACTGTTAGGTATTTATATTTAAAAAGAAAATCTTCTTTAAAATATTGAGGAAAAAATGAAGAAAAAGAAAAAAGATTTACCTGATGGCGTTCCAGAAGAAAATGTTTATGAAAATACTCACATTTTATTGTATGTATTTTACGCGATAGCCGTTGCTAGTGTAGTATTATTAATGGTAAACCAATAATTGAATAATCTATCAATCTATCAAGAAAAAATATTAAATCTTGCTGCAAAAAATAAAAAAATAATTGCTTTAGAAGATTTTAATCGGTCTTTTGAAATGCGTAATCCTATGTGCGGCGATGAGGTAAAAGTACGAATAAAGTTAGTCGAAACTAAAATAATTGACATTTCAGCAGTTGTAAGGGGTTGTGCACTTTGTGAAGCTTCTGCAGGATTAGTTGTTGAGTTATTTAAAAATAAAGATATTCCAGATGAGAGATTTTTAAATGAATTCTTAAATTGGCTTGAAAACACAGAAAAACACTTCTCAGATCATTTACCAATTGAAATGGAGATTTTTGAACCCATAAGAGAAATAAAAAATAGACATAAGTGCATTACAATGCCATTTGAGGCAACTTATAAGTCCATTGATTTAAAAGAAAATCAAAAAATTAATCAGGGGATACAGAATGTTTCCCAAACCAAATAATTGCACCAACTAGTACTATAGGATATAAGATTAATAATATAATACCGACATCAGGGTTCATTTTAGACCTTTTTTTTTATTAAATAATTACTAAATAGATAATATAAATAAATTGTAAAAATTACTAGTGACAAAACGATTTTTTTCAAACGAAGCTTAAGGCAATTTAATGACTAACAGAGAAATGATGGAATATGACGTAGTTGTTGTAGGAGCAGGTCCTTCTGGACTAAGTGCAGCTATAAAATTAAAACAACTAAGTAAAAAAGCTAATTCAGAGTTATCAGTTTGTGTAATTGAAAAAGGATCTGAAGTTGGAGCTCATATCGTATCGGGTGCAGTAATTGAAACCAAAGCATTAGATGAACTTATACCAGAATGGAAAGCAAAAAACAGTCCATTAAAAACTCAAGCTACTAACGATAAATTTTTATATCTAACAGAAAATAAGTCATATCAACTTCCTACACCTCCACAAATGCATAACAAAGGTAACTATATAATAAGTTTAAGTGATTTTACGAAATGGTTAGCACAGCAGGCGGAAGAACTTGAGGTAGAAATCTATCCTGGGTTTTCTGCTTCAGAAGTATTGTATGACGAAAATAATAAAGTTGTTGGTATTGCTACTTGCGATATGGGTAGGTTAAAGGATGGTTCAGAAGGTCCCAACTTTGAAAGAGGCATAGAATTAAGAGCCAAACAAACAGTGTTTTCAGAAGGCTGTAGAGGTCATCTTGGAAAAACATTAATGGAAAAATTTGAACTCAATTCAAATAACTCACCACAAACTTATGGAATTGGCATTAAAGAATTATGGGAAGTTACTCCTGAAAATAGCAAACCAGGGAGTATAATGCATACTACAGGTTGGCCTTTGGACAATGAAACTTATGGTGGATCTTTTTTATATCATTTAGATAACAATCAAATTTCTATAGGTTTCGTAATAGGTTTAGATTATAAGAATCCATATCTATCTCCATATCTTGAATTTCAACGTTTCAAACATCACCCTGCAATAAAGAAATTACTAGAAGGAGGAAGAAGGATTAATTATGGCGCCAGAGCCTTAAATGAGGGTGGGGTTCAATCTTTACCAAAATTGACTTTTCCTGGTGGAATGCTTGTTGGATGTGAAGCAGGTTTTCTCAATGTTCCCAAGATTAAAGGAACTCACTTAGCTATGAAGTCTGGTATGATAGCAGCACAATCAATTTTTGAAAATATAGATAAACAGGATGAAATTTCAGATTTTCAAACTGACATAAAACAAAGCTGGTTGTGGAAAGAATTATACAAAGTAAGAAATATAAGGCCATCTTTTAAATGGGGTTTCTGGAAAGCGATCGCGTATAGTGCTATTGATACGTATATTTTTCGGGGAAATGCTCCTTGGACAATTGATCATCATGGAACGGACCATGAAAGTCTTGGCAACAAAGATAATTATAAAGAGATTAATTATCCAAAACCTGATAATATTATAAGTTTTGATAGACTTACAAATGTTTCGTTTTCAGGTACAAATCATGAAGAAAATCAGCCATGTCACCTACAACTTAAAGATGAGAATGTACCTATAAAAACTAACTTTAAGTTATATGATAATCCAGAAACTAGATATTGTCCCGCTGGTGTATATGAGATAGTTACGAATGATAATAAACCAAAACTCCAAATTAATGCACAAAATTGTGTTCACTGTAAAACATGTGATATTAAAGACCCTACTCAGAATATCAATTGGGTTACTCCCCAAGGTGGAGGTGGTCCTAATTACCAGGGAATGTAAATTAAATTCAAAACAAATAATTAGACTTATTTAAATTATTTAATTAACATGATAAATAAATAAAGGATTTTGTTTTGAATCAATCTTTAATTGGTATTTTATGGATGATAATCACCACTATCTTATTTGTTGGAGTAACCGCAACTGTAAGATACCTAGAAGGAGAAATTCCTGCGCCACAGGCTGCATTTTTAAGATATGCAATAGGGACAATTCTATTAATCCCTTCTTTAATTTCATTAACCAAAATTAGACCTGATAAACCTCTAATGAAAAAATTTATTTTAAGAGGACTTGTTCACTCAATTGGAGTTACTTTATGGTTCTATGCTATGTCTGTAATGCCTGTTGCAGAAGTGACAGCAATAGGTTTTCTAACATATATTTTTGTGTCATTCGCTGCATGTTTTTTTCTAAAAGAGGTTCTACATAAACATAGGTTATTAGCAATAATAATATCTTTCATAGGTGCTTTGATAATTTTAAGACCAGGTTTTAAAGTAATAGAAAGTGGTCAAATAAGTATGTTATTGGCAACTGTAGTTTTCACTATGTCTTATATAATCGCCAAAATTGTATCAAAAGAAAGATCATCTTCTGAAATTGTTGCAATGCTATCCATTTTTACAACAATATTTTTAATTCCTTCTGCAATTTATAGTTGGGAGCCTATTTCAATAAAAGCATTTTTAGTACTTACTGTTACTGCTATAATAGCGACTATTGGACATATAACTATGACAAAAGCTATAAAAGTTGCGCCAATGGTTGTAACTCAACCTATATTATTTTTACAACTTGTATGGGCATCTATGGTAGGTTTGTTTATCTTCGATGAAAAATTTGATCCTTTTGTAATTTTTGGAGGTACATTAATTATGATGTGTGTCTGTTATGTTTCTTATAAGGAACATAAATTAGATAAAATTAATTCAAATGAAACTTTACAAAAGATAATTTGATAGAATCAAGAAAAGAGCTCCAAAGAAAATAAGTCCAAAGGTAGCAAAAAAATTAGGTCCAAATACTAATTTAGAGATTGAAATTTTAAAATTTTCAGCACTTGTTAAAACGGAAAGAGATGTAAAACTAATTGCTGTACCTGCACACCAACCAATAAGATGTGCTTGCATTAAAAAAGCTGCCTCCCAAACAGATATTAAAGGACCAAATATAGATAAAATTGGAGCTGAAGTAATTATGGGATGTACACCAATTAAACTAAAACACCATACTACAAAAGGTAATAAAATAATCATCATCCAAAATGGGAAATTATTACCTAAATTACTATTAACAAAATTTTGAATTTCTGAAGAATTAGTCAATATTGATCCTAAAAACATTGATACTGAGATCAATAACATTTCATCACCAGAGTTTTGTATTAAGTTTTTTAAATTTTTGAAAATGAAGTTTGACGTTTCTGGTCGTCTCAATATTTGAATAAAAACTAGAATTGGTACTACAATTATTATGGCATTCAATGCAGTTTTATTAAAAATCTGACCAACAAACAATACAGATATTGCTAAAATAAGTAATCTTAAAAATATTGGCTTAATACATGATAAAGAATCCAAAATATAGCTTATTGTTAATTTCCCAATAATAAATCTTATTGAAATGAGATTAAAGAATATTGCTATAATAATTCCAAACCCTATTCCCATCCATGCTGACATTTCAGGAAGATAAATTTGCCCGACTGCAAAACTAACGAAGAAAGGTGACCATAAAACTGCTGTATTCATTCCACGAATTGATGCTTCACCAGCAGACTGTCTCAAACTAATTTTTGAATTTTTAGGTAGCACAGACGACAAAAGCGGGAAAGAACCGATGTTTATAACACTGCCAAGAAAATGAGATGTAAATTGAAAACCTGATAGTATTTTTTTTTTGTCTAATTTAGATAAAAGTGATTGAGTGTTTTGAACTGATGGCATTGTGATAGCTGTAGCCCTTAAAAGCCATAAACTTGGAAGAAAAGCAGAAAAAATAATAAAAAAATTTCCAGCTTTAAGAAAAGTTTCTTTTGACGGGTAATTGTCTAAAATTAAAAAAATAAATAAAAAT
>CACOAO010000026.1 GCA_902625215.1 uncultured SAR116 cluster alpha proteobacterium
TATCGCAACTGGTGCAAATGAGTTTATAAGTAAGTTAATCAATGAATTTTCTCATTAAATTGAGTATGGCATTTATTTTAATTTTTTCTTTTTAAATCGCGTAATTATAAATCCAGAAGTAATAATTAAGAATGCACCTATAAATGTGTTCTGACTTGGTACCTCATTATACAAGATATACCCCCAGAAAGCTGCTAGAAGTACTGTTAAATATACAAATGGAGCCGCAAAAGAAGCATTAATTACTTTTAGAGCTTCAATAAATAAAAAATGACCTGCTGTAGCAAAAAAACCTAAACAAAACATTAAAAGAGTATCGTATAAGTTTGGCCATTTCCAAAAATATATTATGAAAGGTAAAGACAAAATAGTACCAGTTATAGCTGTAAATAAAAGAGTAGTTTGATTGCTATCAGAGGTATTTAGAAATTTTGTAGAAATAGTAAAAAAAGCAAAACACAAAGCTGCTAAAAATGGGAAAATAACAGCATAATTAAATGCGCCTTTATTGGGAGAGGCTATAATTAATGCACCGATTAAACCAATAATCACTACTAATATTTGCGTAAATGATATTTTTTCTTTTAAAATTAAAATGGCCAATATGGTAGTTATTACAGGACCAATCATGTAAATTGAAATATTTTCTGCAAATTGTAGGTATGCTAAACCAGTGAACATAAAACAGGTTGTTATCATTAATAATGCGCCCCTTACAATTTGTAATGGTTTATGATTACTTTTAAGGTGTGTTTTAAATTGTTTATTGAATATTATAAGTAATAAAATTAATTGAGATAAATAACGAGCAAATACAATTAAAAAAGGATTAAATCTTAATGCTAATTCTTTTGCTGTTAATTCCATAACAGAGAAAAATAAATAAGTTAAAATAAGCAGAATAGTACCAATTAATGTATTTGATAATCTTTGATTAAAATACTGAAGGTTGAAATTAGGCATTATTTAACATATTAAATTTTCCTAAATTAGTCATTGAAATTTTTTTCTCTAACGAAAAAGGACGAAGGATGGGGCCTTCGTCCTTTCTTATATCGATGACATAATAATAACCTTGGGGAGGATATGAGTTTTATGTTATGTCACCATTTTTAATTAATATCCAGGGGAGGAGGATAGGATACTAATTTTTAATTCTTTATGCAGCTTTCTTTTCTTCATTTGACTCTTCAACACCTAACTTACTAGCTGGGAAATCAACAACGTCAGTTACATTAAAGAAGTCTCCGTTTAATACTTGCTGTCTTGTATATCCGATATCAGCTAATGTGCGATCATCTAAACTTATTAAAGCTTGTCTTGTTTTAATTACTGCAATCTTTTCAAATGCGGATATAATATAATTATTTAACCTTGTTAAGAATGTATTTTTCATTGTTTTTCACTTTTCTTTTGAATTTAGAAGGATTATTACCTTACACTAGTTATATAAGATAAAAAGATGAATAAGAGAATATAGGAAAATGGAATATAATTATTTCCAAATTGGAAATACTGCACATAATTGTAACATAATTAAACTCAAATAGGAAAGAATACGGCAGCTTTGTGGTTATATATAAATAATAAGATTACAAATTGGGCAATTTTAATTAAAATTTTAATTTATAAAAGCTTGTTCAATACATAATTCTAGTATTTTCTTTATTTTCGTAGCAATATTTAATAGGGGGTAACAAATTGTCTAAAGCTTTTTTATTATGGTGGATCCAAGTAGTTACGGTCTCATTTGCAGCTATTCTAATTTTTACCTATGGTTGGTTTGAAGAATTATGGAATGCAGACCAAACAAAAATTAGTTTTATAATAATTGTAATCTTTTTTGCAACTTCTACTGCAACAGGATTTCTAAGTTTTAGATCTGATACTCAATATGTAAAACTTAGTAACTACATTTGGTTTGCATCTGAGACAATGGTTACGCTTGGCTTAATAGGCACAGTAGCAGGCTTTTTGTTAATGTTGAGTTCTGCATTTGATAACTTAGATGTAAGTAATGTTGAAAACGTACAAAAAGTAATTTCAAATATGGCACTTGGTATGAGCACTGCTTTATGTACAACTCTATCTGGTTTGGTAGGGAGTGTATTAACAAAAATACAAATGGTAATTTTAGAGAATAATTCAAAGTATGAGTGATCCAAGATATAGATCATCTTTCGGTTTCATAGACCTTTTATTCAACATGCTCATCGGCTTTGTTTTTCTTTTTATGCTTGCTTTTTTATTAATTAATCCAGTTGCAAAGAAAGAGACTATTAAGCCAAAAGCTGAGTATTTTATTGAACTTGAATGGGATGGAGAGAAACCGTTCGATCTCGATATTTGGGTAAAAGATAATATGGGACATATTGTCAGTTTTAGGAGACCTGATGATGCTCTAATTCACTTAGAAAGAGATGATTTAGGAACTATAAATGATACATATGTAGATCAAAATGGAAAAACTGTTTATTTAAAAGAAAATCGAGAAGTCGTCGCAATTAGGACCCCAGAAGCAAGATCATATCTTGTAACAATACATTTTTATAATTCTAGAAAATTTCCTGCACCACTTACACATGCAACTGTAAAATTACTTAAAGTAAATCCATATAAAGAAGAGTACACAAAAAAATTATTTTTTAGCGCAGAAGGACAAGAACTTCCTGCATTTAAATTTAGAGTCGATTATAATGGTATAGTTCATGTAGACCCTACAAATGAGCTTATAATTGACGGTGAAGTCATTAGAAAGAAGAGTGGAATATAATGATTGATTTCTCTATTAGTTCAGGTCAGTTGATACTTATCTGGTCATTTGCAGGTGCAATTTGTTGTTTACCATTTTTTACTAAAAATATATGGCAAAGGTTTTTTACTGTACCTATAATTTTCATTGCAATTTGGCTTAGTTTTTATACAAATCATGAATTCATTGGGAGACCTATGTTTGACCGACCTCCAGAACAATTTGTATATGAACATCATGCAGTAGTATATGAAAAAGGAGATAGATTTATCATTTTATGGGCTATCAAAGATGGTATAAATAAACTATTTAAATTTCCATATACAGAAGAAAACGAAGAATCTTTAGATCAAGCTAAAAGAAATGCAGAAAGATCTGGCGTACCACAAATAGGAGAAATTGTGAAAGAAGACACCGATAAAAGGTCCAGAAATAACGAATTTACGCTTAAAACTTACAAATTTCCATTTCAGAAAATGATGCCAAAATAATTTTTAAGCTGCAAACTTCTGTTTTAAATATTTACTTAGTATAGGTTCAACATTTTCTGCCATTCTAGTGAATGAACTGTCCCATAATTTTCTGGAATTGCCAAAATCATGACCTGTAATTAAAAGTGTTCCAAATGGTCCAACAATATCTACAAATTCAATTAGTCTTTCTATTACAGTAGATTGATCACCTATAATTATTAAATCTTTAGCTTTCTTTATAGCATTAGGAAGTTCATTTTGAATATTAATGTCTTTACCAAAAGTACCTGATGCAAGTTTTGAAACAGTATTTAAATATAGAAAATAGTTAGAAAAAACGCCCTCTGGATTATTAATAATCTCTTCTGCTTCATCATTTGAATTTGTTATAAGAATACTTCTGCCAACTCTCCATTTATCATATAATGGTTTCTTACCTGCTTTTTCAGCGCCTTCAACATAAGTTGGCCAATGAGTAGCTATATCCCTTGCATCAATAAAATTTCCTGAAATTGGGATCCAACCTTTTTCACCCGCTAGTTTTGCTGTCATAGAATTTGGATTCTTTAAAGAAACAGCAATTTCTGGATGTGGATTTTGAAATGGTTTAACAAACTTTCCTATTCCAAGTTCAGATACAATATTTTTATTTAAGGATATATCTAGAAACTCACCCTTATAATTGTAATTTTCATTATCTTTCCAAAACTCTAATATTGCTTCCACTGACTCAATCATTGTAATTGCGCGTTTACGACCGTCTTCATTGCCAAACAATTCCCAATCACTTACCAACCCACCAGCGCCAACACCCATAATCACTCTACCTTTTGAGAGATGGTCTAATAAACTCACTTGTCCAGCTACAACTGCAGGATGTTGTTGGGGGAGTGAGATCACCCCGGATCCAAATTTAATGTTTTTAGTTTCTGATATTAATGAAGCATTGAAAATTAACGGTGAAGTAACAGGCTCAGCAGTAGAACTATAATGCTCACCCATCCAAGCCTCTTTGTAACCAAGTTTATCTGCTAAAATGACTAGCTGTCTATCCTCTTCATAAGAAATCCCAAAATCTTTATTAGCGGGGTGAAGTGGCATCATGAATAATCCAAGATTAAGCAATTAAATATAAACTCCAAATTTACAACTCTATAATATTTAATTATGTAACTATATAAAGTCAAAATTTAAAATTTAAGTATTACTGATCCAGTCGTTTGTCTTCCTTCAAAACTTAATTGTGCTTTTTTAATCTCGTCAATGTTAAATTCGTTTGTAATGTTGATCTCTATATCTTTTTTTTAATATCAAATCAAAAAATGAGTCCGCGTTATTTTGCATTTCAACACTATCTTTTATGTATGTATTCAGCCCTCCTGTTGTAATAGAACCAGAAAATGATCTCAATAAATTAATGTTAATTGGTTCAATTGGCCCTGAGGAAACACCAAAGCTTACTATTCTACCTTTTGGAGCTAAACATTTAATTCCAGTTAAAAAAGTATCTTTACCAACAGAATCATAAATAACATCGACACCTTTCTTTTCAGTGATTTCTATAATCTTCTCATCAAACTTATTTTCAGTATAATTTATTACGAAATCACATCCGTTTAGCTTAGCTATTTTCTCTTTATGTGAATTGCTCACTGTACCAATTACATAAGCTCCAATGTTTTTTGCCCATTGACAGAGTATTTGTCCTACTCCTCCGGCAACAGCGTGAATTAAAACAGTATCGTTGAGTTTTAATTTATAAGATTGGTTTATAAGATATTGTGCTGTCAGTCCTTGTAAAGTTGAGGCAGCCGCTATACTTAAGTTAACATCATTTTTGAGTTTTATAACTCTATCTTGGTTCAATACCATTAGTTTTGAGTAGGATCCAAGATTCATACAATGAGTAACTTTATCTCCAATTTTGAATTTTGATACATTTTGTCCTACTTCTCTAATGATTCCGGCGGCTTCCATTCCCATAATTTGAGGCAGTGTTTTTAGTGGATAAGTGCCTCTTCTTTGATTTATATCTATGAAATTTAATCCAGCATATGAGTGTTCAATTAAAACCTCATTTAAACCTGGTTTATCAATTTCATTTTCTTCAATTTTCAGAACATCTACAGAGCCAGGTTCATAAATCTTAATTACTTTTGTTTTCATTTAGCACCATCATCTTTAAATAAAAAGTTTTGTAATATCTCTTTTCCACCTTCACTGCCAAATGACTCTGGATGATATTGTATACCATAAATTGGGTAGATTTTATGAGATATTGCCATAATTTCACATTTAGGAGGAATTTGTTTTATTTCCAATATATCATTATCATTGTCATTTTCTTGTGAAATTCCATTAATAACAAAACAATCTGGTAAGGTTTCAATGTCAACTATCAATGAATGATATCGCATAATTTCAATGTTTTGTGGAATTTTATTATATATACCCCTTTCATCATGTAACAAAAAAGAAATTTTTCCATGCATAGGTTCTTTTGCATGTATTATTTTACCGCCGAATGAATGAACTATCCCCTGCATTCCAAGACAAATTCCTAAAATAGGTATTGATTTTCCTAATTTAAGAATAATATCCTGACAATTACCAAAATATTTTTTTTTGTCTGGAGAACCTGGGCCAGGCGATATAATTATTTTATCAGGATTTAAATTTTTTAAATCTTTTACTGTGATTTCATTATTTCTTTTAACAATTATTTCATTTTGAACTGATAATGATGTTTTATTTAAAATTTCACCGCAATATTGATAAAGGTTAAAAGTAAAAGAGTCATAATTATCAATTATTACAACTTTCATTTTCTTTCCTTTTCTTCAAACGAAGCTAATACCGTCTTCATAGCAGCTAGTTTTCTTTCTATTTCTAAATATTCTTTATCAGGATCAGAATCATATACATTGCCACCACATGTCTGAGCATAAGCTTGTTCGCCTGTTATAAAAATAGATCTAATTGGTATCGCAAATGTACAATCTCCATTGAACCCAAATTGTCCGATTGCGCCTCCGTAAGGTCCTCTTCCTTCTTCTTCTATTTCATTAATTATTTTCATTGCTTCGATCTTTGGAGCTCCAGATAATGTGCCTGCAGGGAAATTTGATGCTAATGCAGAAAACATATCTTCTTCTTCACTTATTATACCAGCAATTTCTGATGAGATATGTTGGACATGTGAGTACTTTTTGATATCCATTAAGTTTCTAACTTTGACAGTCCCAAATTTAGCCACCCTTCCTAGATCATTTCTGTGTAAATCCACTAGCATATTATGTTCAGCGATTTCTTTTTCATCGTTTAATAACTCTCTTGCCAGTTTAAGATCTTCTACCTTATCTTTTCCTCTTTTTGTTGTTCCAGCTAATGGGAATGTTTCCATTTCACCATTTCTTAATCTAAAAAGTAATTCTGGAGATGCACCTATAATTATTTGGTCACAAAATTTCATAAAGTACATATGTGGGGATGGGTTCAAGTTTCTTAATTTTTCGTAAATGGCAGTTAGATCTCCTTTGATTTCATAATGACTTTTAAATCCGACTTCACATTGAAAAATTAACCCATTCTTAATATCGTCTTTGATTTTTAAAACAGTTTTCTTATGTTGATCCTTTGTCATTGAGTCATTTATGAAATTACATTGAACTTTTGAATTATTTTTATTTTTTTGTTTTATGATATTTTTTATTTTCTCAATTTTATTTTCTTCATAATAATAATAAAATACTTCACCAGTCATTTGATCATAAATTAAACCGTCAAGAAACACACCAAACTTGAAAGACTCAAATTTAGGATGTTTTTTTATATTTAAATTACTTTCAAAGTAGTTAATACTGTCATAGCTAATATATCCAACTAATCCGCCAGCATATTTTCTTGAAATGATATTTTGAGGAATAATATCTCTTAATTTATAATATGGATTATAACAGGTAATTGTATCAGTTTCACCACTTATAGGACAATTAATTTTTAGCTCATTATCATTTTCAGAATATATGATATACTTTGGATCAAAACCGATTATATGATATCGAGAAATGCTACTTTCTTCTCCTAGAGATTCAAATAAGAAACAATTAGCAAAATTTAATTGGATTTTTTGGAATAATTCAAAAAAGTTATAATCTGTGCCTAAATTAATATATTTGGGCTTTCCCTTAATTTTTATCTTTTTTAGTTCTTCTTCACTAGTCATTATCAAGTTTTTTTGATCTTAAAATATCCATTATGTTCGATTTTATTTTAAAAATTTTTTCTTTTTCAAGTGCTAAAGAGCCTCTTGTAACTGTAGCGATTCCTACATTTAAATCTTCAGATATTTCTCTTTGTTTTTTTCCTTGCATTAGCAACTGAAATATTTTTAAACGATTATCAAACTCCTTTAATTCCTTACTTGTAAAAAGAGCCTTAAGTAATAACTCCATGTTATGTATATCATTTGTGTTTGCAAATAATTTGGCAAGTAAATTTGTATTCATGTACTAGTACAATTAAAAGTTAATTAAAATGTTTATAAGAAAATTTTATATTAAATTTATTAGATAGCTTTTAGGTTTCCAGCAGAAACTTTACCGTCTTTACCGTCTTCAAGTTCATATTCAATTTTTTGATCAGGTTCAAGTGTAGTCATTCCCGCGGCTTGCACAGCGCTAATATGAACAAATACGTCCTTATCTCCCCCTTCAGGTTCAATGAAGCCATAACCTTTAGTTGGGTTGAACCATTTGACTGTTCCTGTTGCCATTTTTTTTCCTTCTCTTAACTTTTGATAAATAATATCAAGAGCTTCTTGTTAGTAAATTATTTATTAAAAAACATGGCTTAAACTATCATGAACTTAATAAACACTTAACTATATTTAAAATATTCAATTATAGCAAGATTCAAATAAAGTATCTTTTTATTTAATATTCTAGCTCTTGCGCTTTTATCAATGAGGTAACAACAGAATTAAATGGTGTCTTGATGTTATTTATTTCTCCCAAGGTAACAACCATTCCATTAATCGCATCAATTTCGCATTGTTTTTTTGCTTCAATGTCTTGAAGCATTGAAGGTTTAGAGTGCAAAAGTTTTTTGCCAAACTCTGTAATATACTCAACTGTATTTTCGAATGTGAAATTAACATTTTTCAAATCGCCTATTTTTCTTGCCTCTAATGCACATCCTTTAGCTATATCAAACATATATTCATTACTCATTACGTCACCAATAGTTTTTCTGAATATTGAGCAAGAACCACTCCATGCCACATTACAAATAAACTTTTCCCATATCAGTTGTTCTATATCAGCAAAAGCCTTTGCATTAAAACCAGCATCACCCCAAACCTTTACTAGCTTTTCTAATCTTGAAGTTATTCCTCCTTTCATTTCACCTATTCTAATCATACTCATATTATTGTGATGTGCATGTCCAGGACCTTTCATTGCAGCTCCAAAACCTTGAGCTACACCTAAAAGAATATTATTTATAGGCATATATTTAGCAATTCTTTCTCCTGCACCAAGTCCATTTTGAATAGTTAAAATTAATGAGTTTTCATTAGTGATTTTACTTAACTTTGATGCTACTGATCCAACTCCGGAAGCTTTTGTTGCAATTATAAATAACTCATACCCCTTAGCATCATCAATGTTTTTTGATACATTAATATTTTTAACAATATTGTCACCACTAAAACCAGACACTCTTAATCCATCTTTTTTTATAGCTTCAAGGTGTTCTTCCCATATATCAATTACTAAAACCTCATGATTATTTTTTGAAAGAAAAGATGCATATATCGATCCCATTGCACCTGCACCAATTACTGCTATTTTCATTTTTTATACTCCCTTATTGCCTAATAAAAGTTCCGTTATTTAATTCGGTAATAGCTTGTTTAATTTCTTCGTTTGTATTCATAACAATTGGTCCGTGCCACGCAACAGGTTCTTCAATTGGATTTCCAGAAACTAAAAGAAATCTTACACCATTATTCCCTGAAAGAAGTTTTATTTCATTACCTTTATCAAAAGTAATTAAGGTCTTGTTACCACTCATATCTCTAATTGTGTACTCGCTATTATTTATTGATTTCTCAATTTTTATTCCTTTAGGATCAGAAGAATAATCAAACTTTGCAGCGCCTTCAAAAATATAGGCAAAACAATTATCGTAAGTTGATATTGGAAAACTTTTCAGTTTATTAGGAGGTACATAGATGTCAAAATATTGCGGGTTAGAAGCTATTCCTTTGATTATGCCCTTATATCCTTTATAATCACCAATTATAATTTTAATAATTGTTCCATCATCTTCATTAATAACTCTAATATCTCCTGATTTAATATCTTGATAATTTGGGTTTGTCATTTTAAGGCTTGAGGGTAAGTTTGCCCACAATTGAAAACCATGCATTTCACCTTTAATATTACCTTTAGGCATTTCTTGGTGAAGTATTCCTGAACCAGCTGTCATCCATTGAACATCACCATCTGATAATTCTCCTGAATTACCTAAACTATCTTTGTGTTCGACAGAACCTTTTAAAATATAAGTTATTGTCTCTATTCCTCTGTGAGGGTGCCATGGAAACCCCATTTGATAATCTCTAGGATCATTATTTCTGAAATCATCTAATAATAGAAATGGATCAAATTCACTTGAGTTTCCAAATCCAAAAGCTCTATCTAGCCTGACGCCTGCACCTTCAAGAACAGATCTTGAAAGTCTTTCATTTATAATTGGTCTCATGGACATAAAATTTCCTTACACAGTATTATAAATTAAATTTATGTTTTGTTTTTTTGTTCTAGATACTTATAAATCAAAATTAAATCAAAGTGGAATTATAAAATGATTGAAGTAACTTTAAATAATTTAAAACTTATAAATCAATTAGAGGTTTTAATTCCTATTACAATTCTTTCAGTTATTCTTGTAGCAATATCAAAATCTGGATTTGGAGGGGCATTAGGCTCTTTGGGTTTACCTGTAATGGTTTTGGCTTTCCCGCCAAAACTTGCGATTGCAATTTTGTTGCCGTTATATTTAATCACAGATATTTTTGTTGCATACACATGGAGAAAATTTCCTGTATTTAGGATCTTAAAATTGATGGTGCTTGGGGGGCTTTTAGGTCAAATGCTAGGTTGGATGTGTTTTGAATATCTAGAGGATAAATATATTTTAATTTTAATAGGTATACTTGCCCTAATTACTTCAATTAGATATTTTAATGGGATTTTTTTTCAAAATAAAACAATTAAAAAAATAGAAAATATCAAATCTTCACTATCAAGAGCAATTGGTTGGTGTGGTTTTTCTGGTTTTTCAAGTTTTATAGCCTTAACCGGAGGCATTCCAGCCCAAATTTTTTTATTACCAATGGGGCTCGAAAGACAATTATTTGTGGGCACCATGAGTTTTTATTTTTTAATAATAAATTTAGCAAAATTACCTTTTTTCTTTGATCTTCAACTATTTACTTCTACAAGTATAATGTTGAGTATTGTGGTTTTGCCAATATTACCAATTGGTATTTATTTAGGTAAGTTGTTGAATAAAAATTTATCTGACAGATTATTTTATCACATTAGCCATTCTGCTCTTTTCTTATGTGGTTTAAATTTAATAAGTCAACAAATTTTATAGAGGTATAATTATGGAAAGTGAAATTTTTAAAAAAGGTATTGCAAAAAGAAGAAAAGTCCTTGGTAACGAGTATGTTGATAAAGCTCTTGCATCAGCTGATGAGTTGGGCGCGGACATGCAAAAACTAGTTACTGAGTATGCATGGGGAGAAGTATGGAATAAAGAAAATTTATCAGATAGAGATAGATCTTTAGTAAACTTAGGCATGATTGCAGCTTTAAATAGATCACATGAATTTAAACTACACGTCAGAGGTGCTATAAATAATGGACTTACAAGATTACAAATAAGAGATGTCGTTTTACAGATTACAATTTATTGTGGAGCACCTGCAGGTTTAGAATCATTAAGATTAATTAGAGAAGTTTTTCAAGAAATGGACGATGAATAATTCATGATTTCGTCAAGTTAAGGCTTTAATTATAATAAATAAGTCTTTATTTAAGGTAATATGATGGACCTAAAAAAAAATAAAGACAATTTAGATGTAGATGTTGGATCTAACACAGAACCAAACTTCAGGAGTTTATATGGCCTTACTCCTACAGTTGAAAATGCAATTTCAGTAACTATAAGAAAAAAAAATAGATATGAACTAAAAAAATTAATTGCACCTCTTCATCCAGCAGATCAAGCTGACTTGTTAGAAAGACTAACTGCCGAAGAATTAATCACAGCTATATCTCTATTAGGCAAAGCTCTTGATCCAGAAGTGTTAGTCTATCTCGACCATAATGTTCAAGAAAAAATCATTGATATTATTGGGCCTAGGGCTCTTGCGAAGGCAATACCAATATTGCACTCTGATGATGCCGTTGATATACTTCAAGAACTTGAGGAAGAAGAAAGGAAAGTTGTTATAAAACAACTTCCTAAAGCTGACAGGATTCTTGTTGAAGAAGCCCTTTCATTTCCTGAAGAATCTGCAGGAAGATTAATGCAAAGGGAATTTCTTGCCTTTCCAAGTAATTGGACTGTTGGTCAAACTATTGATCACATGAGAGCAAAACCCCAAGAAGAAGAGAATTTTTATTCAATTTATATTGTAGATCCTGCTCATAGATTGTTAGGAGTTATATCACTGTCAAAATTACTATCAGCAAAAAGGCCTATTAGATTAAAAGATTTAATGGAGACAAACCCTAGAAGTGTAAATGTTGAGACTGATCAGGAAGAAGTTGCATTATTGTTTCAACAATACGGACTAGTTGATATGCCCGTAATTGATAAAATAAATAGACTATTAGGTGTAATAATAGTAGATGACATTGTTGATGTAATTAATGAGGAAGCTGAAGAGGATCTTCAAGGTTTGACAGGTGTAAGTGACTTATCGATAAGTTCATCATTTTTTGAAACTGTAAAAGGTCGTTTTTCTTGGTTAATACTCAATATGCTTACTGCAATCCTTGCTTCTTCTGTAATTGGTTTATTTCAAGAAGAAATTGAAAAGTTGGTTGCATTAGCTGTATTAATGCCGATTGTAGCTTCAATGGGAGGAAATGCAGGAACCCAAACAGTAACTGTTGCTGTAAGAGCTTTGGCAACACGTCAATTAAACTATACTAATTTACAAAAATTCGTTCTTAAAGAAACCTGGGTTGGTCTTTTAAATGGTTTCTTATTTGCTCTATTATCGGCTTTGTTAGCATACTTGTGGTTTGATGATAAATTAATAGCTTTAATAATGGGATTAGCAATGATAGCAAATCTTCTTTTTGCAGGTGTTTTGGGGACTTTAATTCCTCTAACATTATTAAAATTTAAAATTGATCCTGCAATTTCAAGTTCTGTTTTTTTGACAACAGCTACTGACGTTATTGGTTTTTTTACCTTTTTGGGTCTTTCTGCTATTATTATTTTGTAAATAGGATTGTACATTGTCTTATAATTTAAAAAAAATAGCAGTTGGAATTAAAACAATTGAAAGATTAAGAATTAGACAACAAATGTTGGTTGATAGTTTTGGTACAATTGTTCATTCTACAAGAAATATGCCTAAACAAAAAGATGATCTTGTAAAAACAGGTTCAATGTTTTGGATAATACAAAGAAATGTTTTAGTACGACAAAAAATTTTGGATATTACTTCAATCTTTAGAAATGACGGAAGTAAAGGTTGTGAAATAGAATTAGACTCTAAATTGATAAGGGTAATACCAACACCAATGAGACCATTTCAGGGTTGGAGATATTATATGGAAGATGACATTCCACCTGACCTGAATATTAATGATGATGAAAGTGAAGATATACCAGATGATGTGAATTCAGAATTAATTAAATTAGGATTATACTGATTTATGAATTAGAACTTTACTAAGAGAATATCCAATTCAGTTTGAATTTTAAATTTAATTGTTTAAACAATTTATTAAGTTGATTATACCTAGGAAAGATTTATGGTATCAAAAATAATTAATCTAAAAACGTTTTTATTTGTCATTGTAATAGCTATAACTGTATTTACGTACAAATATCTAGTTTCAACTAAACCAGAAGCAAAACCTCTTGAGGTGAAAGAAAAAAAATTCTACGTAAATGTTATTTCAACAAAAAAAGAAAATTACACACCAACAAAAGATGCTTATGGAAAAGTGGTTTCTAATAGAACCGGAGATCTTCGGTTTGGTGTATCAGGACGAATAAAATATATTTCAGAATCCTTTCTTAATGGTGCATTTGTGTCTAACGGACAAATTTTAGCAAAACTTGACCAGAGACGTTATTTATTAGAAGTAAAAAAATTAAAAGCTCAAACAGAAGAATTAAAAAATCAATTAGACATTAGGCAAAGGCAAGTCAAAAGATTCAAATCAATGTTGTCGAATAAGGTTATTTCTCAAAATAAATATGATAATGAGTTAATTCTTTTGTCTAAAAATAGGTCAGATTATCTAAAATCTAAAATTTCATTAGAAAAATCAAAAGAGGACTTGGCAGACACTGTTTTAAAATCTGAATTCAATGGAAGATTATTTAATGTAAATATTAATAAGGGTCAATTTATCTCTGGTAATGAAAAGGTTGCTAATATATTTTCTACTGATGACTTGGAAGTAGAATTTGTTGTGCCTGCTCAAGTATACTCAAAAGGAAATGATCTGATAGGTAAACAAATTGAAGTTATCTGGGAGGGGGGCTCAACCTCGCTAAAAAAAATAAATGCAATTATTTCAAGAGCTGACAGTAAAACTAACGAAGAAGATGGTGGAGGTAAATTTTACGCAAAAATTACTAATCTTAAAAATCAGCAAGAAAAAATACCAGTTGGTACATTTGTTCGTGTTAATTTTCCTCATGGAGATTTCAAAAATGTATTTAAGCTTCCTGAAACAAGCTTATATGGCGACAAAATCTATATAGTTGAAGATGGAATAGCAAAAAAAAAGAAAATTAATTTAATTTATAAAGGACCAGGATATATTTTAGTAACGGGTAATTTAACAAACAAAGACCTAATTGTATCAACTAAAATGCCTGAAATTTTTAATAATAAAAAAGTAATAATATTAACTAATTGAATATTTTAGGATTTAATTTGATACAATTTCAAGAATCAAGATTTTTAAAATTTTTCGTAGAACATCGAACCTCTGCTAATATTATAATGATCTTAATGATCATAGTTGGTTTACTGTCTCTAGGAAGGTTAAATAAGCAATTTTTTCCAGATTTTGAAGTTGAAATAGTTGGGGTTTCAATAGAATGGCCTGGAGCTACAGCTGAAGAAATTGATAAGAATATTACTCAATTATTAGAACCAGAGTTACGTCCAATTTCTGGAGTTAAAAAAGTTTTCTCAAAATCTGTAGAAGGTGTTGGTTTAACTAATATTGAGTTTAAATACGGTCATGACATGCAAAAAGGTAGAACTGATATTGAGACGGCGGTAGCAAGAATAAATTTTCCTGAAAATTCAAAAAAACCAAAAATAGTGTTAGGCGAGTTTTTTGACACTGTTACCAGAATTGTTTTAACAGGTGAAGTCCCTCTCTCTGAATTAAGACGTTTATCAAAAGATTTGAAAGAAAGCTTATTAAACTCGGGTGTTGATAAAGTAGATATTCTGGGGTTACCAAAAGAAGAAATTCACATAGAAATACCTCAAATAGAAACAGCAAAGTTAAAATTATCTTTTAATCAAATTGCAAATTTAATCAAGCTTGAAACCCAAGATGTTTCTGGAGGAAGTTTTGCTGATGGTTCACTAAGAGTAAGAACAATTGGAGAAAAAAGATTAGTTAATGCTTTTGAAAATTTAGAGTTAAAGAACTCAAGCTCAGGTAGTAGAATACTTCTTAAAGACATAGCAAATATTACTTTTACTTATGAAAAAGGGAGTAAATTAAAATTTATAGATGGAAACCCCGCGGTAGAATTATGGGTAAGGAGAAGTAAATCAAATGATGCATTAGAAGTTTCTAAAAATGTTGAAAGCGTTATATCACAAACCAAAGCCTCATTAGAAGATTATGTAACTATCAAAACATACGACACAGCAGCAAATCTAATTCAGGAAAGGATATCTTTACTTATTAAAAATGGTTTAAGTGGCCTTTGTATTGTTTTAGCTGTTTTATTTTTATTTCTAACCAAAAATACAGCTATTTGGGTAGCTTTAGGAATACCAATAGCTTTTTTGGCCACTTTTGGGGTTATGTTAATATCTGGTCAATCAATAAATATGATATCTTTGTTTGGGTTGATCATGGCCTTAGGTATTGTTGTTGATGATGCCATAGTTGTTGGTGAACATACTTCACATTTAAAAAATAAAAGAGGACTTGATAGTTCTAAAGCACCAACAGTTGCAGCAACTAGAATGTCCATGCCTGTAATAGCTGCTATGTTAACTACTGTAGCAGCTTTTGTTCCCTTGTTTATGGTTAAAGGCGTAATAGGTGAAATTATTGCTGCTATTCCCTGGGTTGTCTGTGCTGTATTGGTGGCAAGTTTAATTGAATGTTTTTTAGTTTTGCCAGCACACTTAGCCCATTTTGATAGAAAAAAAAGTGATGAAGGAAAATTCAGAATATGGTTCGACAAAAAATTTAGCTCGTTTCAAGAGGGTTTATTTAGAAGTTTTGTTAATTCAACATTTAATTATAGATATGTGACTTTAATGGTAGCAGTTGGGATGTTCTGTATTTCCATTGGAATGATGACTGGAGGTAGAGTCTTATTCAGTTTTTTTCCAACACCTGAGGCTGACATAGTAATTGCAAATTTTAAAATGCATTCTGGTACAAAAAAAATAAAAACTAATGAGATGCTTAGGAATGTTGAATTAGGTTTGGATAAAACTATTAAACAATTTTCACAATCTAATGATTTAGT
Organism: uncultured SAR116 cluster alpha proteobacterium; assembly: GCA_902625215.1. GTDB lineage: Bacteria > Pseudomonadota > Alphaproteobacteria > Puniceispirillales > Marisalimonadaceae > Marisalimonas. The sequence goes on from CACOAO010000026.1 coordinate 16,234, forward strand.
TAGTTTCCATATGTCTACAATGGGAGGGAGAACTTCTTTTAACAATGAAGGAGGTTTAGGATCTAAGGGTAGTGATTTATTGGGTTCAATGGTAGTTCAATTAAAGACAGCAGATAAGAGAAATGTAAGAACATCAGAATTTATTAGAGCCTGGAAAGCTAATATTCAAGTTGCTTCTGGTTTGGACAAATTGTCAATTAGATCACCAAGTGGTGGTCCACCTGGACGAGACTTAGATGTAAGGTTTCAAGGAGAAAATCTTCAAACACTAAAACTTGCTTCTGATAAACTAATTAATATTGCAAGAACTATCCCCGGTATAACCGCACTTAGTGATAATTTAGAATTAGGTATTCAAGAAAAAATACTAAGTTTAACAAATAAAGGACAATCTTTGGGCTTTTCTATTTTTGACGTTGGTGAACAAGTAAGATCAGCTATCAACGGTGTGGTTATATCACAATTTCCTAAAGAAGATGAGGAAGTCTCTGTTAGAGTAAAGTTACCCAAGAATGAGCAAACTAATGATATGTTAAATGACTTAAGAATAATTTCGTTAAAAGGGATTAGCTTTAGATTAAATGATATTGTAGAAATAAAAGATCAATTACCATTTGCTTCTATAAATAGAACAAACGGATCTAGAGAAGTAACTATTTCTGGTGATTTATTCCCAGCTTTAATGAATACTACCCAAGCAAGAGACTTTTTATTAACAAATGGGCTCCCAGAAATAGCTGAAAAATATGACTTAAATTATAGGTTTGATGGACGAGATTTAGAACAAAAAGAAACATTCGAAGATATGAAGGTTGGTTCAATTATAGGTTTGTTATTTATCTATTTTATACTGGCTTGGGTTTTTAAATCGTGGTCAAGACCATTCTCAGTCATGATAATGATACCATTTGCATTTATAGGAGCAGTATTTGGGCATTATCTTTTAGGATTGACAATGTCAATTTTATCTATGTTTGCTCTTTTAGCATTAGCTGGAATAGTTGTTAACAATTCAATAATTTTAGTCTCTACAATTGAAAGAAGACATAATGAACTAATTCAAGAAAATCACGATCACAATGATGTTCTTAAAGAAGCTATAATTAATGGTGTTGTTGATAGATTAAGACCAGTACTATTGACTTCACTTACAACAATAGGTGGTTTGTCAGCTCTGTTATTTGAAAAATCCCTTCAAGCGCAATTTTTGATACCTATGGCTGCTACTATAGTTTTTGGTTTGGCTGTAACAGCTTTTCTTGTATTAGTAATTGTTCCTTCTATCATGGGAATAAGTAATGACATTTCTAAATTAATAAAAATTTTTAAACAAAGAGCATAATATGGCTTATAACAAATATCTCATTTCTAGTACTGAAAAGTTTAATATTTTAGACATAAAATTTAATGAAAAGGGCTTAATTCCAGTTGTGGCACAATGCGTTCATTCTGGTAAAGTTTTAATGATGGCTTGGATGAATGAAGAGGCCGTAAAAAAAACAATTGATACAAAAGATATGTATTACTTCTCCCGTTCGAGGCAAAAGCTTTGGCAAAAAGGTGAGAGTAG
>CACOAO010000027.1 GCA_902625215.1 uncultured SAR116 cluster alpha proteobacterium
AATAGATTACGTATTTCAGGACAAGTTACACAAAAACCACATAAAATGATTTCCATTGGTGACGTGTTATCAATGACTATTAGTGGTAATGTAAAGATATTGAAAATTTTAGATATACCCAATAGAAGGGGTCCATATTCAGAGTCATTAAATTTTTATGAAGATATTACACCCATCGAAAATAATCAAAAAAGTGAATATTTAAAGCCTAATATCAAGTTTGCAGAAAGAGTTGGTCGACCAACAAAACGAGAAAGACGTCAAATAGATAGGCTGATGAATAGAGACTAAATTTATATAAAATCTGATCTTGTAATAAAAATTTATGTGGTTTAAATACTAAAAAATTTGGAAAAAGAATGACCTATATTGTAAATGATAAATGTATTAATTGCAGGCATACTGACTGTGTTGAAGTTTGCCCGGTAGATTGTTTTTATATTGGAGAGAATACTATAGTTATTCATCCAGACGAATGTATAGATTGTGGGGTTTGTGAACCAGAATGTCCTGTAGACGCTATTCAAGCAGACTCCGATCCAGGTGCGTCTGATTGGTTAGAATACAATAAAGAGATGTCAGAAATTTGGCCTAATATTACAATGAAAATTGATCCAATGCCTGATCATGAAAAATATGCTGATGAAGAAGGCAAATTTGAAAAATACGGTTCCAAAAATCCTGGAAAGATATAGTGCTCGTCAATAGGCATCTTTATAGCTGGTCTTTTGAAAGAATTTATGCTATAAGTCCGTTTCGAAAATTTATTTATTACAAATTTAAATTTTAAACAGTTCAAGAATAGGTGATTAAATTGTCCAAAAATCAAAACTTAATTAATTCATTCATACCTGGTGATTTTGTGGTTTATCCAAGTCACGGAGTTGGTAAAATTATTGGAACTGAAAAACGAAAAGTTGAAGATGTAGAATTAGAGTTACTTGTTATAAGGTTTGAACACGAAAGAATGACATTAAGAGTTCCCATGTCTAAGGCCACAGAATCAGGCTTAAGAACTTTATCAAGCAAACTACAAATGGATGAAGCCATAATAACTTTAAAAGGTAAAGCAAAAGTAAAAAAGACAATGTGGTCAAGGCGAGCTCAAGAATACGAAACTAAAATTAATTCTGGAAATTTGGTTTCGATCGCAGAGGTCGTTAGAGATTTATATAGAAAAGATGATCAAGGTGAACAATCTTACTCTGAAAGACAAATGTATCAAGCAGCACTAGAACGTCTTGCTAGCGAGTTTGCAGCTGTCGATAATACTGACAAAGAAAGTGCTGTTACAAAATTAGAAAAAATTATTGACAATAACGCTGAGGAAGCAGCTTAATCAACTTAGATTTATGATTTATTGAATGTTAAATATAAAGAACAAATCTAATTTTTTTTTTGATTGTCTTCCATCGTACGATTCTAGTTTTTTAAGCGTTAGTAACGGTCATGCTCTGTATTACGAACAATATGGAAATCCTAACGGTATACCCATTTTGTTTTTACATGGTGGTCCAGGAGCAGGTTTTTCAAATTCTCATAAAGGCTTTTTTGATCCAAATATTTTTAGGGTAATTTTTTTTGATCAAAGAGGTTCAGGTAAAAGTACTCCTTATGCTGAAACAAATTATAATAACACTCAACTTTTGATTTCAGATATTGAGAATCTGAGAATATTTTTAAAAATAGATAAATGGTATCTTTTTGGTGGTTCATGGGGAAGCACATTGGCTTTATTATATGGCATTGATTTTCCAAGCAGATGTTTAGGTTTTATTCTAAGAGGTATATTTTTAGGTTCTAAAGTTGAAATAGATTGGTTTTTGTACGACATAAAAAAATTTTTTCCAGAAGCTCATAAAAAATTTTTATCGAATGTTCCTCAAAATTGTAGAAATAATATTCTTGAATGGTTTTATGATAAATTACATAGTATTAATAGATCACAAAATCTCATGGCTGCTTCTACTTGGGCAGAATACGAAAACTCTTGTTCATCCCTTCATTATGTCTCAAGACCAATTTCTGGTGAGCAGGCTTTAGCAATTTCAAAAATAGAGACTCACTATTTTATGAATAATTGTTTTATTGATGATGATTATATTATAAAAAATATAGATAAAATTTCCAATATAAAATCCGTCATTGTGCAGGGAAGACATGATGTAATTTGCCCGCCATTCACAGCATTAAAACTTGCTGATTCTTGGGATGGTGCAACAATTGAAATTGTTGATGATGCTGGTCATTCGGGTTTTGAAACTAATATTAGTAAAAAATTAATAAATGCTCTAAATATGATTAAGTAAACTATTGATTAAATTATTTTGAAAGGTAAACTTTTCATAATTATAAATTTGGATAGGCTCTTAATCATTATGACTACAGATGAACTAGAAAAACTAACATTTGAAGATGCTATGAAGGAATTGGAAAAACTCGTAGATAGTCTTGACAAGGGAGATATTTCACTTGACGAAGCAATAGCTGCGTATGATAGAGGTTCAAAATTAAAAGATTATTGTCAAAAAAAACTACTAGAAGCAAAAATGAAGATCGAAACCATACAGTCATCAGATAATAATGACACGTTATCAAAAAACTTATCACCGTTTAAATCTGAATAATTTATCTTAAAGATAATTTGGGTAATTCGATGATTGAATTTCAAAACAAGCTTAAAAAAAATTCACAAGAAATTGACTTTTTCTTAGATAGTTACTTACCGTCTGGTAATGGATTAAATTTTAAGCTTTTTGAAGCAATGAGATACTCTTCAATTAGTGGTGGGAAAAAAATAAGAGCTTATCTAGTTCTTGAAACTGGACGTTTTCTTAGTGCAATTAATAATAAAAATCTCTCAAGATCAAAATATGACGAATTAATTGCTGTTGGGTCAGCCATCGAAGCAATTCATTCATATTCTCTAATTCATGATGATTTGCCAGCTATGGACAATTCTCCTACAAGAAGAGGCAAAGCATCTAATCATATAAAATTTGATTATCATACGGCTATTCTAGCTGGAGATGGTCTCTTAAGTTGGGCCTTCCAAATAATAGGAGACAGTAAATTTATCTCTAATGCAGAAAAGAGATCTGAGATTTGTTTTGTGATAGCAAAAGCTATTGGACCAAATGGTATGGTTGGTGGTCAACAAGCAGATATGGATTTTACAGAAAACAATTCTATAAATTTGGACCAGATAGAGTGGATTCAAAATCATAAAACAGGTGCTCTGATTTCTTGTTGTTCTCACGTAGCGTCAATTTTATTAAATGCTACTGATGACCAAAAAAATAATCTTATAAATTATGCTAATCATGTTGGTTTAGCGTTTCAAATTGCAGATGATTTGCTTGATGCTGATGGGAATGAGATCTCAATGGGCAAGCCTATAAAACAAGATAGCAAAAATGAAACTCCCAATTTTGTAACTATTTTAGGTAAAGAAAATGCTTCGAAAAGGGCATTAGAAGAATCTTTTAAAGCTATTAATTTAATCCAAAAATTTAAACAAGAATCAGAAAATCTTGTATCTTTAGCTAAATATACTGTAAATAGAAATAAATAATTTTAAGTTTGTCATTTTAGGTAAAAGTTAATTTATGGTAATTAAAAATAAAAAAACTAAATCTGTTTCTAGACCTTTACTCGATAAGGTAAATAATCCAAATGATCTTAAATTTTTAAAAATAGAAGATCTTGATCAACTTTCTTCGGAGTTGCGCTCTGATATGATTGATATTGTTTCTAAAACAGGTGGCCATTTAGGTGCAGGTTTAGGTGTTGTTGAGCTTGCTATAGCAATCCATTATGTTTTTGACACTCCAGATGATAGATTAATTTGGGATGTTGGACACCAAGCATATCCTCACAAAATTTTGACTAGCAGAAGACATCAAATGTCTACTCTTAGAAAGTCCAAAGGTCTATCTGGATTTACAAAGCGAACAGAATCTATTTTTGATCCTTTTGGTGCAGGGCATTCATCAACATCAATTTCTGCGGCATTAGGAATGGCGGTTGCAAGAGATAAACTTGGAAAATCTAATAATGTTATTGCAGTAATTGGAGATGGCGCAATGAGTGCTGGCATGGCATATGAAGCAATTAATAATGCTGGTGCCTTTAAGACGAATTTATTAATTATTTTAAATGATAATGATATGTCTATAGCCCCAGCTGTAGGTGCTTTAAGCAACTACTTATCTAATTTTGTATCGAGTAGGCCATTTAATAACGTAAGGGAAATTGCTAAACAAATGGTTAATCTCTTTCCTAAAGAAATTGGTGAAACAGCTAAAAGAGCTGAAAGTCTAGCAAGAAATTTCTTAGGTAATGCAGAAGGGACTATTTTTAGTCAGATGGGTATGAATTACTTAGGTCCAATAGATGGTCATGATGTTAAATCTATGGTTAAAATATTACAAAATCTTAAAAATGGATCTAAAGACAAACCAATATTACTTCATGTGGTTACTGAAAAGGGAAGAGGTCACCCATTTTCTAAAGGTTCCCATGAAAAATATCATGCTGTATCTGAATTTAATGTAATTACTGGTGATACAGTAAAATCAACATCTAACGCACCTACTTATACCAATGTTTTTTCGGAAACCTTGTGTAAAATTGCCACCAAGGACAAAAAAGTTTTAGCTATAACTGCCGCAATGCCATCAGGTACTGGATTGAATAAATTTGCAGAAAAGTTTGAAGATAGATTTTTTGACGTTGGGATTGCAGAACAACATGCTGTTACGTTTGCTGCTGGAATGGCTTCAGAGGGTTTGAAACCATTTGTAGCTATTTATTCAACATTTTTACAAAGAGCCTATGATCAAGTGATCCACGACGTTGTAATACAAAATTTGCCTGTAAGGTTTATGCTTGATAGAGCTGGATATGTAGGGGCAGATGGAGCTACTCACGCAGGATCATTTGATTTAGCGTACCTTTGTTGTTTGCCAAATGTCGTAGTAATGGCGCCTAGTGATGAGTCAGAGTTAGCAAAAATGGTTATGACCGCTTCAAAATATAGCGATGGTCCAATTTTTTGCAGATATCCTAGAGGTGAAGGAGAAGGTGTTGATGTAACTGACGTTGTTCAAGATATTAAAATTGGTAAAGGAAGAATAATTAAAAGAGGAAAAGATTTAGCAATTCTTGCTTTAGGTACAAGAGTTGGCTCTGCATTAAAAGTTGCTGATCATCTATTGCAAGATAATTTAAAGATAACTGTTGCTGACGCGCGTTTTGCAAAACCAATTGATACGGAACTACTTGAAAAATTATGGAAAGAACATCAAAAACTTATAATAGTAGAGGAAGGTTCAGCAGGAGGATTTAGTTCTCACTGTTTACACTTTTTATCATCTGAGGATCTTCTTAATAAACATGATAAAGAAATTAAATGTTTAACCATGCCAGATAATTTCCAAGATCAAGCGTCTCAAAAAGAGCAACTAGAAAAAGCAGGTTTAGACACTAATGGATTGATGAAGGTTGTTGCTAAGATGATATCTTTACCGAAAACAAAAAATAAAACTATTGCTTAATAAACTTAAAAAAGTATTTCAGGACCTTTAAAATAAGTAAAGAACGAATTGACAAACTTATGGTTTTAAATGGCTTTGCTAAAAGTAGAGAGCAAGCCAATTCTATCATTATGACTGGAAACGTATTTGCTAATGATAAGCGCGTTGAAAAACCTGGACAACAAGTATTACAAAATTCAAAAATTGCAATAAAAGGCAAAACATATCCATGGGTGTCTAGGGGAGGTGTCAAATTAAGTAAAGCTATATTAGAATTTAATTTAGAATGTAACTCTATAACAGCTCTTGATATTGGAGCAAGTACAGGAGGTTTTACAGACGTTTTGTTAGCAAATGGTGCTAACAAAATTTATGCAGTAGATGTTGGATATGGGCAATTAGACTGGAAATTGAGACAAGATGAAAGAGTTATAGTTAAAGAAAAAACAAATGCTAGATATTTAACAGACCAAATTATTCAAGATCCTTTGGATGCAGTAGTTTGTGACGCATCTTTTATATCTTTGAAGAAAGTTTTGCCTTCAGGTCTTAGCCTTCTGAAAGCTAATGGATGGTTAGTGGCTCTCATAAAACCTCAATTTGAAGTAGGTAAAGGTCTTGTTGGGAAGGGTGGTGTAGTAAGAGATCCTAAACAACATGAACATGTGATTAATGATATAAGAGAATGGATAGAATTTGAAATGAAAATGAATGTTTTAGGAGTTATAGAAAGTCCTATTTTAGGCCCTAGTGGTAACAAGGAATTCTTGCTTGTAGTCAAAAAAAATTAATTTATTAAATTTTTATTCGATTTTTCCAATTTGACTTTCATGTTCCAACAATTGATCCAAGATAGTTATAGCTATCATCGCTTCAGCTACAGGAACAGCTCTAATTCCAACACATGGATCGTGCCTACCTTTCGTTTTAATCTTGATGGATTCATTTTTTAAATTTATAGAGTTTTTTTCTGTTAAAATAGAACTTGTTGGTTTAACAATGAATTTAGCCACTATGGGTTGACCAGTAGAAATACCCCCAAGAATTCCGCCAGAGTGATTAGAGCCAAAATAATAATCACCTTTATTGTCAGGATAAATTTCATCATTAGTTTCACTGCCTGTTAAAGATGCTAAGTCAAAACCAGTTCCAATTTCCACACCTTTCACAGCATTAATGCTCATCAAAGCTTGCGCAATTTGACTGTCTAATTTTTTATAGATTGGGCTTCCTAACCCTCTTGGAACGTTTTCAGCAACAACTTCAATTATTGCACCAGCGCTATTACCATTCTTCCTTACGTTATCTAGCCAAATTTCCCATTCTTTGGCTGCTTCGAGGTCTGCGCAAAAGAAAGGATTATTATTTACTTCATTCCAATCAAAATTTTTTCTATTAATCTTATTTGGCCCCAATTGAATAACACTAGCTCTAATGTTTAAAGACTTTTTTAACTTAGTCTCTAAAACCTTAAAAGCAATTGCACCTGCTGCAACCCTAACTGCTGTTTCTCGTGCACTTGATCTGCCTCCACCTCTGTAGTCTCTTATTCCGTATTTAGTTTGATATGTGATATCAGCATGACCAGGTCTAAATTGGTCAGAAATTTCAGAATAGTCCTTACTTCTTTGATCCTCATTTTTTATATGAAGCGCTATTGGGTGTCCTGTAGTTTTACCCTCAAAAGTTCCAGAAAGAATCTCCACAATATCATTTTCTTTTCTTTGTGTAACAAATTTAGATTGACCAGGTTTTCTTCTATCTAAGTAAATTTGTATATCTTCTTCTCTAATAGAAATTAAAGGAGGTACACCATCTACTATACATCCAATAGCTTTTCCATGACTTTCACCAAAACTAGTAAATTTAAAAATATGTCCAAAAGAGTTGCTTGCCATTTAAATTCTTTCAATTAGAAAAATTTTAGTAATTTAGATTTCTTTTTTTTCTGGAGACATATCTGGTGCATCAATGGCTTTCATGCCTACTATATGATAACCACAATCAACGTGATGAGTCTCACCAGTTACTCCAGCTGACAGATCGGATAAAAGATAAACTCCACATCCACCAACATCATCTAGTGTTACATTTCTACGAAGTGGAGAATTATATTGATTCCATTTAAGTATATATCTGAAATCGCCTATACCACTAGCGGCAAGTGTTTTTATAGGTCCTGCAGATAAACTATTTACTCTAATTTTATTATCACCAAGATCTGCAGCTAAATATCTTACTGATGATTCAAGTGCAGCCTTAGCAACTCCCATCACATTATAATGTGGCATTACTTTTTCTGCTCCGTAATATGTTAGAGTAATCATAGATCCACCATTTGGCATCATTGCAGCAGCTCTTTGCGCAACAGCTGTAAATGAATAAACAGATATATCCATAGTTTTATAAAAATTTTCTCTTGTTGTATCAATATACTCACCCTTTAATTCTTCTTTGTCTGAGTATGCTATCGCATGTACTAAAAAATCAATTTTCTGCCATTTTTCTTTAAGTAATCTGAATGTTTCGTCAATTGCTTCGTCGCTTGAAACATCGCAGGGTATTACAATATTAGACCCAACTGATTCAGCAAGGGGCCTTACTCTCTTTTGCAGTGCTTCACCTTGGTATGTAAAAGCTATTTCGGCACCTTGTTTTGCAATTGCATCAGCTATACCCCAAGCAATAGACCTGTCATTGGCAACACCCATAACAATGCCACGTTTGCCACGCATAATCCCGACATTCTGGTTTTCTAGTCCCATTATCCAATATTCCCGGTTTTAAAATAGTTATTTAAAAAATAACATCCTTGGTTATCATTATATAATTAATTATATCATTTTAAAATATATAACTGATATTAACTACAAATTTAATTAAGAGAATAACTTACTTCCTTTGTTAAGGTAATCAAATCGCCTGGGTTATAGGATCTATTACTATTTAAAGATATAGTTTCTCCATCTATATCTATTATTAGTCTATATCCAGTAACTTGTTCGGTAGTTTCAGTATGTATTACCTTTTGGACACGACAAACCTCTTTATCAACAAAATTTTGGTTTGTTTTTTGCTTTTCATTTCTAATAACTTCTGATCCCAGTAAAGCTCCTATGGCAGTAGCTCCTGCTTTACCTCCCCCGTCTCCAATTTGATTTCCTATAGCACCTCCAATTAAAGCTCCAATAAAATTATCTGCACCAAACTTGTTGGCATCTTGATTTACTGGTACTCTTTGAATTGAGCATCTTTTCTCATTTCTTGGTACTTTTTGTGTGGAATACGCTTTAAGCACTTCAACTGCAGAAACAGATCCAGTTACTTGATAGAAATTTGTTTTTGAGTAAGCGTTACTTGTTAGTAATATTAGGGATCCAAATAAAAAAAATTTTTTAAGCATTAATACCTCATGTTTATCTTTTAAATTAATTTTAAATCTATATATCTATAGAATATGGCAAAAATAGTACTAAGTGTTAAATTAGTAATATGGAGATTCAAGTTGGAATTAGAAAAAATTGTAGATCCAATACAATTGTTTAAAAAATGGTTGTCTGAAGCTGAAGAAAAAGAAATTAGAGATCCTAATGCTATGCAATTAGCTACAGTATCCAAAGGTGGAATGCCCTCAGTCAGGACAGTCTTATTAAAAGATATTATTGATGGAGATTTTGTTTTTTATACAAACTATGAAAGTCGTAAATCTAGAGAAATTAATCAAACAGAAAAAGGTGCAATTTGTTTTTATTGGAAAAGTTTAAATCGTCAAGTACGGTTGGTTGGTAATCTTAAAAAAGTTTCTGGTGAAATTTCTGATAAATATTATCAATCTCGTTCAAAAGGTAGTCGAATTGGTGCTTGGGCTTCAAAACAATCAAGAGAATTAGAATCTAGAGAGGCCTTAATGCAACAGGTAAAAGTACTCGAAGAAAAATATAATGATAATGATATTCCTCGTCCAAGTTTTTGGGGTGGCTTTGCTTTAAAACCAGAAGAGTTTGAATTTTGGGAAGATGGAGATTTTAGATTGCATGATAGATTTATTTTAAAACCTACTGATGTAAAAAATGAATGGATTGCTAAACGTCATTACCCGTAATTTTTTTTTTATTTTTTATTTCTATTAGGCTCATTACTAAAAAAATAACATAACAAATAATAAGCAATGCTAAAAACAAACCAAAACCTGTTTGATAAGCCTTTATTGAATATCCACTTTGCTTTCCTGGCTCAACTATTTGCATTATAAAACCAATTGCATATTGAACTATGAAAGCCATTAAAAAACATATTAAATTTATAGCAGTCGACGCACGAGCAGCATAGCTATTTGGAAAATGTTGACTAAGCCCAGCATAAGCTAATGTGGCTGCTAATGATGTTATGCTCAACATAACCCATGGCCATATAGCTTTTGGTATTAATCCAAACGTAATTATTGTAAATGGAATTATAAAAAATATTACAGCACCTCCCATAACACCAACAGGAGATATGTTGAATTTTCTTAAGTAGTCTGTGATTACTCCTAAAGATGTTGTTCCAATGGTCATCATTATTGTTGAAATAAAGAGAATATTAGCAATTTCAGTTTTGTTAAACTTACCAATATCAGCTAACCAAGGACCTGCCCATAGTCCTAATATAGCTAAACCAGTACCTCCTGCAATTCCAGATAAAGGACCAATTCTCCAAAAAGCATAGCTTGTATAAATTTCCTTTAATACTGTTAGAATTGGTAATGTTTTTTCATTTTTGGCATTTTCTTTTTTTTCTGGAACTACAAAGAATATAAGAAACCCGATAAAGAATGTAATTATTCCAAGAAATAGATAAACTCCTCTCCAATCAGTTATCTGCATAGCCATTTCCAAAGGTGTTGATGCTACAATTGCACCCATCCCTCCTGCCGACATAAACAGACCTATTAAAAGTGGAAGTCTTTCTTTAGGAAACCAAACTGCAAAAGCTTTAAACGCACCCATTAGGGCTCCAGAAACGCCCAGTCCAATTAACCCACGAGCTATAACTAGTGACCAAATATTGTTTCCAAAGCTAAATAATATAGCTCCTGTTGCTGCAACTAAAAATAAAATACTTTGAACTTTCCTGGCGCCAAACTTATCAAGTAAAACACCCAAGGGTAACTGAAACAAACCAAATGTTAAAAAATATGCAGATGTAATTAGGCCTAGTTGCTCTGCATTTAGGCTTAGCTCTTTACTTAGATATGGGGCAAGAACGGCATTGGTTGACCGATAAAGATAAGATAAAAAATATCCGCAAGCGAAAGGCAAAAAAATAAATGTAAATTTTTGTAAGTTGTTTTCAGGAAGAATATTTATTCTTTTCATGTTCATCTAATTCCAAAAAATTATTTTTAAAGAAACTAATTTGAAGATTTCAAGATTAAGTTTTAACAAATTAGCACATATACTATCTATACGATAGCTCAATGATTACAAAGTTGACCTTTTGTTTTAAGAGTATCTATAATAGTCTCAAGGAGAGTCACATGAAAGTATCAAATGAAATTATTAATATTTTTCCTGAAATAAAAAAGTGGAGGCATGAGTTACATGCTCATCCAGAGCTTGGTTATGAGGAGGAGTGGACGTCTAATTTTGTTGCAGAGAAACTCGAATCTTTTGGTTTAGAAATTCACAGAGGGATGGCTAAAACGGGTATTGTTGGAGTTCTAAAGGGAGCTAATGCAAGTCTTGGTGGTGGGGGAAATAGAGCTATTGGATTAAGAGCTGATATGGATGCCTTACCCATAACGGAAGAAAATAATTTCTCTTATAAATCAAAATTTGACGGCCGTATGCATGCATGTGGCCATGATGGTCATACAGCTATGCTACTTGGGGCAGCAAAATTATTATCTTCGAAAAAGGATTTTGATGGAACTGTGTATTTTATATTCCAACCTGCAGAAGAAGGTGGAGGTGGTGGGCTTGCTATGATAGAAGATGGCTTGCTTGAACAATTTCCGATGGATAGTGTTTGGGGTATGCACAATTGGCCAGGTATGAGTGAAGGAAGTGTTGCTGTTCATAGAGGGGCTGTTATGGCAGCAGCAGATAAATTTGAAGTAACTATAAATGGAAACGGTGGTCACGCCGCAATGCCTCAAGCGACAAATGATCCTGTTTTAGCTGTTACTGGTATTGTTCAAGCTTTACAACAAATAGTTTCTCGAAGACAGAACCCTCTTGATGCAGTTGTAATTTCTGTAACTCAAGTTAATGCAGGTTCTGGATTTAATATTATACCACAAACAGCAAATTTTATTGGAACTATTAGAACTGTTAAACCAGATACGAGAATAAGTGTTCATAAACAATTTACGCAAATTTGTAAAGCTGCAGCAATAGCTTATGGCTGTTCAGCAGATGTATCTATAATTAAAGGTTATCCTGTTACAATAAATGATATTGACTCTAGTGAAAAAGCAATTGAAGTTTCATCAAATTTATTTGGTAGAGATTCAGTCAAAACTAATATGGCACCTTCTATGGGAGCTGAAGATTTTGCATATATGTTAGAAAAAGTACCTGGTTCATATATATGGTTAGGAGCAGGTGAGGGGAAATCAAGTTCTATGCTACATAATAGTAAGTATGATTTTAATGATAATATTCTACCCTTAGGTGTCGCATACTGGGAACAACTAGTAAAATCAGAAATGCCTCTTAGATAATATTGATAGACTTATTTTAAATTTGCTAATATAAAAGTGTGTATGAAAGATACCCTAGTTTTAATTATATTAGCTATTTCTACTGTTGTTTTAATAACGATTTTTGCAATCAATTTATGGTTACAAATGTCAGATGTAACAATTAGTTATAATGGTAAAATAGCAATTTTTTTAGGTGCTTTTTTTACTATTTTGTTAGGTTCAGGGTTAATGTCTTTAGCTTATTTCTCTTCAAAAAATGGTTTTGATGAACAGGTAGACCATGATTTAGATAAGGTGTTTAAAAAATTTAAAGATTCCTAAACTTTCAATAAGTATTTTTAAATAATATTTAGCTACATACCTAATAAATTAGGAGTTTTGGTATACATAAAATATTTAAAGAGTTAGCTTATAAAATATCAGATACTGAATTAAATTTTTCTAATTTAAGATTTTCTTCAATATTAAAATTTAAAACAGAAATTTTAGCAGGCCTAACTGTTGCTTTAGCATTAGTACCTGAAGCAGTATCATTTGCATTTATTGCAGGAGTACATCCGTTAGTCGGTCTCTATGCTGCTTTTATTGTTGGATTTATAACCGCGTTAATAGGTGGGAGACCTGGGATGATTTCCGGAGCAACTGGTGCATTAGCTGTTGTAATGGTCGCACTTGTCTCTTCTCATGGCATAGAATATCTTTTTGCAACTGTGGTATTAATGGGTGTTATTCAAATTATAGCTGCTTTTTTAAAGTTAGGAAAATTTATCAGACTAGTTCCATATCCTGTCATGCTAGGTTTTGTGAATGGTTTGGCTATTGTAATTTTTTTGGCTCAAATGTCTCAATTTCAAATAACTGACCAGTCTGGCAACCGACAGTGGATGGAAGGTCAGATTTTGCTTATTATGATCCTACTTGTTATAATTACTATGATAATAATATGGCTTATGCCTAAAATTACCACACTTGTTCCTGCACCCTTAGCAGGTATAACTTTTGTTACTATATTAGTTATATTATTAGATATCAATGTCCCAAGTGTTGGAGACCTTGCATCTATTAAGGGAGGATTGCCTGCTTTTCACATGCCATCAGTTCCACTTAATGTAGATACGCTTTTAATTATACTTCCCTATGCTATAATTTTAGCTGCTATTGGACTTATTGAAAGTCTTTTAACACTTAATTTAGTTGGAGATCTTACTGGAAAAACTGGAGGCGCATCTCAAGAATGTTTGGCTCAAGGTATCGCGAATACTATAACTGGGTTTTTTGGAGGTATGGGTGGTTGTGCAATGATTGGTCAATCAATGATCAATGTCAAATCTGGTGGTCGTACAAGAATTTCTGGGATATCAGCATCTTTGTTTTTACTTCTATTTATTGTAATTGGTTATTCTTTTATAGAACAGATACCGTTAGCTGCGCTAGTTGGTGTTATGTTTATGGTTGTAATTGGTACATTTGCTTGGCAGAGTATTTTAGTTATTAGGCGTATTCCAATGTCTGACGTTGTTGTTATGTTAATTGTAACTATTACAACTGTCGTTTATGACTTAGCTATAGCTGTTATATTTGGAGTTATTCTTTCTGCTCTCGTTTATGCATGGAATAACGCAGTTCGTATCAAAGGAAATGTTGTAATAGATGATAATGGAAATACTATTTATTATATAGAAGGTCCTTTATTTTTTGGTTCTGTGCAAGGTTTCTCAGAAATATTTAATTTAGAAAATGATACTGATATTGTAATCGTTGATTTTATTAATAGTCGCGTTGTAGATCAGTCAGCTTTACAAGCAATAGAAGATCTTGCGATAAAGTATGAAAAAAGAAATAAACAGTTACAATTAAGGCATTTATCTAAAGATTGTCACTCACTTTTACGAAAAGCAGGTCAGCTAATTATAGATGCTGATGATGATCCTAGCTATGGTCTTGCAGTTGATTATGGTGTAAAATCGGGTGTTCTTGGTAAAAATCATTAATTTTACTTTCTTAAAAGTTGACTTTTTGTTATATTTGTAAGAGAACAAAACATGAACAAAATATTTGGGATGAAATAATGATTAATTTAAATTTAGAAGTAACTAAGAGAATTCTAGCTCAAAATGGGCACTATAAGATATCGGACAAATTAGAAATATTTAGGCCGTGTTTAAATCGTTCTCAAACTTTTCCTCTTTATAGCTCTAAAGTTTCAGCAGGTTTTCCTTCTCCTGCAGACGATAACCTAGAGAAAAGTTTAGATTTAAATAGCTATTTAATTAAACGTCCTGCTGCAACATTTTTTGTTCGTGTTAACGGTGATTCAATGATTAATGCTGGTATAAATGATAACGATATCTTGGTCGTCGACAGAAGTATTAAGCCTGCACACGGAAAAGTAATTATAGCCGTTTTGGACGGTCAAATGACTGTTAAAAGATTATACAAGCGGTCTGGAAAAATAATATTAATGCCAGAAAATGATTTGTATAAGCCAATTGAAATTGAAGATCATATGAATATGGAAATTTGGGGGGTGGTAACTAGTTCGGTTCATTTTTTGTAATATGTATGGACTAGTTGATTGTAACAATTTTTATGTTTCCTGCGAAAGAGTTTTTAATCCGTTATTGAGAGACAAGCCAGTTGTGGTATTATCCAATAATGACGGGTGTATTATTGCTAGATCTAATGAAGCAAAATCTTTGGGCATACCTATGGGAGCCCCATTGCACTTATACAAAACGTTAATAAAGAAGAATAAAGTATTCACATATTCCTCAAATTATACTTTGTACGGGGACATGTCTTCTCGGGTAATGAGCTCATTAAATTTTTTTGTACCTGATATGGAAAT
Organism: uncultured SAR116 cluster alpha proteobacterium; assembly: GCA_902625215.1. Classification (GTDB taxonomy): domain Bacteria; phylum Pseudomonadota; class Alphaproteobacteria; order Puniceispirillales; family Marisalimonadaceae; genus Marisalimonas. Next base: position 15,074 of record CACOAO010000027.1, read on the forward strand.
ATACTCTATTGATGAAGCATTCCTTGACTTAAGAAATTTCAATGAAAAAACTATTTCAGAAGTAATGTTTAAAACTAAACAATTTATTTATCAGTGGACTGGTATACCTGTTTCGATCGGAGTAGGCCCTACTAAAACACTAGCAAAATTGGCAAATAAAATGGCTAAAAAATATTCGTCCAATGGTATTTATGTTTTAACCATGTCTAATCACTTAAGAAATATACTAAGTGAGATTCAGTTAGAAGATATTTGGGGTATCTCTAAAGGATGGGCAAATCGCTTAAAATCTATAGGGATTAATAATCCTTTCGAGTTACAGCAATCAGACCCTCGACAGATCAGAAAATTAGTATCAGTAGTTGGTGAACGTATGGTTTATGAATTAAGAGGAAATTCTTGTCTTTCTCTAGAAAATATAGTGGATAAAAAATCTATTACAGTTTCTAGATCTTTTGGTAATATTATTAATGATAAATATAATCTCAAACAAGCTTTAGCAAATCATGTAGCTAGGGCAGCAGAAAAGCTTAGAAATCAAAATAGCTTATGTGGTGAAGTTTGT
>CACOAO010000028.1 GCA_902625215.1 uncultured SAR116 cluster alpha proteobacterium
AGTTAAGTACAATCTGCTAGAATTAATTTACTAAAAAAAGCAACTATGGTTATTTAAAAAACTAGTTTTAAAACTTTGTCTGACACAATCAGGAGCATAAAAAACAACTTTTGTAAAATCTACTAAGGACCTTATAAGTTTTTAATACTAATTTTTTCTTAATGTTAAATATTATTTATACAATATAACTTAAACTACTTACGAAAAAAATTTTAAATATAAATAATGTTTTCGATGAATTATTATCTGAATTATCATCTTAAATTCCACAATCCATTTGAAGTAAAGTGGTGAGCGCGACAGGATTCGAACCTGTGACCCATTGATTAAAAGTCAATTGCTCTACCAACTGAGCTACGCGCCCTTTAACAAGATGAAATTATGTGAAAATACAATCATAATCAAGTTTTAAGTTTAAAAAAGGAGATTTTTTTAATTTTTTTTGTGTTGCATGGCTTCATTTACATTTGAAGGAACAAAAGAAGAAATATCTCCTCCTAAAAGAGCTATTTCTTTAACAAATCTTGATGCTACGAATTGATGAGTTTCAGAAGCAGTTAAAAAAATAGTTTCTATATCATTTGCCAATCTTGCATTCATGCCCGCCATTTGGAACTCATAATCAAAATCAGAGACAGCTCTAAGTCCTCTAATAATCATTGTTACAGAATTGTCTCTAGCGAAGTCAATAAGTAAGTTGTCAAAGCTTTCAACTCGAATTTCACCTAATATTCTTTTTGAATTTTTTAAATTTTCATTAATAGCATCTTGAATTAAAGATTTTCTCTGTGAAATTTTAAAAAAAGGGTTTTTACCTATATTTTCTGCAACGCCAATGATTAAAATATCGCACAGTGAACTTGCTCTATAAATTATATCTAAATGACCATTTGTTACTGGGTCAAAAGTACCTGGATATAGTGCTATTCTTTTCAACAAAAACTCTTTTTAAATAATATGGATATTTTAATGTTTCTATTAATCAGTTTCAACTTCATTATCATTTTCGTCAGGATTGTTATTCGCATCATCACTATCATTTAACAACGCAACAGAAACTACTTTTTCTTCATCATCAACATCAAATAGTCTTACGCCTTGTGTTTTTCTTCCAGCTACTCTAATTGAGTCTCCTTCTCCTACATGAACACGAATACGTATAAGTTTTCCTGAGTTAGTAACTAGCATTATCTGATCATCCTCAGAGGCTACGTATGAGGCTACAACTGGCCCATTTCTAGTAGAACATTCAATGTTTGCTACTCCTTGACCACCTCTATTAGTAATTCGGTAATCTTCAATAGGAGTTCTTTTACCAAAACCATTTTCAGTAACGGATAATATATATCTTTTTTCCATTTTAGGTATTAACGACATTGATACCACATAATCATTAGATTTTAATTTAATTCCTCTAACTCCCGATGATCCTCTTCCCACAAAAACCCTAACATCATTTACATCAAACCTTATTGCTTTACCTAATCTAGTTGCTAGTAACACACTATCTTCGTCAGAACATGGAATAACTGATACTAATTCATCATTTTCATTAAGTTTCATTGCAATTTTTCCATTTTGTCGAATGTTAGTAAAGTCACTCAATTGGTTTCTTCTAATGTTTCCATTTTTGGTAGAAAAAATAATTTGCAGGTTTTCCCATGTCTCTTCATTTTCTGGCATAGGCATGACTGTGTGTATTTTTTCATCTTGCTCTATTGGGAGTAAATTAATCATTGGCTTACCAAGAGCTTGTGGTGCAGACTCTGGTAATTTATAACACTTTAATTGGTAAACCATACCCAAAGATGTAAAAAATAATATTGGTGTATGTGTATTTGTTACAAAAAGCGAAGTAACAGTATCTTCATCTCTCATTTTCATACCAGCTCTACCTTTACCACCTCTTCTTTGTGCTCGATATGTAGATAACGATACTCTTTTTATATACCCTCTATGACTAACTGTTACAACCATATCCTCTTTTTGAATAAGATCTTCATCGTCATGGTCAATAACACTGTCATTTATTTCAGTTCTTCTAGGATCGTCAATTTTTGATAAAACTTCATCAAGTTCGTTTTGAATTAAATCTATAAGTTTAGATCTGTCAGAGAGTATAATTAAATATTCTTTGATTTGATTAGATAATTCCTCCGTTTCTTTTTCTAATTTAGATCTTTCCATTCCAGTAAGTCTTTGCAGTCTGAGATCTAAAATTGCTCTGGCTTGCGCTATTGATAATCTGTAATGGTCATCAACGATTTGATGGTCAGGTTCATCAATTAATTTGATAAAATGTGTAACTTCTTTAGCTGGCCAAGATTTTGCGCACAATTCTTTTCGCGCGCTATCTGGGTCAGCAGAGGTTTTTATTAACTCAATAATTTCATCAATACTAGTTATTGCTACCATTAATCCAGCTAAAATATGGGCTCTATTTCTGGATTTATTGAGTAAAAACTTAGTTCTTCTTATCACTACTTCAAATCTAAAATTTATAAAAGCATTAAGAATTTCAATTAGACCCATTTGCTTTGGTTGTCCATTATCCAAAGCTAACATATTTACAGGAAAACTTGTTTGCAATCTTGTATGACGCCATAATTGATTTAAAACAACATCACCTTGAATATCTTTTTTAATTTCAATAACAATTCTCATTCCATTTCTGTCAGATTCGTCTCTTAAATCAGATATTCCTTCAATAGTTTTATCTCTAATCAAATCGCCTATTTTTTCTAAAACCAGAGATTTATTTACTTGAAATGGAATTTCAGAAATAATAATAGTTTCTCGATCAAGATTTTTACCTGTTTGTATAATCTCTGCTTTTGATCGCATAATTATACTACCTCTTCCCGTCTTAAAAGCTTCTCTAATGCCAGATCTGCCCATTATCAAACCAGCAGTTGGAAAGTCAGGGCCAGGAATGATTTCCATTAAATCTTCCAAACTTAAATTTGGATTTTCTATAAGAGCCTTGCATGCTCGTATTACTTCACCAGGGTTGTGAGGTGGAATATTTGTAGCCATACCCACTGCTATTCCACCAGCACCATTAACTAGCATATTTGGAAATTCTGCTGGTAAAACGGATGGCTCTAATTGAGTTTCATCATAATTTGGAACAAAATCAATTGTATCTTTATCAATATCTCTTAATAAACTTTCAGATGATTTTGCAAGTCTCGACTCTGTATACCTCATAGCTGCAGGTGGATCACCATCAATGGAACCAAAATTACCTTGACCGTCAACAAGCATAAGTCTCATTGAAAATACCTGAGCCATTCTTACCATAGAGTCATATATTGCTGTATCTCCGTGTGGATGATAATTACCCATTACATCCCCAACAACTCTTGCTGATTTTCTATATGGCTTAGACCAATCATACCCACCTTCGATCATTGCATATAATATTCTCCTATGCACTGGTTTAAGACCATCTCTTACATCAGGCAAAGCTCTCGATACAATCACACTCATAGCATAATCAAGGTATGATTTTTTCATTTCATCTGTTATTGAGATTAAAGAACGGTTATAAGAATTGTTTTTTTCTTCTGACAAAGAAAGCTCCAAAATTGAGTTATAAAAACACTAAAAAAATCAATATATAGTATAATGTTTTAGATTATATAACAAGATCTATTATATATAAAACAAACTAAAATGGAATTTCATCGTCTAAATCAGAAGCAATATCATCTGACATAGATATGTTATTTATTTGATCTATTTCAGCACTTTGTTGATCATTACTTATTTGATTTTCAGTTCTTGAACCCAACAAAGTTAATTCACCCCTATACCTTTGTAAAACAACTTCTGTAGTGTATTTTTCTTGACCCGATTGTTGATCTGTCCATTTCCTAGTTTGTAGTTGGCCCTCTAAATATACAGTACTCCCCTTTTTAAGATATTGTTCTGCAATTTTTCCTAAAGCGTCATTGAATATCACAACTCGGTGCCATTCAGTTCTTTCTCTTTGTTCACCAGAGTTTTTATCTTTCCACCTATCTGAAGTAGCAATACTAAGTTGAACAATTTTGTCACCATTTTGCATGGCTCTGACATCAGGGTCACGACCTAAATTACCTACTAAAGTGACTTTATTAACGCTTCCACTCATATTATATCTCCATAATTTATAGGCTGTATCATAAACTATCATTTAGTTAAAAAAAACAAAAAATTTAATCTTTTTGATTGACATTTATTGCTTCGAAGTTAACTAAATGGAAAGTTAAAATTTGTAAAAGAGGATATAATTTAAAATGCACAATATGAATGAAGCTAATCAATTTCTTAAGGTTCGTAGTGCAAATGAACACAATTTAAAAAATGTTAATATAAATATCCCAAAAAATAAATTAATTGTTATGACTGGTGTTTCAGGATCTGGAAAGAGCTCCTTAGCTTTTGATACAATATATGCAGAAGGGCAAAGAAGATATGTAGAATCTCTTTCTGCTTATGCAAGACAATTTTTACAAATGATGCAAAAACCGGACGTTGAATCTATTGAGGGACTTTCGCCTGCGATTTCAATTGAACAAAAGTCAACAAACAAAAATCCAAGGTCAACAGTAGGAACTGTTACTGAAATATATGATTACATGAGACTTCTATGGGCAAGAATTGGTATTCCCTATTCACCAGCTACAGGTTTGCCAATTGAAAGTCAAACTGTAAGTCAAATGGTAGATAAAATTTTAAAAAAAGAAGATAAAACTAAAATATTTTTACTTGCTCCAATAGTACGTGGAAGAAAAGGAGAATATAGAAAGGAATTTATAGAATTAAGAAAAAAAGGCTTTCAAAGACTTAGAATAAATAATGCATTTTATGATATAGAAGAATTACCAACACTTGATCGATACAAAAAACATGACATAGAAGTTGTTGTTGATAGATTAGTCATAACAAAATCAACTGAAGAAGAAAATAAAGATTTACTTCAAAGGCTTGCTGACTCTATTGAAATATCATTACAACTATCTGATGGCTTATTATATGTTCTAAATGTTGATAGTGATGTTAAGGAAGTTTTTTCTTCCAATTTTTCTTGCCCTGTGAGTGGTTTTACAATTGATGAAATCGAACCAAGAATATTTTCATTTAACAACCCTGCTGGAGCATGTGATAAATGTGATGGTTTAGGAAATGCTGTTGCCTTTGATATAAATCTAGTAGTACCTGATCAAAATCTCACTTTGAAAGAAGGTGCAATCGCTCCGTGGGCTTTAAACACAAGCAAATTATACATACAAACTCTCCAATCATTAGGAAAACATTATAAGTTTGATATAGATGATAAATTTTCAGATCTTTCTGATGATATTAAAGAAAAATTATTATTTGGTTCAGGAGAGGAAAAAATTGAAATTGTTTATAATGATGGAACGAGGGTTTTTCGTTCAAATAAGGTATTTGAAGGTATTATTCCAAATTTAACTAGACGATTAAAAGAAAGTGAAAGCAAATGGGTTAAAGAAGAATTAGGAAGATTTCAATCTGATAAAGATTGCGATAAATGTAATGGTAAAAGACTAAAATCAGAAACTTTAGCTGTAAAAATCAACAAAAAAGATATAGCAGATGTATCAAGGTTCACCATTGAAGAGGCTAGAAAATGGTTTTTAGACCTAAACAATATACTAAACGAACAAGAAATAGAAATTTGTAAACAAGTTTTAAAAGAAATAAACGATAGACTGGGTTTCTTAACAAGTGTTGGATTGTCTTATTTATCAATATCAAGAAATAGTGGTACATTATCAGGTGGAGAAAGCCAGAGAATTAGGTTGGCTAGTCAAATTGGTTCTGGTCTTTCAGGTGTGTTATATGTACTGGATGAACCAAGTATTGGGTTACATCAAAGAGATAATGAAAAATTACTTTTTACCCTTCAGAAATTAAGAGATCTTGGTAACACAGTAATCGTAGTAGAACATGATGAGGAGGCTATTCTTATTGCGGATCACGTTATTGATATTGGTCCTGGGGCTGGTATTAATGGAGGTGAAATTATCGCACAAGGAACACCCAAAGAGATAAAAGATAAAAAGGAAAGTATAACTGGAAATTACCTTGCCGGAATAAAGAAAATCGAAATTCCTAAAAAAAGGAGAAGGTTCAACTCTAACAAGCATATAATAATTAGAGGCGCCTCTGGTAACAATCTACAGAATATTGATGTAGAATTCCCTCTTGGAATACTTACTTGTGTAACTGGAGTTTCTGGCGGTGGAAAATCAACTTTGGTTATACAAACTCTACAAAAAAGTTTATCAAAAATATTAAATGGAAACAGTTCTATTCCTGCTCCATATAAATCAATTAATGGTATTTCACAGATTGATAAAATAATTGATATTGATCAATCTCCCATTGGAAGAACACCTAGATCTAATCCTGCTACTTATACTGGAGCTTTTAATCATATTAGAGATTGGTTTGCAGGTTTGCCAGAGGCTAAATCAAGAGGATATTTGCCTGGACGTTTTTCATTCAATGTTAAAGGTGGAAGATGTGAAGCTTGTCAAGGTGATGGTGTTATAAAGATTGAAATGCATTTTTTGCCAGATGTTTATGTTAAATGTGATCAATGTAAAGGAAAAAGGTATAACAGAGAAACTCTTGAAGTAAAATGGAGAGATAAATCCATATCGGATGTTCTTGACATGACTGTTAAAGAAGGTGCTGAACTTTTTAAAGCTGTGCCACTAATTTATGAAAAATTAGAGACTTTGGAAAGAGTTGGATTAGACTATATTAAGATTGGACAACGATCTACAACTCTATCAGGTGGAGAAGCACAAAGAATAAAGCTAGCAAAAGAATTATCAAGAAAAGGAACTGGCAGAACTATATATATTTTAGATGAACCAACAACCGGACTACATTTTCATGATATAAAAAAGCTTTTAGAAGTTATGCAAGAATTAGTAGATAATGGTAATACAATGATAGTTATAGAACATAATCTTGATGTTATTAAAACTGCTGATCATATCATTGATTTAGGCCCTGAAGGTGGTGATAAAGGTGGATATATCGTTGCACAAGGAACCCCTGAAGAAGTATCAAAGGTAGCTGAAAGCCACACTGGTATATTTTTGAAAAAATTATTAAAAAAGAAAGATTAAAATGACCAATAATAAAATTATTATTATTGGAGGAGGTTTGGCTGGCTGTGAGGCCGCCTATCAAATTTCTAAATTTAATATTAATGTAGACTTATACGAGATGAGACCTAAAGTAAAAACAGAAGCTCATCAGACAAAATATTTAGCTGAATTGGTATGTTCCAACTCGTTTAGATCAGATGATAAAGAATATAATGCAGTTGGCGTTTTACACGAAGAATTACGGATTGCAGATTCCTTGATAATGAAGACTGCTGATAATAACAAAGTACCAGCTGGATCTGCGCTAGCCGTTGACAGAGATGATTTCGCCAAAGAAGTAAATAAAACTATTAGTTCTATTTCAAATATAAATATTATAAATCAAGAAGTAAAACATCTTAATGAATTTAAAGATCAATTAGTAATTATTTCAACAGGACCTCTAACTTCTAAAACATTAACAGAAAGTATTAAAATTAAAACTTCTGAAAATTCTCTAGCTTTTTATGATGCCATTGCCCCTATTGTTTATAAAGAAACAATTAATATGTCAGTAGCTTGGAAACAATCTAGATACGACAAGGGAAATGGAGATGACTATATTAATTGTCCATTATCAAAAGAGGAATATTATCAGTTTATAGAAAAAATTAAAAAATCACCAAAAATGGAATTTAAAGATTTTGAAGACACTCCATTTTTTGAAGGATGTATGCCAATTGAAGAAATAATTAGAAGAGGTGATGAAACATTAAGATATGGGCCAATGAAACCTGTTGGATTAACTAATCCTCATAAAAAAGAAGAACCTTATGCTGTTGTACAGTTAAGGCAAGACAACAAATCTGGGTCATTATACAATATCGTTGGTTTTCAGACAAAAATGAAACATGGTTCACAAAAAGAAATATTTAAAACAATACCTGGCCTTAAAAATGCAGAATTTGCAAGGCTTGGAGGTCTTCATAGAAATACATTTATAAAATCGCCTAAACTTTTAGATCCCTTTTTAAGACTTAAAAATTTTCAAAATATATTTTTTGCTGGACAAATCACAGGTGTTGAAGGTTATGTTGAATCATCTGCTATTGGATTACTGGCTGGTATTATTGCTGCTCATGATTTAAAAAATAAAAGATTAAACCTGCCACCTGAGAATACAGCACATGGATCATTGTTAAAACATATCACAATGAATGCAAACCCAGATACATTTCAACCTATGAATATAAATTTTGGACTAATGCCAGACATAAATCTAGTTTCAAAAAAGAAAAAACATGTAAAAGGAAGAGAAAAGAAAAAAATTCTATCTAATACTGCAATTAGCTCATTTAAAGAGTGGATAAAGGAACTTAATTTTTAATTTTCTTTTTCGTATTCGGGTATATTTGTACGATCATCAACTTTCTCACCCTTGTTAATATTAAAGTAAGTCAAAATTGACACAGCTACAAAAATAGATGAAAAAGTTCCTATAATCACACCCCAAATCATTGCAAGAGCAAAATCAGATAAAACTGCGCCACCAAAAAAGAAAATTATAAAAAGGGCTAATAATGTTGTTACTGATGTAATAACAGTTCTAGAAAGTGTTTCATTAATTGACTTGTTATAAATAAAATAGTGAGTTTTTGATTTATATCTTCTTAAATTTTCTCTAACACGATCAAAGATAACAACAGTGTCGTTAATGGAATAACCAGCGGTTGTTAAAATAGCTGCTATCGTAGCTAAATTAAATTCTAACTGCAGTAAAGAAAACAGACCAACGGTTGTAAAAACGTCATGAATTAAGGCTATTATTGCTGCAATCGAGAATTGCCACTCAAATCTAAACCATATGTAGATCATTATTGATAACAAAGCTAGCGAAACGGCATAAATTCCTGCAGTCTTCAATTCATCCCCAACAACTGGACCTACGAATTCAGATCTTCTAACAGTGTAATCTTTGTCTGTAAGAGATTTTACCTTTTCAATCATAGCTATTTGTTCTTTTTGATCGCCCTCTTGCTTTTGAATTCTCACTAAAAAATCAGTTTCTTTACCAAAGTTTTGTATTGAAACTTCACCTGCGTTTAAAGTAGATATTGTGTCTCTTAGCTGATTGATATTTGGTGAATTAAGGTTTTTACTTCTTAATTCAAGTAATATTCCACCTTTAAAATCAATTCCGTAATTTAAGTTATAAACCATTAAACTGATTAAAGTTGCAGACAAAATTATAAAAGAAAAAAAGAAAGCAATTACTTTTAAACGCAAAAAATCAAAATTTGTATTATTCGGTATAAGCCTTAATAATTTCATTTTTTAGTCCTTTAAGAAAACACTGTTAATATCTTTTTTCTTTGAATATAAAAAAACTATATATTTTGTTATGACAATTGCAGTAAACATTGAAGTTGCTATACCAATCATTAAAGTTACTGAAAATCCTTTAATTGGACCGCTTCCAAATGAAAACAAAGCCAAAGCTGCAAACAAAGTTGTTAAGTTAGCATCTATAATTGTTGAAATTGCTCTTTGAAATCCAGCCTCGATTGCGTCAAGGGTATTTCTACCTGAATTAAATTCCTCTTTTATTCTCTCAAAAATTAAAACATTTGCATCTACAGCCATTCCCATAGTCAAAACTATTCCAGCGATACCAGGTAATGTAAGGGTTGCTTGAATTAAACTTAATAATGCAATTATAAATATAATATTACATACAAGTGCTATATTAGCAAAAATTCCGAACATACCATACGTAATTAACATAAAAATCATTACTGCGATTAACCCAAAGATACTCGCAATCTTTCCTGCTAAAATTGAATCACTTCCTAGACCTGGACCAACTGAACGCTCTTCAAGAATAATCATTGGAGCAGGTAATGCACCTGATCTAAGAACTAATGCTAAATCATTTGTCTCTTGTACTGTAAAAGAACCAGTAATTTGCCCAGTTGAAAATATTTGGGTTTGTATTACTGGAGCGCTTACAACTTTTCCGTCAAGTACTATAGCAAAAGCTCTACCAATATTTTTTCCAGTAACCCTTCCAAATTTCTTTCCACCTAAAGGAGATAATTGAAATGAAACTGAAGGACTGTTGTTTCTGTCAAACGTTGGACTTGCATCCTTAAGCATTTCACCAGATACCATAACTCTTTTATTTATCATATAAAAACGATCAGGATTTTTATCTTCCTGTAATTTAATAAAACCAGGAGGAGACTTTGAATCTTTATCTAAATCTTCAGGAAGTATACTTGTATGAGCTAATTGAAATGTTAATTTTGCAGTTTTACCTAATAATTTTTTTATGCGACTTGGATCATCTAAACCAGGAAGTTGGACAATAATACGGTCAACACCTTGTCGTTGAATGCTAGGCTCATTTGTTCCAGTCTCATCTATTCTCCTTCTAACAATTTCAATGGCCTGAGCCATTGTGGTTTTTGTTATATTTTTTTTATTTTGTTCTGAAAATTTGATTAAAAAAGAGTTAAGTTTATTCTCTACAATAAGGTTTTTATCTAATGAAAGTAAAATTGATTTTATTTTTTCATTTGAATAATTTTTTCTTTTTTGAAATGAAATAATATCATTTTGTATACTTAATTTTTTATAACCAATTTTTGATTTTCTAAGTGAAGATCTAATATCTGATAGAAGTGATTCAAGTTTTTCAGCAAAAACAACATCCATGTCAGCTTTAAGCAATAGATAAGAACCACCTTTTAAATCAAGACCAAGGTTTATTTTTTTCCCTGGTAAAAAGTTCAGTGATTGATCTTGTTTAGAAGTATTAAAAAAGTTTGGTGTAGCATAGACTATACCTATGATTACAGTCATAATTATCAGAATTAATCTTATATTTGACAAACTTTTCATATCATAAAACCATAAAAATAATAAAAATTATTTCTTCTTTAAATTTGATTTTTTATTTTCAGGTTTTAGCTTTTGATCACCACGAACCTCAGATATCATTTGTCTTGTGAGCTCTACAGTTACCCCCGAAGCAATTTCCACGCTTACAGTTTCTGATCCATCAGTAGCCTTTGTAACTACGCCGAGTATTCCTCCTGCAGTTAAAACTTTGTTACCCCTCTTTAAACTCTCAACCATCAGTTTATGTTGTTTAACTCTTTTTTGTTGAGGTCTAATAAGCAAAAAATAAAAAATTATAAAAATTAAAATGAATGGAAGAAGTCCTTGTAATGAAAAACCTCCAGCTCCTCCAGCTGCTGATTGAGCAAATGCACTTGAAATCATAAGTAACTCCACTGTAAACTTTATATAAAGATATCAATTTATATAAAAAAAAACTAATAAAGACCATAGATAAAATTTAAAAAATATATATATTACTATTTTTACTTATTTAGGCTTTTTATTATGGTCGATAATACTACAAATTCTATTTTGGAGAGAATAGCGAATGCTTTAGAAAGATTAGCTCCACCTGATAAAAAAATCAAAAATTTAGACCAAAGCGAAGGTTTTATTTTTGAATCCAAATCTGGATTAATTAGACCTGTTGAAAATATAAACCGTATTTCAATTTCCCTTCTTCAGGGCATCGATAATCAAAAAGAGATACTACTAAACAATACATTAAATTTTTCTAACAATTTGAGTGCAAATAATGCTTTGCTGTGGGGTGCAAGAGGAACAGGCAAATCTTCTCTTGTCAAAGCAGTTCATAAGGAAGTTTTAGTTAAAACAAAATCCAAAGTTTTAAAATTAGTTGAAATTCATAGAGAAGATATATCTGAACTTCCTGAACTTTTATTACTTTTATCACAACACAAAAATTATAGATTTATTTTGTTATGTGATGACTTGTCATTTGATTCTGGCGAAAATAACTACAAAAGCCTTAAGGCTGCACTCGATGGAGGCATCGAAGGTAAGCCAAATAATGTAATTTTTTATGCAACTTCAAATAGAAGACATTTGATGCCAAGAGATATGATGGAAAATGAGAGATCTACTGCGATAAACCCCTCTGAGTCTGTGGAAGAGAAAGTTTCTTTATCTGATAGGTTTGGATTATGGATTGGATTTCATAATATGAATCAAGACACATTTCTAGCCATAGTCGAAGCATACTGTAATGAATTCAAAATATCGATTGGAAAAGATAAACTTAAATCTGAGGCACTGGAATGGTCAATTACTAGAGGTGCCAGATCAGGAAGAGTTGCCTGGCAATTTATTGAAGATTTAGCCAGCAAACAAAATGTTAAAATCTATTAATTCAAATAATTTATTGGGTTAACTGGATTTCTATTATGCCTTAGTTGAAAGTGAAAATAATTTTTGTTTTGTGATGTACTAGCAATTATTTGTTGTTTTTTTATTTTATCACCTACCTTAACATTATACTTGCCTAAATTAGAATATGCGGTAACCCAAGATTGATTATGTTTTAAAATTATTAAATTACCAAACTTTTTAATTTGTGAACCCACAAACGCGACCTCTCCATCATAGGCTGAATAAATAGGTTTATTTTGACCTAACATAATATCAATACCGTCATAATGTTGGCCTTTACCAAATTTGCCAAAACTTTTTATAATTTCACCTTTTGCTGGCCATACAAAAAAAGGTGCATCTTTAATTTTTTCATTGCTGGAAGTGTGTTTGTTTTTAGTAATTTGTTTTGTATC
>CACOAO010000029.1 GCA_902625215.1 uncultured SAR116 cluster alpha proteobacterium
TTCATCTCGTATTCTTGCTGCTTCTTCAAATTCAAGATTGCTAGCGGCTTTTTCCATTTCGTTTTGAAGATCTTGAATTGATTCTTTTAAATTTTTTCCATTATTATATTTGTTTTTATTATCTTTAACATCATCATTATCACTAAGGTCTGCTAATATGTCAGAAATTTTACTAATAACTGTTTTAGGAGTAATATTATTTTTTAAATTGTAGCTTATTTGTTTTTTTCTTCTTCTTTCAGTCTCGTCTATTGCGTATTGCATTGATCCTGTAATGTTATCAGCATAGAGAATAACTTTTCCTTCAACATGTCTTGCGGCGCGACCAATAGTTTGAATTAATGAAGTTTTCGATCTTAAATAACCTTCTTTATCGGCATCTAAAATTGCTACTAATGCACATTCAGGAATATCTAATCCTTCTCTTAAAAGATTTATCCCTATTAAAACATCGAATACACCTAGCCTTAAATCTCTTATTATTTCAATACGTTCAAGAGTATCTACATCAGAATGAATATATCTAACTTTTAATCCTGCTTCAAACATATACTCACTCAAAGCTTCAGCCATTTTTTTTGTTAAGGTCGTAACTAATACTCTATTTCCTTTTTTTGATTGTTCTTTTGTTTCGTAAATAAGATCATCTACTTGGGTTTTTGTTGGCCTTATTAAAATTTCAGGATCAACTAGTCCTGTTGGTCGTAGAGATTGTTCAACAAAAATACCTTTTGTTTTATTTAATTCCCATTCCCCAGGGGTAGCCGAAACGTGAATAGTATTTGGTCTAAATGCTTCCCATTCTTCAAACTTCAAAGGCCTATTATCTAAACAAGAAGGCAATCTAAAACCATATTCAGCTAGGGTTGACTTTCTTCTAAAATCACCTTTATACATAGCTCCTATCTGACTAACTGTTATATGACTTTCATCAGTAAAAACAAGAGCATCATCTGGCAAATATTCAAAAAGTGTCGGTGGTGGCTCCCCTGGATTTCTACCTGACAGATATCTACTATAGTTTTCTATTCCTGGGCAGGTTCCAGCGGCTAACATCATTTCAAGATCAAAGTTAGTTCTTTGTTCCAATCGCTGTGCTTCCACTAATTTATTACTTTTATATAAAAATTCTAAATGAAGCTTTAATTCTGCTTTAATAGATTTAATAGCTTCGTTTAATGTTGGTCTAGGTGTTACATAGTGAGAATTAGCATAAATTTTTATTGATTTTAATGATGTAAGCTTTTCCCCTGTTAAAGCGTCTATTTCAAATAATTCCTCAATTTCGTCTCCAAATAGAGTAATTCTCCAGGCTACACTTTCCAAGTGGGCAGGAAAAATTTCAACTATATCACCTCTAACTCTAAAAGTACCTCTAACGAATGACATATCATTTCTTGTATATTGAAGCTCAGTAAACTGTCTTAACAATGTTTGTCTAGAAATTTGTTGTTCTTTTCTTAATTCAATTGTCATTTGTGAATATGTTTCAACTGAACCGATACCATAAATACACGATACAGAAGCAACTATTATTACGTCCTTACGCTCAAGAAGGGCCCTTGTAGCAGAATGACGCATTCGATCAATTTGGTCATTAATACTCGATTCTTTTTCGATATAAGTATCAGATCTAGGAACATAAGCTTCTGGTTGATAATAGTCATAATATGAAACAAAATATTCTACTGCATTATTTGGAAAAAAATCTTTCATTTCTCCATATAATTGTGCTGCTAATGTCTTATTAGGTGCCATTATCAAAGAGGGTCTGTTAACAGAATTTATGACATGCGCCATGGTAAATGTTTTACCAGAACCAGTTACTCCTAGTAATACTTGGTCTTTTTCGTCATTATTTATACCAGAAACCAATTCTTCTATAGCCTCTGGCTGATCTCCAGTAGGTGTAAAGTTTGACTTTAATCTAAAAATAGATTTACCGGATTTAATTACATTATCTTTAATTTTTTCAATATTATTCATTTTTATAAATTTGCGAGTAAAATATTTATAGAAATTATTTATATCAAATAATAACTAATTAATTAATAAAAAAGATGTAAGTCTGAACTAAATTGTAGTAAGTCTAATTAATATAAAATATATTTTGGAGTAGTTAAATGACTTTTATTTCTGATAGTTTAAATAGAATCAAACCTTCTGCGACAATGGTAATAACAGCAAAGGCTACTCAACTTAAAAGAGAGGGAAAAAACGTCATTGGTCTATCATCTGGAGAACCTGATTTTGATACACCCCAACATGTTAAGCAAGCCGCCATTGATGCAATAAATAAAGGATATACAAAATATACTAATATAGAAGGTATTCCAGAATTAAGACAATCAATTGTAGAAAAATTCAAAAAAGATAATGATTTAAATTATGACATAAGTAACGTAATAGTTGGAACTGGTGGAAAACAAATTTTGTTTAATGCTTTGATGAGTTCTTTAAATAAAGATGATGAGGTAATAATACCAGCTCCCTATTGGGTTTCATACCCTGATATGACATTATTAGCAGGTGGTAAACCAATATTTGTAAATTGTTCTTCAGAAACAAACTTTAAACTTACTGGCGCAGCTCTAGAAAAGGTAATAACCAAAAACAGTAAATGGCTCATACTAAATAGTCCATCTAATCCAACTGGATCTTGTTATTCAATAAGTGAACTTGAAGAAATAGCAAATATAGTTAGAAAATATGACAATTTATACATAATGACTGACGATATTTATGAATACATAGTTTATGACAACTTTAAATTTTACACATTGGCGCAAGTAGCACCTGATTTAAAAAGTAGAATTTTGACTGTAAATGGTGTTTCTAAAAGTTATTGCATGACTGGTTGGAGAATTGGTTATGCAGCTGGACCATCATTACTAATTAAAGCAATGATCAAGATTCAGGGTCAATCAACTTCTAATCCGTCATCTATTTCACAATATGCAGCTTTAGCTGGCATAAGTGGAAGTAAAGAATTCTTAGATCCTTGTTTAAATGCCTTTAATGAAAGAAGACATCACGTGGTTGATAAACTCAATAGTATAGAGGGTATTTCTTGTATTTTACCTGAAGGGGCATTTTACGCTTACCCCAATGTATCAGGATTAATTGGTAAGAAAACACAAAATGGAACAACCCTCAACAATGACGTTGAAATTGTAGAATGGCTATTAGAAACTGCCGAAGTGGCTGCCGTACCTGGCGTAGCTTTTGGGTTAGAACCATACTTTAGAGTGTCTTATGCAACTAGCCTAGAAGCGTTAAAAGAAGCAATGAACAGAATTGAGAAAGCTGTCTTAACTCTTTCTTAAATATTGGAGTTTTAAAATGGCATACTATAAAAGAAAAAAAATTTGGAAATTGAAAGACCACAAAGTTACTTCCGAAATTTTTTACAATACTAGAAGAGATTTTTTAAAAAAAATTGGTGTAGGCTCAATATTTTTATCAAGTGCCTCATTGATATCTCGCCCAGCTTTTAGTTCGCTTTATCCACCAGCTGTAAATAAGTCTTACTTAATAAATAGACCCTTAACTGTGGAGAGTTTGGCCACAACTTATACAAATTTTTATGAGTTTGGATCAAATAAAAATATATGGAGAAGAGCCTCTAAGCTTAAAACTGAACCTTGGTCTATAACTATCGATGGACTGGTAAACAATCCATTGGTTATAGATGTAAATGATTTAATAAAAAAACTTGGTGGTATTGAAGAAAGAGTTTATCGATTTAGGTGCGTTGAAGCATGGTCTATGACAGTCCCATGGGCAGGTTTCTCTCTAAATAAAATTTTATCATTAGTTGAGCCAAAAACTAATGCAAAATTTTTAAAGTTTGAAACTTTTTATAACCCTGATATAGCGCCAGGACAAAAACAACAATGGTATCCATGGCCTTATCAAGAGGGTGTTACAATTGAAGAAGCTAAAAATGAACTAAGTTTTTTAGCTACTGGGATTTACGGAAAACAATTACCTAATCAGAATGGTGCTCCTCTACGCCTAGTCTTGCCATGGAAGTATGGATTTAAGTCGATAAAATCAATCGTAAAGATAAGTTTTTTAAGTGAAAGACCCATTGGGATGTGGGAAAAACTTGCACCAAAAGAGTATGGATTTTGGGCTAATGTAAATCCTAATATTCCTCACCCTAGATGGTCTCAAAAAACAGAAGAACAGTTAGGAATTGAAGGAAGAATTCCTACAATTATTTATAATGGATATGAAGAGCAAGTATCTTATTTGTATAAAGGGTTAGAAAAAAAATTGCAGGATAACCTGTTTAGATAAAAAATGATTTGGTTTATTAATGATAAATAATGCCAAAGTTGTAAATAATCATTTTGATTTAGGTGATTCCTTTTACCATATTGCTACTCCAGCAAAGTTTCCTCGTCACATTCTAAGATTTAGAAATGATAGAGCAGCAAAGTTATTAAACTTAGACCATTTAAGTAATGATCAGTGGGTAAAATTTTTTGGTCAATTTGATAAATTGCCAGGAATTAAACATGAACCATTAGCATTAAAGTATCATGGGCACCAATTTGGTCATTATAATCCAGACTTAGGTGATGGAAGAGGGTTTTTGTTAGCACAATTTTTAGATAAAAATAATATTTTATGGGATTTAGGTACAAAAGGGTCCGGGCAAACAAAATATAGCAGAGGAGGGGATGGTAGACTTACTTTGAAGGGAGCTGTTCGAGAACTTTTAGCAACTGAATTTCTGAGTTCCTTAGGAGTACCCACAAGTCAAACATTTTCAATTATTGAAACAGCAGAAGAATTACAGAGGAATGATGAACCTTCTCCAACAAGATCAGCTGTCCTTGTGAGGAGAAGTAACAGTCATATTAGAATAGGCACTTTTCAAAGATTAAAATATTTTAATGAATATGACAAAATTGCTTTATTATTAAACCATCTTAGTGAAAATTATTTTACTAATATTAAATTCAAAAAAAGTTTAAAGATTTTAGCTGAAAATATATTCTTAGAAAGTGTAAAAAGAATAGCAGAATCAATGGGCAGGATAGTTATCGCAGGTTTTGTTCATGGCGTTTTAAATACTGATAATTTTAATGTTACTGGTGAAGTGTTTGATTATGGCCCATGGAGATTTATAGAATTTGCAAATACTTCTTTTACAGCTGCTTATTTTGATAATAATGGAAGATATTCTTTTGGAAGGCAACCTGAGGCCGCATTATGGGCACTAACTCAGTTAGGAAAGAGTTTAGACGAATTTATAGAGGAAAATATAATTATTGAAATTTTGAGTCAATTTTCTAAAAGCTTTCATGAGTCGCTAAAAAAGCACTTTTGTTGGAGGATGGGAATACAAGATATTGATAGTAAAAATCTAAATGAAATAATGACAATATTATTAAATGAAAGTGAAAAAAATAAAATTGTTTATGCTGACATGTTCTATGATTTTTATGGGGGAAAGGATTCCATTATAGATTGCATTAAAACTAATTACGGAAAAAAATATAAAATTAATAAATTTTTAAAAGTTGTTGAAATTTTAAAAGAAAGTCATCCAGCCAAAGGAGTTTTAGAAAAAAAACATCAGTTAGATAAAAACAGACAAAATTTATTAATTGGAGAAATTGAAAGTATTTGGAGAGAAATAGACCAAAATGATAATTGGGAAGTCCTTTATAAGAAAATTTTTGATATTAGAAACCTCGGTTATTTACTTGAATCCGAAAAACTTGTTTACTTGTAAAGCAGTAATTTTGTTTGTTTGGAGTTTACTTTTTTCAAATTTAAATAAATTACCTTCATAGTCTTGGACAATATTTAATTCTTTGAGATTTGATATAAAAATTGAAATTTTTCTATTTTCCTTTGAAAAGCGCGAAATAAATAAGGGTTTTGAGAGCGTTGATAATTCTGAAATCATGTTAACGCTGTCACTTGTGACAATAGTGTAATCAATTATTTCTAAAATTTTTGGATAAAGATTATCTTCGTCTGAAGAGAGTATCTTAAAGTCGCTTAAATGTTTTGAAAAAGTTGATTGTAATATTTTAATAGCTTTATTTGGTGTTCTTCTGGACACCGTAACTATCAATTGTGCATTTAAGTTTTTAACTCCTTTTATTACCTTTGAACTTAAATTAAAATATTCGCTGTTTTGAGGTTTTTGTTTTTTGCTGTTACCTCCAACCATTAATAAAACAGTATTTTTTTTAGTTTTAATTTTATATAGATTTGGTTCTTTGACCTTTTTGATATCCTTTTCTTCAAAAAAACAAAGAGCACCTTTTGTTTGAATTACATTTTTACCTTTTATCCCGTCATGTTCTGGAATTAATAATAAATCGAAATGGTTAAGTGATAATTTAGGATTTTGGATATGTATAGTTTTAACATTATTCTTTAAAATAGATTTTAGGGCAATAGATGTCCCAGCCATCCTCCTACCAGTGGTAATAATAATTGAGGGTAGTATATCTGTATCTAATTTTTGTCGTAAATAATATGGAAAATAGAATTTTCCTAGAATAGGAATTTTTTTTAAAAAATATGGAGGATTATAGTGAATTAATCTAAAATTAGCATTTAAAATTTTTGCTAAAGCAATTGATTGATTTTCCATACCCTTGGTACTATCTGATAATATCCAAGTTTCGTTTTTAATTTGTGTCTTTATCTTTTTTCCTTTTATGTTCCCTGAAATATAAGTAAAAAAATTTTCTTGAAATAAAATTGTTTAATTTGGGACTATATATTAATATTATTACATAAACTTTTTTGTGATTAATATAAAGAAGTATTTATTAAATGAAAAATGAAAAAAATAAATTAGATAATATTGATTTAAAAATACTTAATGAGTTACAAATGAATGGAGATATTACTAATGTAAAGCTTGCTAATAAATTAAAAATATCTCCCCCATCTTGCTTAAGAAGAGTTAAATCATTAGAACAAAAAAATCTAATACTTGGTTATAATGCTATCGTCAACCCAGAATTATTAGGTTACAAGGTTACAGTTTTTGCTTACGTGGGGCTTGAAAGTCAAGCTGAAAACGATCTACAGACATTTGAAAACTATATATCTAATTTCCCTGAGGTTAGGGAGTGTCATATGCTAGTTGGTGAAGTTGATTTTCTATTAAAAATAGTTGCAAAAGATTGGGATGACTTTCAATCTTTTTTAACAAAAAATCTTACCCAGGCTCCAAAAGTAAGTAATGTCAAAACTTCGTTAAATATAAGGAGTGTTAAAAAATTACCAGGTATACCCTTTGAAACTATGATTTAGGAACCTCTATAGTTAAAATCTCATAATTTTTCGTGCCGCCTGGAGTTGTTACTGCTACTGACATGCCTACTTCTTTTCCTATCAGAGCTCTTGCTATTGGTGATGCAACAGATATTAGACCTTCTTCTAAATTTGCTTCGTATGGTCCTACAATTTGATAATTTGTTTCTTGGTCATTTTCTTCATCTACTATGTTAACTTTTGTACCAAATGTAACAGTTTCACCTGAAAGTCTTGTCAGATCAATTACTTCTGCCCTGCTAGTTACATCTTCAAGCTCAGTAATACGACCTTCTATAAATGCTTGTTTTTCTTTTGCGGCATGATATTCAGCGTTCTCTTTTAAATCACCGTGATCTCTTGCAACAGAGATTGCCTGTATTACCTGAGGTCTTTCAATTTTCTTTAAATTATCTAGTTCTAGCTTAATTTTTTCTAATCCAGAAAATGTAAAAGGTACTTTATCCATAGATATGATTCCATTAATTATAATAATCTAAATATAATACAGAAAAATATTTTATTCAAAATATGATTGGAGAGATTTGATATTTAATTTTAAACTTTTCAATGCTTTTATAGCAAGAGCTGCTGCATTCGCACCTTGTATAGTGGTATAATAGGGTATTTTGTTAGAAAGTGCAGTTTGTCTTAAAGAAAAACTATCTTTAATTGAATTTCTTCCTTCTGCTGTATTTATCACGAGTTGAATCTCTTTAGATAACATTGCATCCACTGCGTTTGGTCTACCTTCAATCACTTTTTTTATATATTGAGTTTCGATTTTATTATCATTCAAATATTTTGCAGTTCCTGAGGTTGCGCATATTGTAAAACCTAAATTTTTAAGATTTTTAGCAATAGGCACTACACTATTTTTATCATCATCTTTTATTGAGATGAAGACTTTACCTTCTAAAGGTAAATTTATACCTGCCCCAAGTTGGCTTTTTGCAAAAGCTTCTCCAAACGTTAAACCTATACCCATTACCTCACCAGTAGATTTCATTTCTGGACCAAGTATTACATCAGTACCAGGAAATCTTGCAAAGGGAAAAACTGCTTCTTTAACCGAAATATGGTTAATTTTTCTATTTGATAATTTAAAATCAGATAATTTTTTACCAATCATTATTTGCGATGCAATTTTGACAAGTGGAACTCCAGTAGATTTAGCTACAAAAGGTATTGTTCTACTTCCACGAGGATTAACTTCTAATATAAATATTTTTTTATTTTGAATTGCAAATTGTATGTTAATGAATCCAATAACATTCAAAGATTTTGCAAGCTTTTTAGTTTGTAAAGTTATTTCATTAACTATTGTTTTATCAATTGTTTGTGGAGGCAGAGCACATGCGGAATCTCCAGAGTGGATTCCTGCCTCTTCTATATGTTCCATAATACCTGCAATAAAAGTCTCATTCCCATCAGAAATAGCATCGACATCGACTTCTATCGCATTTTTCAAAAAACTGTCAATCAAAACTGGATTATCACCAGAAACCTTTACTGCTTCATTTATGTATGTTTGTAATTGATCTAGGTTATGTATTATTTCCATAGCCCGACCTCCAAGAACATAACTAGGTCTAATTACTACTGGGAAACCAATTTGATCTGTGATCTTTGAGGCTTCATCTTTACTACTCGCGACGTCATTTAGAGGTTGATTTAATTTCAAGCTCTTTAATAATTCTTTAAAACTTTTTCTATCTTCGGCTAAATCTATTGCTTCAACTGATGTTCCTAAAATTTTAACACCAGATTTTTCTAAACTTTTAGCAATCTTAAGTGGAGTTTGCCCTCCTAATTGAACAATTACACCGATTACATTGCCATTTTGCTTTTCCTTTTCTATAACAGAAAGTACATCTTCATGATTAAGAGGCTCAAAGTATAATTTTTCTGAAGTATCATAGTCAGTTGAAACAGTTTCAGGGTTGCAATTAATCATTATTGTCTCAAACCCAATTTCAGATAAACTGTAGGCTGCGTGAACACAGCAATAGTCAAACTCTATACCTTGGCCAATTCTATTAGGGCCGCCACCAAGAATAATAATTTTGTTTTTATTTGATGGGTAAACTTCACATTCATTATTATTATTCTGTTCATAGGTGCTGTAAAGATACGCAGTTTCTGAAAAAAATTCTGCTGCACATGTATCAACTCTTTTATAAGATGGAAAAACACCAAATTTTGATCTAAGTTCATAAATTTTTGGTATACTAATCTGAGTTATTTCAGAAATACGTTTATCAGAAAAACCCATAGATTTGATACTTCTTAAAAACATCTCATCCAAAATATAGTTACTGGTTTTTAGATGTTCTTCAACTTGAACTATACCTAAAATCTGTTCTAAAAACCACTTGTCCCAGCCAGTAATTTTAGAAATTTCTTCAATTGAAATTTTATGTCTAAACGCAGTTGCTATTCTCAATATTCTTTCTGGAACCTGTTCAGCCAACCAGCCAGAAACGTTGTCTTTGTTATTTAAATTTTCATTTTGAACCGGGAAATTAACATCATCAAGTCCAGTCAAACCTGTTTCAAGAGATCTTAAAGCTTTTTGAAGTGACTCCTGAAAAGATCTTCCAATAGCCATTGCCTCTCCAACTGATTTCATGGAAGTAGATAAAAGATTATTTGATCCAGGAAATTTTTCAAAAGTAAAGCGAGGAATTTTTGTAACAACATAATCTATTGTAGGTTCAAAACTAGCTGGTGTGGATTTTGTAATATCATTTTGTAATTCATCTAATGTATATCCAATAGCAAGTTTTGCAGCAACTTTAGCTATTGGAAAACCAGTCGCTTTTGACGCTAACGCAGAAGATCTACTCACTCTTGGGTTCATTTCAATTACAATTAATCTTCCATTTTTTGGATTAAGGGCAAATTGTACATTTGATCCACCAGTATCAACACCAATTTCTCTCAAAACAGCAAT
The DNA here is from genome assembly GCA_902625215.1 of uncultured SAR116 cluster alpha proteobacterium. Classification (GTDB taxonomy): domain Bacteria; phylum Pseudomonadota; class Alphaproteobacteria; order Puniceispirillales; family Marisalimonadaceae; genus Marisalimonas. The sequence goes on from CACOAO010000029.1 coordinate 10,256, forward strand.
GCTTGCATTACGCATCTTCTGATATTCTTTATCTGTTAAAGTCAAAGCTGGTGCTACAGTAATAGAATCACCTGTATGAACTCCCATTGGATCAACATTCTCTATTGAACATATTATTATACAGTTATCTGCATTATCCCTTACTACTTCCATTTCATATTCTTTCCACCCTAAAAGTGATTCTTCAATTAGCACTTCAGTGGTGGGAGATAATTTTAATCCGTTAGTTACAATTTCAATAAATTCTTCTTTGTTATAAGCTATGCCCCCGCCTTCACCTCCAAGAGTAAAGGATGGCCTTATTATTGCTGGCAAACCAACAAAATCTAACGCAGAAATAGCTTGATCAATATTTTTTGCAATTTGAGCTCTTGCAGACTCTAAACCAATTTTATTCATACTTTTTTTAAATAATTCTCGGTCTTCTGCCTTATTTATTGAATCAGGTTTTGCACCAATGATTTCAATATCGTATTTTTTTAAGATACCAGAATTGTATAGATCTAACGTTGCGTTAAGAGCTGTTTGACCTCCCATGGTAGGTAGAATTGCGTTTGGCCTCTCAATTTCTATGATTTTTTCAATAGTATTTTTTTCAATTGGTTCAATATATGTTGAATCAGCCATAATTGGATCAGTCATGATGGTAGCAGGATTAGAGTTTATTAGTATAACTCTAATTCCCTCTTCTTTAAGTGCCTTACAAGCTTGCGCACCAGAGTAATCAAATTCACAAGCTTGTCCAATTACTATAGGACCAGCACCAATTATTAAGACTGATTCAATATCTTTAAGTTTTGGCATTTTTTGTTTCTTTAATTAAGTTTAAAAATTCATTGAACAAGTAAGATGACTCGGTTGGTCCAGGAGAAGCTTCTGGATGATACTGAACTGAAAAAATCGGTAATGATCTATGTCTTATACCTTCTATCGAATTGTCAAATAAAGAAGTGTGGGTCACTTCTAAACAATTTGGTAAAGAATCTAAGTCTATTTGATACCCATGGTTTTGACTGGTAATCTCTACTTTATTTTTAGATAGATTTTTTACTGGATGATTAGCTCCTCTATGACCTTGAGGCATTTTATTTGTTTTCGCCCCAAACGATATTCCAATTAATTGATGACCAATACATATTCCAAACACAGGAATTTTAAGTTGAAATAAAGCACTTAATAGTTTTCTACATTTTATTTCTGTTGCAGATGGATCTCCAGGACCATTTGATAAAAAAATACCATCTGGCTTGAAATTATTTATATCCTCTATAGGCGCATTTTCTGAGAAAACACTAACTTCTGCATTTAAGTTAACAAGATGTCTAAGTATGTTTTGTTTTACTCCAAAATCTATAACAGCAATTTTGGGCTTGAAGTTTTTTAAATCATACACCTCTGATGATATGAGTTCATGCACACCTTCAGTATACTTGTATTGTTTTTTTGTGGTTATAGATGATGAAAGGTTTAAGCCATCCATTTTTGGATGTTTTTTTAGTTTATTTTTCAACTCTTCGATTTTAAAATTTCCACTTTTCTCAAAACATATCAACGCATTACAGCTTTTATATTTTCGAATTATTTTTGTTAGCAATCTAGTGTCAATACCAGAAATACCTGGTATATTATTTTTTATTAACCACTCATTAAAATTGATTTCTGATCGCCAATTAGACTCGTTTGTTGGATGTTGCCTAACTACAATGCCTGCAATAGAATTTGTATTTCCTTCTTCATCAAATTTGTTAGAACCTATGTTACCAATATGGGGAAAAGTAAAAGTAATAATTTGTCCCGTATATGATGGATCAGTGATTATTTCTTGATAGCCAGAAATGGAGGTATTGAAGCATATTTCACCTAAGCATTCCTTTTTAGAGCCAAACGATCT
>CACOAO010000030.1 GCA_902625215.1 uncultured SAR116 cluster alpha proteobacterium
AGTTTTTTTTTCTTAAATTTCTTTAAGAAACCATTTACAAATGCTGCTAGAAAAACGGCCTCAAAACCATACCTAAAACCCTTCTTCAACTGTATTATTGAGATTTTACCTCTTAAAATTTTGTCAATAGTTATGTTTTTGGAAAACATAGATTATCCTTAATTAAAATTATATAAATGTTTAATATATATAATAAGCAAGTTATAATACAAAAATTAACCTTTGGAAAATGCTATGAATGAACTAAAAACCGAAAATTCTGAAAAAAGCATTTTACAACTTAGACAATTACTTGAAAAAAGTCTAGAAGCCGTAGATCAAGAGATAATAAGTAGACTAGACAAGTCAATTCCTCTCATTAGTGATATTGGGAAACACTTAATAAATGCTTCTGGTAAAAGGTTACGTCCACTTTTAACATTAACTATGGCAGCACAATTCAATAATTACTCAAAAAATCCAATCTTATTGGCAGCAGCTGTAGAATTTATTCATACGGCTACTTTATTACATGATGATGTGGTAGATGAATCAAATTTAAGGAGAGGGAAAAAAACTGCTAATATAATTTGGGGTAATGAATTTAGTGTCTTAGCTGGAGATTTTTTATTTGCACAATCTTTTGAATTAATGGTGGAAACTGGATCAATTGAAGCTTTATCAAGTTTAGCAAGTGCATCATGCAAAATAACCCAGGGAGAGTTTCAACAAATGCAAATAGCAAACAAACCAGAAACTAGTCAAGAAGATTACTTTGAAGTTATTGGCAAAAAAACTGCAGAATTGTTTGGAGCCTCATGTAAAAGTGGTGTTATCGTTGCTGGAGGAAATATTAAACAACAAAATGCCGCTTATGATTATGGTTTTAATTTGGGATTAGCATTTCAAATTATAGATGATCTTATGGATTTTAATAATTTACCTAATAAAATGGGAAAAAATTTAGGTGACGATTTTAAATTAGGAAAAACTACACTACCTGTTATTTTGGCTTGGCAAAAAAGTAATCCAAAAGAAAAACAATTTTGGACAAAAACTTTAAAAGAATTAAATCAAGAATCTAATGATTTTAATAATGCAATTGATATCTTAAATAAATATAATATTTTTAATGAATGCAAAAAGAAAACTGAAGAGTTTATTTCAGTATCTATAAAGTGTCTTGATAAATTACCAAATACAGAAATTAATAATCATCTAATCAACTTAGCAAATGAAAGTATTGAAAGATCAAAATAAGAAGATGATTAATAAACAAGACATAAATAATAAAACAAATGTTGACAACGACGATGTCAGAGAAAAAATAAAAAAAATAATAAAAAAAAAGAACTATAATCTTCGTAATTTATCAAGAAATATAAGAAAAAATGATGCTTATTTGCAGCAATATCTTTATAGAGGCACCCCCAAGGTTCTTCCTGAAAAGTATAGATTTATGTTAGCAGAAATACTTGATGTGAATGTAAATGAGTTGATACCAAAATGGTTAAAAGACCTTTCTTCACAAGAACAATTTTTTATACTCAGAAATATAGAAAATAAAGTTGATGATACTACCCAAATATCATTTTCAAAAGAATTGTTAAGTGGATTAGATTTTTTTAACGTGGAAAATTTATATTATTTTCGAAGCTATATATCAAATAACCATATAACCACTATTGTAGATGTAAGTATAAATAAATTTATAAAACCAGATATTTATTTACTAAATGATAAAAACAATTACTTTCTAGCATCTATAGAATTAAGTAAGCTTAGTCAAAGTAAATTAAGTGTGAAACCATATTTTAATAAATTCTCACCCTTCCAAATCAATGCGAACTTTTTGAAGATAAGTGGTAAAATTTTATGGCAATGCTCTAAGATATTTTTAAAATGAATAAGCATGAAAAATTACAAAAAAATGTGGATAACAAACTTTTAACAATCAAACAAATTGGCTCTCGGGGTGAAGGGATCTCTAACTTGACTACCGAAGTCAATTATAAGATAAGTGATTACACTTTTTTTATCCCCTTTACTTTACCTGATGAAATAGTCGTTGTTAAACCAACTCTTTGTACTAGTGAAGGTATAAGAGCCAATTTAATTGAAATAAAATTACCATCACCAAAAAGAATTGATCCTAGATGCGAACATTTTTTTCAATGTGGTGGATGTTTGCTTCAACATTGGAATTTTGAAGATTATTCTTGTTGGAAAGTTAGTAGAATCTCTTATCCAATATTAAAAATATCTCCAAAAACAACTATTAAAACAATTAAAACATCTTCAATAAAAAGTCGAAGACATGTTAAATTCAAAGCAAAAAGAAATAAATCTAATACAATAATTGGATTTAACGAATACAGAAGTAAATATATTACTAAAATTGAAAAATGTATAATTATAGCGTCAGAACTCGAAAAATTGATTCATGATTTAGAAAAACCGTTAAACAAGCTTCTTGGTATAGGTGATGAAATTGACATTCACGCCAACCTTCTTGATAACGGTGTAGATCTTCTTATAACCGGTATAGATAAAATAGATTACGATAAATTAAATATCTTTATTAAAATTATTTCAAAAAGTTCAGTTATCAGATTTCATAGAAGATTAAAGGATAATACAAACGAATTACTATTTACAAAAGATCTTTCGAGCTTGTCTAACAAATCTTTTTCATCTATTACTTTTCCTCCTCCAGGCGGTTTTCTTCAAGCAACTGCACAAGGGGAAAATGCAATTCTTGAAAGCGTCATTCAAGGATTAAATGTGAACAAAAAAACAAAATTGATTTGTGAGCTTTTTTGTGGCAGTGGCACATTAACTTTACCATTATTAAAAAAACATTATCAAGTAGATGCATTTGAATTAGACAATGAATCTTTAAAAGCTGTAGAGATTGCCAGCAGAAAAGAAGGTTTGGGTAATAGAGTAAAAGTAAAAGCTAGAGATTTGAAAAATTTTCCATTAACACCAGATGAACTTCGCAAATACGGTGCAATTATTGTTGATCCGCCGCGATCGGGTGCACATTTGCAATTTTCAAACATAGCAAGATCAAATGTACCAACGATAATAAGTATTTCTTGTAATGTTAATACCTTTATAAGAGATTCTAAAATATTAATTGGAAGTAATTATAAATTACAATGGGTGCAGCCAATTGATCAATTTTTATTTTCTGCACATGTTGAATTAGTTGCACTGTTTCAACTAAAATAAAAAGATGTTAATAAAAAAATCTATAACTATAAAAAAACATAGAACATCTCTTTCCTTAGAAAAAGAATTTTGGGATGCCTTAAAAATCGTTGCTAGAGGACAAAAATGTTCTGTACAAACTTTAGTTTCTAAGATTGATTCTAACAGAAAAACTTCGCTTGCATCTTCAATAAGAGTCTATCTTTTAAAATTTTATATTAAAGATTAACCTGTTATCCCAATTTGCCAGGGAGCAAATTCATGGCGACCAAGGTTTAGGATTTCACTTTTTGTTTTTTTGCCTGAAGCAAAAGAAATAAATTCTTCAAAAATGATTTTACCCATTTCTTCAATATCTTTATCTCCATCAATAACTAAGCCACAATTTATATCCATGTCTTCATACATTTTCTTATAAAGTGCAGAATTAGTTGCCAATTTTATTGAAGGAGTTGGTTTGGCTCCAAAACACGAACCCCTTCCTGTGGTAAATGCTATTAAATTTGCTCCACCTGCAATCTGACCAGTTGCTGATACAGGATCAAATCCAGGCGTATCCATAAAAACAAATCCTTTTTCATTTATTCTCTCTGCATAGTTATATACTTGCATTAAACCCGTCGTTCCACCCTTCATCGCTGATCCTAAAGATTTTTCTAAAATATTCGCAAGGCCTCCTTTTTGATTTCCTGGACTAACAATTCCATTAATTTGTACATCTCGACCAACTGCGTAAACATTCTTCCACCAATTTACCCGGTCCAATAATTTTTCTGCTACCGAAGAATTTACTGCTCTTGCAGTTAAGGTATTCTCAACACCGTATATTTCAGGTGTTTCAGACAAAATTGCAGTACCACCATGGCTAACAAGTAAATCAACAGCTTTCCCCAAAGAAGGATTAGCAGAAATAGAAGAAAATGCGTCTGATCCTCCACATTGAAGCCCTACCATTAAATTAGATAAAGAGACTTTTTCTCTAAAATTCCCATTTGCCTTTTCTAGCATTCTTTGTACAATTTTTATTCCTTCTTTGATTGTTGCTGTAGTACCACCATTTTCTTGCATTACTAAAGTTTTTAAATTTTCATTTTCTGTAAGTCCTTGGTGAGAAAACAAACCTCCAACCTGACACCTTTCACAACCAAGGCCTACGACTAAAGATGAAGCAACATTTGGGTGTCTTATATACCCACCTAATGTTCTATTTAATAAATTCATAGGTTCACCTGATAATTCCATTCCACATCCAGTTGAATGACTAAAGGCGGCCACACCTTCTACATTGGGATAATTAATCATTTTGTCAGGAGTAAAATATGAAGCAATTTCGTGCACAACAGTTGCTGAGCAATTGACTGTTGATACAACTGCAATAAAATTTCTAGTTCCTACGCGTCCATCTAATCTTTTATAGCCTGAAAACGTTCTCTCACTTGATGAATTCACAAATCGAGTTGGGACATACTTTGAGCAATATTCATGTTCTCTTCCAAATTCTTTGAATACAATATTTGAATTTGTTAGGACTTGACCTTTTGATAAATCTTTATCAGCAAAACCTATTATAGTACCATATTTATAAATTGGACTATCTTTAACTATATCTACTCTAGCAATCTTTTGCCCTGAAAGTATCGGAGCATTTAATGTAATATCAAAATCTTTTAAATGTTGATTGGCTTTCATAGCATCTAATGCAATAATAATATTATCATCATCATTTAGAAGTACTGCATTTGAAGGGTTTATATTAATTTGTTTATTATTCATATATAAAACTCATTAAAATCTAATCCGTATTTTTAGTCCTTAACCAATTTTCAAATTCTTTTTTTTTGCTTTCTTCTGTTAATGGATATAAGCCTCTAATGGTTGCTCCTTTTTGGACCTTATCTATCACATAATCTTCATAAATTGTCATGGAGTTAACTTCATCAGAAATTGTTTCTATTATTTCATTTGGTATAACAACTACACCCTCATTATCGCCAACAATTAGATCATTTGGCCAAACTGCAACATCTCCACAACCAATAGGTACATTTATATCTATGGCTTGATGTAATGTAAGGTTGGTTGGAGATGATGGTCTATTATGATAAGCTGGAATGTTTAAATTCTTTATTTCTCCTGAGTCTCTAAATCCACCATCTGTTACTATACCAGCACATCCTCTAACCATTAATCTAGTTACTAAGATGGCACCTGCTGACGCAGCTCTAGGATCTTTTCTACTATCAAAAATTAAAACATAATCTTTAGGACATTCCTCTATAGCTAACCTTTGTGGATGTTTTGGATCTCTAAAAACCTCTATATTATTGAGATCCTCCCTTGCTGGAATATATCTAACTGTATAAGCTAATCCTACCATATTAGGTAGTTTTGAATTAAGTGGAGAAACACTTTGAATGAATTGATTTTTTAGTCCGTTTTTGAACAAAGCAGTACAAATTGTTGCCACACTTACATTTGAAAAAATTCTTTTTAATTTATTTGATAACATTCTCAATCTCTAAAATATATCAGGTTCTTTAGCAGAAATTCCAAAATCGCTCTCTAAAAAGTCAAAGTCACAACCCTCGTTAGCTTGACGTACATGATTACTATACATCCATAACCATCCTCTTCCTGCTTTTGGATTGTTTTTTTTAACTTTCTTTTTTCTTTGTAATAAAATTTTTTCATCTACAAGCATATTTATTGACCTTAATTCTAAGTTTATCTCTATAATGTCTCCTGTTTCTAACAACGATAATGGACCACCGACATAACTTTCTGGAGCCACATGAAGAATACATGCACCATAACTTGTTCCGCTCATTCTTGCATCAGAAATTCTAACCATGTCGCGCACACCCTTTTTAAGAAGCTTTTTAGGTATTGGCATCATACCCCACTCAGGCATTCCTGGACCTCCAACAGGACCAACATTTCTTAAAACTAACACATGATTTTCTGTTACATCAAGCTCATCACTATCAATAATTTTTTTCATTTCAGGGTAACTATTAAAAACTATAGCTGGACCTTTATGTTTCAAAAATTTTTTATCGCAAGCAGCTGGTTTAATAACACAACCATCTGGAGCTAAATTCCCTTTCAAGACAGCTAGTGATCCTTCCTTATAAATTGGATTATCTAGAGAACGAATTATATCTCTATTAAGTGTCTCTTTACCATTTATGATCTCACCTAATTTGGAACCTGTTACTGTTATTTCATTTAAATTAAGTTTATCTGCTAAGGAATACATTAAAGATAAAATACCACCAGCATAGAAGAAGTCTTCCATTAAATAATCATTTCCTGAAGGTCTTATATTAGCTAGCAATGGAATTAATCTACCCTTTTTATCTAAGTCATCCATGGTTAAACGAATACCAGCTCTCCTTGCCATAGCTATCAAATGAATAATAGCGTTAGTAGAGCAACCCATTGCCATAGCAACAGTGACAGCATTATCAACAGATTTTTCAGTTATAATTTTTTTTGGAGTTAAATCCTCCCATACCATTTCAACAATTCTTTTTCCTACATTTGTAGACATTCTTATGTGATTTGAATCTGCAGCAGGAATAGAACTTGCACCAGGTAGACAAAGACCGATTGCTTCTGCTATGGCAGTCATCGTACTTGCTGTTCCCATAGTCATACAATGTCCGTATGATCGAGCAATACCTGTCTCTACTTCTTCCCAATCATTTTGAGAAATATTCCCTGCTCTCAATTCATCCCAATATTTCCATCCATCAGACCCACTTCCTAAAAATTTTCCTTTATAATTGCCTCTTAACATAGGTCCAGCAGGTAAAAAAATTGTTGGTAAGTTTAAAGAAATTGCACCCATCGTTAGAGCAGGGGTCGTTTTATCACACCCCCCCATCAAAACAACCCCATCTATAGGATGAGATCTTATAAGCTCTTCAACTTCCATCGACAACATGTTTCTATATAACATTGTTGTGGGTTTTACATACATTTCGGCAAGAGAAATAGCAGGGAGCTCGATTGGAAAACCACCAGATTGATAAATTCCTTTTTTTACATCTTCAACTCTTTGTTTGAAATGCATATGACATGGTTGAATATCAGACCAGGTATTTATGATACCTACAAGAGGTTTATTTTCCCAATCGTGTTTGTCTAATCCCATTTGCATGGCTCTAGATCTATGCCCAAAAGACCTTACATCATTTGGGGCAAACCATCTATAGCTTCTTAACTCTTCATATTTTTTTTTCAAATCAAATCCTCTAATAAAAGTATTTTTAACTTTAGTTTTATTATGATTTAATTTAAAAAAAAATAAAATAAATAAAGATTATATTAATTTTATTAATTTTGGTAGGCCTGGAGGGACTTGAACCCCCAACCACTCCGTTATGAGCGGAGGGCTCTAACCAGTTGAGCTACAGGCCTGAATAAATTTATTCAACAGTTTATACTAGCACAATTTGAGTATGTAAAGAGGAAGAATTTTAAGTTAGATTCTTAATTTTCAAGAAATGATCTCAATTTCCTTGATCTCGTTGGATGTTTCAACTTTCGAAGAGCTTTAGCTTCTATCTGCCTTATACGTTCCCTCGTAACACTAAACTGTTGACCAACCTCTTCTAAAGTATGGTCAGTATTCATACCTATGCCAAAACGCATTCTTAGAACCCTTTCTTCTCTTGGTGTCAAGCTTGCTAAAATTCTAGTGGTTGTCTCTCTTAAATTAGCATGAATTGCTGCCTCTAAAGGTTGCACTGCCATTTTATCTTCAATAAAATCTCCCAAATGACTGTCATCTTCATCACCAACTGGTGTTTCTAGAGATATTGGTTCTTTAGCAATTTTTAAAACCTTCCTGACCTTATCAAGAGGCATTGAAATTTTTTCTGATAACTCTTCAGGGGTAGGCTCTCTACCGATTTCGTGCAACATCTGTCTAGACGTTCTCACAAGTTTATTTATAGTTTCAATCATGTGAACAGGAATTCTAATAGTCCTCGCCTGATCTGCGATAGATCTTGTAATAGCTTGACGTATCCACCACGTAGCATAAGTTGAAAATTTATAGCCCCGCCTATATTCGAATTTATCTACAGCTTTCATTAGGCCAATGTTTCCTTCCTGAATAAGATCTAAAAACTGTAACCCTCTATTTGTATATTTTTTAGCAATTGATATTACTAATCTTAGGTTCGCCTCAACCATTTCTTTTTTAGCTCGCGCTGCTTCTCTTTCTCCTCTTTGAATAATTTGAATGAGTTTTTTATATTCTTGTACTGGCATACTAACATTATTAACAAAATCAAAAACTTGGTCACAGATACTAACAATTTCATCATTATGACTTTCAGTAAATTTATCCCATGATTTTGATTTTCCTGGCTTAATTGCCCAATTATGATTAATTTCATTACCCACCCAGCTATCAATAAAATCTTTTCTCTTGACACCAGAATTTTCAGCTAACCTCAACAAAGATCCTTCCACATTAGTTATTTGTCTATTAAGGCCGTACATTTGATCAATTAATTCTTCTTGTCTATTATTATTTAGATAAATCTTTTCCATCTGTTCTATCAAAATTACTCTCAATTCTAATAATCTTTTTTCCGAGCGCGCGACTAATATTTCCCCTTTCCTCAATCTAGCTATTCGTCTTTCACTTAAAGTTAAAATCTCTTTAAATGTTTTAGCAACTTCATCTATCATTTTCAAAATCTGGTCTTTAATTTCTGCTTCCATAGCTACTAAAGAAAGATTAATATCATCATCATTATCTTCTTCGTTGTCGTCTTCATTTTCTTCATCTTCATTAACGCTATTGATTGCGCTATTCTCATCATGTAATTTGGAAATCTCAATATTCTTATTTGGATCTTTAGCAATTTTCGTTTTATTTAAATCATTCAAACCTATTTTAGAAATATTTTCAGCAGACAGAACTGGTTCATTAGCCCCACCATTAATCCGAGCATAAGTTGTTTCTAAGTCAATAATATCTCTTAATAACATAGTTCCGTCATCAACTTCGTCTCTCCATTTCAGAAAAGCTCTCATTGCCAAGGGAGATTCATAAATCCCACCAATCATTAATTCTCTACCAGCCTCAATCCTTTTAGCTATAGAAATTTCACCCTCTCTTGACAAAAGTTCGACAGACCCCATCTCTTTCAAATACATTCTAACTGGATCGTCAGATCTCGCGCCCTCCTCGTCAGATAAATTTCCAATGTTTCTATCGTCCGTTTCCTCTAAAGAAGCTTCTTCTTGTTGATCTACAATATTAAGGCCCATGTCATTTATTGCTGCATGAATGTCTTCTATTTGTTCAGAACTGTACTCACCTGGAGGAAGTGCTTGATTAAGTTCGTCTAGGGTTACAAAACCATTAAGTTTTCCTTTTTTTATAAGGGATTTGATAGTTGAGTTGTTGAGATCTAATATAGGACTGTCATTACCTACTTTGGTTCTATTGTTTTTAATTTCATTTTTTGCCAGCATCAATTAACTCACTATTTTAAAACAAATTCAATTAACTTATTATACAAAGTTATATATTTTTTATATTTAATAAACTTAATAACTCTTCAAAAACTGTGTACAAATTTTCTTCATTTAGTTGGTCATCGCCCAAATTTAACCTAGTAGGATAATTACATTGCATAAAATCATTCATTTGAACAGCAAAACCTTTATTTATCATATGTTGTTGTAAATCTTTTGAGGTTATTTCAGGTAACATGTTTACAACACTCAAAATCGAATTTTTAAAATCATTTAATTTTTTTTTTCTAAAGTTAAGTAAGGATATTTTTTCGTCAAAAATAATACATATTTTTGGAAATATTAACATTATATATATAAGAGCACCAATTTTTATTTCAACGCCCGTCTTTGGTAAATTTTTTTTTGTTGAAAATAATTTTTGAGTATTTGTTTTGTAAAAATTTGGTTTAACATTGACAGTATTATTTTTCTGTCTAAACGTCTTTATTCTTTTTTCTATTTCATCACGGTAAGCTAATTTAATATTTTTATTTTCTATAATATTAACTTTTGTTCTTAAATAATTCCAAGAATATGCATAACTTTCTGGTTCATTTTGTTTTATTAGTCTTAAACTCTTTATCCAGAGCAGTTCAAATACTCCAAATGCTTTATCTAAAAGCATTTCAAATTCTTTTAATCCATAGTTTTTAATAAATTCTTCTGGATCCATGTTGTTAGGTAAATAGACAAATTTTAGTTTTTTATTCATCTTAAGTTTTGGTAAATATTTTTGAAAAACTCTTTCGGTAGCACTTTTACCAGCAGAGTCGCCATCAAATACCAAGAAGGCCTCATCGACGGTATTAAAGATTCTATCTATTTGATCATCCGTTAACGCCGTCCCAAGAGAAGCAACAGCGGGATAACCATGAGAATGAAGACAAATTACATCCGTGTAGCCTTCGCAAATGATAAAGCGTTTTTTGTGTAGAAGTTTTTTAGTATTAAACATTCCATATAATTGTCTACTTTTAAGAAATAACGAGGTCTCGGGTGAATTAAGATATTTTGGTTGGCCATCTCCTAAAGATCTACCACCAAATGCAATTACTTTTCCTGAGCTGTCCGAAATTGGAAACATTATTCTTTGTTGAAAGAAAAAAATTAAATTTTTATCTTCATTTTTTTTAACCAAACCTACTTCAATAAAATCATTTATGGAAAAACCCTCTTTTAATAAGGTAGTTACTAAATAGTCGTTAGATTTTGCATTACCAGAATAACCTAAGTTAAAATTATTTATGATCGTTTTATTAAAACCTCTATTTTGTAGATAATTTCTAGCTTTTTCACCTAAGTGAGCATTTAGGTTGTTTATGTAAGACTCAGAGACTCTTTTCAAAAGGTTAAAATGATTTGTAATCTTAGGATCTACAAAATAACTTTGTTTGCTGGTCTTTATTCCTGCATAGTCAGCTAATTTTTTTAGCGCCTCTACAAAAGATAAATTTTCAGTCTCCATTAAATAATTAAATATATCTCCATTCTTTCCACAACCAAAACAATGATAAAAACCCTTGTCATCTGAAATATTAAAAGACGGTGTCTTTTCCTTGTGAAATGGACAAAGCGCAACATAATTATTATTATCACGTTTTTTCAGAGATAAATTTTTACCTATAACTTCCGAAAGTTTTATAGAATTTTTAATTTCTTCTTTTAAATCCATATTATTACTTATTAACCATTGAATTAAAAATCATAAGTTAGAGAGTTTTTCTTTAATAACTTTACTCACGTAACCAAAATCCATCATTCCATCATATTCTTCTTTTATGGTCTTTATTACTTTACCCATATCTTTCATAGAATTAACTTCATTTAATTTAATAGTATTATTTATTATCTTATCAATCTCCTGTTTTGATAGTTGGCTTGGCAAAAAATTTGAGATTGTCTTAATTTCATTTTCTTCTTTTTTTGCTAAATCGGCTCTATTACCTTGCACATACAACTCTATTGATCCTTTTCTTTGTTTTATCATAGACTGAAGTAAGGAAATAATCTCTCTATCATTTACTTCTACATCAAGTCCTTTTCCTTTGGATATTATGTCTCTTTCTTTTATAGCTGCTAGTATCAGCCGAAGAGTGTTGATTAAATTAGTGTCT
>CACOAO010000031.1 GCA_902625215.1 uncultured SAR116 cluster alpha proteobacterium
ATAAATAAAATAAAGATTTATCAATTAGTTGGCTCAGCAAAATCAATTGGAAAGAATAATAAATGAGAAAGTTTATTATTATATTTAGCATTTTGAATTAATACAGTCGTATTCTCGCCTAAAGAGTCTTGTATTATCCATTTTTTTAGACTAAACGGATTTTCTAAAAATTCTAAAATTATACTTTCATTTTTATCGGTATTTTTGCTCTTAATTTTTAAAGAGATTATGCCTGCATTTATACTATAATCTGTTATAAAATTTTCGTTATTCAAAAATGATTTTTTTTCTAATAAGATTGCAAAAGGTGAACTTTTTACTGGTATATTATTAGTTGTTTTGGCGTCTCTATCTTGTATAACAATCCAAAATCCTTTAGTGGTTATTAAAAGATTATTTGGATTTTCATAATCAATTCTTAATTTACCTGGTAAATCTAAATAAATTTTACCATTGCTAACATTCCCAGAAGGGCTAACTTGGATAAAGTTTGCTTCTATTGTATTAATATTTCTAAAAAAGTTTACAATTTTTAATTGAGCTAATTTGTTTTTTTCAAAAGCATTTAATGTTTGACAACTAAAAATTAAAAAACATATATAACTCATAATTTTTAAGCTGATCTTTGCTTTTTCCAATTAATTTTCCTCAGTCAAGATTTCTCGTTTTCCAGCTCTTCCTGGTTTTGATATGATGTTATTATTTTCCATTTTTTCAATAATTGTGGCTGCTCGATTATAACCTATTTTCAAATGTCTTTGTATAAATGAAGTACTTGCTCTTCTTTCTCTAGTAACTAAAGCTACAGCTTCGTCATACATTTCATCGCTTGAATTTTTATTACCGTTAAAGTTATGAATTTCACTTGTAGCTAAATTTTCAGGTTCTACAGTGATACTTTCATCATAATCTGGAATAGATTGATCAGATAAAAATTTTGAAACTTTTTCAACCTCTCTATCTTCTACAAACGGGCCATGAACTCGTGTTACTTTACCTCCACCCGCCATATACAACATATCTCCTCTTCCAAGAAGTTGTTCAGCACCTTGCTCTCCCAAAATTGTTCTACTATCAATTTTACTCGTAACTTGAAATGAAATTCTAGTAGGGAAGTTTGCTTTTATTGTACCTGTTATTACATCAACTGACGGTCTTTGTGTAGCCATCACAACATGAATACCTGCTGCTCTAGCCATTTGAGCTAATCTTTGAACTGCAGCTTCGATATCTTTTCCAGCAACTAACATTAAATCTGCAACTTCATCAATTATTATTACTATATAAGGAAGTGGAGTTAAGCTTATTTGTTGATCTTCAAAAATTGGTTGGCCAGTATCTGGATCAAAGCCAACTTGAATGTTTTTTGAAAGTATCTCACCTCTCTTTCTAGCTTGAATTAATCTTTCGTTGTAACTATCAATATTTCTTACCCCTAGTTTACTCATAGCCAAATATCTAGTTTCCATCTCTCGAACTGCCCATTTCAAAGCTATTATTGCTTTTTTCGGATCTGTCACTACAGGTGTCAATAAGTGGGGTATACCATCATAAACTGATAGTTCCAACATTTTAGGATCAATCATAATCAATCTACATGTTTCAGGAGTATGCTTGTAAAGCAATGATAAAATCATTGCATTTATTCCAACTGATTTTCCTGATCCTGTCGTTCCTGCCACCAGTAAGTGTGGCATTCTAGCTAAATCTGCAACAATTGGATAGCCTGCGATATTTTTTCCGAGACAAACTGGAAGAATAAGGTCTGTTTTTTGAAATTCTTGATGTTCTAAAATATTTCTCAAAATTACAGTTTCTCGAAATTTATTTGGCAACTCAATCCCTATAACATTTTGTCCCGGTACCATGGCTACTCTAACAGCTTCAACGGACATTGATCTTGCAATGTCGTCAGCCAAAGATATAACCCTCTGACTTCTTAGGCCAGGTGCTGGTTGCAAATCGTATCTCGTTACAACTGGACCATACCTAACAGACTCAATGTTTCCATTTATAGAATAATCTGACAATACACCTTCAAGAACTTTGGCATTCATATCTAGTGTCTCTTTACTAGGGGGGCTTATATCTTCTGTATATTCTTTTAATAAATGTACTGATGGTAAGATGAACCCACTTTCAGATCCAAATGGCAAATCATCTTGATGTAAATTATTATTTAAATTTTTCTTTAAGTTAAAGTTGTTACTCTCATTTTTGATCAGTATTGGTGTCTTCCTAACTTTTGGTTTTTTTCTAACTATAGAATTCCTATTAAATTTTAAATGTATTTTTTTAAACATTTTCAAAAAACTAAATTTTTTGTTCTGCTCCACTATTTCACTCTCAATTTTTTTATCATTGTAAAAAAACAGATTTAAAAACATAGTAATAATCCAAATCACAGGTAAAACGACGGGTCTTAAAGTAAATTTGAAAAATTGTAGTTCTTTTTCACCAACTGAAGCTATCCAAATAAAGATCAACAAAGAAATAAATAGTGATATAGAGCCTATCAAAGATTGGGATAGATCAAAGTTCAAGGAAATTAAATGGGATGTTTTATTAGAAAAATTTATCAATAACCATTCTGATAAGCCATTTTGATTAAAAATTGGTAAATTTAAATTTAGACCTTGAATTAGTTTAGTTTCAACAAAAGTCCCGCCCAAGGAGCTTAAAAAAACCATAACAAGAATTGTAAAAACTTTTGTTTTGAATAGCGTTATGTGAGTTTCATTAAATAATTTTAAAGACCATATAAACAAAATTGAAGTGAGTAAAAACCCAGGTAATATTCCAAATTCTCTTATTACTAAACCAGAAATTAATGAACCAATTTCACCATAAAAATTCTTTGGAATATTTTCAGAAAAAACGCCCCAACCAGAATCATCTGGATGAAAAGAAAATAAAATTAAAAAAAATGATATGGAACTTAAAAATAAAATTGAAGATAATATTCTTTTAATTATCTTAATGTAAAAGTTATTATTTTCTATAACTTGATTTTTATTATTCATCTTAGAAGCCTTATTTTTGATGAACAACCATTTTCAAAAATAAACAAATACGTCTCATTGCATCTTCAATAACTTCTTTTTTATCAACTAGAGATATTCTTAAGAAACCTCTACCTGGATTAAAGCCATTCACATCTTTTGCCATAAAACTTCCCGGCATTACTCTAAGGGAAAATTTTTCCCATAAAATTTTTGTTGCTTCTTTATCATCATTTACCTTTAACCACAAAAAGAAACCAGCATCAGGAATTCTAAAGTCTTTATAGAAAGGTTTTAAATATTTTTCTGCTAGTTCAAAGTTTTTGTCATAATGTAAGCAGCCCTCAATATGATGTTTATCGTCGTCATATAATGCACTCGCAACTTTTTGAACAGGAATAGGAACTGGTGAAGCACCATTTGATACTAAGAGCTTATAATTTTCAATTATATTTTCGTCTCCAGCTATAAACCCAGCTCTCATACCACAAGCATTACTTCTTTTTGATAAAGAATTAAAAATTATTAAATTTTCTAAGCCTTTCCCTAGACTTAAGGCCGCCTCTAATCCACCTGGTGGTTTAGACTTGTTCATTCTATAAATATCACCATAACATTCATCAATGGCCAAAATAAAATTATGTTTCCTGGCCAGTAAAATAGCTTTTTTTAAATAATCAATGCTAGCAACACTACCATGAGGATTAGAAGGAGTGCAAATATACATTATTACAGATGTGTCTAGTAAATTTTCTGGTAAATTTAAAATGTCTGGTAAATAGTTATTTTCAGGTAAAGAATTTAACCAATGTATCTTGGATCCACTTGAAATACTTCCAGCTAACCAAGCATGGTAGAATGGATTAGTTATAAGAGCTGTAGTTTCACCAACTTTTAAATTCTTTGCCAACAGACCCACGAGATGTAAAGGTTCTCTTGTGCCTGGAACGGGGACTATGTTTTTATTTAATTGTATCAGTTTATCTGTGCCTGGGTATCTTCTTTTAATATAATTTAATATACTATCGCCGTAACTTGGTATTGCTTCACTCGGAGGATATTTTGACCAATCTTTATAATTCAAGTCTAATATCTTTTTTGTAAATTCTGGCATTCCTAAGGTAGGCTCACCTAATGATAATTTTAAGACTGGATATTCAGGATTAGGCTCAGTATTTTTTAAAAGTGATGTCAGTTTTCCAAACATCCAATCTTTTAAAATATCATAGTCTGAGTTAAGCATTTTAGAACCTTCAAATAATTTTTACATTTATCTATTTATATTATACTGGTAAATTTTAAAACCAATATAATTGAGATATTTAACAAAATGAGGTTATCAGTGGCTGCTAAAGACTTTTCACAGGAGAATTTTCATAAAGTTTGTGTTGTTGGAGGAGGTATAACAGGAGCAATTATGATTTTGTTATTAAAAAGATCAAATATGTTAAATTTAAATGATATATGTTGGATTAAACCAAATTTTAAGTCTAAGAATGATTTAAGAACAACATTTTATAATAAAACCAGTTTGAAATTACTAAATGATTTAAATATTTTAAAAAAACTTAAAAAGAAAGATTACACATTAATTAACAAAATTAAAGTATTCGGTTCCAAGAATAGTTCACCATTGGAATGGGATTATTTGGATAAAAAAGAATTTGGTGCGGTGATTAAAAATGATATTATTTTTAACATTATAGAAGAGCAACTTCAAGACGTAAAACAATATCATAGTATCGTAAATAACACTAAATGTAACAAATTTGAAAGAACTTTGTATTTAGATAATAAAACATTTATTAATACGCATTTAGTTTTATCAGCAGATGGAAAGAATTCTTATTTAAGAAAATTACTATCTATAAAAACTATAAAAAAAAATACAAGACACATCGCAATATCAGGATTTTTAAAGTTATCTGAAAATCATAACTCTATTGCTATTCAAGCATTTACAAATATAGGTCCTATTGGAATACTTCCATATGAAAATAAAAATCTCGTTAATTTTGTTCAAAGTATAGATAAAGTTGAATGTAAAAAAATTTTATCAAAAGAAAATCCGGAACATTTTATATGTGGTGAGTTAAATAAATTTTTTTCACACATTAATCTTAATTTTAGTCCTGTAAAGAAAATAAATAAATTAGAAAACAAATTATCTTATTGGGATCTAGACTTGAACTTAGTGTTAAATCCAACATCATCAAGAGCAATTTTAATAGGTGATGCTGCTCACTCTATCCATCCACTGGCAGGGCAGGGATTAAACCTATCTTTGAGAGATTGTGTTTCAGCACTTAGTGCAATAGAAAATTGTTTAAAATTTGGAAATGATCTTGGTAATGAATCCGTTTTAAAAAATTACAAATATGAAAGATTACCAAAAACTGTCCTAATGACAGCTTTTACAGATTTTATGTTTTGGGGATTTACATCAACTCCAAACAAATCACAGTTATTGCTAACAAAAGGTATGGAAACTTTAAATGAAACAAATCTTAAAAATTTATTTAGAGATATAGCATCAATTTGATATATGAATAATTATCACATTATTATAGATAAATATAATGTTTTTTTCCTAAATAGCGAACAATTTCCGTACGTAAGTTATTTACGATTGGTTATCTTAAAAAATAGTTTCATAGTTTAATTAACATATCATGTTTCCCTAAGAATGAATGAGTTAATTATAATTTTTAATGTTTACTAATATCAGAAATATTATCTTCGGTAATGTAACAATCTAATATAGTTTGTAATAGTTTTTTTCTTTTTGTAATAGAAAATGTTTCTAACAATAATTGTTTTTCATCATCTGTTAAAGGACATATCATAGTTATTTGGTCAACAAAGTTATAATCATTAAACGCGTCAATTGCACTAATATTTGCCCTAATGTTTTGTGATTTAAAATAATTTTTTAAAGTTGTTTTTAGAGTACTAAAATCAAATGGCTTTATATTTATATTTAAATCTCTACTAAAAGTTTCCCAATTAATTTTTGCTTCTCGGAAATTACGATTATTAGTTTTTTCTGAAATTAAATTGAACCTGCTTAAACCTTTAAGAGTAATTAAATATCTATTATCGTCAGTTTCTTCAAACTTAACAATTTTCCCAGCACATCCAACTTTATGGAAAGGAATATTGTCGTCAGGATCATTAAGGTTTTTTGGTTGTATCATTCCAATTAATCTGTTTTCATTTGATATGGCTTGATCTATCATTTTTAAATAACGGGGTTCAAAAATATTTAATGGAAGGAAAGTGTCTGGAAACATTACGACACCTTTTAATGGAAAAATTGGAATAATGTCTGGTAAGGTTTTTCCTTGTTTAAAGTTATCTACCATTTAAATTAATCCCCGTTTAAGAAAATAATAAAGTCGCTAACTTTTTTCTAGCATTAATAGTTTCTATAGATTCAATGCCTGCTGATGAAAAGAATTCGAGCAACTGCTTTCTTGCTGCTTGTTCATTCCAGTCTTTGTCTATTTCAATAGATTTTAAAAGCATATCAAAAGAATCTTCTATTTTTCCGATACCAAATAAAGCAATTGCCATTTGTAATAGATAATTTAAATTTTCTGGTTCTTGTTTTAGTTTTTTTTCTAAATCTTCAATAGTTCCTTTTGCTTGAAAAGCCTTTTCAGATGTTTCAAGCAATGAGATTGCCTCTTCAACTTGCTTAGAATTTCTAATTTCAGGTGCTAAATTATCAATTAAATCTTTTGTTTCATTAAATTTTTCCAACCCTATCATTGATCGAATAAGATTTCCAAAACCAATATGACTTTTTGGATCTTTATCTAAAATATTTTGTGAAATTTCATAAGCATTGTCCCAATCCCTAAGTTCTATAAACTCTTTTGCGCTCAAAATTAAATCTTCTACTTCTTTTCCAGGACCAGACAAGCTTGCTGATTTTGTAACAAATTCTATTATTTCTTTATTTGATTTAGCTCCTTGAAATCCATCAACAACTTTACCCTCAAAAAAAGTATAAATTGTGGGAATAGATTGAATTCTTAATTGCGCGGCAATATTTTGATTTTGATCTATATCAATTTTAGCTAAAATTAAATCTTTTTTATAACTTTTAACAGCATCTTCCAATAACGGTGTAAGAGTTTTACAAGGCTCACACCATGGAGCCCAAAAATCAACAATAACTGGCTTTATTTTGGATGTTTCAATAACTTCACTCATAAATGTTTCTTCATTCACATTTATAATATTGTCAGTTGTTGATATTAAATCATTATTTTCCATTATTTGAGTTCCTCTATTTGTGGATAGATATGGTTGTGATTAAATAATATTTCAACAATATATTACAAAATACTACAATTGACCAATTACTAAAGTGTGTATATCTAAGGTAAGAATAATATTTTAGCCCAAAATAAAATTAAATTGTAAAATGAAAAGAAAATTAAAAATTGCTTTAATTGGTTGTGGTAACTGGGGAAAAAATATAGCTAGAAATTTACATGAAATGAAATCTCTAGCGTGTATTTATGACACAAATAAAGAATTATCAGAAACACTTAATAATGAGTACATGCTAACCACTTATGAACTTAATGATATTTTTGAAGATAAAAATATCAATGCAATTGTAATTGCATCACCAGCAATAACACATAAGGATTTGGCCATTCAATCATTAAAATGTAATAAAGATCTGTTCGTAGAAAAACCATTTTGTTTATCATTACCCGATTCTCAAATAATCGCAGAATTAGCTACAAATAATAATAGAATTTTAATGGTAGGCCATTTGTTAAATTATCATAATGCATTTATAAAGATGAAGGAACTTATTAAAAATGGTAAAATAGGTATACTACAAAACATTCGAGCAAATCGTTTAGCACTAGGTGCTATAAGATCTGAGGAGTCTGTAATTTATGATTTATCAGCCCACGATATATCTATGATACTTTCTATTACAAAAGAGTTACCCATAGAAGTAAATGTTCAATCCATTCATCATAATAATAATATTGGACCAGACGCAATCTGTGTAAAATTATCATTTTCAAAAGGTGTAACTGCGCTAATTAATTCTGATTGGATGTGTCCTTACAAGGAACATAAGTTTTCTGTAACTGGAACTAAAGGTTCACTCATTTTTGACGATACAAAAAATTGGCCAGAAAAATTACTTTTTAATCCATCATTTATAACATCTAAAAATTCTGTAGTAACTAGTCCAATAGAAAAAATTAAAATTCAAGAAAATGAACCTCTTAAAAGTGAATTAGAAGAATTTTTAGAATGTTTATATTCACGAAAAAACCCTTTAACAGATCAAATAGAAGCTGTAAAAGTTCAAACTGTTATGGATATGATAGACAAAAAAATTAAATAAATAAGGTTAACTTATGATTCCATTCATTGATTTAAATGCGCAACAAAAACTAATTCGAGATAAAATAGATAATCGTATCAAGCAGGTTCTTAACCATGGACAATACATTTTAGGTCCAGAGGTAAAAGAACTTGAAGAAAAACTTAGTTCATTTACAGGCTCTAAATATGTATTATGTTGCTCTAGTGGAACAGATGCATTGTTATTATCTCTACTTGGTTTGAAAATTAAGCCGGGTGAAGGTGTAATCGTTCCTGCTTTTACTTTTGCTTCGTCTGCTGAAGTAATGCCTTTGCTAGGTGCTATTCCAATTTTCATTGATGTTAAACGCGATACTTTTAATATAGATCCAAATAAACTTGATGACACTTTAAAGACTGCTAAAGACATAGGTGTTGAAGTGAAGGGTATAATGCCTGTTGGTTTATTTGGACAACCAGCAGAAATGGATTTAATAAATGATTTTGCTAAAAATAATGATTTATGGGTACTTGATGATGCTGCACAATCTTTTGGAGGAAAATATAAAGAAAAAATTGTTGGTAATCTATCTGAAGTAGCTGCAACCTCTTTCTTTCCTGCAAAACCACTAGGTTGTTATGGAGACGGAGGAGCAGTTTTTACAAGTGATAGAGAAATTTATGAAATAGCAAATTCTTCTCACATACATGGGATGGGCAGAAAAAGATATGAGTATGACAGAATAGGGATGAATGCTCGTATGTCTACAATTCAAGCGGCAATATTGTTGGAAAAACTTAAGATCTTTCCAGAGGAATTAGAAAAAAGACAAATAGTAGCAGATAATTACAATAAAAACTTAAACTCTCTAAATCTTGGTATTGAATTGCCGAGAATTATAAAAAATTTAAAAAGTAGCTGGGCTCAATATACAGTCGTGCTTCCAAAAAATATTAATAGAAACAAACTCCAAGAATATTTAAAATCAAAAAATATCCCTACTGCTGTTTATTATCCAATACCACTAAATGAACACAAACCATATAACAAATATCCAGTATCTAAATGTGGTCTTGATGTAACTTATAATTTATCAAAAAAAGTTTTATCTTTACCAATGCACCCATACTTAAAAGAAGATGAAATTATATACATATGTGAGAACATAAATAATTTTTTTAAAAACAACTAAGTTAAATAATTTTTTGTTTTTCCTTGATACTATAAATTAGGATGCTATATTTCAAATCAATTAAGCGGGCGTAGCTCAGTGGTAGAGCATCTCGTTGCCAACGAGAATGTCGAGAGTTCGAATCTCTTCGCCCGCTCCAATTCATGTGTTCGACCTTCCATAAGTAGTTGATATGTAAGCATATTTTGTTATGTGTGCTTGGAGGGTAGACCAAATGGTAGACCATTTAAATGTTTCCTACTTATATAAAAAGCGTGGTGTGTTTTATTTCAGTAAGCGTGTTCCTGTTGATGTGAGGTCATATTATAAAAGTGACCGTATAGTGATTTGTTTGAGAACCAAATCAAGTGTATCAGCTATTCGTGCTAGCAAATCACTTTATCAAAGGCTGGATGATTATTGGACATCTATAAGATTAACTATGATGCAAGTTCCTGCCGAGCATATGCTTGTTAGCAAACCACCTGTAAATAGTAATTCAAATGCTCCTTTATTATCTGAAGCTCTGTCTACTTATCTTAAACTTAAAGGTGAATGCAAAAATAAGTTATTTGTCCGTACTGCTGACAGAAGCATCAAATATGTAATTGAGTTATTGGGTGATTTACCTATTGATGTCTATAGTAGTAAGGATGCATCTAAATTTCGTGACTACTTGTTAGATAGAGGCTTATTGATATCATCTGTCAAAAGAATATTCTCATCTATCCGTTCAATCATCAACTTATCAATAACTGAAGAAGGTATTAGTTGTATAAATGCTTTTAGTAAAACCTATATGCCAGAGAGCAATAATGTAGAGATTAGAAAGCCAATTCCAATAAAAGATATTAAACATATCCAAGTGTTATGTAGAGAATATGATGATGATTTAAGATGGTTGATAGCATTATTAAGTGATACTGGAATGAGATTAGGTGAGGGTGTTGGTTTACTTAAATCAGATATATACCTCAATTCTGACATACCTCATATAAGACTCATTCCTCATCCATGGAGACGTCTAAAAACAAGAGGGAGTGAAAGATATATACCACTTGTGGGGGCTTCTCTTTGGGCTTGTAAAAGAATCCTAGAGTATAATAATGAAAGTATATATGCCTTTCCTAGATATACCTCCTCAAAAGAATGCAATACTAATTCTGCAAGTGCATCTTTAAATAAATGGCTTAAAGAGAAACTGATAAATGATTATGTAATTCATGGTTTAAGGCATAGTTTCAGAGACAGATTAAGAGCTATTGAATGTCCATCAGAAATCATAGACCAATTGGGTGGGTGGAGTTTAAGAGGTGTAGGGCAGTCGTATGGAAGGGGTTATGACATAAAAATAATCTATTCATGGTTAACTAAAATTAACCAATAACTCTTCACTAAAGTTTAAAAAAATATTATGATATAGTTATAATTATTATAGGAGTTATTATGAAAAAATTATTAACTTACAAACTATTAATTTTGTTTATTTTGTTTTCACAAAAGGCAATTTCTTCTTGTTACTCAAAATATGATTGGGCTACTGGTAACTCTTATCAAGTATGTAATAATGGAGGAAGCACAACCATACGTGGAAACAATTTTGGAACTGGTTCGTCTTGGACACAAACTCAAAATTCTAATGGCACTTATTCAGGCACAGATAAAAGTGGCAATTATTATACTGGCAATAATAATACTGGGCAATATTACAATTATGGTACAGGTAAATCGTGTTATGGAAAAGGTGCTTTTAGAACGTGCTA
>CACOAO010000032.1 GCA_902625215.1 uncultured SAR116 cluster alpha proteobacterium
CAATTGTTAATGGGTCTCCAATTATAGGAACCCAACAAAGAAATAAAGACCATTTACCATATTTTAAATACCATGAAGAAGCCTTATCCAATTGTTTCTTTGAAAAAGGAAACCAACTTTTATTAATAAATTTTGTTATATATAACCCTAAGAACCAATTAACAATTGAACCTAATATATTACCAAGGCTTGCAAAGAAAATGAGCAAAAACTGTGAATATTTTTCTAATAGAAAAAGAGTTGTTAATGTTATTTCAGAATGTCCAGGAAGTATTGTCGAAGACAAAAACGAAGAAATAAAAAGACTAGTATAAGCTTCTAACGAATTCATTAATTTAGCTTTTCTATTTTAACTACTAATTCTTCCCATTTTTTTTCTTCTTCAGTGATAAGATTTATCAGAGTTTTTAATTCTATATTAACTTCCTGAATACGTTTTTGATTATCAGCTTCGTAAAAATTTTCAAGCAACATTTCATCTTCTAAAATACTTTTTTGTTTTTCATATTTTAAAATTTTGTTTTCACAATTTGTTAAAAGTTTTTTTAAATCTTTAGTGCTAAATATCTTAGATTGATTGTTTACTATGTTTTTACTGCTAACTTCCTTATGTTTGCCTTTAATTGTATTATTATTTAGAACTACTTTTTTATATTCATTAATATCACCTAAAAATTCAGACACATTTCCATCTTTAATGATAAGAAGACGATCTACTAATCTTTCTACCAGAAAAGCATCATGAGTTACTAATATTAAAGATCCTGTATAATCATTTAAAGCCATTATAAGCGCTTCCCTACTCTCAACATCTAAATGATTAGTAGGCTCATCAAGAATTAGCAAATCAGGTTTTTCAATAACAACTAAAAGCAGCAATAATCTAGCTTTTTGTCCGCCAGACAATCTTTTTACTTCTATATCCATTGTATCTTGTGTAAAGCCAACTGAACCAAGTTTAGCTCTAATCTTAGAAGGTACTTCTTTGTCCAGTTTTGAATATAAATGTTCAAAGGGTGTTTCATTTGACCTTAATTCGTCTAGTTGATGTTGCGCAAAATATCCAATTTTTAATTTTTTGGGATAATTTAATTTTCCTTTCATTGAATTTAGTTTTTTTGCTATCAATTTTGATAAAGTAGACTTACCTTCTCCGTTTACTCCTAAAAGGGCAATGCGATCATCTGGATCTATACTTAAATTTATATTTTTTAAAATTGGAATATTATTATATCCTACTGATGCCTGTTCAATAGTAATTAGTGGTGGAGCAAATTTTGTATTTTTTTCAAAATTGAAGGTGGGAACTTTCTGATTTTCTTCAATTATAATAGGTTTCATTTTTTCTAAAATTTTAATTCTTGATTGAGCCTGTTTAGCCTTAGAGGCTTTAGCTTTAAAACGATTAATAAAGCTTTCCAAGTGGGCTCTTTGGGCATCTTGTTTATTTTTTTGAGATATTTTTTGCTCTAATTGAACTCTTCTTTCGTTATCAAAAAAATCATAATTACCATTATAAAAAATTAATTTTTTTTGTGATAAATGTAATATGCTAGTTACTGATTTATTAAGTAAATTCCTATCATGAGAAATTACCAAAGCTGTGTTTTTAAATTTTTGTAAGTAGTTTTCTAACCAAACAGAACCTTCAAAATCTAGATAGTTTGTGGGTTCATCAAGTAAAAGTAATTCTGGATTAGAAAACAATACACTTGCTAATGCAACACGCATTCTCCAACCACCAGAAAAACTAGAGCATGGTCTAATGAGATCTTCTTTACTAAACCCCAGACCGTTTAAAATTGAAGATGCCCTAGCTTCAGCAGAGTATGCATTAATATCAGACAACCTAGTATAAATTTCTGCAATTTTATTTGGATCTTTTTCTATTTGAGCATTGTGTAAAAGTTTTGACCTTTCAATATCAGCCTCTAAAACTGTGTCCAATAATGTTACTTCAGTTGATGGAGCTTCTTGTGAAACATAGCCAATCTTAAAATTTTTTGGCACCTCGATCACCCCAGCGTCTAAAATAATTTCATTTAAAATTAATTTGAATAGAGTTGTTTTACCAGCTCCATTTCTTCCAACAACTCCCACCTTATGTCCAGTAGGAACAAATCCAGACGCATTTTCAAAAAGTGGGACTCCCCCTATAGAGAAGTAAATATTTTTAAAATTAATCATTTTAAATTTTCTATATTAAATTAATATAGCTTTTGTATATATAATACTGATTATTAGTTAAGTAAAAATTTATGAAAAATAATATTAAAATTGATTTTGTTGACACTGTTGGAAATACACCACTAATTAAATTAAAAAAAGCTAGTGAAATTACTGGGTGTGAAATTTATGGGAAAGCAGAGTTTCTTAACCCAGGCTCATCTATAAAAGACAGAGCTGCCAAAGGTATTGTTTTAGATGCAATAGAAAAAAAACAATTATTGCCAGGAGGTATAATTGTTGAGGGAACTGCCGGCAACACAGGTATCGGTCTAGGACTAGTTGGAAATTCATTAGGCTATAAAACCTTGATTGTTATGCCTGAAACACAAAGTCAGGAAAAAAAAGATGCTTTAAGATTGATTGGATGTGAATTAAAATTAGTTCCTGCTTTGCCTTATTCAAATCCTGGAAATTACATAAGACAATCACAAGAAATCGCTGAAGATTTGTCCAAAACAAATGAAAATGGAGTACTTTGGGCCAATCAGTTTGATAATGTTGCAAATCAAATGTCTCATTATAACTCCACTGGGCCTGAAATATGGGGACAAACAGAAGGTAAAGTTGATGCTTTTACTTGTGCAGTTGGTACTGGTGGAACTTTATCTGGTACAGGATTGTTTTTAAAAGAAAAAAATAAAAATATTAAAATTGCTTTATCAGATCCTTTTGGGTCTGGTTTATACAATTATTATCAAAATAGAGAGATGAAAGCAGAAGGAAATTCTATAACAGAGGGCATTGGTCAAGGTAGAATTACTAAAAATTTAGAAAATTGTCCTTTAGATTTATCTTTTAGAATAAGCGATAACGATGCGCTTACTATTATATTTGATTTACTAAAAGATGAAGGTTTATTTCTTGGAGGTTCAAGTGGAATCAACGTAGCTGGAGCTATTCAATTAGCAAAAGAACTTGGTCCGGGACACACTATTGTAACGATTTTATGTGACTCAGGACAAAGATATCAATCTAAAATATGGAATCCAGAATTTTTAAAATCAAAAGATTTAGTAGTTCCTAATTGGCTGTAAATGGAGAAATATTTTGAACAACTCTTTATTCATAGAACCTAATTTTTTAAAAAATAAACTTAATGATGCAACTGTAAAGATTTTGGATGCCACATTTTTTCTTCCTGATTCTGGTTTAGATGCTGAGGAAGAATATAAAAAAGAACACATTCCAAACTCAGTTTTTTTTGATATTAATAAAATTGCTGATCCAAAAAATCCTTTACCTCACATGATTCCATCAAAAGAACTTTTTTCAGATATGATGCAAAACCTAGGACTTAATAATGAAGATGAAATTATAATTTACGATAATTCACCATTGTTGTCTTCGGCTCGAGCATGGTTTTTACTTAGATATTTTGGTCATAAAAATATTTTAATCTTAAATGGTGGATTAAAAAATTGGAAAAAAAGTGACGGAGAAACAACTGCTAAAAAAACAATTATTTCTAAAGGAAACTTTGATAGTAAAACTCAAAAAAAAGACTTGGTTGTAAACTTAGAGGAAATGATTTCTATTTCAACAAATAATTCAAAAGTAATTTTAGATGCCAGATCTTATAAAAGGTTTATTGGTGATGCTAAAGAACCAAGACCAGGATTACAATCTGGTCATATTCCAAATTCTAAAAGTTTACCTTCATCTGAATTACTGACAAATGATGGTTTTCTAAAATCAATTGAAGAGTTAGACAAGTTTTTTTCAAAAAATGACATTGATACATCAGAGGATATTATTGCAACTTGTGGATCTGGAGTATCTGCATGTGTTATATCAGTTGCACTTTATTGTTTAGGTAAAGAGAATATTCCTATTTATGATGGCTCTTGGACAGAGTGGGCAACATCTGGACAAGAAATACAAACAGGAAATTAGATATAAGTCTAATGATTAAGAATTTGGCTTAAGAAAAGTTTAGTTCTATCATTTTTAGGATTGTTAAAAAAATTCTTAGGGTCATTCTGCTCTATTATTTCACCCTCATCCATAAAAATAACACTGTCGGCAACTTTTTTTGCAAAACCCATTTCATGAGTAACAACTAACATAGTCATTCCAGTTTCAGCTAATTCTATCATAGTATCTAAAACTTCTTTTATCATTTCTGGATCAAGGGCAGATGTCGGTTCATCAAATAACATTATTTTAGGTTGCATACATAATGACCTCGCGATAGCAACTCTTTGTTGTTGACCTCCAGATAATTGACCAGGATATTTCAATGCCTGCTCAGGAATTTTTACTCTAGTTAATAATTCCATTGCTAATTCTTCAGCTTCTTTTTTTGGAAGTTTTTTTACCCAAATTGGAGCTAGAGTACAATTTTCAAGAACAGTTAAATGAGGAAACAAATTAAAGGATTGAAATACCATACCAACGTCACTTCTTATAACTTCAAGGTTTTTTAAGTCTCCAGTTAATTCAACATTATTTACAATAATATCACCTTGTTGATGAACTTCTAATCTGTTTATACATCTAATCAGTGTGGATTTTCCAGACCCAGATGGTCCACAAATAACTATCCGTTCACCTTGATTGACACCTAAAGAAATATTTTTAAGAACGTGAAAGTTGCCAAACCATTTATGCATTTCTTTTATTTCAATAACCGGTTTTGAGGATTTATTTTTATTCACTACCATTTTATTCTCACTTTTTATCAGTGTTTAATTTATTTTCAAGCCACAAGGAATAACGAGACATAGCAAAACAACTTACAAAAAAGAATAATGCCACGAATAAATAAGTTTCAGTCGACAAACCATTCCATTTTGTATCAGCGAGTGCAGCTCTTCCAATACCAAGTGGATCTAACAATCCAATCACGACAACTAAGGTTGTATCTTTATACAGACCAATAAAAGTGTTCACAATACCCGGTATTGAAATCTTTAATGCTTGAGGAAGAGTAATAAACCTTGTTTTTTGCCAATAATTCATTCCTAAAGCGTCCGCGGCTTCATACTGTCCCTTTGGAATAGCTTGTATGCCACCTCTGATAACTTCTGCTATGTAAGCAGCAGAGAAAAAAGTAAACATAATTATAACTCTTACTAAAATGCTAAAATTAGTTCCAGGAGGGAGAAAATAATTTAGCATTGAAGAAGCAACAAAAAGAAGTGTTATAAGTGGGACACCTCTCATAAATTCAATGAAACAAACACTTAATGTTCTAACCACTGTTAAATTGGATTGTCTTCCAAGTGCTAATAGAATTCCTAGAGGCAATGAACAAACAATACCGCAAACGCCTAAAATGACTGTGAGCATAAACCCACCAAAAAGACTATATTCAATTTTCTGAAGACCAAAATATCCACCCATAATTAAGACAAATGCAAAAAATGGATAAAATAAACTAAAATATAATAACCACTTTCTTTTTGGTATATCAGGATACAGTAAAGGCGCAAAAGCTATAAACATTGTTAAAAATGTTATGTCAATCCTCCACCTTTCAGCTTCAGGATAAAACCCATAAACAAACTGACCTACTCTTCTTGTTATAACTGCCCAACAAGCACCATCATTTATTTTTCTGCACGCAATTTTAGATTCAGCATCAAAAACAGCGTTTAAAAAAAACCATCCTATTATTCCATCAATTAAATAGTAAAGAAGTACAACTGATATAATTGTAAGTAGGGAATTACTTATAGATGAAAATAAATTTTGTTTAATCCATCCATATACTCCAACTGTGCCAGGTGGAGGAGGAAGATCAGGATAGTTTCCTGGTTTATAAGTCTTTTCACTCATCTTATCTTCCTACCAATTTAACTTTGCTATTATACCAGTTCATTAAAGCAGATATGCTAAGTGAAACTGATAAATAAATTAGCATTACAATAAGCATAGTTTCCATTTCTCTTCCAGTTTGATTAAGGGATATACCACCAAGTGTGGCAACGAGATCCATATAACCTATTGCAATGGCTAGAGATGAATTTTTTGTTAAGTTTAAATATTGACTTGTTAATGGCGGAATTATAACCCTTCTAGCTTGAGGTAGTATAACTAAATTCATAACTTTCGAGGGTTTTAAGCCTATTGACTCAGCAGCCTCTCTTTGACCCTTATCTATAGCTAAAATTCCTGCTCTAACTATTTCAGCAATAAAAGCAGCGGTGTAGATTCCTAATGCAAAGGTTAATGCTGCTAATTCAGGGCTCATATGCATTCCACCTCTAAAATTAAAACCTTTTAACGCAGGAATTTCTAATGAAATAGGCATTCCTGATAGAAAAAAAGCAATTAAAGGTAGAAAAAAAATTACTGAAAAATTAATCCAAAAAACTGGATATTGAATACCAGTTAGATCTTGTTTTCTTTTACAGTATTTGGCAAATAAAGTAGAGAATATAATTGCAATAACCAAAAACAAATAAACAAGTTCAATACCACTTTCTGTAAGTGGTTTTGGTATATAAAAACCTCTATTAGATAAAAAAGTAACCTCACCTAAACTTATTGCTTTTCTTGGATGAGGAAGGGTATTTATTATTATACCATGCCATAGAAGTATATGTAATAAAATTGGCACATTTCTGGTAAATTCTACATACCAATAAGCAATTTTACTAGCTAGCCAATTTTTTGATAATCTTATTATTCCAAGAGCAATACCTAATACAGTTGCTAAGATAATCCCAAAAAATGCAACTAATCCTGTATTTAGTAATCCAACAATACCTGCCCTCAAATGACTATCTCTACTATCGTAATCTATGAGATATTGGTTAATGTCATATCCGGCTGGAATGAATAAAAATTCAAAACTTATATCTTTTCCAAGAGCTTCAAAGTTAGCATTCACATTCATTACTAACCAAGAAATAAACCACCCCAAAAAAAATAAAACAATGATTTGGACTATTATCTCTCTACTTTTTTCATTGCGCCAAATATTAGAAAAAAAAGTCATGATACAGTCTTAAATTTTTGGATAAAGAAATTCACCGCGCCTATTGATTAGACGCAGTGAATATTATTTTTTTATTTTATTGGCGGTATGTAGTGTAAACCACCATCTCTGTATAATGCATTCATACCTCTTTTAATAGTAAGAGGAAAAAGATGCTTTTCAAAACTTTCTTGATAATTTCCAACTTGACTTATAACATTTACTGCCCAGTCAGGAGACAATCCGAGTTTTGATAAACCTTGCAAAGGATCCTTACCAAGTAATCTATTTATTTCCTTGTCTTTGTTATCCTTAGCAGCTAGTTCCTTAACATTTTTAGATGTAATGCCTTTTTCTTCCGCCGCCATCATTGCTCTTAATACCCATGAAACTATGTCAGCCCATTGATCATCACCATGTCTTACAACTGGTCCCAAAGGCTCTTTTGAAACAATCTCAGGTAAAACCATATGATCAGATGGATTATCGAAACTCATCATTGTAGCATATAGTCCAGATGCATCAGTAGTATAAACATCACATCTACCTGCTTTATAAAGTTCTTGAGCTTCTGCATTGGTTTCAATAGGTACAGGGTTGTATTTTATGTTGTTACCCTTAAAATATTCAGCAAGATTTAATTCTGTAGTAGTTCCAGTTTGAATACATACTGAAGCACCGTCTAATCCCTTGGCAGATTTTACACCTAAAGATTTTGGGACCATAAATCCTTGACCATCATAGTAATTCACACCTATGAATGTCTGTGATAAGTCTACATCTCTTGAAAACGTCCAAGTTGTATTTCTAGATAAAATCTCACCTTCTCCAGCTGCTAGTTTTGTAAAACGAGTTTTTCCAGTAGCTGTTGTATAATTTACTTTACTTGCGTCGCCTAATGTAGCAGCTGCAACAGCTTTACAAAAGTCAACGTCAAATCCAGTCCAATTACCCTTATCGTCTGGTGCAGCAAAACCAGCTAAGCCTGTATTAATAATACAGTTTAGCTTTCCTCTTGCTCTTACATCGTCTAATGTGCTTGCAAGTACGGAACCAGCAAACATCACTCCAGCAGTAATACCTGCTAAAAGCATTTTAGTTTTCATATTATTTCTCCACTAATAAAGTTTTCCATGTTAAACATGAATTTTGTAGTACTTTCGTTCTTATTTAGTATAGTTTCAAGATAAAAATAAAAAAATTTTTACTTTAAAACATAAAGATTGGTTTTTTTTTATATTAATAGATTTAAAATTTAATTGAGAAAATAATAAATGAAAAAAAATCTTAAAAATTTTAATACAGAGACTATTACCTCACACTCAGGTAAAAATCCAACTGAAAATTACGGAATCCCAGCTCCACCTTTATATAGGACTAGCACAATATTAAGTCCTAAAATGGATAATTATAGGAATAGATCAGGAAAATATACTTATGGAAGAAATGGAACCCCTACACTAGATTCCCTAATTAATGCAATTTCTGATCTTTATCAAGCTGAGGGATGTGTATTAGCTCCTTCAGGAATGGGGGCAATTACAATTGGATTAATGTCAATTTTAAAGGCAAAAGATCACATTTTGATTCCTGATTCTGTCTATGGTTCAGCAAGAAGATTTATTCAAGAAGAATTTCCTAGACTAGACATAGAATTTGAATTTTATAATTCACGTGACCTCGATCATCTAGAAGCATTAATAAAAAATAATACAAAAGCAATATATATAGAAAGTCCTGGAACTTATACTTTCGAAATAATTGATATTAAAAGGGTTGTTAAAATTTGTAAAAAAAATAACTTAAAATCTCTGATAGATAACACGTGGGCAACTGCAATATATTTTAATCCATTTGATTTTGGAGTAGATATTGTAATAGAAGCAATTACAAAGTACATCTCTGGTCATTCTGACATCATGATGGGTGTTGTTTTAGGTAACGAAGAGAATTTGATTGCACTTCAAAGATGGTCAAAAAATACAGGTAATTATGTAAGTCCTGATGATATTTATATGTCTTTAAGAGGGCTAAGAACCCTTCCTTTAAGATTAAAAAAATCATCACAAAATAGTCTAGCAATTGCTAAATTTTTGGAAACTAAGCACATAATAAAAAAAGTCTTCCATCCTGCTCTTGAACAACATCCTGACCATAAGCTCTGGAAAAGAGATTTTAAGGGTGCTTCAGGTTTATTTGCAATTGAATTTCATGATAATATAATAGAAGAGGCTATAGATATAATAGCCGACAATTGTCAAATTTTTGGGATTGGTTCCTCTTGGGGAGGATACTCTAGTCTATTATCTACAATGAATGTTTCAGAAAACAGAAATTTAAAATCCAGTTACGTTCCTACAGGTAACTATTTAAGAATTTATACAGGTAGTGAAGATACAGAAGACCTGATCGGAGATTTAAACGTAGGATTTGAGAAAATTTAAAAAGATAACCACTTAATAATTAAATAAGTTGTTCTTCACCTAAAACAGTTGTTCTTCTCATATCCCTATTCTCTTTTAAATCGTCAAATGCTCTTGCTCTGTGCATAGTTTGTCTATTATCCCAAATAATTAGGTCATTTTGAGACCATTTATGAATATATTTAAATTGTGTTTGAGTAGCATATTCAATTAAATCGTCAATAAAGCACATCGAGTCAGGTCTTATCCAATCTCTTATCTTTCCAATATGACTAGAAAGAAAGATTGTTTTTCTTTTAGTCAAATTGTTCACTCTAACAAGAGGTTGTTCAACAGGTGTAAAATTTTTAATTTCTTCTGAAGATAATTCTTTAGTCATATCAAAACCTAATCTTTGTCGTGAATAAATCAAAGAATGTTCACAAATCATATTTTTAATTTTTGTTTTAGTATTATTATCAAGACAATCATATGCATGTCTCATATCAGCAAATTCAGTATTACCACCTTCTTTAGATATATTCCTTGCAGATAAAAGAGAGTATTTTGCTGGAATTTTTTTGAAAGAGCTATCAGTATGCCATAGTCTATTTCCTAAATTAAATATCCTTCGTGGATCGTTTTTTGTAAAAGGTTTGTTATTTTTATCTAGATTAGAAACATCTGCTAAATCAGCAGACAATCTTCTATCTTGAGCTTTTGTGATGTTTGATTTTTTTCCTGATGCTTCTATTTCGCCAAAATATTTGGTAAACCTCACTTGTTCGTCATCATTGATATTTTGATTTTTAAAAACTAACACAGACAATTTATTTATAGCTTCATCAATTTTCTTTACTAATTCATCATTTAATTTTTTTTTCAAATCAACCTCAGAGACAAAACCTACAAAGTTTGGAAATTTTTCTCTTGTTTCTATTATCATATTAATCTCCTCCTAGATCCAAATGAAAAAAAATTAGTATTTATTTATAATTAATTATAAAATAAAAGTTGTAAAATCAAAAAAGAGAAATTTATGAGTTTAATCAGAGTTAATTTTTTATTAACCCCTTTAGTTTTATTATTTTTATTTCTTAATTTTAAAACTTATGCTGTACAAGAATTAAAAGGAGCTTGGTTTGAATGCGAGTTTTCTGGCAAAACCAGCAAACCAACTGATGATTGCAATATGTTAGATAATGATGGGTTTATATTTAATAAAAACATTGCTGCACATATATCTGTTGTAGACAGCC
This sequence comes from uncultured SAR116 cluster alpha proteobacterium, assembly GCA_902625215.1. Taxonomy (GTDB): domain Bacteria; phylum Pseudomonadota; class Alphaproteobacteria; order Puniceispirillales; family Marisalimonadaceae; genus Marisalimonas. The sequence continues at coordinate 10,815 of CACOAO010000032.1, forward strand.
AAGAACCAAATTGTAAAAAAAATAAATTTGGTCAATGTTTTCAAAGTGATTTGAAATTTGTAACAGTTAGAAAGGGCAGACAAGACAAAGTTAATTTTGAAAATGGAAAGTTAATTTTATTTTTTTTAGGTTGTGGACAAGTTTTTCATTTGAAAGATGAAATTAAATACGTAGTAGCTGCTCCTGACAAAAAGAAATGTTTTTGGGCTGGAAAAAAAGTATTTTAT
>CACOAO010000033.1 GCA_902625215.1 uncultured SAR116 cluster alpha proteobacterium
AGAATCTTTTGATAAAAGCATGAAAATACTTGAAAGTCACATTGCAGAAAGCATTACTAATAAAGAAAAACTTGATTCTATTAAAAGAGATTTGGAAGATGCTAATGAAAAATTTTTAGAAGCCGAGAGATGCTTAGATAATTTGAAAATTGATCTTGAAAATACTACAAGTAAATAGAAAAATAATGTCTACTTAGGTATAAGATGTCAGATACTGTTACTGTTAAAATAGAAATAAATGGAGTTGTTTATCCAGTTTCTTGTATTTCAGGAGAACAAGAACGACTAGTAAAATCTTCGCAAGAAGTAAATGCTGTTATTGCAAGTTTGTCTGGTATTTCTGACAACGTTGGTGAAACAAGACTATTAGCAATGACATCTCTAATTTTAGCAGATAAATTATCTGAAATGGAAAATATTAAAGATAGAAGTACAAGTAATAATCAAATGAATGAATTCAGTAATTGGCTGGAAAAAGCTACTGAAAGAATGAATAAAGTTGCAAAGTTACTAGAAAATAAATAAATTTAAAATGTGAAAGCTGGATCTTCCGTTAGGAACTTTAATCCTTGGGGCCATAAGTATTCTAAGGGAACCGTCACTGTTTTAGCTTTGGTTAAATTAAATGGTACCCACCTGTTTAACAGGCAACATAGGATAACTTATCCAACGACTATTTGGCTTTCATGTTAAGAGAGTTTGAGATGAAAAAAAGACTTAGAATTATTGCAAAAAAAAAAGAATAAAACATTATTTAGGATTAAAAGAAAAAGCTAATTTAAAAAATAAAATACACTTTTGTTTAAACGAAATTTTCTTTGCTAATAAAAATATACAAACTGCAAGCTTATACTTCCCGATTAACAATGAAATCTCTCCGTTTGAATTTATTAATTACTTACAAAATAAAGATGTAATACTCTCTTTACCTGTGATAGATACAAAAAACAAATCTATGAACTTTAGGAAATGGATTCCTAACGATCAATTAATACAAGGTCCATTTGGGACATTAGAACCTAGTAAAAATCAGAAGTCTATTTTGCCTCAGATATTAGTGGTTCCTATCCTTTCATTCGATAGGGAGTTGTTTAGACTAGGCTATGGTGGTGGATATTACGATAAATCAATCAATATTTTAAAAAAATACTTTAAAAAGAAAAAAAAATTTTTTATTACAATTGGTCTTGCTTATAGTATCCAAGAAGAAAAAAAAATACCTAGAGAAAAGCACGATATAAAATTGGATTATATTATTACTGAAAATGAAGTGTTATCTAATTTTAATAAAAAAACAACTTGAGAAGGTTTTATGAAAGTTTTATTTATTGGAGATATTGTAGGAAGAAAAGCAAGAGATTTTGCTCAAAAGAAAATTGTAGAATTGAAGAGTCAACTTCAACTTGATGCCGTAATTGTCAATGTTGAAAATGCCGCTGGTGGATTTGGCGTAACTCCTATTATATGTGACGATTTTTTTTCAGCTGGTGCTGATGTTTTAACGACTGGAAATCATATTTGGGATAAAAGAGAAATAATATCTTATATATCTAAAAGCGAAAGGTTACTTCGCCCTTTAAATATGATCAAAGGAACTCCAGGACTAGGAATGACTATCATCAAAGTGAAGGCTGGCAATATTGGTGTTGCAAATATTATGACTAATTTATTTATGACTAAAACTGACCCAGTATTTGAAAAAATTCCTGATATAGTCAAATATCTAAAATTAAATGATAAGGTCAATTTTTCTTTGGTCGATGTGCATGGTGAAGCTTCATCTGAAAAAATGGCTATAGCTAATGCACTTGATGGAGAAGTATCTGCAGTTGTCGGCACTCATACCCATGTGCCTACTGCGGATCATCGAATTTTAGAAAAAGGGACAGCGTACATAACCGATGTCGGTATGAGTGGAGATTACAATTCCATAATTGGCATGAATAAAGTCGATGCTCTTAACAGATTTTTGTATCCAAATAACAAAAAGACTAGACTTGAGGTATCATCTGGAGAACCAACTATGTGTGCTGTTGTAATAGAAACAAGTATTAATGGTTTGAGTAAATCAATAAATCCTCTTAGATTAGGTGGCAAGCTAGAACAAGTATTTTAACATATACTTAATTCTTTTAATTTTTTTGGAGTTATTTAAATGGCAGGGCACTCGAAATTTAAAAACATTATGCATCGTAAAGGAGCTCAAGATGCAAAGCGTGCAAAAAAATTTGCTAGACTTACTAAAGAATTACAGGTGGCTGTTCGAGGAGGTACAGACCCTTCAAGTAATCCAAGGTTAAGGTCTGCTTTGGCGGCATGTAGGTCTGTTAATATGCCAAAAGATAATATTGATCGTGTTATTAAAAAGGCTGAAACTGGGCACTCATCAAATCTTGAAGAAATTAGATATGAAGGCTATGCAAACAGTGGAATTGCACTTATTGTTGATGCAGTAACCGATAATCGAAATAGAACAGCAGCTGAAGTAAGATCGTCTTTTACAAAATATGGTGGAACTTTGGGTGAAACTGGTTCAGTTTCGTTTATGTTTAACAATATTGGGCAGATTATTTACAATAAAAACATAAAAAGTGATGAAGATATATTTGAAATTGCCATCGAGGTAGGAGCAGATGATGTCAGTTCAGATGATTATAATCATGAAATATTTACATCTGTTAATGAATTTAACAATGTTCGTGAAAAACTTGAAAACTTGTTGGGCACTCCTGAGCAAGCTCAAATTATATGGCAACCAGAAAACTTTGTTAAAGTAGATGACGAAATAAAAGCCGTGTCAATTCTAAAGCTTTTGGAAACTCTTGATAATTGTGAGGATGTTCAAGGAGTTTATAGTAACTTTGATGCTGATGATGAAATAATAAATAAAATTAATATATAAAAAGGTTTTTGATTTGAGAGTTATAGGTATCGATCCTGGTTTAAGACATACTGGCTGGGGGGTAGTTGAGTTTAAATACAATAAAATCATTCATATTGAAGATGGAATTATATCTCCTTCAATTAAAGTTGATGATGGCAAAAGGTTACTTGAAATAAAAAACCAATTACAAAAAATAATTAACCGATATAATCCTAACGTATCTGTGATTGAAAAAATATTTGTTGGATCAGGTTCAATAAGTAGCCTAAAACTTGGAATGGCAAGAAGTGCATCAATGATTGCTCTATCTGAGGCAGGATTAATAATAAAAGAATTATCCCCAAAATTTGTAAAGAAAACAGTAACTGGTTATGGAAGTGCATCTAAAGAACAAATCAAATCAATGATTGAAAAATTATTGAATATTGTGCCCAAAAACGAAGATAGTTCAGATGCTTTGGCAATTGCAATTTCTAGTCAAAATATTATTAATGACTATAATTTTACCTTTTCAAATGAATATAATGGGCTAAATTTGGCAATAGCAAGAGCATTGCTTAAAGAAGAAAATAAATAATAATTCAAATTCTACTAATTAAGGAAAAAAATGATAGCTTCTCTCTCAGGTACATTGAAGTCTATATCAAAATCAGAAATTGTTTTAGAAGTAAATAGTGTTGGATATCTCCTTAATGTTTCTTCTAAAGTAATATCTTCTTTAGGTGATATTGGAACAAAATTATCTATGTTCACTGATTTACAAGTTAAAGATGATAAAATTATAATGTATGGGTTTTTTAATAAAATTGACCAAACTATGTTCAAGCTACTACAATCTGTTCAAGGAGTTGGACCAAAAGCTGCACTTTCCATCCTTTCTGCTCTTACTATAGAAGAATTAATCTTGGCAATTTCATCAGGCGACAAAGCTATGATTTCAAGGGCAGAAGGAGTTGGTTCAAAGGTTGCCGGTAGGATAGCTTCAGAATTGTTAGAAAAAGTCTCTAATTTTAATCTACCTAACTTAGATCAAAATATAAATATTGCTACTACAAGTTCACAAGAAAATTTAAATTTAACAAAAGAAACAGATCTTGGTGATACTCAAGTTGTAGAAGATACCATATCTGCTCTTGTGAATCTTGGTTACACAAGAAGTGAAGTATTTTCAATAGTAATGAAAATTAAAAAAGAATTTACTATGGAACAAAAAAGTAAAGATTTTACAGTTGGCAACATTATTCCTCTAGTGCTAAGAGATTTATCTAAGGAGATCAAATGATTGATGAAGATGAGATAGATGAAAGGTTAGTAAATTCAAGTTCCATTGATAATATAGAAACTAATGATATTAGCCTCAGACCAAGGCGGATTTCTGAATTTATTGGTCAACCACAAGTTCAAAAAAATTTATCAACATTCATTACAGCAGCTGACTCTCGCAAAGAAGCGATGGATCATGTGCTTTTATTTGGTCCCCCGGGACTAGGTAAAACTACACTTGCACAAATAATTTCTATTGAACTTGGTGTTGGTTTTAAGGCTACTTCTGGTCCAATTATTAATAAAGCAGGTGATTTGGCAGCTCTATTAACAAATTTACAGCCTAAGGATGTTTTATTTATTGACGAGATACATAGACTTTCTCCTAATATTGAAGAAATTTTATATCCAGCTATGGAAGATTTACAGTTAGATTTGATTATAGGTGAGGGCCCCTCTGCGAGAACAATTAAAATTGATCTTCCTCCATTTACATTAGTTGGTGCTACAACTCGTTCTGGTCTGTTAACAACACCTTTAAGAGATAGGTTTGGTATTCAAATTAGAATGGAATTTTATAATCCAAATGACTTAGTGAAAATTTTGATAAAACAGGCAGAAAAGTTGAAGGTTGATTTACAAGAAAGTGGTGCCTACGAGATTGCTAGAAGATCAAGAGGTACACCTAGAGTTGCTGGAAGATTATTGAGACGAGTAAGAGATATTCTTTTTGTCTCCAAAACGAAGATTATAGATCATAAATTTGCAGAAAATGCCTTATCGCAGCTAGATGTTGACGCATCAGGTTTAGACGCAATAGATAGAAAATATCTAAAAATAATTGTAGAAAAATATCATGGTGGACCTGTGGGTCTAGATACTTTGTCAGCAACTCTGTCAGAGCAAAAAGATATGATTGAAGAAATAATAGAGCCATATTTATTACAGCGTGGATTAATTCAACGATCTTCTAGAGGTAGATTTGTTTCAGCTTCAGGATGGAGACATTTGGGTTTAAATCCTCCCAAAAGTGCAGTAGAACAGATTGATTTAACAGACACATCTAAAAACTAAATTTATGAAAACTACGTATGATAATTACCAAAATCTTGATGGAATAATACGAGGTAATGAACATAACTACTACCTCAGAGTTTATTATGAAGACACAGATGCTGGTCAGATTGTATATCACACCAATTATTTAAAATATTTTGAAAGAGCTCGTACTTCTTTATTGAATTTATTAAATATAGATCAAGTAAATTTAAGAAAAAACCATAATATTAACTTAGTTGTTAGAAAAGCTGACTTAATGTGGCACAAACCAGCATTGTTCAATGATACAATTTTAATAAAAAGTTGCCTTAAATATGCCAAAAATACAAGTATAACAATAAATCAATTAGCATATCGTTCTTTAAACATGGAAAAAATTGAATTACTAGTATCAGGTACAATTCAAATAGTAGCAATAAATGAAGAATTTAAAGTAAAAAGAATTAATCAAATTTTAAATAGTAAATTTTTTCAAAATAAATAATCAAAATTTGTGAGGTTTTAAAAATGAATCCAGATGTTAAAACAGAAGTGTTATCAAGTGGACCTGACTTAACTATTTTAGGACTTTTTTTCCAGGCTGATCCCTTTGTTAAAGGTGTAATGTTTCTTCTTATTTTTGCATCTGTATGGTGTTGGGCAATTATAATTAATAAATATATGCTTTTAAGAAATGAAAGAAAATTTTCAATGGAATTTGAAGATATTTTTTGGTCAGGGGTAAATTTAGAAGATTTATACCAAGAATATTCTGAAAATATCAATAATTCTCAGGTTAGGGTTTTTATAAGTGGTATGAGAGAATTTAACAAGATTAATCAAAGACAAACCTTATCTAGCCCAAAATTAAAAGACTTTTTCCAAAGAATAAATAATTCTATGCACATTTCAATTAGTAGAGAAATTGAAAGATTAGAAAAAGGTATGAGTTTTCTTGGTTCGATTGGTTCTGTAGCCCCTTTTATTGGCTTGTTAGGTACAGTTTGGGGTATCGTTAATGCATTCCAATCAATAGCAATAAGCAATAATACAAGCCTCGCAGTTGTTGCACCTGGAATAGCTGAAGCTCTATTTGCCACAGCCCTTGGTTTGTTAGCTGCTATACCAGCTGTTGCAGCTTATAATAAATTTTCAAACGATTTAGAGAAATTATCTAATAATTTAGAATACTTTTCTATTGAATTTTCAAATGTATTACTACGTCAAGTTGAAGAAAACTAAATGTACAATCGCATAAATAATAAAATGCATAAAAAAAATAGAACAATTAGTCAGATTAATGTGACGCCATTTGTTGATGTAATGTTAGTTTTGTTAATAGTTTTTATGATTACTGCACCATTATTAACTGTAGGAGTTTCAGTAGATCTTCCAAAAACAAAAGCTTCACAGCTTAACTCAAAAGGGGACCCGATTATAATCAGCATTAAGAAAAATGGGGATTTATTTATACAAGAAAGAGAGATTGAAACTCTTCAGTTATTACCCAGGCTTCAAGCTATTTCATCTGGTAATAAAAATCTTAGGATTTATGTTAGGGGTGATAAAAATGTGCCATATGGATTGGTATTAGATACAATTGCAAAAATTAAAAATTCTGGTTTTAAGAAGGTTGCTTTAGTAGCCAAGTTGCAAGAAGGTTAAGATCATGATTAGGTCGACTTTTATTTCTTTTGGGTTGCATTCTTTTCTTCTTACTTTAGCTTACTTTGGCCTGCCAACCTTAAAAACTAAAGAACCGATTGAACTACCAATTGATATTGTAGAAGATACTCCTATCAGTTCTAAAACTTCTTTAAAGTTGGGAGATACAAAAGAAAAAAAAATTAAAAAAACAAATGAAAAAATTGAGAAAGATGAACAGATCAAAAAACAACCTTCTCCACCACCACCACCAATTCCGTCAAAAAAAGTAGTAGAAAAAAAAAATTTAGCTTTAAAAAAAGAGAAAGAAATTAGAGAGATCGCTGCATTAATCAAAAAGAAACCCAAAATTGAGATAGAAAAGAAAAGAAAGCAAAAGCTTCCAAAAATAATAAAAAAACCTGAGAAAATAAAAAATAAACAAAAAGAGAATTTGGCAAAAGGTATACTTAAAACATTAACAAAACCCCAGATTCAAAGAAAAAAGATAAATAAAGATAAGAGAAATAGTAACCAAGAAGTATTAAAAAAAATTAAAACTATAGTTGGTAATTCTAATAGACAAGTACAACAGACAGAAATTAAATTAAGTCAGACAGAACTTAATAAAATTCAAAATCATGTTCAAAAATTTTGGAAGATTTCCTATGGAGCTAGTGAAGTTAAAGGAATAATTACACTTAAGATAAGTACAAATACTGATGGTACCGTTAAAAGTGTATCAATTTATGATAAAGTTCTTTATCAAAAAGATAAATTCTTTAGAGCAACAGCTGATGCTGCCAGAAGAGCTGTTTTAGATAGTTCACCCTTACCCCTTCCCAAAGGAAAGGAGATAAAATTTCAAAATATATTAATGGATTTTAATACGTCTTTTATAAATAATTATTAATTGAATTTTTTTTTTCATTTGCCATAATCCTGCCTCATAAAATAACTACTAAAATGTGTAAATTAAATTTTGAGGTTAATTTTGTATAAAAATTTTAAATTGTTCATTTTTCAGGCAATTATTTTAATCATTTCATCTTTATGTTCACAAGCATTTTCTGAAGATTTGAGAATAAAAATCAATTCTGGACAAGTAGAGCCGTTGCCAATAGCTATAGCAAATTTTACTGGAGAAGAGGAAATAACTAGCAAAATTGGAATGCAAATATCAACTGTAGTTTCAAATAATCTAGTTGGTTCAGGACAATTCAAGGCTATAGAAAGTGCTGCTTTCATAGCACCTCCAACTAACCCATCGGTTAGACCTAATTTTACGGATTGGACACCTTTAGGAATAAAAGCCTTAGTAACTGGGTCGGTAAAAAAAATAAATGATCAACAAATTGAGGTAGAGTTTAGACTTTGGGATGTAATTGCTGAAACAGATTTAATAGGTTTAAGATTAACAGTTAATTCTCAGGCATGGCGAAGAGTAGCACATATTATTTCTGATGAAATTTTTGAACGATTGTCAGGCGATAGTGGTTATTTTGATACAAGAATAGTTTATGTTGCAGAATCAGGTCCTCAAAACAAACGTGTAAAAAGACTTGCTATAATGGATCAAGATGGAGAAAATCATCAATTTCTGACAGATGGAAGTTTTTTGGTTCTTACCCCAAGGTTTTCTCCTACTTCACAAGAAATTACATACCTAGCATATTTTAAAAACGAACCCAGAGTCTATATTTTTAATTTAGAAACAGGTCAACAAGAGTTGTTGGGATCTTTTCCAGGTATGACATTTGCACCTCGGTTTTCACCTTCTGGTGAAAAAATTATCATGAGTTTGGCAGACAAAGGTATTACTGATATATACACTATGGATTTAAACAATCAAAAAGTTAACAGGCTCACTAATAGCCCCTCTATTGACACTTCTCCCAGTTTTTCACCTAATGGAAAGAAAATTATATTTAATTCTGATCGAGGTGGAACACAACAATTATACATAATGGACTCAAATGGTAGAAATGTTAAACGAATTTCATTCGGTAAAGGAAGATATGCAACGCCAGTGTGGGCTCCAAAAGGAGAACTAATTGCATTTACTAAAATGCTTAAAAATAAATTTTACATAGGTGTAATGTCACCAGACGGCTCAGGTGAGAGATTATTAGCAAAAGGATACTTAGTTGAAGGACCAACTTGGGCACCTAATGGTAGGGTGCTAATGTATTTCAAACAAGAGGCCCCAATTGACGATGGAAAAAGTAATAATGTAAATCTATACAAAATTGATATCACAGGATTTAGAGAAACTAGGATAGTTACCCCTAGCGATGGTTCAGATCCAGCTTGGTCACCATTATTACCTAATTAAAATCATGGATTAAAAAAAGTTGTATTTCAAAGTTAATTGGGGTAGGGTCAACAAAATTTGTATTATATTTCTAAAATTAATCAACAGCAGGTGTTAAGGAGTTT
>CACOAO010000034.1 GCA_902625215.1 uncultured SAR116 cluster alpha proteobacterium
GAATTGAAATTATTACTTTGAAAGCCTCTAAAGTATCTATTTTTTTAAGAAATTCTTCTGATATATCTAAATGTTCAGCTATAGCTTTTCTTGAAGCCCAAACTCTGAGATTATTTAAAATATTGTATCTCACATTTGTTAACACAGATTTAGATTTTGGTTTATTTTTCATTTCTTCATTAAATTTTTTCTCCCACGCTAGAAATTGTTCTGGTCCTTCATTAAATGCCTTGCAAAATTCATTTATTTGATTTTTTAGTGAAAGCTTACCTTGAGCGCTATTTCCTTCATATAAGATTTTTAAATTATCCCTCCTTCTTTGAGCTTTTGCCCTACAATTATTGTGACAATAAATTTTACCAAGACGACCCAAAGTTGAACTTTCTATCCACTTCTGACACTCTAAACATCTTTTATATTTTTTGTTGTTGGCAACACTTTCAGCCAATTGATTTATAATGCCCCCCATTAAGTTTTTATAAATCAAGTTATTCCCAGTTTCTAAATTTAATGATTCCATTAATGTATGAGTCTTTTTTTCGTGATGACCTATAGTTTCAATCGTAAGCAAGTACTCGCTCTGGTTTTTATTTAATTCATTAATTAAATAATCATACATAAAATTGATTATTTTATTATCTGATAATTCTGGTACTTTTCTGTATGAATTTCCAAAAAAAGAATCATACGTATCTTCATAATGTTTTTTTACATCATGTTTTTGATATAAATTCTTTGGTAATTCATCTTTGATCAAATTTTTATTTATAACACCATAAGCAGATTTATTTTTCATCAAAAAGATTAGATTTTTTTCATTTTCAATATCCTCTAAAATCAGAGGGCTTTCATTAATAACTTTTATATTCATGTTTAATAGAATTTTAGATTTTTCTCTTTCATACAATTCTATGGTTCTCCAATAACGAATTAACCTTCTAATCAAATGTTGAAAACTAATCCACAAAGCAAGTGGTTCACAGTAAATAGTTTCATTTTGACTGTAATTTTGTTTGGATAATATTTTTTGATCATTAAACAAGTATTTATTAGTTAGAGGAAAATTTGAGCTGTAATTAGCAGCCCTGAGAAATCCATAACGTTTTATAAAATTCTTTAATTCGTCTTTGTTAAATATATTTAATTCAGAAAACTCCAAAAACATAGTTGGTGAAGTTAAAATATTTTCTTTTTTTATATCAGTAAATTCAGATCCAATATAGAATCTGGAATGACTAAAAGGACCGGTTTCATCAAAATCATAATCTTCCATTTTTTGTTGATATGATGTGTCTTTTTCATAAAGGTACAAAGCTTCATCCGTTAAATCATTTCTTTGATAAAAAATTTTCATTAAAATCCTCAATAATTATGCATACTCTAACATAATCACTTTATAGTGGCAAGATTGTATTTAACCATACATAGCGATGTATATTAAATAATCGCTATGATTTGTTGACCTCTCTTCTTTTCTATGTTATCTAATTTTATATGCAAACAAAAAAAGAGAAAATTGATTGAAATGACAAATTGTAAACTGAAAGACAAAATTATTCTACCACACAAAGATTATGAGTTCTGTGACGAGTTAAACGAATATGAGTGTGTAGATATCAGAAAAATTGTAACAAGAAAGTTTGGTACCAACGAAAATAATTACTTTTTCAAATTTCAAATGATTTGCGATAAAGATTTTAATATATGGATAGATGAAAGTGCCCTACATATAGGACGTTTGCTCTATAATTATATAGAAACTCCAGATAGAGGTGTTTATTCAGAAGACCTTTTAATAAAAATGGGAGTCTTAAAAAACAAAGATGAATGTCGTCTTGATCTTAACAATCTTCCACCTCTTACACAAAAACAAATAGATGATTTTGAACCTGAAAGGCTAAGACTTGAGCAGGAAATAAGAGAATATCAAGAGCAGCAGCAGGAAAATTTAAAGAATAATAATAATAATAAATCAAAGGTTTTTTGTTTTCTTAAAGAAAAGAAAAAAAGGTGCAAAAAAGAATAATCTTTAATGCACCAAAATACTGCTATAATAGCAATACTACACATATTCTTTATAGCAGTATTCCCCAAAAATTCAATGTTAATTTTAAAAGGAAAAAGCTATGAAAAAAACAAGGCATAAATTCAATAGTAATTCAGAATATTTTAGATATTTGTATGGCTTACAAAGTTCCAAATCATTCATTTTTAATAATGAGCAATGGAAATATGTTTACTCTTATTTAAAAAATAAAAATCCTATTAATGACAACCTTCTTAAAAAAACAGCTCAAATTCCTCCAGCAGGTGATATTACTGTGACACCTTTAGCAGGTGATCCAGCTCCAACCACACATGCTGGTGATGCAGCTCCGACTGCACAAGCTGGTGATAAGGAGAAGTAAATGCCGTTACCCTTGAAGGATTTTAAAAATAAAAACGCTGATTTTTTATTAGATCAATGTTTTGAAACTACTAAAATTTATTTTGGACATAATTTAACTCATTCAGAATTAAATAGCGAAGTATACAAGAATGGGAAAGTAGCCTTTCTTAACCTTAAGCTATTTTTGAATGACGCTACAACTATGGAACAAGATATTTTAAATAGTTTTATTAAAAAAAATAAATATCCAAACACGAGTTCGTTATATGTCAATAAATTTGGCAAAGTATACAAATTGTGGGGACATGTAACTTACGAAACCAAACGTCCATTTATTTTAATGAACGTTAATAATGTAAATGACCAATTTTTAGTTGATGATGATTTTGTTAGAAAATTTTTTCATAACAACACATCAACAAGCTAATCACATTTATATTAAATACGTTCTTAAACATTAATAGCATGGAATTAACCATGCTATTAATTGAGACAAAAGGTTAGTCTCGTCCTCAAAACAACATTAGCTCTTTTGTCTCTCTTTTTCAATCAGAAAGGAGAATATAAATGATTGATCTTAGAGAAAATGAAACTGTTGTATCTAACCTAAAATTAAAAAATACAGTAGGCTTTGATATAGAACAAACTGGTGCAGGTTATGATTATGACGGTCCAATAGAGATAGGATTTGTTCCATTTGATCAAAATAAGTCTAATAGTAAATACATTATGAACTGTAGACTTAACTTTGGAATATTTCCTGTTCCAGCAGTTGGTGTAAATGTAATTAGAAAATCTTACAATGACATTCAAAATGCTCCGTATAGTTCATACCAAGGTATTATGCGAACTAATTATTATATCAATACACATTTGAGAGGCAAAACTATAGCAGGTCATAATTTGCACCAGTTTGATATTGGTAGATTAAATCAATATAACTACGCAAATTTATTAAAACCATGGCCTTTAAGTAGAACAAATGAAAACCATATATTTGATACTACTTTTTTAGTTAAGGCTTATTGCGCTTTTAATAATGATATTCAATTTATTGATGAAGAAGGTATTCATCGGTATAGATTAGAAATTGTTTCCAAATATTTTAAAGGTCAATCTTACGTACAAGATCATGGTGTATTAAAAGATATTGAAGATGTAAGGGATGTAATATTAAATATTGGAGACCGTGATAAGGAATTTATTAATCTTACATACAATCAATTCTACCCGGAAGAACGATTAAATATCCTTAAAGCAAGTCCAATAATTGCCAAAACCATTTATAGAAAAAACAGTGGTGCAGATCTGACCTTGCATATTCCGTTATTTGATCATAAATGGAAAGGTTATTATTCTTTACTGAGCGTTAAAGAAAACGATCCTCTTGAGCAAACTGAGGATTTTCTTTATGAAAAATTTCGAGATGTTAAAAGGGTTCAGAGGATTAAATTAAGTCAATTTGAAATATTCTTTGACCACAACTCATTAGCTTTTAAAGAAAGATATCCTAATTGGCCCATTGGTAAAATAAAGTCAATATCAGAAAGGTTAAGAGTTGATGAAGATTTTAAAAAAGAAATAAACGAATACACGACTAATCCAACAAACAAAAAAAATAGATATAATAATTTTGTTGGATGTTATTACCCTACTTCAGGTTATTATTCTAGGCATGATGAATTAATCTGTGAACGTTTTCATAACTCGCCACCAGAAGTGAAGAATGAATTAATAACGACTTTTCAAGACGAGGGCTTACGTTACAACGCTGAAATAATAATGTTTAATGATTTTTTCTCATTTTTAAAACCAAGCGTTAGAGACGAAATATTTGAAAGGGAACGAGACAAATTTATTAAGGGTGATCCCTCAAGAGTATCTTTAGAGGATTGTAAAAAAAGTTTTGAAATTCTTAAAAGTTCTAGCTTGAATCCAGTTCAACAACAAATTCTAGAAAGTTATGAAAATACGATTAACGATTTTGTTGATAGTCCTGAGAAGTTTCACGGAGGCTATAATGAAAACTAATACTATTTGGCCTGAAATACCACTTAATCACATTAGAGAGTATACTAATAATATACTCTCTATACATCCTGTAGGATCAGAAATACGTAATCTAAAATATGTAAAAGATTTACGTGAAATTTTTGATAATCATCCTTGGAAAAAAATTCCAGCTGGATCTTTTAAAATCATAGTTGGAAAACATAAAATATATAACAACAAATGTTTCTATATTATAGGTGAAGGAGGTGAGAGATATAGTTTTTCTTCTAAGAATGCTAGTCAGAGCATCTCTCTGAATCCTCGGATGATTTTAAATGATGTATGCAGAAATATTGTAAGGGAGCAAGTTCAATTTAAGAAACTAGAAATAATTAAAAATTTTGGACAAAAATGCCAAAAGTCTAATATTTATTATCCAAAGTCTGAATTGCATTTGCATCATGAACCTCCTTATGAGTTTAATGTTGTATGTGACTCATTTATAAAAATGAAAGGATTGGGACTATCTATAGAACTTTTTAAAGAGGGTTATGATAACGAATTAGAATTCAGTAATATTGAACATAAGTACGAATTTTTAAAATATCATGCAAAAATCTTAAATGATGGCCATGTATCCTTGATACATAAAAAGATTAATCAAAAGCTGGGATCTTCTTATCAATTTAAAAATGATAATGTTCCCCTTGATACATCAAGTTTTAATTCTTCTGTTCAACTTAATCTATTTAATGGAGATCAAAATGGAATTTGATTTTAAGAAATGGGTTAAAGGAGATAATCCAGAAGAGAATGCCAAACTCGCTAAAATTGATAGTGAATTTGGAAAGCTAATTGATCGTCTTGATGATAAGGACATTGAGAGAGAGTCAATTTTTATCTATGGAATGTTTAACTTGCTGGAATACCTTCATCTGAGAAACAATGATCTTTTGCACAGGTTAACTTTACTCTTAGAGTCGTACATAATTTTTATACGTATGAGAACTAAATATAAAGATTATCCAAAGTTACCTACTGACATTAAAATAACTCAGTTGGATTATGAATATGATATCAACATTACTTCCGTTGTAGATCATATGAGTGATGGATCAGCAGAGTGTTTTAGTCTTGTTAGAGCAATGAGCGATTATGTGCAACTTGTTAACTCAGAGAAGGTTAAAAATCAAGAAAGGCAATTTAGGAATAGAACAAAACATTAATGACTATTTTGCTAATTATTAACAAAGAACCCCTTTGTATTTTGCAGAGGGGTTTTTACTTACTATTTAACCACATTCTATCCCTGTCTCTCCAACCAGAATACTCACTTTCTGCCTCAAGTATATCATCAACTTCTAGGGATACACTTCCATCATCCTTAATTGGTAATTCTGGTTTATGTTCAACAATAAGTTCTTTTTTCACATTTATATCAGTGTTAAATCGTTCATAATAAGCTCTTCTCATTGCTTCTTCTAGCTCACCATATGAGCCAAATCCATGATGCATTATGAAACTATCATGAACAGGTAAAGCAGGAGCATCCATCTTGGCAAATTGTAACATTACACTTTCTGCAATGCAGCTATCTGCAAATTGGAGTTTGTTACCTAATCCAGTAAAAAATAAATCTTTGATTGGCTTGTGTGCTTCAAGTATAGCCTGTTTTAACTCTTTCCATGACATTTCTATATCTTCTAGCACTATTCCTTCTGGTTTACCCTCTAGCGTGGTAGATGCTTGAAACATTGCATTAAATGCTTGTTTTACAACATCACGATGATCCTCACCTGCAACTCTACTATACGCATCCTCACTTCCTAACTCTTTATTATAAAGGGAATAAATCATATTAGGATTAAGTTGCGAGTAATCGTGTTCTTGTGTTTTCTTACTATCTATTGTTATGAATTGTCTGTACTCACTTGGTACATTTTGCCACCAACCTCTGTAAAACCTTCCACCTTGTTCAAATGAGTTATTAGTAAATATTCTAACCAAAACTTTACGTGTATAATCTATTGGCTCTTTTTTAGTATCACCAAGAAGTCTTTCTTGGAGTTTAATAAATTCTTTATCTTGAATTCTTAAATCTAATATATGCCTTGCAAAGCATCCATTTATTTTTTTAAGATTAGCTCTCCACAGCTCAGTATCTTTATCTTCTTTGTAGGATACTAATGTCTTTCTGCCATCTATTCTGTTTCTTAGAATAATAGTTTGTACATCAAGGTTTGGTTTTAAAACTATTGCAGGATGACCTTCAAGGTCATTAAAAAGTTCTCTCAATTTATCAGTAGCTTTGAAACGAGTTAAATCACCTTCCATTGTGGTTCGGTCATAAAAACCATTCTTAGTAACATATATCATGTCCAATTTTTGCAGACCATCAAAGGCTTGAATTGCCATACGATATGTTAGATTTGGATCACGATATTTAGCTAAAGCAGAATAGTAATTTTTATTTTTTTGAATAGATGTTTCACATTCTTCATGAGTGTGATGTTTCTTCCACAATTCTGTAAGTAGGTATTTTACAGCATAATCAAATCTTATTTGTTCTTGTTCGGTTCGTGCACGTGAACGAGAATCGTCTTCATCAATATTTTGAGATAGTTTTTTACAGAGTTCGTCAAAAGAATTCATTCTTTAAGAAAATTCACACAGAAATTTAAATTCATCACCATATTCACAACACAATGAAATGTTATTTTTTTCGTAATTGAAAGAGTATAAATTTAAATATGGACAACTCAATTTTGCTTCATCTATCCTACTTTGATGAAAAGTACCTGCAATAAGAACTCCTATTATTTTTTTGTCTCTATATTTTTCTTTTAATTGATTGTTATTTAGATATCTATTTAGTTGCTCTATGTCACTTTTCGTTGCTGCGTTTAACTTCAATTCAACAATAAAAACTTCTTTTTCATTTGTAAAAATCAAATCTGGGAAATCTTTATTTCTATTAGTACCTGTGTTTTTAATGAAACCTAATTGTGATTTTAGAGAATATCCTGCATCTCTATATTTTTTTAATAAATAATTTTCTAATTTCTTCTCTTTTCTAAAACCTGTATCACCAATTTCATCAATACCATTATCCTTCATATATGCTTCGTGTGGATATTTCTTTATAATTTGTATTAATTTTGAAAGATCTTTAATTGATGGAGGATATTTAATATGTTTTCCTCCAACTTCTTGCCAATTGATATCAATCCCGGAAACTTCTAGTACTTTTCTATGAGAATTATTTACCGTTATATAATTAACTTCAGGTGGATTGGCT
Source organism: uncultured SAR116 cluster alpha proteobacterium (assembly GCA_902625215.1). Taxonomy (GTDB): domain Bacteria; phylum Pseudomonadota; class Alphaproteobacteria; order Puniceispirillales; family Marisalimonadaceae; genus Marisalimonas. Next base: position 7,680 of record CACOAO010000034.1, read on the forward strand.
TCTTTACCTATTAAATATTCCCAAGGTTTTTGATAAGATCTTGAAAAACAGATATAATGAGCATGAGTTGCTTTATTTTGGGGATGTCCATTAACCCAAAATTTATCAAAACCATTTTTAATAGATATATCTATAATTTTTAGAACTTTCTCTGTTAATTTCCATTCTTTTGCTAGATAAGATTTTCCGTTTTGGCTAATCTTTAGACCATCATTTTCTTCAGTTATGACTAAATCTATTTTTTTGTTTTCAAATTTCATATATATGCCAATGTTTTTCAAAGATTAAAGTTAGTTAAAAATCTTCTAAATATATATTACTTAAAATTAAAAAATAAATATATTTGGAAAACAACTATTTAACATTTTGCAAACATCAATTTAGAAATTCAATGAACAAAATAATATTTAATGGATATAAATCTGGTGACAAAAATGGTGGTCCTACCGAATTGGCTAAAATTTTATCTCTAAGTATAAATTCATGTAATGGATATAATCAAAATGATATTGTAAAACGTTATTTAAAATGGTGGAAGACTGACGCTTTTGATACAGGACCAACCTTTGCAATGGTATTTCAAAAAGTATCTGAGGGTATGTCTATTGAAGATGCATCTATTAAGGTCAATAAAACTTTAGGGGGCGCAACTGCAGGTTGTGGTCCTGCACACAGAATTGCTCCAATAGCAGCTTTTGAAAATATACCTACAAATGAACTTGTATATTATGCAAGAAAGGAAGCACAAATTACTCACCACCATCCTGATTCAGGAAATTGCTCTGCAGTTATGGCACTTCTTTGCAGATATCTTCTTAAAGGACATTCATGGGAAGAAAGTAAAAACTTAGTAAGTAAAAATAAAAATATACAATCTACATGGACTAAAATTCGTGACGCGAATTTAAATAATGGTGGTTACGTAATAGACGTAATGCATTCGGCACTTCATTTTCTTGATAGAAGAAATTCATTAGAAGAATCTCTAAAGTTTTCAGGATCAGCAAATTATTGCTCTGTAATCGTGGGTATTATTCAAGAAATAATAAATTTCAACAAACATCATAAATAAATTAATAGCCTTATTTGAGTAGTCTTAGAA
>CACOAO010000035.1 GCA_902625215.1 uncultured SAR116 cluster alpha proteobacterium
TAATTAAGTATTAACACTAAATTTTGAAACAAAATATTATTCCATATTTTTTTTAATTGCTTGTATGCTTTTGAAGAGTTATAGAAGTAGTCACCTAACTTGTGGCCCGATGGCAGAGTGGTGATGCAGCGGCCTGCAAAGCCGTTAACAGCGGTTCGATTCCGCTTCGGGCCTCCATTTAATAGATGTAATAAATATGTTCAAGCAACAAGAAATACCAATAAACAATGACTTAGTGTTAATTGGTGGTGGACATTCTCACATAATGCTAATTATGGAACTTTCAAAAAGACCTATTGAAGGCACCCGAATTACGTTAATTAGTAATGAAATTGATACTCCTTATTCAGGTATGATTCCAGGTTTTATTGAAGGTATGTACACTTGGAGAGAAACTCACATAGACCTATATAAACTTTGTTTTAAATTAAATATTAGGTTTATACATTCAGAAGTTTTAGAAATTTCAGCAATTAATAAAGAAATTGTTTTAAAAAACAGACCAAAAATAAAATTTGACGTACTATCAATAAACACAGGCATACAAAGCAGCAATAAAACTATAAAAGGGGCTCTTAAATATTGTATACCAGTAAAACCAATCTCAAAATTATCAAATAATTTTTTAACTGAAATAAAAACAAATAATAATATTGCTTTTATTGGAGGAGGTCCCGCTTCAGTAGAATTAGCTTTAGGTTTGCAAAAACGCTTCAAAAATACAAAATCTAATCTGAAAATAACTATAATAACTGGCAAAAATGGACTATTAAGTTCTTTCCCAAATAAAACAAGAAAAGCAGCAAAACACACTCTTCAAAATTCAAAAATTAATGTGATTGAAAAAGTAGAAGTAATTGAGGTTCAAAAAGACACATTGATTTTATCAGATAAAACTAAATTGAAAATTGACAAATCAATTTTATCAACAAGTGCGATGGCCCCAAAATGGATAAAAAAATCAGATATTATTCTAAATCAAAATAATTTCATTATTGTAAATAATAAATTCCAGACAAATTATAATTATGTTTTTGCTGCTGGTGACATAGTTGATTTTAACAATCAAAATTTGAGTAAATCAGGTGTTTTTGCAGTAAAATCTGGGAAACCTCTAGCTAAAAGTATTAGAGGATTTATTCAAAAAAATATACCTGTTCCCTATAAATTTAATAAAAATTATTTATCAATAATAGGATTGTCAAATGGACTAGCCATTGCTACAAAATATAATTTCACATTTACTTCAAAATTCAGTTTTCTTTTAAAAAAATTAATAGATCAAAAATTTGTAAAAAAATTCAATGATTTAAACCCAGATAGTAATTATATATTTAGAAATTTATTTAAAGTTTTTGAAGTTATTTTTAAAAAAAATAAGAAAAATATACCTTCATATCAAATGCAATGCAGAGGTTGTGCTGCAAAAGTAGATTTTAATTCTCTCAAAACAACTTTACCCAAAGAAATAATTACAACGTCTGAAGATGCAATTAATATAAATAATTATCCAAATTTGTATCAGAGTGTAGATATGATTAGCTCTATTATATCGGATCCATATCTTTTAGGAAAAATTGCAGCTAATCATGCAATTAGCGATATTATTGCAGTCAATTCTAAACTTATTTCAGCCCTAATGATTTTACAACTTCCATTTTCAAATTCTGAAATAAATTCAAGAGATTTAGAACAAGTCACCTCTGGTGCAAGAGAAGTCTTCAAGTTAGCTAATTGCTCAATTAGTGGTGGACATACTATGATTGGCAAAGATAAAGATCCAGTAATAGGTTTTTCTGTAATAGGCGAAAAAAAAAGTGTAAGTAATAAAACTCCTCGTAAGCTAAAAGTAAATGATATTTTGATATTAACTGAAAAAATAGGGTCTGGAATTATATTTGCAGGTATAAACAACGATATTATTGATAGTTACTACCAAATTGAAGCTCTTAACCAGATGTCTCAAGGAAATATAAATTTCTCAAAAATTTCAGATAAATTGAAAATTTTGTCTATGACAGACATAACTGGTTTTGGACTAGCAAACCATCTATTAAACTTAATTAAAAGAGATGTAGGAAAGACTGGACTGACAATCTATCCAGATAAAATACCAATTTTTAAAGGAGTTAGGGATGCTTTATCCAAAAATGTCAGATCTTCATTATTCGAGAAAAATTTTAACACCGTACACAAAGAATTAGTTTATGATAGAAAAACAAAGTTAATTGATGAAATATTGTATGATCCTCAAACTGTTGGAGGTTTAGCCTTTATAATTCCACAAGAAGAAAAAGTTAAACAATTTAAGATTTTAAAGGAAAACAAAATTAATTTTACTGAAATAGGATTTGTAAACAATTTAGATAATAAAATTAGAATAACGTAAAAAAAATGGTAATAAAGTATAAATCAATTAAAAATTGGGAAAGTAAAAACTTTGATACAATTATTGATGTAAGATCTCCATCAGAATTTGCTGATGACCATATTATAGGAGCTATTAATTGCCCTGTATTATCTGATCAAGAAAGAGAAAAAGTTGGTACCATTTATAAAAAAGTAAGTACCTTTAAAGCAAAAATAATAGGATCCTCACTTACTGCAAGAAATATTGCAGACCACATAGAAAAAAATTTTCTTGAACAAAAAGGTTCATGGCAACCATTGATTTATTGCTGGAGAGGTGGTCAGAGATCAAAAGCCTTTTCAATTATTTTATCTGAAGTAGGATGGAGAACATACCAATTAGAAGGTGGTTATAAAGAATATAGAAACAGCGTTGTAAAATTTTTTGAAAATATTGGTTCCAAATTAAAAATAATTTTAATAAGTGGTAAAACTGGTTCTGCAAAAACTAAAATTTTACTAAAAATTGGTGAATTAGGTGGACAAATATTAGATCTAGAGGGATTAGCCAATCATAAAGGATCCTTATTAGGCAAAATGCCAGGTTTGGAGCAACCTTCTCAAAAATTGTTTGAAAGTAAATTATTTAATAAACTTAAAGAACTTAACCTTAAAAAAAATATTTATGTTGAGGCAGAAAGTAGCAAAATTGGTAATGTTCATATTCCAAAATCAATTTGGGCAAAAATGATAATTTCACCTAGGGTTGAGATTAAAGCAGATCTAAAATTGAGAGCAAATTTTCTAGTTAAAGATTATGATTATATGTGTAATGACCCTGATCTTATTTATCCCTTACTTAGTGGTTTAAAAAAAAGATTGAGTAAAAATTTAATTGAAAGTTGGAAAGATTTAATACTTAAAAAAAATTGGGAAGAGCTTACTGAGAGTTTTTTGCAAAATCATTATGACCCTTCTTACTCCTCTAATACAATAAAAAATGACCGTAAAATAATAAAACTCATAAATGCTAAATCTTTAAGTCATTCTGAAATTTCTAAAATAGCTAAAAAAATTTTAAAAAAATAATTAGTCTACAACTCTTTGAACTGTTTTATTAAATTGTTGCATTTTATAATAATTAGATTAAAAACAAACAAATGAGTAATCGATATATTCCCCGGTAGCTCAGCGGTAGAGCAGACGACTGTTAATCGTCTGGCCGGCGGTTCGAATCCGTCCCGGGGAGCCATTATTTGCATAACTTTTCCCAAGAATCTACAATTTCGTGAAAATTCACTTCCTTAAGATATTTTGAAATTAATTCAGGTTTATTCATAAATTTATTATCAGCATAAAAAAGTAATAAACTTATTTCAGCTTCTAATAATTTACACTCTGTTTCAAACTTATTAATGTCAGTGTTATTATGATTTTTTTCTGCATAGGTAGGAGAATTTGAAAATAAAGATAGTAATTCCCAAGGAACATTTGTAAATGATGAGACAACAATCTCTACAATCTCATTAAGTAAAAATATATTTGATGGAGGTGAAGCTTATGAAAAAATTTCTATAGCAAAAGAAAATATTAAACTTGAGCAATATAATTTAAATATTATTGAGCAAAAAATAATTTTGAATTCTATAAGAGCTTATTTAGATGTTTATTCAAATCAATCTGTAGTTAGTTTAAGAAAAAAAAGTTTAGATAGATTTAAAGAAAATGTTGATGCAACAGAGTTAAAATTGCAAGCTGGTACAGTAACACCAACCACACTGGCCGAAGCTCAATCTAAATTAGCAAAAGCTCAATATGATTTAATTTTATCTGAAGGAAATCTTGAAAAAGCAATTTCCAAATTTAAAAGTATTACAAAATTCAAAGTTATACCAAATAAATTTTCTTTACCAAATTCAAAATTCACACCTCCAGATACAAAAAATAAAACTGTTAAAATAGCCTTAAAGAATAACCTTGATATTATAGTTGCTAAATTGAAAAAAAATATAGCTGAAAAAAATGTTGCATTAAAAGAAAGTGATAATAGGCCAACACTTAACTTAGAATTTTTTGCTAAAGATAATGAATCATCATTAAACACCACTTCAACTGATTACCAAAGTTATGGTGTTAATCTTACTTTTAAGACACCTTTGTTTTATAATTCATCCTCCAAAGCTTCTATAAAAAAACTTTATAATCTATCAAAAGCAAGTTCATTTGAATTATCTGAAAAACATAGACAGGTAGAGTTAAGTGCTATTTCCTCATACCAAAATTACAAAAGTGCTATTGCAAAAACCAAAGCATCAGAGAGCGAAAAAAAATCCTCATTACTAGCTTTAAATGGTATCAAAAAGGAGTCAGAATTTGGCATAAGAACAATTTTAGACGTGCTAGATGCAGAAGTTGATTTTTTAAATGCATCTTCTAACTTGATACAAAGTAAAGCTGATGAGATTTTTAGTATTTATCAAATAAAGTCTATTCTAGGAAGCTTGTCAATTAAAGATATTAATAATGATTTGGATGTTAAATATGATTTGAAAGAGAATAAACTAGATTTTAACATATTAGATCGTAGGATGTTTAATTAAGCAAAATTTATTGGAATTCTATTATGATGGACAAAAGGTTTGATTATAATTATATAGAAAAAAAATGGTATAAAAGATGGTTGGAAAGTGGTGCCTTTGCTTCAAACAGTGAATCACCAAAAGAACCATATGTTATAATGATGCCACCTCCAAATGTAACTGGTTCGTTACATATTGGTCATGCTTTAACATTCACTATTCAAGATATCTTAATAAGATTTCATAGAATGCAAGGACGAGATGTTCTCTGGCAACCAGGGACAGATCACGCTGGAATAGCTACTCAGATGGTTGTTGAAAGAGAATTAGCAAAATCTAATTTAACAAGACATGGCTTAGGTAGAGAAAAGTTTGTTGAAAAAGTTTGGGAGTGGAAAGAAAAGTCAGGTGGTGAAATTACAAATCAATTAAGAGCTTTAGGAGCGTCACCTGATTGGAAAAAAGAACGATTTACAATGGATGAGGGATTATCAAAAGCCGTAATTTCTGTATTTGTTAAATTATATAAAAAAGGATTGATTTATAGAGATAAGCGATTAGTTAATTGGGATCCAAAATTATTAACAGCTATTTCTGACTTAGAAGTTGAACAAAAAGAAGTTGAAGGAAAATTTTGGTATTTCAAATACCCTCTTGAAAATAGTGACGAATTCTTAACAATAGCTACAACTAGGCCAGAAACTATGTTAGGAGACACAGCTGTAGCTGTAAATCCTTATGATAAAAGATATACACATCTAAAAGGTAAATATGTAATATTACCAATTATAAATCGACGTATTCCTATTATTTTTGACAATTATTCAGATCCAGAAAAAGGTTCTGGTGCTGTTAAAATAACTCCAGCTCATGATTTTAATGATTTCGAAGTTGGGAAAAGACATGGTTTAGATATGATTAATATCTTAGATGCTAATGCTTCGATAAATGAAAATGGTGGAGAAGATTTTAAAGGGTTAGACAGGTTTGAAGCTAGAAAAAAAGTTTTAGAGATTTTAAAAGCTCAAAATTTATATATTAAAGAAGAGAAAATTATACATACGGTTCCTCATGGAGATAGATCTAACGTAGTTGTAGAACCATGGCTTATGGACCAATGGTATGTTGATGCATATAAATTAGCTCAACCAGCTATCAAAGCTGTTAAAGATAAAAAAACTAAGTTTGTTCCTGCAAATTGGGATAAAACATACTTTGAATGGATGAACAATATTCAACCATGGTGTGTTTCTAGACAATTATGGTGGGGTCATAGAATACCTGCCTGGTTTGGACCTGATGATAAGATTTTTGTAGAACATAACCAGTTAGATGCTGAGAAAGCAGCAGAGTTGCATTATGGAAAAAAAGTTAAACTAATACAAGATGAAGATGTATTGGACACATGGTTTTCATCTGCACTTTGGCCATTTTCAACCTTAGGATGGCCTGATAACACGAAAGATCTAAAGAAATATTATCCAACTAATGTTTTAGTAACTGGCTTTGACATAATTTTCTTTTGGGTGGCTCGTATGATGATGATGGGCATGCATTTTATGGATGACGAGGTTCCATTTAAAGAAGTTTATATACACGCTCTAGTAAGAGATGATAAGGGTCAAAAAATGTCAAAATCAAAGGGTAATGTTCTAGATCCTCTTGATTTATCTGTCAAATATGGTGCTGACTCATTAAGGTTCACTCTTACGGCAATGGCTGCTCAGGGAAGGGATATAAAATTATCAGAAGAAAGAATTGCAGGATATAGAAATTTTAGTACAAAAATATGGAATGGATGTAAATTTCTTGAATTTAATGAATGCATTTTAGAACTAGACACTAATCTCAATTTTATAAATCTACAAATCAACAAATGGATAATTGAAAATTATAATCAACTTAATTTAAAAGTTAAAAAATCTATAGTTGAATACAAATTTAATGATGCTGCAGATGCCTTGTATCAATTTATTTGGAGAGATTATTGTGATTGGTATATAGAGTTTATAAAGCCTATTTTGAATAATGCTAAAGATATTGAGTCACAAAAAGAAACTAAAAGTGTTTCTATTAAAATTATGAAAAATGTTTTATTAATGTTGCACCCAATAATGCCATACGTGACAGAAGAAATTTTTGAAAAATTGTTTAAATCTAATAAGCTAGCAACATCATCTTCGTGGCCGAGATTAATTGAAACTGAAACTTCATTAAAAAATGGAATTGATCTGACAATTGATATTGTGTCTGCGATAAG
>CACOAO010000036.1 GCA_902625215.1 uncultured SAR116 cluster alpha proteobacterium
ATTTCTTCTTTAGCTAATTTGACTTCTTCTTTTGCCTCATTATATTTTGACTTTCTATTTTCAATTTCTTTAATTATATTTATTAGATTTTGTTTTTGTTCACTCAAATCCATTTCAAGTTTTTTAGTATCAATTTTAAAAAGTTTATCTCCCTTTTTTACTCTTTGATTATCCTTAATAAATACCATGTTTACTCTTCCAGAAATTTCAGATTGAACTGAAATAATAGGAGCTTTTATGTATGCATTTTCTGTAGAAATGAACCTACCTAGAGAATAAAAGTAACCCATAGTAGTTAGTACAACTAAAGTGGGAAATAATATTAATAATAAAAATCTAGCTACTCTATTGTTAGGATTTTCTTTATCAGGTTCTTTTGACATTAATTTTTTTCCTTTTAATCATACTTTTGAAGATAAATCTTTTTTCAAAATCTGCAGTAAATCCCTTAACTTGTTTAGATCTTGATTATTTAATATTGATAAAGAATCTTTTCTATAAGTTGCTGCTTTGTTCCTCATAGATGCAATAAGAGGTTTAATTTTTTCAGATAAATAAATATTTTTTATTCGTCGATCTTTACTTTCACTTTTTCTTTCAACCCATCCCTTTAATTCCATGCGGTCTAAAAGTCTACTTAGTGGAGCCTTTTCCATGTCCATAAGTATTGCAAGTTCGGATTGTTTTATGCCGTCTTTAAAATATAGGTAAGTCAATAGCCACCATTGAGATCTAGTTAAACCTATAGAAGCCATTTGACGGTCATATAAAACACGAAGTAATCTAGCTACGTCGTGAATTAACAAACCTATATTATCTTCAAATGATTCTTTCAAAATAATTCCAATAAATAGTTTACTAGGAAACCATTTAGTTAACATATTTAATAATTTAATCAAAGATAAATATTTAATTAATTAAATTTTTTCTGAATTTAAATTTTTCTTCAGAAGCATTCCAATTTCTAGAATATTTGGGAGGATTTGATTTACTCACTTTTAATAATATAAAAACTGGACCACTACAATTATCATCAAGAACTTTTTTTCCTTCTAATAATTGTTCCTCTGTTACAATAGTTTTAGTAATACGAAAACCACAACCCTTTGCAATCAAATCTAAATTAACCCCCAAGCCTGTATGAGAAATTTGTCCTCCTGTTTCCAAATACGAAGCATTATCTACACAAATAATAATAAGATTTTTAGGTTTAGTAATAGCTATAGTCGCCAAACATCCCATTGACATCAAAATATCTCCATCTCCAGAAACACATAGTACTGTTTTTTTTGGTTTTGCTAATGCTAGACCAAGGGAAGTTGGAAGAGCACCGCCCATGGCACCACCAAATAAAAATGTGTTAGGGCTTTCTTTAGTCAAAAAACCAATATCTTTAGCTGGCCCCGCTAATCCTGAAATAATAAGAAATCTCTTATTATCACCAATCAAAATTGGTATTGCTTTTTTTCTATCTAATAAATTCATCTTTGTAATTAAACTAAAATAGCTTGGCTCCAATTAATTTTTGAGAAAGCAAAACTGCCACCGATCTTTCTGACTTGAATACCATAGTCAAAGCTGCTTTTGTTGTACTTTCAACATCTTCTTCTTTTTCAATTTTAATACAACTTACACCCATTGCATTTAAAGTTGGAATTACGGCTTCACCCATGGCAAATTGCCAAGGATTTTCTTCACCGAATTCACCTCTCATCGTTATAATAGTAAAAAAAGGGAATTGACCGTGTTTAATTAATGATAATTGGTTAATACAATTACCAACACCACTACTCTGCATTAATAATACAGCTTTAGATCCTCCTAAGTAAGAACCAGCTGCGATGCCTATACCCTCACCTTCTGATGTTAAAGGTATAGCTGTCACTGAGTTATCTCTTTTTGCATTATCAATTAATATTTTGTGTCCAGCATCAGGTACATAGCTAAATAATTTTATTCCGTCATTTTTTAATGTTTGATAAAGTCTATTTTGCCAATTTTTCATTTTAATTTTTTAACATACTCAAACGTTATTAGATATCCTTTAAATTAATTGGTTGTTAACACTTAATAATCGATATTTACCACCTTTATTTTTATTATTTTCTTTTTTAAGAACTTCTATAGAGGTAATGCTTAAATGAGAAATCTCTATTCCTATTGCATTATTAGGGTCCAAATTCAAAAAATGAGATAAAAATGCTCTAATTGTACCAGAATGAGAAATAAAAATTAATGACTTATGATCATTAAAATTGAGATTATCTACAAATTGAGAAACACGTTTACATTGATCCAGAAAACTTTCACCCTTTGGAGGACAATTTTCAGGGCAAAGAAATGAAAAGTTATGTTGAGCTTTAAATTTTCTTATTTCTTCCCAAACTAACGATATTTTTTTTCCTTGCCATTCACCAAAGTTCTGCTCTCTTAATTTTTTTTCAATTATTATTTCTCTAAAATTTTTATATTTTGACAATTCATTAGCAGTTTGAATGGCTCTGTTTAAAGGACTAACATAACAAATACTATTATCCGGAATATATGAGGCAAGTTTTTTTAAATGATCTGAATTAATGATAGCTTTGGGATTATTTTCTGGAACATAGCCTTCTTTTTTTTTTACAGGAGCGTGACGTATAAGATATAATCTACAAGTCTTCATTAATATAACTGCCTTAAATAAATTATCATACCAAGCAAAAAAACTAATTCAGATGTAAAGGCGATTGCTCCTAGTACATCTCCTGTAATACCACCAATTTTTTTTTGAGACATTTTACCTATTAAAAAAATTACCCCTGAAATCAAAAAAACTCCTAATAAAATAGTCCAAAAAGGAAAAAAATAAATCATTGGTATTAGCCATATTAAAGAGGCTATTACTAACATATTAGTAGAAACAGCCTCAATAATACTTCCTGTTTTTGAAAAAGTTGACACTGTAAAAAAATTTCTTGCGTAAATTATCGATATTTTTCCTGAAGCGAAACCAGAAGATAAAATTAATATTAATGAATATCCTAATTCTACCATATTTATTGCTAGCCCAAGTCGTATTAATAATCCCAGGGTTAATGCTGCTGTTCCATAAGTGCCAAGGCGGCTGTCATGTATTATTTTATTAATTTTTTCTGGTGAACCGCCTGCCCCAAAACCGTCTGCCATGTCAGCCAACCCATCCTCATGAAAAGCTCCAGTTATAATTAAACTAAATGCAATTGCTATCGTACAAGATAATAATATTGATAAGTTCATAAAAAGACATAGATCACCAATCAAGCCTGATACAATCCCTATAAGATAACCTATTAAAGGAAAACTCCATGCCGCATTAGTAAGATTTGGTGGTTTGTTTGAAAAGAACTTCCAATTGACCGGTATTCTTGTAAAAAACATTAAACTGGCAAAAAGATCTAAAATAATTCTACTTTTTAATATAGTTCTCATGAATTTATTTTTTTTGAAACTTTTGCCTCATCAAAGGTAGACATACCATTATGAGTTACTAAGGCAGCTCTTAATATAAGTAAAGCTGTTGCAGCACCACTTCCTTCTCCAAGTCTTAAATTTAGATCTAAAATTGGTTCCTTTTTAAGATTTTTTAATATTCTAGCATGACCAGGTTCTGCTGATAAATGTGAAATTAAACAATGATCTAATATTCTTTTTTTAAAAAGCGTCAAAGATGATGCAGCGGCTGTAGATATAAACCCATCTAAAAGTACGGGTATAGACATTAGTCTTGCAGAAATTACAGATCCAGCAATTGCTGCAATTTCCTTACCACCATAACACGACAAAATGCTGGCTGGATCATTAAAATGTGTTCCATGTAGTTCAAGCGCACTTTTAATTATCTTTATTTTTTTGGACAATTGGTGTTTATTAATTCCAGTTCCAATACCTGTCATTTCTTCAACAGGTTCATTAAAAAGGGCGCAGGAAATAGCAGATGCAGATGAAGTATTTGCAATTCCCATTTCACCTAAAATGAGTAAATCACAATCAGAAGGCACTGCTTCAAAACCCTCTTTCATAAAAGAAAGCACCTCATCATTTTTCATAGCTTTTTCTTCAGAAAAATCTCTTGTAGGTTTATCCAAATCCATTGGAATTACTGATAATTTAATATTTGCTAATTTGCAAAGTTGATTTATCGCAGCTCCACCATTTTTAAAGTTTTCCACCATTTGAAAAGTTACTTCTGAAGGATATGCAGAAATACCTTTATTAGATATCCCATGATTACCTGCAAATATCAAACAATATGGGTTTTTGATTGTGGGTTTAACTTTTTTTTGCCATCCTGCCATCCATATGGCAAATTTTTCTAATTTCCCAAGACTACCAACAGGCTTTGTAAGTTGTTTTTGTAAATCTTTTGCTTTGTTCGCAGTAGTATGATCAAATTGAGGAATTGATACTTTTCCATAAAAAATTCTCTCAATTTCTGTCACTTTACTCACTATAAAAATTTATTTTATTACTAATAATATTCAATATATTTTTAGATAAATTTGTTGAATTATCAAATACAAAGATTCCTTTACTGTATATTATAAAAAAATCAAAAAAAATAATTATTAAACATAATGAGCGTGTTATGATATTTAAAAAAGTATCAAATTTTGATAAAAAATGTTTAATTTTAATCTAAAACAATTATTTATATCTTTTATTTTCTCAGCCTTTACTATTGGTATATTGTCTTTACTTACATATAAACTAAATTTTGGTATTTTTCTATTAGCTTCATTTGGGGCAACAATGGTTTTACTTTATGGTTATCCCGAAAGTCCATTTTCAAAGCCTAAAAATATATTTTTTGGACATTTGATAACATCATTAATTGGTATTCTATTTTTAAAATTCATTTCTTTTCCTGTTTATATAATAATGCCCTTGGCTGTTGGTTTGGGGATTTCTGTCATGATATTCTTAAACATTACCCATCCTCCAGCTGGTGGAAATCCAATTATTATGATTTCGGGTGGTGCTAGTTTTGAGTATTTACTCTCGCCTGTTATAAGTGGGTCAATTATTTTGATTTTTCTTGGAATTATTCTTAACAGATATGTAATCAAAAATAATTATCCTAACTAGACTTTAATAATTTTCTTGATTAGCGAGATGTAAACTGATTAGATTATTTTTATTTATTAATTTGCGAGTAATATATGAAAATTTTATGCATATTATATGACGATCCAAAAGATGGAATGCCCAAAAGTTATCCTTTAAAAGAACTACCAAAATTAGATAAATATCCAGATGGAATGGGATTGCCATCTCCCAAAGGAAGGGATTTTATACCTGGTCAATTATTAGGTTGTATATCAGGCGAACTAGGATTAAGAAAATTTTTAGAAGATAATGGTCATGAATTTATTGTTACTAATAGTAAAGATGGAGATGGATGTGAGGCAGACAAACATATTATTGACGCTGATATTGTAATTTCTCAGCCTTTTTTTCCATACTATTTAACAAAAGAAAGAATTGAAAAAGCAAAAAATTTAAAAATGGCTATAACAGCTGGCATTGGATCTGACCATGTGGATTTACAAGCTGCAATAGAGAATAATGTTGATGTTGTTGAGGTTACTTTCTGTAATTCACGTTCTGTTGCAGAACATATCGTAATGATGATTTTATCAATGGTTAGAGATTATCATAATCAGCATAATATTGTTAATCAAGGAGGGTGGAATATTGCAGATGCTGTTAAAAGAAGTTACGACTTAGAAGGAATGAATATAGGTACAGTTGCAGCAGGAAGAATTGGATTAGACGCACTTAGAAAATTGAAAGCATTTGATGTGCATCTTCATTATTTTGATAGGCATAGACTTCCTTCTGATGTAGAGAAAGAGTTAAATTTAAAATTTCATGAAACAGTTGAAAGTCTTGTTGGAGTGTGTGACGTGGTAACTATTAATTGTCCTTTACATCCAGAAACAGAAAATCTATTTGATAAAGAATTAATTTCCAAAATGAAAAAAGGAGCTTATATAATAAATACTGCGCGAGGAAAAATTTGCAATCGAGAAGCCATCGTAGAGGCATTGGAAAGCGGACATTTAAGTGGTTATGCTGGTGACGTTTGGTTTCCTCAACCTGCGCCCAATGATCATGTTTGGAGGTCAATGCCTAACCACGGAATGACCCCTCACACGTCAGGCACTTCTTTATCAGCACAGGCTAGATATGCAGATGGAGTGAGAGAAATATTAGAATGTTTTTTTGACAAAATCCCAATTAGAGACCAATACCTGATAGTGAAGGATGGAAAGTTAGCTGGTATGGGTGCACATTCATATACTAAAGGATCATCAACTAGTGGTTTTGAAGAGGCAAAAAATTATAAAAAGTTGAACTAAAATTTGTTTTTTGCATTGTCATAAGCCTTCACTATTTTCTGAGCCTGTAACTTTACTTCTTCAACCATCATTCCAGGTTTGTAAAGATTAGACCCTAAGCCAAAACCATTAATATTTACTTTCAACCAGCTTTGAAATGAGTTTTCAGTTATACCACCGACAGCAATGGAAATAGTATTTTCCGGTAAAACTGCATGAAGAGCTTGAAAATTCTTTTCTTTTAATAAAGAAGCTGGGAAAAATTTAAGTGCATCAGCTCCACTATCCAAAGCATCAAAACACTCAGTTGCAGTAAAAACACCAGGTATAGAATGCATATTTAATTCTTTTGTTTTTTTAATGACAAGGGTGTTCAAATTTGGTGAAACTATTATTTTTCCACCTACTTCTTGGACCCTGTATACGTCATACTCACTTAAAACTGTTCCAGCTCCAAAAATTCCATTTTCACCGTGGAATTTTACCATTCTTTCTATTGTTTCAAAAGGTTGAGGAGAATTTAGAGGTACCTCTATTATACTGATGCCAGCTTCAATTAGAACATCTGAAACACTTTCAGCTTCAAGAGGAGTAATACCTCTTAAAATAGCTATTAATGGTCTTCTTGAATTAAATATTTTATAATTATTAGTCATATAAC
>CACOAO010000037.1 GCA_902625215.1 uncultured SAR116 cluster alpha proteobacterium
CAACTCTATTTTTTCTTCTCCGTTGAATTTTGAAACAGCTTCATTTAAGTTGTTTATCTTGTCATGTCTGTTTTTAATTTTAATATCTTTGTCATTTAGTATTGCAGCTAATGATGAAGACTTAAAATCGTTACTTAAAACTTTTTTTAATTGTTTAGCAGGCAAAATATACATTTTTTCTACTATTTGCGGTTTCCATTCACCTTCTTCTGTAATCGCAAATACAATATTTGAAGTTTGAAAAACAATAGTTATTATTGAGATTAAGAAATATTTTATTATCTTTAAGTACATAACATCCTCCCTATTTTTTTGACCAATACCAAGCTCTTTTTAATTCATTTTTTAACTTGGGATTTGCATTAATCATTGCTAAATTTAATTCGTCTACCTCATTTTTATAGTTAAGAATAAGTTCAATATTTGAGGTAAAACTTGATCCATCTGGATACATTAAATCTTTATTGAATTTGTTTTTAAACACTTCTAAATAAATATTAGCTCGCTTTAAATCACCTGATTTTACAAAATTTTGAATGCCTAATGCGAGGTTTTTCATTTGATCTTCTTTACTAATAAAATGGTTTTGATTTTTCAAAGTATCATTACATTTCACCAATACACGAGCACTCTTATGGAATAAACTGATGCTGTTTTTTATATTTTGGGAAGCTAATGCATCTATTTTTTTTCCATCTTTGATACATTCTTGATATGATCTTGTAAGATTAGCCTGGTTAATAGATACAATTTTGTTCTCAATCGCATAGTTTTTAGATGGTTTGTTTTGACTTAACGTTTCAACCATATTGCATGAAGCTAAACTTATACTAATGCAAACAAAAATTAAAATTCGATTAAATTTCATAATATTCTCCATTAATAAAGTGTGATTATGTCGTGAACATTGTAACGTTCTTGCGAGCGTATAATTTTATAACCATTCTTTGTCCTCACTTTAATTTTATAGTGAGATATAAACCTTTCTGTTTCGGTTATATAATAAGTTTCTTGGTGACAATGAGATGTTGTAGGATAATTAGATTGCTCAGCTCCAATCAGCGTTCCAAATAAGGCTCCAATTGTACCTGCACCATGTTTATTACTAATTTCATTTCCAATCACACTTCCTACTAAACCTCCAATAATCATATTTGCAGTCCTTTGACTAGAATAATTATTTTCGCTACAGATGGTTTTATATCTTGGCTTTTTAAATGTATTGGTTTCAGTAATAGGAGTAACTTTTACAACTACACCCCAATTTTCAGAAAATTGATTTGCAGAAAATGCTACTGAAGATAAAACTGTAAAAATTATTGTAAATAAAAGTAAAATTTTTTTCATTTCGTTTTCCTTAAATAATTAACTACTAACGAAATGGAAAAAAAAGAGAGATTTTTGTACTTTATTAAAAATAAAATAATTAATTATATGTCAATTTATTTCTACCTGATATATCTGTACCTCTCATATGATATATTTTACGATCAGAGTATTTGCTGACATTTAACTTTGAAAAAAGGTTTTTATCTTTTACCATTTGATGATCAAAAACACTCGATGTAGGCATAAAGCGCATTGTAATTGCTCTCCTTGGTCTTGAAGATTTATTAGCTTCTGATCCATGTACTAAGTAAACGTCATGTAATGAAATTTGCCCCCTTTTAAGAATCAAATTCACTGCATCTTTTTCATTAAATGCGTTTTCATCAAGTTCCTGATTTAAAGTTAAGTTTTCATTATTATTAATATTATGATTTTTTAATTTTTTATCTTTATGTGAGCCTTTTATAAAACGCAAACACCCATTTTCAACATTGGCATCATCAATTGCCAACCACACAGTACATGTTGCTAATGGTCTAATTGGCCAATATTGTCCATCTTGATGCCAAGGAGTTGCATGACCGTCTATTGGAGGTTTTGCAAAAAAACTTGAATTCCAGAGAGCAAAATTAGGTCCTAAAATTTGTTCAACATAATTCAAAATGATTTCATTTTTACAAAATTCTAAAAATTTTTCATCGTAATGTAAGATTGCAGGACAATAATTTTTAAATTGTGGGTATTTTTTTAATAATTCATCATGTCTTTTTTCAATTTTTTTTAATAAATCTTCAGGCATATTAAAGTCAGGTATAACGTAACCGTCATCTTCATAATGCTTTAATTGTAATTCTGATAACAAAATTATCTCCACATATTTGATTTTATTTTTTCAATATAACAACATCACTTAAAAAACACTTTCACCCTCAAGCATAACTCTATGCATTACTCTCAACTGGCTTGTATCGTAATCTGAATTCGCTTTATGCATTGTGCAACGGTTATCCCAAATCACTAAATCACCTTTTTCATAATTATGGCTATATTGAAATTTTTCTTGGAATGAAAAGTCATATAGTTCATCTAGCAAAACGTCACTTTCTATTTCATTTAATCCGTCAATATAATCTATCCTATTGGGATTAATATAAACTGATTTTTTGTTTGACGTAGGATGTGTTCTAATTAAGGGATGATCAACAGGAGGAGTTTCTAGTTCTTGTTCTTTTGAGAGTTTTGCAACTTTTGAAACATTTCGCCTACTTTGCCATTTATGGATAGCTCGAGAGGTTGATATTTTATTTTTTATTTTTGAAGGAAGATCATCATAAACAGAATAACAATTTATAAAATCTGTTCCACCACCGTTTTCCGGAAGAATTTCTGGATATATAAAGGTTAAAGTTGCAGGTTTATCTCTATATGAATCGTCAGTATGCCAATGACTTGCATAAACTGCAGGTTTGTTAGCTTTAGTTCTATTTGTGACAACTATTACCTCAGGAATATTTTCAATAGTTTCGTCTTTAACAAAATATTTTTTTGGAGTTCCAAATATCTTTGCAATCTCGACCAATTTTTTAGCACTAAGATTCTGATTTTTGATGCATATAACTAAATGATCAGTTATTGAATTAATTAATTTTTGCTTATCCTCATTACTTAATTTATTGTTCAAATCTAAGCCAGTTATTTCAGCTCCCATTACGTTTGAAAGTGGTTTAATTTTAAATTCTGCCATGACACCTCCTTGCCATAAAAGATTTATGTAACAATGCTAATTAATAAAATCAAAATTACAAGAATCTAATTAACAAAAGAATATAAAAGAGTTTTAGAAATAAGACCTTAAAACAACCAAAGGCTTTGTCATAATCAAACCAATCATTCTTAATAAACTAAATGTGGTAACTAAAAATGGGACTAATAAAGACAAAACAAAAATCATTTTAAAATCAAAATATATTTCAATATTGAATATATAATTTAGCAATACATAACTTACTAAAAAACCAATGATTAGAGAAACAACTGACGAAATTAATCCTATTATGAAGTATTCTTTAAACCAAAGATACGCTACTCTTTTTGGGGTGGCACCAAGTATTTTTAAAATGGCAACTTCATATAATTTATCTTTTTTACCTACATCAATTATACCTGCTAAGACTATTATTCCAGAGAGAAGAGTTACTAATGCTATAGAATTGATAATAATTATTAATAAATTTAAAATAGATTTTATAGATTTATAACTTTCTTCAATAGAAATAGAGGAAATATTTGAAAATTCAGAAACTATTTTTTCAACGAAACTATTATTTAAATTTTGTCCAATATTTTTTGTAGTTGCAATCCATGAATGAGGAGCGTTTTCAATATTACTGTTACTTAATATAAATATAAAATTTATACCCATATTCTCCCAAATAATTTTCCTTGTATTGAAAATTTGAGCCTCAAAGTTTCTCCCAAGAATATTAAATTTAATTTTATCTCCGATCTTTAATTTCAAACCTTTTGCAATTTTATCACCAATTGAGACTAAAAGAGGTCCATTGTAGTTTTCAGGCCACCATTCACCAGAAATTAATTTAGTATTATTAGGCATTTCATCACTCCAAGAAAATGCTCTATCTCTTCTTAAGACCCATTCAACTTCTTTATCTACTTTTAGATTTTGAACTGATTGGTTTTTAATATCAGTAATGCGTCCTCTTAACATAGGTTGTGAATTAAAAGTATTATCACCTAAAATTGACAATGCTGTGGTTCTAATTTTTTCGATTTGCTGAGGCTGTATATCAATTAAAAAGTGACTAGGGGCTTGTTGATTTATTGCAGCAGTAATTCTTTTATCAAGACTTGATTCAATTATATTTAAGGTAATTAAAAGTGATAATCCTATGCTAAAAGAAATCACTATTGATCTTGCAAATGAATTACTTTTAGTAATTGCTTTTCTAATATATTCAAATGTTGTTCCTAATTTGAATTTAATTTTTGACAAAATATAAAATTTTAAATTTGTTAGTCCATAAATAAGAACAAAAGATACAGTCATTGATATCAAAATATAAAATGATAATTTTTTATCATTTATTAAATTCATTGTTAAAACACACAAAATAGATATTAAAATAAATATTATAGTTTTTATTTTGTAAGTTGTTTCATTCAATGAGTTTTCAGACGAATTTCGTATTAACTCTATTGGCTTGATTTTATAAGTTTTTATAAGAGGTAAGATAGTAAATAAAATACATGTAATTAATCCGTATAAGAAACTAATTAAAATTGGGTGCAAAAAAACTGACGGTTCAAATCTATTAATAAGTTCCTGGCTTATAATTGGTGAAAAAAGATATGGAATTGATACTCCCAGCACTATGGCAGGAATAATACTTACTAAAAAAATCATTAGAATTTGATTAAGATATATATTTAATACTTTTGAATTGTTTGCTCCTAATGATTTCATTATAGCTATGTTTTTGGTTTTCTTAATTATATAACCTTTAACTCCATTGGAAATTCCCACACCAGAAATCAAAAGAGTAATCAAGCCCACTAAGGAAATGAATATTGATGTTCTATCAACAAAATTATTAAAATTATTTGTAGTTTGTTCGATACTCCTTACAGAAACATTCGTCCCTTTTACTAAATTATTTAAAAATGCTAAGTTAATCTTATTTTCATTATTTGGAATAAATTTTGTTTTGTATTTAATTAGTGATCCAGCTCTTATTAGACCTGTCTCATTTAAGGAATCTGTAGAAAGTAAAACTCTTGGTCCAAACGTAGCAAAAGAAAACATTCGATCTGGTTCATTTTCTATTATTCCATTAATCTTAAATTTTGATTTGCCTAAATAGACGAAATCACCAACGTCGATGCCAAGTTGGTCTTTTAAAGATTTATCAATTAAGACATTTTTTTCATTCTTTTTATTTCCTAAAGACAACTTAACTTCCTGATAAGGAGATATTTGAAATTTGCCAACCAAGGGGTAGTTATTGTCTATGGCTTTTAATTCTACAATACGACGCTTTAGTATAGATTGAGAGTTATAAGAAAGCATAGTTCTTAACTCAATTAAATGTGTGGTCTTTCCATTTTTTTCTAACCAACTTTTAATATTATTTGGAAATTCTTGATAAGTAGTTGATAATTCAAAATTACCTCCTAACATCTCTACTCTTTTATTCTTGATTTCAGATTTAAGATTTTCAGAAATACTGCCTACAGCTGTAATAATAAATACGCCTAAAAATATCGAAGCAACAACAATTTTAAATTCATTGAATGATCCACGTAATTCTCTAAAAGATAAAGTTAAGTTTTTAAAAGTTTCTACAAACATCCTAGTTATTTATTTCACTATAAAGCCATTATCTATTTTTATAATTCTATCGCACAATTTCACCACAGACGTGTCATGAGTGACTAAAATTAATGTAGATCCAAAATCTTTTTTTAATTTGAAAAGTAACTTAATAACATCTTCACTATTTTTTTTATCTAAATTCCCAGTTGGCTCATCAGCGATTAAAATTTCAGGATTTGAAATTAACGATCTTGCTATAGCAACTCTTTGTTGTTCTCCACCAGATAGCTGATGAGGATAATGAAAGATTCTATTTTTTAAACCTACTGCAGTTAATAACTCCATTGCCATTTTATTATTTTTAAAATTACCAGATATCTCAATTGGTAAATTAACATTTTCAAGAGCTGTCATTGAAGGTAAGAGGTTGAATGATTGAAAAATTACACCAATATTTTTAGATCTATATAAAGCCAAATCATCTTCTTTCAAATTATGTATAGGTGAATTTTTAAAAAAAATTTTTCCTTTAGATATCATTTCCAAACCAGCAATACACATAATTAAGGTAGATTTTCCTGCTCCACTTTCACCAATTATTCCAACACTTTCATTTTTGAAGATTTTTAGATTAATTCCTTTTAGAACATTTATTA
>CACOAO010000038.1 GCA_902625215.1 uncultured SAR116 cluster alpha proteobacterium
TGCTACTTTAATTATTATTTTAGGGGTGATAATGTTTTTAATAAAATTAACAAATTATTTTTTTGAAAGAAAAAATCATTAATATTCATCTATCCCTAACTAATCTTATATAATTAGGTATAAAACCTGGAAATCTTCCAAAAGTGTGCCCTGTAAAAAAATTAACAGTCCACATAAATTGTGATTGCCAAGGGTTTTTTTCACTAGTCCAAAAAGACTCTGGTGGAGTATTAGGAAATATGCGTGAATTAATTTTAACTTTCTCGCAATCTTTACATATAAGGCTTTCTAATTCCTTTCTATTAGGTAAACGCCAAATACCTCCAAGTTGATTGTTAGCTTGACTAATTATAGAGTCTAATTGATCTAATTTTACTTTTATTGGTTTGCCTGCGCACTTATTTTGATCCCATCTCATTCCAACTGTACAAGTCATCCACTCCAGTTTTTTACTTAAATCTATAACATAATACCCCCTAGATATAAAATTATTAGCCCAAACATTATTGAAATTAAGAAAAAATAATAATATTATAATAGTAGTGTAAATTTTAGAGAATGATGACTTCAATTTTAACATAACAAACTCCGATAAGTTTTTTTTAAGATTAATTTCACTTTGGTCTCATTCTTGCAGAATTTATGCCTAATATCATTATTTTAAAATAAAAAAAGGCAAGAAAATGGATATAGCATCTTTAATTGGACTTATAGGTACTCTTGGAATGATTGCTGGAGCAATGATATCTTCTGGCGGACTTGGAGCATTTATTGATACACCTTCTATGTTGATTGTTATTGGAGGTACTTTCTTCGCAGTGATGTACAGATCAACATTGCCAATGTTTCTAGCCTCATTTGGAACACTTGTTAAAGTTTTTATGCCAGGAGCAAAAAAACATGATGAGTTAATTACAAGGATTACCGAACTTGCTGGCATAGCTAGAAAAGACGGAATGATGGCACTTGAAGGTCAAGAGGTACCTGATAAATTTTTTGAAAAGGGACTTCAAATGCTTGTTGATGGTGCCGATGAAACTAAGTTAACAGAACAATTAAATAAAGAAGTTAAAGCTATGAAAGCTAGACATGAAGATATGACAGGTGTCTTTCAGGCTTGGGTGGATTTAGCACCTGCAATGGGAATGATTGGAACATTAATCGGATTAGTTGCCATGTTAGGCAATATGGCTGATCCAAAAGCAATTGGCCCTGCAATGGCAGTTGCTTTGTTAACAACTTTATACGGGGCTATGATAGCTAACTGTATTTTTATGCCTATTGTTACTAAACTTGAAGGTTATTCAGCTCACGAATTACTTTATAGAGAAATGGTAGTAATGGGACTAAAATATATTTCTAGAGGCGAAAGCCCAAGGAATATAACTGACCAGTTAGTAGCTCTTATGCCTCCAAAAATTCAAGCTCAAATAGAAGAAGCTGCTTAGTTAGTTTTAATAATTAGGAGTTTATTATGGCTGAAGCACAAGTAGAAGGAAGAGAAGAAGAAGAAGAAGAAGAATGTCCTAAATGTCCACCTGCAGGTGCTCCTGCATGGATGGCCACATTTGCTGATATGGCTACCTTATTAATGGCTTTCTTTGTATTAATATTATCTTTTGCAGAGTTTAATGTTCCAAAATTTAAACAAATTAGTGGTAGCTTAAAGAATGCTTTTGGAATTCAAAGAATAGTTCCAGTAGTAGAACAACCTAAAGGTACAACAGTCCTCTCCCTAGACTTCAGCCCATCTCCTGCACCATCAGTGACTAAAAATCTTACCCAACAAACTACAGATGCAGAACAAAAAAATCTAGACTTAAAATCTGAAATTGATGAAGGAGATAGTGCAAAAAGTAATTCTAAAGAGGTTTTAGACGCGAAAGATTTGAGTGCAGAAATAAAAACCAACGTATCTTCTGAAGATGTAAAAGTAGAAACTGTAAATGACAAAGTTTTAGTTAGTGTCAATACAGAAGATAAAACTTCAAAAGAAATTTCAAAACTAATTAAGGATACAGTTGATGCAGTAGAAAAGGCTCGTGAAAATACAGGAGTTACTGAGACAGATGTGCTTATTGGTGGAATTAATCAAGATATTCAAAAAATGGCATCAGCAACAATCGAAAATAAAGTTTTGAAAGATCAGGTGAATAATCTTGAAAAAAAGAGCTCTGACAATAAAAAAGAAATTCAAGAAAAAACTAAAAAAGCAGAGTTTAGTGAAGATCAACTAAGAGTAGCCCTTAAGCAAGAAATTGGAAAAGGCTTAGCAGAGGTTCAACGAGAAAAAGATAGAGTTGTAGTAACTGTAGGTTCTGCTGGTGCATTTAGTTCTGGATCTGCTAAACTAACAAAGCAAGCTAGAGCAATAATGCAAAAAATTGCTACGGTAAGTGGTAAAGGTGCTGGTCAAATTAATGTATCTGGTCATACTGATGACGTGCCATTGATTTTCGGTGGTCAATATCGAGATAATTGGGATCTAGCAGCTGCTAGAGCATCAAGTGTTGTTCAAGAATTATCAAAATCTGGTACAATTCCCTCAGATAAGCTTAGAGCAATTAGTTTTGGGGAAACTAAACCGATAGAGCAAAATGATACAAAAGTAGGAAGAGAGAAAAACAGAAGAATTGAAATTGAAATAAAGTATTAACTTTGACTTTTATATAATTCTTAAAGGAAATTAAGTATGGATGAAGGAAATTATATTTCAGCTAATCTTGATGAAGGTTATTCTCCAGAAGCAATAGCAAACATGGATAATGCACTAGAAGAATTTGCTGTTTCTTTAACAGAAATAAGGCCAGAAGATGCTAATATTGCAGTTTTCAGAGGACTAAAGCTAACTCTCAAAGGGCGTCCAAGAAGACTTGCAGAATTGGGTAACGTCGAATCACCTGACGATCCAATGAAAATTGAGCTGATGATTTATAATAAAGAACAAATAGAAGCAGTATTAGAGTTTATAAAGAAAAATGGCTTTCCAGCCAAGAACGAACCTGGCTCACAATTCATCCACATTAGAGTACCAAAACCTTCTAGAATGCAACTTGAAGAATTAGGAGATGAGGTAATTAGAAGAACGAACTCAGCTGCTACTAGGCTTATGAAGATTAAAACAAATACTGGCCTAAGAATTAGAGCTGCTATGGAAAAAGAATATATAGACCAGCGCATATCAGGTGTTGCTTTAAAAAAGATTGATAACGCATTAGAGAGAATTACTAAAGAAATGAAGATAATTGGTGTTATGAAAAGAAAAGCAATTCTTGGTTCTTTTTTTAAGACTATTGAAAGAGACGACGGTGAGATAATTAAAATTATTAATAAAAGAATAAAGTTAGAAAAAGATAAAATTGCTAAAGAACAAGAACTAAGAATTGCAGATGAGGCTCTAGAAGTCCAAAATCAGGTCACAAATGAAGTTGACACTGAAAATATAAAAAGTAATGAGGAACTAAAAGTTTGAGAATTGATAATTTGTTCAAATTCAATTTAAATTTTTGACTTTTTTATGTAAGGGTTGTTCCCTTTCCTTAACATTATTCTAATAGGTACTCCTTGTAAATTAAAGGTTTTGACAATAGATGCCAATAAAAAACGTTTATAACTATTTGGCAGATCATCAGGACTAGACATAAATAAAGCAAATGTTGGAGGTTTAACATTAACTTGTGTTATATATCTAATATTATTTTGTTTCCCTTTGTATAGTGGTGGTGGATTATTTTCTATAATAGTTGATAACCATCTATTTAATTTTCCAGTAGTAATTCTGAGACTTAGCTTTTCCTTTAAATAAATAATTTTATCAAATAATTTTTCAATACCTTTATTATGAAGACCCGACAAAAATGCTATAGGTATATTTTTTATCTGTGATAGAGAGATCGCTAACTGGTTTATAATTTCATTTTTGACAATATTTTGATCTGTTACTTTATCCCATTTGTTTGCTCCTATGACAACACCTCTGCCTTCTCCTATAATCATACGGGCAATAGTTAAATCTTGTTTATCAATTTTTTTAGAAGAATCTACTAGTAGGACACAAATGTCACTAAACTTAATAGACTTAAGTGTATCATTAACCATATCTTTTTCTAAAATTTTAATTATTTTTGATTTTCTTCTCAAGCCAGCAGTATCAATTAAAAGAAAACTTTGGTTTTTATGACTCCATTCAATTTCTATAGAATCTCTTGTTATTCCTGCATCAGGCCCGGTTACTAGGCGATTTTCTCCAATTATGTTATTAACTAATGTTGATTTACCTGTGTTTGGTCTGCCTATTATACTAATTCTGATTGAAGAGTTTTTTGAATTTAAACAAGATTCATTTTGTTTCATATATACATTTTTATTATCTATTATATCTTTTAAAAAGTCATACAAGTCCGGTAAACCTTCTCCATGTTCTGCAGAAATTGGAATAACATTATCAAAACCTAATAAGGCAGCTTCGCTTAGACCAATTAAACCACTAGATCCTTCACTTTTGTTTATCAGCACAACTATAGGTTTATTTTGCTTTTTCAAATCTTTTGCAAACGATTTTTCAACTGGTAATACACCTTCCCTGCCATCAATGACAAAAAAAATAACATTAGCATCATTTATAGCAAGTTGGCTCTGTTCTTTGATCTTTAACTCTGTAATACCCTTTAAGGATTTATCTATTCCAGCTGTATCAATTAGTATAAAATTTAGATCTACTAATTTTCCATATCCGTATTTTCTATCCCTAGTAACTCCTGGTTGATCGTTTACAATTGCTTTTTGTGAACTAACTAATCGATTAAATAAAGTAGATTTACCAACATTTGGTCTTCCTACTAACACAACCTTTAACATTTTTTAACCTTAAAGTTTTGAAAAATTTATTTATAAGCTAATAACTTTCCATTTGCAGTAAGAAAAAAAAGATTTCCATCGACAGGAATAGGAGGAATAGCTAATTCTTCAATGTCTAAGCTATCAACTTCTATTCCAATATTAGCATCAACGACACTAATTATACCTTTTTGGTTAGCAATCAAAACTTTTGAATTTAACAAAGTTGGCCCCTTATACACACTAATTTCTTTGTCTGAAAAAAAAGAATTTTCGTTGAGATAAGATGGATACTGTTTTTGCCATCTTAACTTCCCAGTATCTGTATCAATGGCAGCTAAAAAACCCATATTTCCAATGACAAAAATTGTTTTTCCAGAAATTGTGGGAGTTGCAAAGCCACCAACAGGTATATTCCATAACTTTTTAGAAGTTTCTAGATCAAAAGCTGCTGTAAAGCCTGATTGTGATACTACGTATATTTTTCCTTGATAATATAGAGGATTAGCTACTATATCTCCTGTATGAAAAAGCATTGGTAATTGTTGATTTGAAGATATATTTTCGCTCCATAAGACCTCTCCTGAATTAATGGAAATAACAAAAAAAGTTCCACCTGTAGCAGGAACAACTACCTTATTTTTTGCAACTAATGGCCTAGCTGTGGTATAAATAGAGTTATACTCACTTCCTAAAAAGACATTCCACAATACATTACCATTTTTATTGTTAATTGATAGGAAATTACCTTCATAATCACTTACAAATAGGTAATTTTTAAAAGATGTAATACCTCCCCTGAAAGGAAGATCATTTTTCTTTTTCCATATAATATTACCATCATTACCATCAATTGCTAAAAGATCTCCAGCACCATTGTGAGCAAATAATGTTAAAATATTTTTTTTATTTTTTGTTCCTGATATAGCTGGTGTTCCAATTATTGTATCTTCCAAATTATTAAATATTTGTTTTTTCCATATTATTTTACCGTCATCAGAATTTATTCTAAATAAA
>CACOAO010000039.1 GCA_902625215.1 uncultured SAR116 cluster alpha proteobacterium
ACTTTCAGATTAAGTGACCATTTATATCTTCCATCTACTAATTCAAGATTTTGTAATAAAAACGATCTTAAAAACTTTTGGTCTATATGTTTAGACAAAAGTACATCAGCTTCTCTCCTACTTTTTATTAAATCTAAATTCATATCTAAAAGAGAATTTATTATTAGGTTATCATCATTATCATAATCAATAGGAGCTATATCAGCTATTATAACCTTATTAACATATTTTGGCGCCAATAAGCTTATTACCATAGCTAATTTGCCACCCATTGAATGACCCAATAAATTAGTGTTTTCAATACCAATATAATTGAATAAGTTTATAATATCATTCATCATTAACGCATATGATATATTTTCTTCAAAATTGTTTCCACCGTGATTTCTAAGATCTACAGTAACAACTATATGATTTTCTTCCTTACTTAATTTTTTAGAAAAAGTTTGCCAATTTTTACCTCTTCCGTAAAGACCATGAAAAATAAATAGTGTTTGGTACACCTTATTTGAAAAATAATTATTTTGTTTTTCAAATGTTATTTGTTGTCCATCTTTATAAATTTGAAAATCAATAATCATAGGTATTTATAATTTATTTACTTAATTATTAAAGTTATATCGTTTAAGTCGTAAAATAATATACTAGGATAAAAAATCAGGAAAGTTAAAATGGGGCAAGTAATCAAATATGATTTTTCTTCGTGTAATGAAGAAGATGACTTATATGAAAAGAAACTCATCAGAATCAGAGATGAAATTGAAGATTATCTAAAAAACGTATCAATGGCTGAAGGAGATGAATTAGCAGTTGCTCTTGCTGCTGGAAGATATGGGTCCATGAAACTCGTACAATTAACAGGTGAACAAAGCACAAAAAAATTTACTGATGAATGTATAAAAACAACATTAAAGAATAGGATTTTACAGTAATCACGAAATTCTAGTTATACTCCCTGAAACTTCTGCACCTAAATCAATTGATAAAGCATTTGTTTTCAAATTACCTTCAACTTTTGCACTACTTGCTACATTCAAAGTGTTTGCTGCAACCTCTCCCTTGACTAAACCGCCTAATGTAACTTTGTCAGCAATCAAATTACCATCAAAAATGCTGTTAGCTTCAAGGAGTACATCTTTGGCTCTTAACTCCCCTTTAAATCTCCCTGCAACAACAACAGATGACCCAGCTGAGTCTAAGTTACCTTCCATAACCAATTCTTCCGATATGTATGTAATTTCACTCATAATTAATCCTCATTAAAAAGTTAAATCATTTTTCTTCTATTTTATCTTCTTCAACTTCACCATTTTCATTAGTATCTTCTAATTTTTCAGTATCAGCTTCATTCCAATTATGAACAACCCTACAATTTAAAGCTGCACCTCTATCCATTTGTAATGACTTATAATGGACCTCACCACTGATTCTTGAAGTTTCAGTTAGCCATACGCTATCAGCTTGCATTTTACCTTCATATTCTCCGGCAATGACTACTAATTCTGAATCAACTTTTCCAAGAAATTTTCCAGATGACCCAATTGTAACTTTTTCAGTTGTTAAATCAGCTTCAACATAACCATTAATTTCAATTGATTTAGCATTAGATATTTTTCCAGTAAAC
This sequence comes from uncultured SAR116 cluster alpha proteobacterium, assembly GCA_902625215.1. GTDB lineage: Bacteria > Pseudomonadota > Alphaproteobacteria > Puniceispirillales > Marisalimonadaceae > Marisalimonas. The sequence goes on from CACOAO010000039.1 coordinate 1,625, forward strand.
CTAGCACCTGAGCCTAAAATTGCCTGTTTATTTGCCATCAAATGTCTCCTTTGATTTTAATTTTTTCTTTTTCCAACTTGAGCCTCAACAACAGCTCCTTCTTCTATTGAAATATTTTCATAAAAAACTTCTCCGGTAATTTTACCAGTAGACCTAATTGAAACCACATCACCAGAAACTTGTCCATCGCATTTACCAGAAACTGTTACAACATCTGCGTTAATATTACCCTTCAAAGTGCCTGTATCTTCTACTGATAGACTATGACATTTAATATCTCCAACAACTGATCCTAATAATACTAAATCGCCATCTGCTGAAATTTTACCTTTAATTTTCATGTCACTTGAAATAACAGACTTTTCATTTTCAGTATCGTTTGTTTTTCCTAACATCTTGAAAATCCTTTTTTTAATTATAAATCTTATTTAACGTACTACAACTCACCGTATGATACTACAGTAATTTTTTTTTTAAATTTAATCAAAAATCATTTATTTGGTATGAATGATGCAATTAACTTGCCATAATAAATATTAAAATCAAAATACTTAGAGTTGGAAATTATGGCTGAGGAAATAATTGATATAAGAGACCGCATTGAAAAAATGCGTATACAGATTGAAAACGAGGCCACAGAACAAATTTCTGTTGACACCCCCCTCGAAGCACATCAAAAAAATAGTAATTCAAATATATTCCTTTCAATGGAAAATAAAAAGAGTTTCCCGAATCAAAATTTTGAGGTAAAACAAAATACTTACGAATTAGATAAAGTAGTCGAAAAAGATAACAAAAATTTTATCAAAAAAGAAACCTTTCCTGCTGTAAGTTTGTCAGTTAAAAATCCAGTTTCTAGTAAAATTTTGACACTTTTAGTAACATTACAAATTTTATCTAACATTGGTATTTTATATTTTTTATATATGGGTATGGAGTAATAAGTGGTTAATTCCACAATTAATAGATTTGGAAAAAAACTTCCTCCAGTTAAAACTGGTCAGCGTTTTGGAGAAGAATTAAAAAAAGACAAAAAAGTAGGGCTATTTTCTGAAAGACGTTTTTTGATATTTACTAAAAGGGGTCCAATTGAAATAGCATTTAGACCAATTCACTATGCCAGTTTATTAATGACTACAGTTATTGGATTAACTAGTATTATGTACTGGTCTGCAAAAGGAATTTATTCAGCGATAGATGTTGCCAAAAAGAATGATATAATTACTGAGGCATCAGCAAATATAAGTAGTCCAATAGAAAACGACTCAGATACAGTTGTTAATATCAATACAAATGACCAATCAAATATTTCGTTACCTGTACTTAAAAATTACTCTTTATTTGAAAAAGATGATATAATTTCATATGAGCAAGTTAAAAATAAAAGTGTTTTTGAAGAAAAAAACAAAAAAACATCCAAAGATATCGTGGATTTTAAAGATGAAAAAAATAATACGCGAAATAAATTAAAGTATTCAAAAATAGACTTACACAACAAAACTATGAGAAATCAAGATTTACCAATAAGGTTTACAAATCAAACTATAAATGAAAGCAATATTTTTATTTCTCAAAAACAAATATCTTCGGAAATAAATGAAGATTTTGTTCCACAACCCCCTAAAATAAATGAAAAAGTTAAAACACTTCGTTTTCTTGCTTCTGTTGATAATGAGCTGATTCAAATGGAGAATGTTTTTAAGTCTATAAATATAAAATTAAATAACAATGACCTAGCATCTATTAAGTCAATTAAAAATAAGAATAAACTAGTTGACCCAGACAGTGATGATTTTTTTAGAAGTTTAAAAAAAAGAATAAACTTGCTAGCAATTTATAAAGATGCACTTCAAAATATTCCCTTGAAACCACCAATGGAACATTATTATGTATCTAGTCCATATGGACCTAGAAAACACCCGGTTACTGGAAAATATAGAATGCACCATGGTATAGATTTAGCTGGCACATGGCAAGAAAACGTTTCGGTATCAGCTGATGGCACTGTTGTATTTGCAGGATATCATGGATCTTTTGGAAAAGTAATTAGAATTAGACATAGTTATGGTATTATGACTACTTACGGTCATCTTGCAAAAATTAATGTAAAACGAGGTGATCTAGTTAGTGAAGGTCAGGTAATAGGTAAAATGGGTCGCACGGGTAAGGTAAAAGGTGCACATCTTCATTATGAAATATCTGTTAACGGAAAATCGCAAAATCCAGCAAAATATATCAAAATCGGCAGAAATCTTTTAAGTAGAACAAGCTTAAAAAATTATGCAAACAAAAACTTAAACTGATCTATTTTTGGCATAATTAATGCACTAATAAGACATTAAAAGGAGATTAGTAATGTCTTTAGCAAAAATTAATGAAAATACAAATAAAGAGAAATTATTATTAAATAACTTAAATGATTTTATTATTCAAATTGACTATTTTGATCAAAAGGGAATCAAAAAACGTAAAAATAAAATTCCATTGAAATACATCTTTAATTCTAAATTTATAAACAATAAAGCAGTCATTTAAATTACATTCATTGATTGAATAGTTTAGTTTGACGCAAACTTTATCAATCTAGCTTGTCTTCTTCTTTGTGAACTAGATGGTATATTTAACATATCTCTATATTTTGCTACCGTTCTTCTAGCAACATCCATACCTTCTTTGTTCAATATTCCAGCTAATTTGTCGTCACTTAATGGCTTTCCTGCAATTTCCGATGAAATCAAAGTTTTTATAGTTTCTCTTACTGCAGAGGCCGCATGAAATTGTGAATTTTCTGAACCTGATATTGATGCGGAAAAGAAATTTTTCAATGGCATTACACCCCATTCTGTCAAAATTATTTTACTATTTGTAACCCTTGAAACTGTACTTTCGTGCATTCCAATTGCATCTGAAATATCCTTAAGTATCATTGGTTTCATATGACTTAAACCATGTCTAAAAAAACCAAGTTGTTTTTTAACAATCTCAGATGTAACTTTTAAGATCGTTTTATTTCTCTGTTCAACAGCTTTTTTTAGCCAACGAGCTTCTCCAATTTTCTCTAATGCAAAATTATTGCCCTTTTCATCTAGATTATAATTATCAATTTCTTCAATATATTGTTCGTCTAGATTAACACTTGGCAAAGTTGAACCATTTAAATCTATACGCCATCCTTTAGAAGACCTTTTAACAATTATATCTGGTTGATCAATATTTATATTTTCCTGATTAAATTGTTCAGCTGGTTTGGGGTTAAGTGTTTTTAATACTTTAATCATTTGAAATAGTTTTTCTTCTGAAACTTTACATATTTTACTTACCTGCCTAAATTTTCCTAATGGTAAAATATTAAGATTCTCAAGTAGTAATTCAAATTGCTGATTATATTTTTCATTTTCAATTAGTTGTGTTCTTAAACACTCTACTAAATTTTGGGAAAATATTCCTACAGGCTCAAGATTTTTTAATTCTAACAGTGTTTTTTTAACTACACTAACATCAACATTCAAATCTTTTGCTACTTCATACTCGCAGGATACAAACCATCCACTTGGATGAAGATAGTCGATCATTCCTATAGCAACACTTTTATTTTTTTTATTTTTAAAGTTTAAATTTATTTGATTAATAATATGTTCTCTCAAAGATAATTTATGCTGAAGTGTTTTTTCAATAACTTCTCCTGCGGATTTATCTGTTCCAGATCTAATTATATCTTTTTCATATAGCTTTTTATTTTCAATTTTTGAATTCTCAGAAATATGTGAATCAAAGGTATTTTCTAAATCAAGCTTACTTTCTTTTTTAAGAGGATCAAATAAATTAGTCATATTTTCGTATGTACTTGGATTTTGTTCTTCAACAAATTTTTTAATTATTGATTGGCTATTTTCTTTTAAAAATGGATTTTCTAGTTGCGCTTTATCAATAAACTCTGCTAATTCGATATTGGTTAATTGCAACAATTTTATAGCTTGCTGCAATTGAGGTGTCATAATTAAAGACTGATTTTGTTTTATTTTTAACTGTTGTCCTAATTTCATTTAAATCTCCAACATTGATTAATCCAAAATGATTTAAAAGATCAAAACAATTAATTTTAAGAAAA
>CACOAO010000040.1 GCA_902625215.1 uncultured SAR116 cluster alpha proteobacterium
ATATTAAGCTATTATGAAAGTGACAACCCTGGAGTTAAAACAAATTTATCTAGAATTTTAATGTCCGGAAAGTTGGGAGGCACTGGAAAGTTAGTTATACTTCCAGTTGATCAGGGTTTCGAACATGGACCTGCTAGATCTTTTGCCCAAAATCCTGAAGCATATGACCCTCATTATCACTTCAAACTAGCAATTGACGCGGGACTTTCTGCTTTCGCGGCCCCATTAGGTATGCTAGAAGTCGGAGCTGATACATATGCTGGTCAAATTCCTTTAATAATGAAAGTTAATAGTTCTAATTCTTTGTCAAATGAAAAGCTTGCTCCATCACAAGCTATAACTGGTTCAATAAGTGAAGCAATTAGGCTAGGTTGTTCTGCGATTGGCTTTACCATCTATCCAGGATCGGAGATGGCTTTAGATATGATATCTGAAATACAAGAATTAGCTGTCGAAGCAAAAGACGCAGGACTTGCTGTTGTTGTATGGAGTTATCCAAGAGGTGGCAATATAAGTAAAGAAGGTGAAACAGCTATTGATATAGTTTCGTATGCTGCCCATATGGCTGCTCTAGTTGGAGCACATATTATTAAAGTTAAACCACCAACTTCTCACATAGAACAACAAGAAGCTAAGAAAGTTTATATATCGGAAAACATTCCTATTGCTACACTTAATGAAAGAATAAAACATGTTGTTCAATCATGTTTTAATGGTAAAAGACTCGTAGTTTTTTCCGGCGGTTCTTCTAAAAATAAAGAAAGTCTTTTAGAAGAAATCAAAAATTTGTACTTGGGTGGAGCTAGTGGATCAATCATAGGCAGAAATTCTTTCCAAAGACCATACAATGAAGCACTTGATTTGTTGAACCAAATTATAAACATTTACCGAGGAAAATAATTTGAAAGTTAATGGAAATACAATAAAAACTGGGAATGTCATTGAACATAAAAATGATTTATGGGTGGTAACTAAAACAAATCATGTAAAACCTGGCAAAGGTGGAGCTTTTGCCCAAATAGAGTTAAGAAGTTTAAAGGACGGCAGTAAATTAAATGAACGCTTTAGATCATCCGAAAACGTTGAAAGAGTAATTCTCCAAGAAGTTTTACATGTATTTTTGTATAAAGAAAATGAAAATCTTATATTTATGAATAATGAAACATTTGAACAAATAACAGTAGATATTAATATGATAGGAGAACAATATGCTTTTTTACAGGATGGCATGAATGTTATAATAAATATTTATAACGATGAACCTGTATCCGTAATTATGCCAGATAGTTGTGTTGAAGAAATTGTTGAAGCTGATGCTGTAATTAAAGGTCAAACTGTTTCTTCGTCATTCAAGCCTGCGATATTGAAAAATGGAGTAAAAGTTATGGTTCCTGGTCATATTGAGGTTGGGACAAAAATAGTAGTAAGACCATCTGATAGTAAATACATAGAAAAAGCAAAAAACTAAAATTATTTCACAAAATTTACCATTACTGGAGTGAAAATGAGTAACAAATCACCACTTTTAAATGTTATTTTTCAGTCACTAAATAAGGTAACAAGAAATATATTAAGGGATTTTGGAGAAATAGAAAATTTACAAGTTTCTCCTAGTTCATTGGAACAATTTGTTTTAAAAACTGAAAATAGAATTCAATCATCTCTTATTAATGATTTGAAAAAATCAAGACCAAGTTGGGGATTTAAATCAAACAGTACTACTGAAAATAAAAAAGATAAATATTATTGGATAATTGATAAATTAAATGGCAGGTTTAATTTTCTACATGGTCTGCCACACTTTGCAGTTTCTATAGCAGTTGAACTTAATAACGAAATTTTATCAACTGTTATCCTTGATCCTATAAGAGACGAATATTTTTTTGCAGAAAGAGGAAAAGGTTCTTTTCAAAATGATAGAAGAATAAGAGTTTCAAATAGGAAAAAATTAAAATCTTGTGTTTTTTCAATATTCGATGAAAATACCTTAAGTACACATTATTCTATTTCTAATTTATATGAAAAAATTAATTTTTTGTCGCATAATTCTTCCTCTGTTATTCGTTCATTTGGTTCTTCAGCATTAAATTTTGCATGGTTGGCATCTGGGAAAATTGATTGCTTGTTTGTAAATAATCTAGATAAAAATCAAGTCGCATGTGGCGAATTACTTATTAAAGAAGCTGGAGGTTACTTAACAGATTTAAAATACATTAATGCTTATGATTCGATGGATGATTTATCAATTGGGGCTAATCCCGTTTTACATAAAGAGATTTTAAAAACATTAAATGATAAAGATCAATATCGATGAAAATGTTTTATACGTCATGAAAAAGTCATGTTTCAATGTTTGTATAATTAAGAGGTCTTATAATTAGATTTTTATTGAGGGTATAAATATGACAGATCCAAATAAATATGCTTTTAGAATGTTATTCTTGTTAGTAATTGTTGGAATACTAATAGCCCTATTATTTGAACCTTTAAAAAATGCTTTTGAGGGAAATGTAGTTCTAAATAGTGTAATAATAAGTACATTTGTTTTAGGAATAATTTTCTCTTTTCGTCAAACAGTTCGTCTTAGTAAAGAAGCTAAATGGCTTAAATTTATAAAAAGAAAAGATAGTTTGATGCCAGCAAATATAGCTTTAAAAATAAAACCAACTCTGCTTGCACCAGTTGCAGCTGTTCTTTCAGATGATAGAAATGAGAATCCTTCTTTATCTGCAAATTCTCTCGGCACTATTTTAGAAGGTGTTTCATCAAGACTAGATGAAAGTAGAGAGATTCTTAGATATATGATTGGACTTTTAGTTTTTTTAGGTTTGTTAGGAACTTTTTGGGGGTTGTTACAAACAATTTCTTCAGTGTCTGGAGTAATTAATACAATAGATTTTAATGCCGGCAGTATCTCGAATAAAGGAAATGCTATTTTTATGGAAATTCAAAAAGGACTAAGTGCACCACTTGATGGAATGTCTACCGCTTTTTCTTCTTCTTTATTTGGTTTAGCTGGATCCTTAATACTTGGTTTTCTGGACCTTCAAGTAGGTCAAGCAAGTAACAGATTTTTTAATGAACTAGAAGATTGGTTGTCTCAAATGGCTATTTTTACTACAAATGAAATAGGTAATTCTAGCTTAAGTGAATCGGCTATTGAAAGTCTTGCACTGGTTGCAAAAAGAGCAAACCAAAATGAGAATGATAGAATAAGAATTTCAGAAAATATCGTTGAACTAACCATTGTACTTAATAGATTAGTAGACAAACTTGATGAAGATAGATCTATAAAAGATCATTTAGTGACAATCTCATCTATATTAAAAAATTTAGGAGAAGAAAATACCGGGAAAATTTCAGAAATCCAATCTAATTTAACGATTGAGTTAAGAGCTATTTCCAAACAATTATCTAATTTAGAAAAATCAGTTACCAAACTTAATAACAAGTAAAAATTAAAATTTCTCTCAGAGACATTAAATGATACAAAATAGAATTAGAAAAAAACAATTAGATTACACATGGCCAGGATTTGTTGATGCTTTATCAAGTCTTCTGATGGTAATAATATTTGTGTTAATGATTTTTGTAATTTCTCAATTTTTTATTTCCCAAAAAATGAGTGGACAAAATGAAGCTCTTGTGAATTTAAAAAATAATTTAACTGAACTTAACAATTTACTCTCATTAGAGAGAGATACAACAACTGAACTTACTACACAACTATCTGTTTTAGAGGGAAAAATTGAGGTCTTTAAAGAAGACCTACTAAAAGAAAAGAAACGAACAAAACAATATGAAGAAGAACTCAGAGGAAACAAAAATATTATCGCTTTGAGTCAAAGTGAACTCTTTAGACTTAAAAAAGATCTTGGAGAAAAAAATAAAGTTACAGTTGAGTTAAGAAATAATATCTCAGACTTAGACAAGCAAGTCAGTGAAAAAAAATTAGAAATTCAAAATAAAGAAAATGTTATAAAAGCTAACAAAAAAGAAATAAAACAGCTTATTAATACAACATTAAATTTAAAAAACAGATTAACTCAATTACAAACTCTTTTATCAGCTTATAAAGCAAAAGATAAAAAAGAAAATATTAAAACTTTAAACTTAGGTAAAGATGTAAATTCAGCACTTGCAAGAAGAGTAGAAGAATTAGAAAAATTTAAATCTGATTTTTTTGGAAGAGTAAGAGAACTTATAAAAGGTAGAAAAGAAATTAGAGTAGTTGGAGATAGATTTGTATTTCAATCTGAAGTACTTTTTTCTCTGGGTTCTGATGAACTTGGTGCTGAAGGACAGGTGGAAATGCAAAAACTTGCTTCAACTCTAATGGAAATTGAAAAATCATTACCTACAGATATAGATTGGATTTTACAAATCGAAGGTCATACGGATAGCCTGCCCGTAAAAAAAGGGCAAACTTATCAAGATAATTGGGAGTTATCAACAAAAAGAGCTTTATCAGTATTAAGATTTTTAATAAAACAAGGTATTGCACCAAGCAGGTTATCTGCATCAGGATATGGTAGTTTTCAACCAATTGATAAAAAAAATACACAATCTGCAAGAATGAAAAATAGAAGGATAGAAATGAAAATTACTCAAAACATAAAACTTAAATAAAAAGAAAAATTATCCAAAGTTTAGTTAACAAATTTAGAGTAAAATCTAATCTATATTTGTTTTTAAATTTTTAGGTTTAAGCTACGATAATTAATTTTCAATATTGATTTCATCTCCTATGACTTCAGTTTTCGACAAAAATTAATTTAATAATTCTACTTTGCAAATTTCATTTTAAGTCTCAATTATAATACATTTTTATCAGTTAATTTTGATTGTGATTGCTAAATCATTTGGTGAATAAAAATTTTTGAAATTTGAAAAAAGTCTAAAATGTTATAAAATTTTCAAATAACTTGAAATAGAACAATTTTAATTGTAGTTATATTTAAAATTAGCAGTTAATATAATTGAAATAGAGATTGATATGAAAAAAGATATTCACCCTGATTATCACGAAATAACGGTTATTATGACAGATGGTAGCAAATACAAAACACGATCCACCATGGGCAAAGCAGGAGACACAATTAAGTTAGATATTGATCCTAAATCACATCCTGCTTGGACAGGCCAGCATAGAATTTTGGATTCGGGAGGTCAAGTCGCAAGATTTAATAAGAGGTTTTCAGGACTAGGTGTAAAAACTGATTAATCTTCAATTAAATCAAATCTAGCAAATTTTAACATCAAGTTATGCAAGTTTTTCAATAATTTAAATCTATTAAATTTAGTATTACTATCTTCATGATTAATAATCACATTATCAAAAAATGATGATATAGGCTTGTTCATGTTTATTAAGCTATTTATTAAAACTTTCTGAGATTTTTCACATGCACTTATTTCTTCTATTACTTTTGAAAAAGAGTTTATAAGTTTGTGAAGGTTTACTTCTTCAATAGTTTCAAATAATTTGATATTTATTTCAAATT
>CACOAO010000041.1 GCA_902625215.1 uncultured SAR116 cluster alpha proteobacterium
GCATTTTTATGAGTATTTTTTAACTTGAGAAGTTTTTCAAAAGCCCAAGGTGGATATTGTTCAGACTTACGTAGCTTTAAATTTACATTTATTAAAACTTGTTCAACAACTGCAATTACTTTTTCCTGAAGCTGTGAAAAAATTTCTAAACATAAATGCATTTTTTTTTTATCGCAATCAACTACAAACAAACGTACATTAAATTTTTCATTTAATTTCATCTCACTCAAATAATGATAGTGGGCTTGAACAACAAAAGGACCCTGATTATTTTCGTAAGCATGAGTTTCTCCTATTCCAAGTAAATCTTCTAAAAATATATCTAAGGATTTATCAAATGCTAATGTATAGTAAGCGACATTCATGTGGCCATTATAATCCAACCACTCTTTTAAAACTTTCTGTTCAGGAAGAATTATTGGAGTTGAATACTGGCCGCCAATTTTGTTTTCTTTCATTGATTAAGTGACCTATTTATTTTAATTAGTTTTGGATAAAATTTTAGTTGCTTCTTCTATTCCCTTTATGCTTAGGGGTACCATTCTATTTGAAAATATTTCTTTAATAATATGTGTAGACTGAGAATAGTTCCAATGCTCTTGTTTTGTTGGATTGATCCAAACATTTGAGGGCCACTGAGCAATAGCTCTTTCTAACCAAACTTGTCCTGTTTCTTGATTAAAATGTTCATTACCACCACCCTCTACTAAAATTTCATATGGACTCATTGAGGCATCACCAACGAAGATACATTTGTATTCCTTACCATATGTCCTGAAAATTTCTGTTGTAGAAAATTGTTCTTTCCATCGTCTTACGTTACTTTTCCAAACCCCTTCATATAGACAGTTATGAAAGTAAAAAAAGTTAAGATTTTTGAAAACATTTTTTGCAGCTGAAAATAAATTTTCTACTTGTTTGATGTAGTCATCCATAGAACCACCTACATCAAGAAAAAGTAGTATTTTTATTGCATTTTCTCTTTCTTTTTTGGTTTTTATGTCTAAATAACCATTTTTTGCAGTATGAGATATTGTATCATCAATATCTAACTCTTCATCAATACCAGTTCTTGCCCATTGCCTTAATCTTTTTAATGCAACTTGCATTCCTCGAGTATCTAATTCTCTTGTATCATCAAAATCACGAAATACTCTTTTGTCCCATACTTTAACAGCTTTTCCCTGCCCTCTTTCATGTTGTCCAATTCTAATTCCTTCTGGATTATATCCATAAGCTCCAAAGGGTGATTTACCAGCTGTACCTATCCATTTATTACCACCTTGATGACGTTTTTTTTGTTCTTTTAATCTTTGTTCAAGGGTTTTCATTAATTCATCAAAACCACCTAAAGATTTTATTTCCTCAATTTCTTTTTTAGTAAAATGCTTATCTAACATTTTGTGAAGCCATTCTTTTGGGACTTTTAAATGTTCAAGTACATCATCTAATTTTAAAGTTTCAATACCTTTAAAATATTCACCGAAAACTATGTCAAATCTATCTATTAATCTTTCGTCTTTGACCAGACTTGCTCTAGCCATATAATAAAAATTTTCAGTATTAAATTGAATAAAGTCTAATTTTATTGAATCTAAAAATGTAAAAAATTCATTTAATGTGACCGGAATTCTAGAATCTTTTAATTTGAAAAAGAAATTTAGAAACATTTTCTTATCTATTTCCTCTTGCCATGAAAGCTAATCTTTCAAACAAATGAATATCTTGTTCATTTTTAATAAGAGCGCCATGTAACTTAGGCAACAAATTCTTTCCGTCACTTTTTAAATCTATAGGATTAATATCTTCAAGTAATAAAAGTTTAATCCAATCTAGGGCCTCTGAAGTTGATGGCTTTTTCTTTAATCCAGGAATTTCTCTAACTTCAAAAAATCTATTTAATGCTGCTTCTAGTAATGTTTTTTTAATGTCAGGAAAGTGAACTTGAACAATTTCTTTTAAAGTATCAATTTCAGGAAATTGAATATAATGAAAAAAACATCGTCTTAAGAATGCTTCTGGAAGTTCTTTTTCATTATTAGATGTTATTATGACAATAGGTCTTTTTTTTGCCTTAACAATCTCATTAGTTTCATAAACAAAAAATTCCATTTTATCCAGTTCTTGTAGTAGGTCATTTGGAAATTCTATATCCGCTTTATCAATCTCATCAATTAATAGTACTGATCTTTCTTTAGATTCAAAGGCGTTCCAAATCTTACCTTTCTTTATGTAATTTCCAATATTTTCTATTTTCTTGTCACCTAACTGGCTATCCCTAAGACGACTCACAGCATCATATTCATATAATCCTTGCTGAGCTTTTGTTGTGGATTTTATATTCCATTCAATAATGTCTAATCCTAGACTGTCCGATACTTGCCTAGCCAATTCAGTTTTTCCTGTACCTGGTTCACCTTTGATTAATAATGGTTTTTCAAGTGTAATTGCAGCATTTACAGCAACATTCAAATCTTTAGTTGAAATATAATTTTGAGTTCCTTTAAATTTCATACTTTATTAACCCCAACAACATAATTTAGTTATTAAAAATTCTATCTTTAAGTGCTTCAATATATTTAGGACCTACTTCACAACACCCTCCTACTATAGAAGCATTATTTTTAATGTAACTCAATGTTTGACCTACAAATTTGTCAATATTTAAGTCAGATCTTTTTTTGAGTACCGACACGTCATTATGAATATTAAGATTATTGACAGTTTCAAAAGCATTGGGTAAGGCTCCAAATGGTTTTGAAAAATTTTTCATGATTTTAATGGATGATTGAATAGCTTCAGGAGGTGCACAATTTATCAAAAAAGCATCAATCTGAGTTTTATCGAATTCTCTTAAAGCATCCTCTAATCGTTCTCCCGAACGTAATAAAGTACCATCTTCTTCCTTAACACAAAAACTCAACCAGACTTTTTTATTAGTAGTCAGAGCATTTTCTGTAGATATATGTGCTTCCTCTATTGAGCAAACTGTTTCAGAACAAAATATATCAACATGAGAATTTTGAAGCTCAACTATATTTTTATAAGTATCTTTTGCCTCTTCAGCATCTATTCCTATAGATGTTTTATAGCTCATTACTAATGGGGGCAAACAACCTATGATTTTTACTTTATTTTCAATTGAAGATGATTTTTTTGCTTCAATAGCAGCTTTTAGAGCGCTTTTTTGAAGAGGTATAAATAAGTCTTCCAAATTATGTCTCTTTAATTTTTGAGGTGTGATGCTATAGGAGTTTAATGTTATTGCCTGTGCACCAGCTTTTATAAAATCTCTGTGCAAATCAACAACTAAATCATAATTATCTAACATTACTCTTGCTGACCAAAGACCGTCAGGTTTAACTTTAGACCTATGAATTAATTCTTGGCCCATACCTCCATCAATTAAAATTATATTGTTACTCATGTATTTTCCTATATTTAAAGAATTATGAATTATGTGACTTTGTCAATTTTATTAAAAAAATTAGAGGTATTGATAGAAATCCTACCCATGCATATAATTTAAATGCATCTATATACCCAACCATAAGGCTTTGTCTATTTAATTCATTAGTTAACTTTATAATATTTAAACTGTCTAATGAATTAATGGCACCTGAAAAATTCATTCCTTGATTCCAAATAGATACTGCAGAACCAATTTCTTCAAAGTTGATTTGACCCATGTGAAGAACAACTGCCACACTAACTGAAATAAAAAAACTTGATCCAATATTTCTTATTAAATGAAACATTGCTGTTGCTTCCCCATGAAATTTATTTGACAAGGTTGCAAAGCAAATAACACTTATTGGAGGCCAAGTTAAACCAACTCCTAAACCTTGGACTAAACTGGCCCAGGCTATATGAGAAAAGGTCATATTTATATCAAAAGTAGACATATAAAGACCTGAAACAGCTTGTATACCAAAGCCAAGAAAAATAATTATTCTTGGATCAATTCTACTTGTAAAAGCGATAATGGCAAAACCAACAAACGTGCCAATACCTCTCATCCCTAATATTATTCCAATTATGGATTGAGGATATCCTCTTAATTCCTGAAGTAGAGGTGGAAAAATTACCATCGGAACAAAATTTAACATTCCAAAAAAGAATATTAGAATAAGACCCACAGTATAATTTCTGTCTTTGAATATACCTAAATTTATAAAGGGTTTTTTTGTAGTCAGGCTATGAGTAATAAAGATATAAAAGCCAATAATAGCTATTCCACACTCAATAATAGTTTCTGTACTATCAAACCAACTATTTCTTTCACCTCTATCAAACATAATTTGCAATGCAGCAACACTACATGCGAGAGCCAAAAAACCAACCCAGTCTAAATTCATTCCACCTTCAACTTGCCTTTTAGGCACTGTCGTAATTACAGCTAATAAAGCGCAAAACCCAAATGGTACTAAAGTATAAAAAATCCATCTCCAATTAAGTAATTCACCAAGATACCCCCCAATAGTTGGAGCAATCACAGGACCCAGAATTGTTCCCATTCCCCAAATTGCCATAGCCACAGATATTTGTCTTTTTGGAAAAACTGCTAAAACAAGTGTTTGCGAAAGTGGCGGAAGTGGTGCTCCAAAAATGCCTTGCGCTACTCTTGCAATTACTATTTCTTCTAGTGTATCTGAAATACCGCATAAAATAGAAGAAATAATAAATCCTATTACACTAAATAAAAGTATTGTTCGAATTTGTATTCTTGAGGATAACCATCCCGCAAAAGGAGTAAAAATTGCGGTTGCTACTATATTTCCAGTTACAACCCAAGAAATTTGATCTTGTGTTGCTCCCATAGCTCCTCTCATATCTGACAAAGCAATCGAAGCTATTGTTACATTCATTGCATAAAGCATAGTTACAAATGTTGCTGTAGCTAAAATAAACCACTTAAATGAAGTATTAGTTTCTGCTATTAAAGGTGACAAATTAATCTCTAAATGATTTAAAAATTGAAGCAAAAGGTTTAATTATTATGGGAATTTTGCTTTCATATTCAGTGTCTATTGTTACAGATACGGACATACCCACTCTAAGCTGTTTTTCTATATTTAAAGTATCTTGATTTTTATTAATTAGGTTACCTATAGAAATTCTCACAGGAATTCTTTGAACAACTTTTACCCAGTTACCAGAAGAATTTTGTGGTGGTAAAATTGAAAATTCTGCACCTGTCGCAGGACTTATACTTTGAACTTGAGCATTCCATTTTGTGTCAGGATATGCATCAGGAATGAAATATGCTGATTGACCAACTTTTACATTAGTTAACTCAGTCTCTTTTAAATTAGCTTCTAACCAAGATTTTTTTTCATCAACTATTGCAAAGAGAATTTTTCCAACATCAATATACTCTCCTTTTTCTAAATTCAATTTAGCAATAATCCCATTTTGTTTAGCAAAGACAATAGATTGATCAATATCAAATTTTATTT
>CACOAO010000042.1 GCA_902625215.1 uncultured SAR116 cluster alpha proteobacterium
ATTTAAAAAGAGAATGTCTTATGAAAGACTATTATGCAATTTTGGGAATATCAGTTAAAGCTGAAGAAGAAGTTATAATAGCCGCTTATAAAGCACTGGTTAAGAAATATCATCCAGATGTATACAAAGGTAGTAAAAAAGAAGCAGATGCTCGTATCAGAGATATAAATGAAGCATATGAAACCTTGTCCAATAAAACAAAAAAAGAAAAATATGATAAAGATTTTTTTCAAAATGATAATGCTGGAAACTTTGAAGATTTTGAAAAATCAGATTTTAAGGAACAAAATATTTACGATGATGATTGGAATACACTAATAGAAGTATTTCCAGAAGCCGAAATATTAAGACAAGAATTAATAAAAATCTCTGCAAAAATAGGATTAATTTTTCAAGTAACTCTTTTAACAAAAAAACTTGGTAATAAATCAAAAATTATTGCTGAGGAAATTAAAATTGATTTCTTAAATAGATATTTTGGTAACAATAAAAAAATTCATGAAATTGCATTGAAAGCTATTTTAAATAAGGAAGTCAAACTTGCTAGAGAACTTAATAAAAAGATTAAATTATTAGGTGATGGTGCATCTGAAAAAATATATATAGATTTAAAAGATAGAATTAATAGAGCAGTATTTGATAAGCAAGAGAAAGAAAAAGCAAAAAGAAGAGAAGAAGCTAAAAGAAAACAAAAAGAAGAGTATAAATCAGGCTTTAAAAATAATTATAAGGATAAAAAAAATTCTGTCCCTTCAGGTCAAAAGTTTTTCGGTTTAGTTGGTCTTAGTTTTTTTGGATTTTTACTTGTGATTATATTAATAGCTTCAATGTAAGAATTGTAATTATCTTTGTTGTAAACTTTTCATTTTTTAAACTTTTTTGTCTAGCGCCAAATACCATTATCTACTTAACCAAATTCTGTCTCCATATACTCCATTGAGAGTATTTAATAAATATTATATTATTATTATATGTCTAGAAGAGTTGGAAGATACACGAAACACGAAACAACTGAACTTCTAAGGATGTTTGAAGAAGGCTACTCTGTTTATAAAATTTGCAGGAACCTTAATCGTAGTCAAAAGTCTATTCGTAACAATCTGATTAGACTAGGAAAAATAGAAGGTGAAATTACACCTAGAAGATATGTAGTAGAAGGTAAAGATGTAATTATTGAAGATGAAAATCATTTCTTTGAATATTTCAAATACTTTTCTGTCTTGTCTCTTCTAATATTTGCTATGCTTGTAAATCCATTATTGAATCCAGTTGAAATATTAATGGATTATATTTATCTCATAATTAATAAAGTGTTCTAATCACATAAAGTCATATAATAATCTAACATTTTTTTTAAATTTACTTCGTTCATTACTGACGCAGCCTGAAAATTTTTTGTGTATCTCTTTGCTAAAGAAGCAATGTCTTTTTCAATTTGATTTTTTAAATACTTACATTCATCTTTAAAACTTCCATTAACTTCAGTTGCAGATGCTTTACTAAAAAAAGCCAAGAATACTAATAGTAAAATTTTAAAACGCATTTAAAAATCCTCCATAATTGTCTCATTTAGATTGCTTATATTTATCCCATTCATCGTTTCTATCACGCCATAATGACCTATCATTATCTGCATTCAATAAATGGTCAAATTCTATATTATCCCATTCTACATTTCCATTTAGCGTAGTTTTATCTACTTTTATTTCACTACATATTTCTTCTTTAATTCCAATGTCTGACTTAAAAATATCATAATAAGAACGCCTCATAGCTTCTTCTAACTCACCCAAATAGCCATAGCCATGATGCATTATAAAGCTATCATGAATAGGAAGTATGGGAATATTTTTATCTACAAATTGTAGCATTACCCCTTCAGCAATATTACTATCTATAAATTGAAGATGATTACCTTTTCCTTTGAAGAACACATGTTCAATTGATTTATGTGCCGTTATTATTGCTTCTTTTAAATCTTTCCAAGACATGTCTAATTCATCAATATTAATGTCTTTAGGTTTTTGTATCAAAGGTGTTTCTGATTGTATCATTGCATTAAATGCTTTTTTAACCACATCTCGATGATTGCCTTCAAATACTCTGTCATATGCATCAGTTTCGCCTATATCTTTACTCTCTAATTTATAAATCATATTAGGATTAAGTTGAGAGTAATCAAACTCACAAGTTGGTTTTCTATCAATAGAAATATGCTTTCTGTAATCTTTGGGAACATTCTGCCACCACCCTCTAAAAAAACGTCCTCCTTGCTCAAATGACCCGTTTACAAATATTCTATGAAGTATACGTTTTGAAAAATCTATTGGTTGCTTTTCTTCATCCATTAGAAGTTGTTTTTGAAGTTCGACATATTGGGTATCTAAAATATCAATATCACACCAATGTCGTATTAAACATTTATTGATTTTGATAAGTTTATTACGCATTTCATTAGTTTTAAAATCATCAACATATTCTTTGAGTTTAGTTTCACCATTAACTTTATGACGTAAAAAAATACTTTCAGCATCTACATTAGGTTTAATATGAATAAAAGGATTCCCTTCAATTTCTGATAACATATCTAATAGTTCGTTTCGTGCTTGATATTTTGTTAATTCTCCTTTGTTTTTATCTCTGTCTAAATACCCTTCCTTGGTAATTTGTATTAATCCTAAAGATAGAAATCCTTCAAAAACTGCAAGGTGCTGTCTTGCTGTTATTTTAGGGTCACGATAACGTTGATTTTGTGAATACCAATTAACATTTCTATTAATTCTGCACTCATAGTCATTATCTATAAATTTACCAAGCCATATATCCGTTAAGATAACCTCTATAGAGTGAAGAAAACGTTCATATTCTTCTGCAGTCCTATTCCGACTTCGTGTTTCAACATTACTTATCTGTTCTGATAATTTTTGAACAAGTTCTTTCATTATCTAGCTATATAATACTTTCATTTGCAAAAAATCCTATTTTATGTTAATTTATTTAAAATACCGAGTTCTGTATCTTAAATTTCCCTATATATACTTTTATCAGACTTAATAATCCTCACATCTTTGTGACAATTCCCACAATATCCAAGAGTATTATCCTCTATTACCATTAAATCCTCAACATCATCTATGATACATGCCAGACGATTTAATCTTACAAACATTTTCTCATACACATTGTGACTTCCACAATTAAAACAAATCCAAAATCCCATGTTATTTTACCCTCTTCTTTAACCCTTTATAAATAAAGGGGGTTAAAGAGAGGGTGTTACCTGATTCTTTGGAAACCACTTTATATAGGCACACACATTTATTCTCTTTTCTCCATTTATGGGTAAAAGAAAAGAGAATAAATGTGTGTGACCCTAAATACCAAACGTTCTCTTTTTCAAACATCAACTCGTTCAAAGGAGAACAATATGCACGAAGAATTAAACCAAATTCAATCTGAAGTACATCTATACGAAGATTTTATTAGCTCATCTATGTACCTACAGGACTTTGATGAGATATTTCAACCTAAGCAACTAGGTACACTTACACAAAACATTATAGACGACATAAAGGAGACCAACTAATGGCAGAAGATAAATATTATATTAACTGTTCTTATAACGATAAAGACGAAGCAAAACTTCTAGGTGCTAGATGGGATGCAGATATACGTAAGTGGTACATCCCATTTGGACTTGATAGAAGTAAGTTTAAAAAATGGATGACTACATCCAATTCACAAGCTCACTTAAGAGTAATCAAATGAGCTATCATGACATTGATTACGATGATGATGCAGAAGAGGAGAGTGAAACCACTCTCCAATCTGCCAGAGAAGAGCTAGAATATTGGACAGAGTTTTTTCAAGAACAAAAAGACGAAAAACCTGAAGAATGGATGTTCTACAGAAACCCTTTTCTTGACCCATCTGTATATGCCTTCTGGATATTAACAGATGAAGAAAAGGAACTTCTACTTCATTGAAAAATTTGACAGGGCGATATTATTATTTACGATTTTACTATCGCCTTTTCCTTAAAGAGGATTTAAATGAAATGGAAAAAAAAATTAATTGATAAATTTAAAAATCCTGATGATGCTTGGCTGTCTTTGGAGCAATTCGTATTTATTATAATAGCTGGAACATGTATTTTTGTTTTTTATGAAACTGAATGGAGATGGAGAGTTATTATCATTTTTATTATTTTATGGGTATTCCTTTTAGCAATCAGAGATAACCATAATCAAAAATACTAAAAAGCTCATTAAAATGCTTAACATTTATTAAAAGTATTATACCCTAATTTGCATTTTAAAATAATTTAGTATATAAGCCTCTCAAATTCCAAAATGCTTAGACTTAATCGTTGTGAAATTGGCTGTGAGCCAGGAATTACAATTCGTAATATCATTAAAAATAACGTCTCTGACGAGAGCTTTTTTTATGATTAGCAACAGGTAATGCATGTTTAATCTACTTGCATAAATAATATAACTTTAATTTAAAAGGAGTAAAGAATATGACTAGAATTAATGATTTGGTAATGAAGCATCACTCAATTTATTTAGAAGAAGAAAGAAGAGAAGCAGTTTTTAGACATAATGTAATTAAACGCAAATTACCTAAAGATATTGGCTATGATGATAAACTTAAGGAAAGATATCTAAACGCTTACGAAGATTTAGATGTTGGATTAATAAACCAAGACCAAGCAATAGAAATTCTTACTTCTATTATGGAAGACTATTATGAAATAAAATATCCAATAAGCCTTAGGTAGATTAACTTGAAGAAAATTTTTTAACAGGATAATTTATTATACAATGTTTGTTATAGGGGCTAAACATGGCTACTTTATTTACCACAATTGTAACCATTTTAACTATTCCACTAGTGTTATTAAATTTCAGCTCAGGTATAGTTGGTGCTGGTTGGCTTTTTTTTATTTATGGTGAATGGTACACACCTCTTTATGCATTTGTGGTGTCTTTGGTAGCTCCATTCGCCCTTACTTTTCCATTAATGTTATCAATGATTTTTATTGTTCCAGGTGCATTTCTGTTCGAAAAAGGCTTTTTTGGAAAAGTTATTGGGTTTCCGTTTTTAATACTAGGAAGTTTAGTTACATGGGTGGTTATAACGATATGGGGCATTTTGGTTTTTGATTACGCTGAAATATTATTTTCTAAAAATCCTTATGATATAATTCCGTATTTATTATTAGCATATTCTGTGGCGACTTCACCTTGGAGTTATATGGCATCCAAAGAGTCTCCAGATAATATTGGTGCAATTATTCCAAATATTTTTAATCAAATTGCTGCAGTGATTATAATTTATATAGTAGGAATTCAAAAAGCAGATATTTTGATAATTGGACCTACTTATGT
>CACOAO010000043.1 GCA_902625215.1 uncultured SAR116 cluster alpha proteobacterium
TACAACAGGTCCTACGATGGATATTGAAGGTGAGATGAAACCAATAGATATAGATTCTGTAGCAACTGCACTAAATGATGCAAACAAGATTATAATTGTTCCTGGTTATGGTATGGCAGTTGCGCAAGCTCAAAGCACAGTGTCTGAGTTAACTTCAAGACTAAGAGCAAAAAATAAAGAGGTAAGATTTGGTATTCATCCTGTTGCAGGAAGACTTCCAGGCCATATGAATGTTCTGCTAGCAGAGGCCAAAGTTCCATATGATATTGTTCTTGAAATGGACGAGATAAATGATGATTTTCCTGATACAGATGTGGTTATGATACTAGGAGCTAATGATATTGTGAATCCAGCTGCTCAAGAAGATCCTAATAGTCCAATTGCGGGGATGCCTGTTTTGGAAGTTTGGAAAGCGAAACAGGTTTTTATTTCAAAAAGAGGACAAGGAAAAGGTTATTCTGGAATTGAAAACCCTTTATTTTTTAGAGAAAATTCTAGAATGGTTTATGGAGATGCAAAAAAATCTTTGGACACAATTTTACAAAGTATAAATTAATTATGGTTAACCTAAAATCAAACCTGATTGCTTCATAGCTGTACTTTGTTTTTTAGATAAAAGCTTTTCATCAAAGTCTCCAACTAAATCGTGAAAAACTCTATACCAATTAATTTCTGCTTTTAAATGCATAAAAACTGATCCTAATCCTACGGCCGCTCTGTCCATCAATACAAATTCTCTTGGTGGTTTAACACCTCCAATTTTTTTTAATTCTTCATGAACTTTTTCTGCCGTTTTTCTTCCATATTGTCCAGATTCACTTGGATTGATCAATCTAACTTTATCCTCTAATAAAGGTTGATAGATAAAGTTTGCCCAAATATTTAAAACACTAATTAATTCTTTTGAGAGATTTTCAAAACCCCAACTTTTGTAGGCATTAACTGCTTGTTCTTCATCTCCATCTCTTAAAGCTTTATAAAGTTCAATTACGCCTGTTACAAAATCTGGTCTAAAAATTCTAATACATCCAAAGTCCATTAGGTTAATTCCTCCATCGGGACGTATTGTATAATTACCAAGATGAGGATCTCCATGTATTACTCCATATTTATAAAATGGTATGTACCAAGCCTTAAACATATTTATAGCGACTTGATTTCTAATTTTGATATCACCGTTTTTAGCAATAAAATCCATGATTTTAGAGCCATTTATCCTTGACATCGTTAAGAGTCTATTTGTAGACAATTCATCAATAGGATTAGGAAGTGTTATTTGATTTATATCAGATAGCATATACCTATAAAGTTTTAAATTTTTAACTTCATGGGAATAATTGAGTTCTTCTTTTAGCCTATCTGACAACTCTTCATGTATTGCTTCAGTTGAAATAGCAGAATCATATTTTTCATATAATGAAAATATTAATTTAAGTTGCTTAAGATCAGCCTGAACTGCTGAGCCCATATCAGGATATTGTAACTTACAAGCTAATTTTTTTCCGTTGATATCTTCAGCAAAATGAACTTGACCTAAAGATGCTGCAGCTGAGGCTTGTTTATCAAAGGTGTTAAAATAAGTAAGCCAATTTTCTCCTAGCTCAGCTTTCATTCTTCTTTTAACAAAAAGCCAACCCATTGAAGGAGCGTCTGCTTGAAGATGAGATAATTCGTTTACATACTCCTTAGGGAGAGCGTCAGGAATTGTAGCAAGAATTTGGGCGACCTTCATAAGTGGACCTTTCAGCCCTCCTAATGCAGCTCTCAAATCAGAAGCATGCTGTTCTCTATTTATTTTAATTCCTAAATATTTTTCACCTGCCAGTCTTGCAGCAAGCCCACCCATTGCGGAAGTTACCTTCGCATAACGTCTGAGTCTTCCACCTGTCATAGAAGAACTCAATTCATCTTGATTTCTACTTTCTTTACTCATAATAATTGAAATACCTAAAAATTAGATTAATTGTCCAAATCATCGAGCTCATCCATTAATCCAGTTATCATTGTAACACCTTTTTCCCAAAAACTATTATCATACGCACTTAAATTAAAAGGTTTTAGTAGATCATTGTGACTTTTTGTCCCTCCTGAAGATAACATTTCAATATACTTATTTGAAAAAATTTCTTTATCACTTTGTTGATATGCATACCAAAGTGCATTTACTAAGCTATCTCCAAAAGCATAAGCATATACATAAAATGGAGTATGAACAAAGTGAGGGATGTATCCCCATAAGAATCTATAATTATCACCAAGTTTAATATGAGGACCCACAGCATGGGACTGTGTCTCCATCCAAATATTGCTTATCTCATCAGGTGTTAATTCAGATTTTATTCTTGCCTCATGAAATTTGACTTCAAATTGGTGAAATCCTATTTGCCTAGCAACAGTATTTAACATATCTTCTATTTTGCTAGATAATAGTTGCTTTTTTTGTGTAATTGAACTCTCATCTAACAACTTTCTAAACACTAACATTTCACCAAAAACTGATGCTGTTTCAGCGAGTGTTAATGGCGTTTCTGCCATTAATAATCCATTTTTTCCTGCAAGAATTTGATGAACACCGTGACCAAGCTCATGAGCGAGTGTCATAACGTCTCTAATTTTTCCTTGATAATTTACTAATATATACGGGTGCAAAGATGGAACCGAAGGATGGGCAAAAGCACCAGATGCTTTGCCTTTTCTTAAACTTGCATCTATCCAATTATTTTTAAAAAATAATTTGGCAAGATTTGAAATTTCTGGATGAAATGAAGAAAATGAATCTAAAATAATATCTTTGGCCTCAGACCATTGTATAAGTTTTTCGGAGGAGTGAGGCAATGGTGCATTTCTATCCCACCAATCTAATTTAGTCTGACCAAATTGATTTGCTTTCCATTTATAATACCTATGGGTTAGTTTAGGCATAGACTCATCAATCGTATTTACTAATTTGTCTACAACCTCATCTTCAACATCATTATCAAGATTTCTTGAGGACATAATTCTTTTAAAACCCCTTTTATTATCTTCGATAAATCTATCTCTAGAAATCACATTAAGTATCATTCCAAAAATACGTTTATTATTTTCTAGAACTTCAGAAAGTGATTTACCTGCAATTTGTCTTGTTTCTGGATCAGCGTCGGATAACAAGTTTAAAATTTCAGCTTCAGTAAGTGATTTTTTTTTGAAAGGAAAACGCAATGCCGCAGATGTCTCATCAAATAATCTTATCCATGCAGATCTACCGGTAGCAGATTTCTCTATTAAGATCTCTTCTACAAGAGGATCAAGAAGATAGGGATTTCTTTTTCTTAATATATTGAGATATGGTTTCCATTTTTTTGCATCTTTATCATTTAACCAATTCTTTAGAGTATTATCATCTACTTTTGAAAGTTCTAATGTAACAAAAATGAGAGTGGATAGAATTTCTGTAATTTCATCTGATATAGATGAGTTGTATTTAGAAATTTCAGGGTCTTCCATATTTGTAGCAAAAATTAAACTGCTGTGTGTTGCGATCTTATAAATATTTTCATTAATTTCTTGATATTCATTTATACAAAATACAAAATCTAATGGACTTAAATTATTTATCTTACCTTTCCATTTGTTCAGAAAATTATTTGCTGACTCTTTAATATTCTTTATATCTCTGCTAATTTTAGGATCTTTAATGTTTTTATATATTTCTGAAAGATCCCATATCGGCAATTCGTTGTTCATTTTCTTCAAACGCATTTCATTCATTTTAATTTAAACCTCAATTTATTTTATTTAAAAAAGTTATTAATACTTTTTATGATTTCGTCAGGATTTTCTTCAGCTAAATAATGACCTGTATTAACACTATAACCTCTAACTTCTTGATCACAATATTTTTGCCAGATTTTTAAGGGATCATACCATTGTTCTATCTTACCTTTTTTACCCCACAAAACTAGTGTTGGCATTTTAATTTTTAAATTTTGTTTTCTACTTACGTCATCATCTTTCAAGTCAATAGATGCAGCTGCTCTATAATCCTCACAAATAGACCTAATAGTTTCTGGATTTTTAACACACTCTAAGTAATCAGCTAATGCTCTTGGCGCAAAAAAATCTTTGTCCTTTTTTTCTCTTGAAGTATGCGCAAAGAACCACTCCTCAGGTGCTTTGTTAATTACTGACTCTGGTATAGGATATCTCTGAGCCAACCAAAACCAGTGATAGTAGCCCATTGCAAATTCTTTGTTAGTTCTCTCAAAATGTTCAATAGTTGGTATTATATCTAGTAAAATTATTTTTTTAACTTTGTCAGGATAATTTAAGGCTAAACGATGACCTATTCTTGCACCTCTGTCATGGCCAACAAGGTAGAATATTTTGTATCCTAACAAAGTCATTAACTCATTCATATCAGAGGCCATGCTAACTTTTGAGTAATTTTGATGATTTTTAGATATTTTAGGTTTGTAGGATTTTCCATAACCTGGAATATCTGGACAAATAATCGTAAATTTCTTTGTAAGAGCTGGAGCTACTTTATGCCACATTACATGTGTTTGTGGATTTCCATGTAGCATAAGTAAAGCCGGTCCATCACCTGCTTTCCTATACCTTATTGTACCTTTATTTATTTCTGCAAAAGATACTTTAAAATCATTAAAAAAATCCATAAAATCACGATACTCATAAGAAATGTTAATAGAATTATTTAATAATGCTATTTGATAGTTTATAATACTCCTTAAAAAAGTACTTTAAAATACTTTTGTAAATATTAACTGATTAATAAAAAATTTGTAATGTCGAAGTCAAATTAGGATTAGAAATGAGTGTTTATATAGTAGATATTGATGGTACAATCTGTACACAAAACCATTTTAAAAACGGCTCCAGAGATTATGGACAAGCCCAACCAATAAAAGAACGAATAAAAAAAATAAATAACCTTTACGCACAGGGTAATGAAATACATTATTGGACAGCAAGAGGTTCTGTAAGTGGAATTGACCATTTGGAACTGACTAAAAATCAATTAAAAAAATGGGGTTGTAAGTATACATCACTTAGGGTAGGAGACAAACCACACTATGACTTATGGA
>CACOAO010000044.1 GCA_902625215.1 uncultured SAR116 cluster alpha proteobacterium
ACTAAATGATACAATGAAAAACGATATTTTATTAATTATAGCCAAACAAGACAAAAAAGTTGTAGCTGGCGCTTTGAACTTTATTAGTAAAAATACACTTTATGGTAGAAATTGGGGTTCAATTGTAAATATTCCTTTTTTACATTTTGAACTTTGTTATTACCAAGCGATTGAGTATGCAATTGAAAAAAAAATCCAAATAGTTGAAGCAGGTGCACAAGGTCATCACAAAATACAAAGAGGTTATATTGCAAGACCAACTTATAGTAATCATTTCGTGTTAAATGATTCTTTTGCAAAAGCCATTAAAAATTTTACTAAATTAGAAGAAATAGAGGTTAGCAAACAGATAGAATTTATTAATACAGCAAACTCCCCATATTCCAATAATTAAGTTAATTCCGTAGCATCTCTACTTTTGTTTTTTGGATCTATAACCTTCTTTTTTCTGTCTTTACTAGCTGAAGCCTCTGTTTTTAATGTCAATTTATCTTTTGATAAATCAACATATACAACTCCACCATCAACCAGCCTCCCAAATAATAGTTCTTCAGCCAAAGGCTTTTTAATATGTTCTTGAATTACTCTTCCTAATGGTCTAGCACCAAAAGTTTTGTCATACCCTTTTGTTGCCAGCCAATCTCTGGCTTTATCAGTTAAAACTACAGAAACTCCTTTTTCAGATAATTGTGCTTCTAATTGCATTATAAACTTATCGACAACCATCCTAACAACTTCTATTGGTAAGTATCCAAAAGGTATAATAGCATCTAATCTATTTCTAAATTCTGGTGCAAATAACTTGTCAATTGCTTCTCCATCAGCACCTTCACGATTTTCTTGTTTAAATCCGATTGCTGCTTTTGATAATTCTTGTGCACCTGCGTTTGTAGTCATAATTAAAATTGCATTTCTAAAGTCTACAGATTTACCATTATTGTCAGTTAGCTTTCCATGATCCATCACTTGAAGTAGTAAGTTAAATAAATCTGGATGAGCTTTTTCTATCTCATCTAATAACAAAACTGAGTGTGGATTTTGATCAACAGCATCAGTTAAAAGACCACCTTGATCAAAACCAACATAACCTGGAGGAGCTCCAATTAATCTTGAAACAGTATGTCTTTCCATATATTCTGACATATCGAACCTGATGAGTTTTACTCCAGTAGCTTCAGCCAATTGTTTGGCAACCTCAGTTTTTCCAACACCAGTCGGTCCAGAAAATAAATAACAACCAACAGGCTTTTCTCCTTCTCTTAACCCAGCTCTTGATAACTTAATACTTGAAACTAACTCAGAAACTGCTTTATCTTGCCCATACACCATTCTCTTTAAATCATCTTCTAACTTCGATAGCGCTTTCCTATCATCAGTAGAAACATTTCTAGGCGGTATCCTAGCAATCAATGCTATAGTTTCTTCTATCTCCACTTTACCAATAATTTTCTTTCTTTTTGATTTATTTTTCAACATTTGAGCAGCAGCAGTCTCGTCGATTACATCAATAGCTTTGTCAGGTAATTTTCTATCATTTATGTATCTGGCAGAGAGTTCTACAGCTGTTTTAATAGCAATATT
This sequence comes from uncultured SAR116 cluster alpha proteobacterium, assembly GCA_902625215.1. Classification (GTDB taxonomy): domain Bacteria; phylum Pseudomonadota; class Alphaproteobacteria; order Puniceispirillales; family Marisalimonadaceae; genus Marisalimonas. The sequence continues at coordinate 1,582 of CACOAO010000044.1, forward strand.
CGTAAATTTTAAATTATGATGTCTTTCATATCGAGATTTCAAACCCATTAAGATTTTTATAGTATCTTCAACATTTGGTTCTGGAACATCAATTTTTTGAAATCTTCTGACTAATGCTCTATCTTTGTCAAAATATCCTCTATATTCTTTATAAGTTGTTGAGCCAATGCATTTAAGTAAGCCATTTTGAAGTGCTGGTTTTAATAGATTAGATGCATCCATGGCTCCTCCACTCGTCGCCCCTGCACCAATTATGGTGTGTATTTCGTCGATAAATAATATAGCGTTTTCATTCTGTTCGATCTCTTTCATGACAGCTTTCAAGCGCTCTTCAAAATCACCTCTGTATCTTGTGCCTGCTAACAACGCACCCATATCTAAAGCATAAATTTCAGAATTTAATAAAACTTCAGGAACATTACCGTTAACTACTTTATCTGCCAGGCCTTCTGCTATTGCAGTTTTTCCTACTCCAGGGTCACCAACAAATAAAGGATTATTTTTTGTTCTTCTACATAAAACTTGAATAGTTCTATCTAGTTCAGATTGTCTGCCTATTAAAGGATCAACCTTGCCCTCAGCTGCTTTTTCATTCAAATTAACTGCATATTTGTCTAGGGCTTTTTCAGGTTTTTTATTAACGACATCTTCAGATTCATTATCAACTCCAGATGGTGTTGTAGATTTTGAATAATTGGGGTCCTTTGCCAAACCATGACTTATAAAACTGACTGCATCAAGACGTTTCATGTCCTGTTTCTGAAGTAGATAAACTGCATAGCAATCTCTTTCTGAAAACATAGCTACTAAAATATTTGCACCTGTTGCCTCGCTTCTTCCTGATGACTGAGTATGTATTACGGCTCTTTGAACAACTCTTTGAAAACCTGCTGTTGGTTGTGTATCTGCTTCTTTATCTGATGTAACAATTGCCTTCAATTCTTCTTTTAGGTATCTATCTATATCTTCTTCCAATATTTTGACATTTACTGAGCATGCTTTTAAGACTTCAACTGCATCTTGATCTTTTAATAAAGCAGAAAGCAAGTGCTCTAATGTTGCAAATTCATGTTTTAATGAAGAAGCATTTGTCATTGCTCGTCTGAGAGTTTCTTCTAAGGATTTAGATAACATTATTATTCCTTTTCTAATTGAACTTGTAAAGGATGCTCATATCTACGCGCATAATTCATTACTTGCATCGCTTTGGTTTCTGCTAAATCATATGTATAAATTCCACACACGCCAACTCCACGCTGATGAACATGAAGCATAATCTGTGTTGCCTCTTCCCTATTTTTTTGAAAAAACTTTTCAAGCACTTCAATAACAAACTCCATAGGAGTATAATCATCGTTCATCATTAATACTCTGTAGAGTGGAGGTATTTTGGTTTTTGGTTTTACCGCTAATTTTACATTTCCTTCAACATTATCTGTACTATCTTTGTCTTCACTCATGATGGTTGATAACATGCCTCTTAGATTAACATCTTCCAAAATTTTATTTAATGTATTATTAAACAACTTTTTTTAATATTCCTTTTTTTTATACAAATTAATAATAATATAAGAACGACACATGAGTTCAACAAGTTTAAGTTAATTTTTTTTAATAGACTCTTTCATAATTGTTGCTTGTATTTTATACTAAATGTAGTGTTTTGTTAAAAAAATAAACTAAATGATGTATTTATCAAGGTATTCGAGCTATATTTTTTTAATCAATACATTATAAAAGTCTTTAAATTAATACTTTTGGTTAAAAAAATTGATTAAAAACTATACTAAAATGTTAAATTATCAGAGAATTTCGTTATTCCAAAAGAAGTATCCAACACATCTAGCAAAATTATTTTTTATTTCAATATCGGTTCTACTTTTTTTGGTCATTACTTCATCTGCTAAAGCAAAATATGCCTCTTTTATTATAAATGAAAATACCAAGCGTGTTTATCATAATACTAATGCAGATACCCGAAACTATCCTGCCTCTTTAACAAAAATTATGACTTTATATATGATATTTGATGCTTTGAAAAATAAAAAAATTTCAATGAATAGCAAATTTAATATTTCCAAACGCGCAGCTAGTCAACCACCATCTAAATTAAATCTTTCTTCTGGTTCTAGCATTACTGTAAAGAATGCCATTTTAGCTTTAATTACCAAATCAGCCAATGATGTAGCAACAGTTGTTGCTGAAAATCTTGGAAAATCAGAAAGAAATTTTGCAAGACTAATGACAAAGAAAGCAAAAAAATTGGGCATGACACGTACAACTTTTAAGAATGCTTCAGGCTTACCTAACAGAGGTCAATTATCTACTGCTAGAGATATGGCAATTCTAAGTATTGCTATTAGAAAAAATCATCCTAAATTTTTTAAATTATTTAAAACTAAATCCTTTGTTTATAAAGGAGTCAAATATACCAATCATAATAATCTGCTAAGCAGCTACTCTGGAACGGATGGTATCAAAACAGGTTATACGCGCGCATCTGGATTTAACCTTGTAGCTTCCGTTGAAAGAAACGGGCAGAGAATCATTGGCGTTGTTTTTGGTGGTAAGAAGGCGAGATCACGTGATAAACATATGAAAAATCTACTAAATAAATACTTTAAAACCAGGCCTTCCAAACCACTTGTTAGAATAGCAAAACCTTCAGAAATGCCTAAAATTCGGCCTAAAATTATTATTGCAGAAAAAAATGTAAAAAGTTTTAAAATACCTGCTAAAAGCTCTAAGGCTTTATACTCTGAAAACATTCAAGACGATTGGTTTGTACAAATTGGTGCTTTTAAAAATAGACTAAATGCTCATAAAGCAGCCCGTAACGCTAGAAATATTGTTCCGCAACAACTCGGTAATTTACCTGCTTCATTAACTAAAATAACTAAAACCGATAACTCAAATAATAACTTAGTGCACTTATGGAGAGTTCGTTTTGTTGAACTAGCAGAAAATCAGGCACGTTCAGTTTGTGCAGAACTTTGGACTTCTGGTCTGAGTTGTATTCCACTGCCTTCTAATAATAAATCCTAACACAATGTTTCTCTAAGATACTTTTAATATGTCAGCCCAATTTGTAGTATAAAAAGGAGATCTATAAAAAGATCGCATTCTCCATTTATCCTTTTCTATTTTCTTTCTTCTTGACTGTTTTACTATCCCTTGAGAACCATAAAACAATGTCATTTTCCCCATTTTAGTATTTATCTCGTCTAATATTTTCATACAAATATCAGATTTATTAGGAACATTTTTATAATTTTTATTATATGTAAACAAGTTATCCTGAATA
>CACOAO010000045.1 GCA_902625215.1 uncultured SAR116 cluster alpha proteobacterium
GTCGTCAAATGTTTTATAATTATTGTTATGCCAGTGGAATTGTAGTCCTGTTCGCCTTATCCAGTTGTAGTTTTGCAATTTTTTATTAAAGTCATCTGTAGTGAAGTTAATATGTGCAGAACTCAATTTGTTGTCTCTGACAATTAGTTCATATGTTTTTATTATTAATTCGAAGATTTTTTTATGATCTGTATTTTTAGGATTAATCATAATTCTTGGGCCAGTTGCAGGTGTAAAGGGGATTGCACAAATTAGTTTTGGGTAATATTGTCCCCCAGCATTTTCAAAAGCATTTGCCCAAGAATGGTCAAAAATATATTCACCGTATGAATGCATTTTTAAATAATTTGGGGAAACGCCTATTATTTTCTGATCTGTATTTTTAATTATTATGTGTTGAGGATTCCAGCCAGTTGATGAATGTACTGATTTTGAAACTTCCAAAGAATTCAAAAAATCATAAGATGTAAATGGATGATTATAGGTATTTAGATTATTCCAATCATTTTTATCGACATCTGATAATTTGGATATTAATTCAACTCTCATTATCAAAGGGTTTTAAGAAAACATAATTCAATTTTCAATCTCAAAAATGCCTTCGATTTCGACAGGGACGTTTCTTGGAAGTGCTGGTGCTCCAACTGCAAATCTAGCGTGTTTTCCTTGTTCTCCAAAAATTTTAACGAATAAATCTGATGCTCCGTTTATAATCTTAGGCTGATCAGTAAAATCTGGTGTGGAGGCTACAAATCCACCTAATTTAACAACTCTTTTGACTTTATTAAGATCACCATTGCAAGCTTCCTTTAATTGGCTTAGCAAAGCCATTGCGCAAGCTTCAGCCATTTGAATTCCTTCTTCAACAGAGACATTATCTCCAATTTTCCCTTTTATAGTTAATTCTCCATTAATAAAAGGTAATTGTCCTGATATAAAAACTAAGTTATTTGATATTACGTATGGAATGTAACTACCTGCTGGAGCACTAGCATTATCAATATCTATATTTAATTCTTCTAATCGCTTATTAATATCTTTAGTCATTTTCAACCCCTAATTTAAGAACAACCCGAAGTAGCACCACATGTATTACACTTCATACATGTACCATTTCTAACTAGAGTAAAATTTCCACACTCTCCGCAAGCTTCACCTTCATATCCTTTGATTTTAGCTTCTATTTCTTGAGAAAGACTTGGAGCCTTTGTTTCGTCAATAGTAATAGTAGTATGATTGTTATCTGATGATTCTACGTCTTGATCTTTTAGGGAATTGGTTTGTGGCATTACTGAAATGTTATTTGAACCTCCAGATACGACCTTTAATTCTCTTCTAACAAAACCTCTACTAGCTACTTTTTCTGAAAACATGGCTTTGTTGGTACCCGAGCCTGTAGTACTCGAATCTAGATCATCTGGTCCTACATGTCCAAGGTCATTTCGATCCAAATATGATATTGCTAATTCTCTAAAAATATAATCAAGTATTGAAGTTGACATTTTTATAGTATCATTCCCAGTTACCACTCCTTGAGGTTCAAAGCGTGTAAAAGTATAAGCTTCAACAAATTCTTCTAATGGAACTCCATATTGCAAGCCAATTGATACTGCAATAGCAAAATTATTCATCAAGGATCTAAAAGCCGCACCTTCTTTATGCATATCAATAAAAATCTCACCTAATTTACCATTTTCATATTCACCAGTTCTTAGGTAGACTTTGTGACCACCGACCATTGCCTTTTGAGTATATCCTTTTCTTCTGTGAGGTAATTTTTCACGTTCTGCCCTAACAACTCTCTCAACTATTTTTTCAACAACTTCACTGGTTCGTTTTGTGATATCTTGTTCGATTGTCGTATTATCGTCATCGATGTCATCGTCATCTAGAAGTGCTGAGTTTAGCGGTTGGCTTAATTTAGATCCATCTCTATACAGTGCATTAGCTTTAATTCCCAATTTCCACGACAACATATAAGCATCACTACAATCATCTATAGAAGCATCATTGGGCATGTTTATAGTTTTAGATATAGCTCCAGAGATAAAAGATTGTGCTGCTGCCATCATTTTAATATGACTTTCAACGGACAGGAATCTCTTACCTATTCGTCCACACACGTTTGCACAATCAAATACTGCAAGGTGTTTTTTATTCAAATGAGGAGCTCCTTCAAGAGTCATGGCACCACAAACGTGAATATTCGCTACATCTATTTCTTCTTGGGTGAAACCTAAAAACTCCAACATATTGAAACTAAAATCGTTCAATTGTTCAGAAGAAATACCTAATGTATTTTTGCAAAACTCTTCTCCCAGGGTAAATTGATTGAATACGAATTTAATATCAAAAGCTGACTCTAAAGAGTCTTCAATTAATTTTATTTCTCTGTCAGTAAAACCTTTTGAAATTAACGCATTGTGGCTGATTGCTTGACATTCTCTTAGACTACCAGCACCAACAGCATATTTTTGCATGTCATTAATTTGGTCTGTATCATAACCCAAGTGAGCAAGTGCTTCAGGAACTACACGATTTATAATTTTAAAATATCCACCACCTGCTAATTTCTTAAATTTTACCATTGCGAAATCAGGTTCAATACCAGTAGTATCACAATCCATTACTAATCCAATTGTTCCAGTTGGGGCTATTACTGTAGCTTGAGCATTTCTATAGCCATTTTTTTCACCTAAAGAGAGTGCTTTAGCCCATGCATCTTTGGCAGCTGTTATTATGTTTTGATCAGGGCAATCCTCAGACATCAAAGGAACAGGATTTATAGAAAGGTCTTCATAACCTCGTGTTTTACCTTCTGATGCTCTTTTGTGATTCCTTATAACCTTTAACATGCTATTTGCATTTTCTTTATATTTAGGAAATGGTCCTAATTCACCAGCGATTTCTGCTGATGTTGCATATGATATCCCAGTCATTATCGAAGTCAGAGCAGCGCATATAGATCTTCCTTGGTCACTGTCATAAGGGATACCCCAAGACATTAATAATCCACCAATATTTGCGTAACCTAGTCCAAGTGTTCTATATTCATAAGATCTTTGTGCAATTTCTTTTGAAGGAAATTGTGCCATCATTACGGAAATTTCAAGGGTTAATGTCCACAATCTAGTTGTATACTCATATGCTTTTATATCAAATGAGGAGTCATCCTTCTTAAACTGTAATAGATTTATTGATGCCAAATTACAGGCAGTATCATCAATAAACATATATTCAGAGCAAGGGTTGGATGCATTAATTCTACCAGCATTAGGGCAAGTATGCCATTCGTTAATGGTAGTGTCATATTGTAAACCAGGATCTGCACAAGCCCAAGCAGCTTCAGAAATCTTAGACCACAATTCTTTTGCATCTACTGTTTTGTGAATACCACCGTCAGTTCTCCTTTTTAGATCCCATTTACTATTTTGAGATACTTTTTCTAAAAATTCATTACTAACTCTTACTGAGTTATTTGAATTCTGCCCAGATACAGTCAAGTAAGCTTCGCTATCCCAATCTGTATCGTATGTTTGGAACTCAATTTCTTTAAATCCTTGACCTGCAAATTGAATTACTCTTTGAATATAATTTTCAGGTATCATTACTGCACGGCAATTTAATATTGCTTTTTTAAGTTCATTGTTAACTTTTGGATTTAATCTGTCTTCGTCATTATAATGATCTAAATTGCAGGCATCCATAACAGATTTTAAATTTTTGGCTGTTAATTTGGAACCTGCTACAAGGGCAGCAACTTTTTGTTCTTCAACAACTTTCCAGTTTATATATTCTTCAATATCAGGATGGTCTATGTCTACTGTAACCATTTTTGCAGCTCTCCTTGTAGTACCCCCTGATTTAATTGCTCCAGCTGCTCTATCACCTATTCTTAAAAAACTCATCATTCCGGATGATCTTCCGCCGCCTGATAACCCTTCAGTGCTTCCCCTTAATTTCGAAAAGTTTGATCCTGTTCCAGAACCGTATTTGAATAGCCTAGCTTCTCTAACCCAAAGATCCATTATTCCACCCTCATTGACTAGATCATCTGCTACAGATTGAATAAAACAGGCATGGGGTTGCGGATGTTCGTAGGAAGATTTGGATTTAACAAGTTTTTTTGTTTTGAAGTCAACATAATAGTGGCCTTGACTTGGGCCATCTATGCCATAAGCCCAATGCAAGCCTGTATTAAACCATTGTGGTGAATTTGGAGCACACATTTGGGCGGCTAGCATAAATCTCATCTCATCAAAGTAAGTCTTTGCATCATCTTCTGTTGTAAAATAGTTACCTTTCCATCCCCAATATGTCCATGTTCCAGCAAGTCTGTCAAAAACTTGCTTTGCTGATTCTTCTCCTTTGTACCTTTTATCTTCTGGTATTTTATCTAATCTTGATTTGTCTGGCTCTGATCGCCATAACCACTCAGGCACACTTACTTCTTTAACTTTTTTGAGATATACTGGGACACCAGCTTTGCGAAAATATTTTTGTGCAATTATATCAGCTGCAACCTGAGAGTAGTTAGCTGGTACTTCAATATTAGGTGCACTAAAAACTACAGTGCCGTCTGGGTTTTTGATTTCACTTGTGGTTGTCTTAAATTCCATACCAGCGTATGCATCATTTCCTT
>CACOAO010000046.1 GCA_902625215.1 uncultured SAR116 cluster alpha proteobacterium
TAGTTAATAACTAAAATTGTGGTCCCTTCGTCTAATGGTTAGGACTCAGCCCTTTCACGGCTGCAATAGGGGTTCGAATCCCCTAGGGATCACCATTTAAGTGTTTCCATATAAATTTTGATATATTTAAATTAAACTTGCTTTTCCCTAATTTATTAATCTTAAAAACTCAGACCTTAGTTCCGCATCATCTTTAAAAACACCTAGCATGCGTTTGGTAACTGTACTAGATTCCGGTTTGTGAACTCCTCTAGTTGTCATGCATTGATGAGAAGCGTCAATAATAACAGCTACACCTAACGGATCCAAAACTCTTTGAATTGTTTCAGCAATTTGTGAAGTTAATGTCTCTTGTATTTGAAGTCTTTTTGCATAAATGTCTACTAATCTGGCCAATTTACTTATCCCCACAACTCTTTTGTTGGGCATATATGCTACATGAGCTATGCCAAGAATTGGAACTATATGGTGTTCACAGTGAGACTCTAACCGTATGTTTTTTATTAATACCATCTCATCATAACCTTCAACTTCTTCGAAGGTCTTAGATAAAATTTCATCAGGGTTAATTGCGTAGCCTTCAAAAAACTCTTTATAAGCATTCACAACTCTTTTAGGCGTTTCAATTAGACCCTCTCTGTTAGGATTGTCTCCAGCCCAAGCAATTAGTGTTTTTACAGCGTTCATGGCTTCTTCACGAGAAGGGTTTGGGTTAAATTTCACTATATTAGATTTTTCAAGTTTATTTTTCATTAGCTCACTATTATTATTATGTTAGTAATGTTATAACATAACAATATAAGTAATTTTAAGGCAAATAAATTATAATTAATAATGTCTTCTTTCCCAAAAAATATATCAATAACAGTTTTAACAGGCTTTTTAGGAAGTGGAAAAACAACTATATTAACTTCTTTAATAAAAGAAAAACAAATGGCTAATGCTGCTATAATTATTAATGAATTTGGCGAGGTTGGTTTAGATCATGACTTAATTGAAACCACTGATGAAAACGTAATTGAATTACAAAATGGGTGCATTTGCTGTACAATCCAAAGTGATTTAAAAACAACACTTCTTAATCTTTTAAAAAAAATGGAAAAGGGGGTTATTTCACCTTTTAATCATGTGATAATCGAAACAACAGGTCTGGCTGATCCTGTTCCTATAATTCATACTCTAATGACATCTTTGGATCTTCAAAGAATTTATTCAATAGATGGCGTAATTACGGTTGTTGATTCAATAAATGGTGAATCTACATATAATGCTCATGAAGAAGCCGTTAAGCAAACAGCTTTTGCAGACAGAATCATATTAAGCAAGACAGACATTGCAGATAAAGGAAGCATAAATTCTTTAACCAACAGAATAAAAGCAATTAACACAAAAGTTAATATAATTAAAAGTGATAAAAACTGTTTGCCAGTGTCAAAGTTAATAGGACTTAATGATTATAACCCACAAAATAAAGATTGGAACGTAAAAAAGTGGTTAGAGATTGAAAAAAACAAATCTTCTAATGATTTGTACAATCATCATGATCATCATCACGAACACAATGTAAATCGGCATGGTGATGGTATCGAAACTTTTGCAATGGTAACTAGTCAACCAACAAGCATGACGTCAGTAAATTTTTTTCTTGAATTACTTATGAGTCAAATGGGTAAAAATATACTTAGAATTAAGGGTATTTTAAATATAAAGGGAGAGAACCGCCCAGCTGTAATTCATGGGGTTCAGCATATTTTCCATCCTTTAGAATGGTTAGATAAATGGCCAAGCAATGATAAAAAATCACGTTTAGTTTTTATAACTAAAAATATAAATAAAAATACTATAGATGACTTTTTTAGAATAATTGGAGAAAATGAGCTGAATAAAAAGCTTGAAAAGAATTAAATTTTTCAATTAATCTATATTTAATATTGAGTAGATCTATGACTAATAAATTACCAACTAAAACAATTACAATGGAAAATATTGAAGAAATATATGAACATATTTTTGCTCCTTATGTAAAACAACTTAAGCTTTCATTTTTAGAAATAGAAGAAGGAAGGGTTGTTGCTAAATTAGAAAATTCTAGAGATTACCAGTTTGTTACTGGGGCTGTTTCAGGTCAAGTTCTAATGTCTGTTATTGATACGACAATGTCTATAGCCATGAATACCTCAGTAAAATCACAAAGAGGAACACTTTCTCAGAATAATAATTTTATTCGTCCAGCCTTTGGAGATTATTTTATTATTGAAAGTATTGTTCAAAGGTTTGGAAGATCAATTGCAATTGGAGAGACTAAAGTTTACCAAGAGGACAACAAAGAAAAAATTATTTGCCATGCAACCTCAACATTTCCGCTTAAGTAATTGTATTTAATAAAAACTAATGCTGTATTGACAGTTATTTTCAAATGTGTAAAGTTCCATTTGTTAGTAAAATATTAATAATTTATCTTACTAATAAAATTCATTATTTTATTAAGATATAATTTTTTTAAAAACTTAAATTTATTATGAAATCTTTAAAAGAAAAAATTAATACAACTGAATTTGAAATCATTAAATCTCAAGAGTTGTGGGCTCAAAACGTTATTGAAATCGGAAATCTATATACCAACAACGAGGATTATAAAACAAGAGCAAGTATTTTTGTTAAACAATTTTATGCTTTTGATATATGTGAAGTTTTATTTAAGCCTACATTAGCATCAGAAAAGCAATTTCGTTACACTTATGATGATGCGGTTTCTTATTTCATTGGTGGTTCTATTTCAGAAGACAAAGGTTTTGCATTGAAACCGTGGAAAAAAATAAATTTTGGAGAAAGAAAAATAATTATTTTTAAAGAGATTGCTTTATCTATGGGAAATTATTTTTTTCAAAGTGTTGATGGTTGCGATGCAGTTAAGGTAGAATATACTTTTGGCTATGTTAAAGACAATGATAATAATTTGTTAATCAACCTGCATCATTCATCTATCCCATACACAAATAAATAGTATAACTTCAGATTTATTTTAAATTTTTAATCCAAGTTACAATTGTTTTTTTTGCATGTTCAGTCTGATTAGGCGAAATAATATCACCAGCTAATACATGTGAATATTTATCATCGCTATTTGAAAGTTTAACGATTTTTGTTGTGCTTCTCCCTCCCCAATTAGATATAAATTTTTTTATTTTTTTAGGATCCACTACCTTGTCATCCATTGAAAAATAAAAAAGTGCAGGTTTGTTCACTTTACTGTAATCTCTGCCATTTACTTCATTTACTAACTTAGCCATTGGAATGAGGGCATTTGTTGGATATGACATTGTCCAATATTTTTTATTAAGATTATTTCTAGGTTTGTGTTTCATGGTCTTACCAAGAATTAATTTTAACCAATATTGAGAAAACGGCCACGAAATCAAGCTAGCAAATTTATTATTTATACCAAAATTAGGTGATAAAAATATATATCCCAAAATTTTCTGTGAAAGCTCTCTATCTAGAGCAGATGTTGCACTTATTGTTCCACCAGTTGAAGAGGACATTAAAATAACTTTATCACCAATTTTTGAGCCAATTTCTATTGCTTCATGAAGATCTTTCATCCAATTTGGGATTGAACATAATTCCATTGCCTTTGCGTTTCTCCCGTGCCCTGTTAACCTTGTGAAGAAAAGATTTGCATTTAAATCAATGGCAATTTTGTCAGGAAGAGGGCGAACTTCTTTTGAGGACGCCGTAAAGCCATGGATATAAACTATTGCAATCGGAGTTTTTTTGTTTGTTTCATTAGCCCAAATTACTTTTTTTGCTACGCCCTCTTTAATATCTAAAAACTGTTCTTCTGTTTTTTTTAAATATTCATTTATGTTAGATCCGATAAATTTTGGATTAAAATCGCTTGAAAATTTTATCTGATTTGCATTCATAGATATCATTAAAGTTAAAATAAAAAGTATTATAAAGGGTATAATATATTTTAAAAAAATCTTAATAACTCCTTAATTTTTAATCT
>CACOAO010000047.1 GCA_902625215.1 uncultured SAR116 cluster alpha proteobacterium
TGCGAGCTACAATTGTATTCTTTTAATGATGGTGTAATTAAATCATTTAACGACATTTCTAGTTTCAAATTAATTAAAATTTGTACAATTGAAAATCCATTTCTCCTTAAAGCATATGGATCTCTAGACCCTGTTGGTTTCTTGCCAATAGTAAAAAAACCTACTAAGGTATCAATTTTATCAATCATTGATAATAAAGATCCAAGTTTTGTTTTTGGCAAATCGTCGGAAATACCCTTTGGTTTATAATGTTCAAAAATAGCTTTTGAAACATGTTTAGATTTGTTTTTTATTTCAGCATAATACCCACCCATAACTCCCTGAAGTTCAGGAAACTCTGCGACAATTTCGGATACAAGATCTGCTTTCGATAAAATTGCTGCTTGCTTAGCTAATTCTAATTTGACTCCAAAAGCTTTTACAAAATCATCAGAAATATTCGCCATTCTTATTGTCTTATCATGCAACGTTCCTAAATTTTCGTAAAACAATACGGTTTTGAGTTTTTCATTCCAATTTTCAAATGTATTGGAAATATCGTTTTCAAAAAAATAACTAGCATCAGATAAGCGAGCTTTTAATACTCTCTCATTACCTTCAATGACCCTAAAATCCCTATTTTTATTTTTAATGCTATTAGCAACAAATAAAAATTTTGAAACTAATTTATTTTCTTTGTCTGTGATTGAAAAATACTTTTGATGTACGCGCATCGCTGTTGATAATACTTCTCTAGGTAATTTCATAAATTGTTTACTGATGGAACCAATGAGTACATTAGGAAACTCTACAAGTCCCACCACTTCTTCAAGTAGGGACTTATCATTAACTAATTTTAGCTTTTCCTTATCGAGTAAATATGACGTGTCATTGATAATTTTGTCTGATCTTTTATTTCTATCTAAAATTACAAAATTGTCTTCTAGTAATTTTTCATAGTTTTCTATCTTATTTATTATTATCTTTTTATCACTAAATCTGTGTGAAAAAGTAAAATTAGTAAAATTTAAAAAAATATCTTTTCCAATATTTACTTTGCCTTTAACGAGATTGTCATTAAGTAACAAAAGAATATTTCTTAATGGTCGTGCCCACTTTAGATCAGTGTATGCCCATCTTTGACTTTTAGGCCAAATAAATCTATTAACTATTTCATTAATTATATCAGGTAAAATCACATAAGTTTTTTTTCCTTTGATAATTTGAGAATGAAAATAAAATTTTCCATTTTTCGTTTCTTTTATAACTGTTTCTTCTAAATTTAAATGGTTGGATTTTAGAAAACCATCAATTGCTTTTTTATTTGCGTCAAATCTTGGCCCTCTCTTTTCTATTTTTTGATCCTTTTGTTCTAACTCAATATTTTTAATGATAATTGATAAGTGTCTTGGACTACTAAAAGTTTTGAAACTGTCAAAAGCTATGTCTCTTTGTGAAAGAGACTTAATGAACAAATCTTCTAATTGCCTTTCTGAATTTAATTGCATCCTTGCAGGTATTTCCTCAGAAAAAAACTCTAAAAGTAAATTTCCTTTAGTGATATCAATTCTATTCATTTACTTACCCATCCAAGCAATACAAGAAGATCTAGCCATATTTCTAACTCTTAAAATATATGATTGTCTCTCAGAGACAGAAATAACACCTCTAGCATCTAACAGATTGAAAATATGACTAGCTTTAATACATTGATGATATGCGGGTAGTACTAAGAGGTTTTTCTTATCATTCAATAAATTTTTGCACTCAGTTTCAGCATCATTAAACTGCTTAAATAAAAATGATGTATTGGATTTTTCAAAATTATATCTAGAGAATTCTTTTTCTTGCTGTAAAAAAATATCGCCGTAAGTTTTACCACCCATATTTTTTTTAATACCATCCCAATCTAAGTCATAAACATTTTCAATTTTTTGTATAAACATAGCTAATCTTTCCAGGCCGTAAGTGATTTCACTAGCAACAGGTTTAACATCAATTCCACCAACCTGTTGAAAATATGTAAATTGACTAATTTCCATGCCATCACACCAGATTTCCCAACCTAAGCCGGAGGCACCAAGAGTTGGACTCTCCCAATCATCCTCTACAAATCTAATGTCATGATCTTTAGGATTAAGCCCAATAAATTTTAGACTCTCTAGATATAAATTTTGTATGTATTCAGGAGATGGTTGAATAATTACCTGAAATTGATAATAATGCTGAAGTCTGTTAGGATTTTCACCATACCTTCCATCGGTTGGTCTTCGGCACGGTTGGACATAAGCAGCCTTCCAAATTGGATCCGGACCTAAAACTCTCAACACTGTTGCCGGGTGAAAAGTACCAGCTCCAACTTCTAGGTCGTATGGTTGTAGCAAAACACAACCTTGATCTATCCAAAAAGTTTGAAGGTTAGTTATAATGCTCTGAAAAGAATTATTTTTACTCATTTAATTTTACTAGTTTTTGCTCATTTAATTAATTTAATAAATCTGAACTATTTGGAAGAATTTTATTTATTTTGAACCTAAACATTCTTTATTGTTGCACTTTTGTCCAGTACTCCACAAACCACAAACATCGCATTTAAAAGCATCTAAACCTTTTTTGTTAATATTATCGTTTTTTTGTTTGTTATTAATTGAATTAAGCTTTCTTTTCTCAATAATTTTGAACATGTACCACACAGCTAATAAAATTAAAATAAGCCAAAAAATTTTACCTATAGAAAGCATGGTTCTATAATCCGAATCTTTTAAAACTAATTCGTTCTTCGACTTTATATATTAAAACATCTAAAGCTCCTGAAAACAAGTTGCCAAAACCAAAGAACCTTTTTTTAGGAGCAAATTCTTTAATTTTAATATCTTCTCCAAATCTTTCCTTCAAAATGAATTTCATTTCACCAAAAGCATCTATTAAACCTAAATCTAAACTTTTTTCACCTGACCAGAAAGCTCCAGTAAATAAATCTTTATCTTTGTTTGTGATTTTGCTTCCACGCCTAGACTTAACAAATGATATGAATTGATTATGTAATTCGTTTTGAATAGCTTTTAACCTTTTAACGTCATCTTTATTTTCAGGTAAAAATGGATCCAAAATTGATTTATTTTCACCAGACGTGTAAAGACGGCGATCTATGCCAATTTTATCAATTGCTCTATCGAAACCAAAGCCAGAAGAAACAACACCGATGGAGCCAATAATTGAAGCCTTACTTGCAAAGATTTCATCTGCTGCACAGGCAAGCCAGTAACCACCAGAAGCTGCAACATCCTCGACAAAAGCTAATACTGGAACATTTTTTTTCTCTGACAAATCTCTTATACGCTTAGATATCATCTCAGATTGAACTGGAGATCCACCTGGTGAGTTTATCTGTAAAGCAACAGCTTTTAAATTTTTCACTGAAAAAGCTTGTTCAATAACTTTATCAAGTTCATGCAGATTAAGACCTTTTCTTCTACCCATATTTGGAGCAATTATTCCGCTTAAGGGTATAGATGAAACATTTTGTGACTTTCTAAAAAAAGAAAGAAAACTCATTGCAGCTCCTATACATTATCTATTATTAGTTTCCGATTATTTAGTTAATACAACATTTATTTAATAACTTAAATAAATTGTTTATAAAAAATTGAATACGCCGTTCTCACTAAATGTTCTAGCTTTTTTCGTTATTTTTCCTTCATTGTTTAATAATCTTATACCTGACATTAATTCAGTAGGACTAGCACCACCTTTTTTAGCAAAAAGTATCAATCGCTTTGAAGATTTTTTATGATTTGGCCAAATTGGGAAAATTTTAAAAGATCCCGTTTTTGTAATAAGTATTTTTAATGATTTTTCAAGAAGTCCAGTTGGAATAATTAGGAATATTGTACCCTTATCCTTAAGTAATTTTAGTGAGTTTTCTATCCAACTTTCATAATTAATTATTCTTTTAGCATAATTATCGAGTTCATTTT
>CACOAO010000048.1 GCA_902625215.1 uncultured SAR116 cluster alpha proteobacterium
ATTATTTTTTTAAATTATATATAATGCATTAAATTAGATAAATAGGAATATTAATATGAGATATAGTTTTATTGAAATTTTGATGGGGGCCGTTGTTTTAGTGGCAGCTGGGTTCTTTTTAGTTTTAGGTATGCAATCCATTGATAATAAGCAAAAAGATGGGTATGATATATCTCTTATATTTGGTTCTTCCGCGGGCTTAAAAAATGGTGATCATGTAAAAATATCTGGAATTAATGTAGGAAAGATTACTAAACTAGATCTTGATTTGTCTGACTATAATGCAAAAATACGTATCAGGCTAAATAATGAAATTAAAATACCAGATGATTCACAGGCTAGGATTACATCATCATCACTTTTAGGAAGAAATTTTTTGGATATTATACCTGGTTCATCTGAAACATTTCTCAAGCCGAATGATACAATATATGATACTAGTGATTCTGTTAGTTTTGTTGATTTACTTGGTAAAATGGTGTTTTCTAAATAGTATAAAATTTAAAATTATTTAGGTTTTCATTATGATATATTACAACTTATTGATTGCTATTATTTTTTTGTCGATTTCAAAAATTACAATCGCTTCCCAATGGATTGAAGGCAATAGATTAGTGATCCAAGGACTTGATAAAATTACAGCAAGAATAGAGACCTTTGAAGTTGATGTATCACAAACTTATAAATTTGGGGTGCTAGATATTTTTGTAGAAAGATGTATTTTTTCTAAGCCAATTTTTAAGCCTGAATCTTTGGCATATATCAAAATTAAAGATAACTCTGATAGGTTATCAGAAGTTGAATTCAAAGGTTGGATGTTTGCTTCTAGTCCTGCTTTAAGTGCTTTAGAAAACTCGGTTTATGATATCTCAATTTTAGCCTGTAAGAACGTCGATAAACAATCAGAAAAATCCTCATCTGCCCCACCAAAAGAGAGTATATCCACTTCTAATTGAATTGCTTTTTTTAGATTAATTTGGAATTCTTCTTTACTTATTTCATGTGCTCCAAATTGTAATAAATGATCATTCAAAAACTGAACATCTAGAATTTTAAACCCAGTTTTCCACAATCTTGCTACAAGGTTTAACAAAGCCAATTTGCTTCCATTTGATACACTGCTGAACATTGATTCTGCAAAAAAAGCTCCTCCTATTGCTAACCCATATATTCCACCAACTAATTTTTTTTTTTGCCAACACTCTATGGAATGGGCATATTTATTTTCATGTAACGAAATAAATAAGCTTTCTATTTCTTTGTTTATCCATGTTTCAGTTCTGTTGATCGTTGCACATGATTTAATTACATCAGAAAAAGCTCTATTCATAGTAATCTCAAAAGGTTTCTTTTTAACAAGACGTAAGAGACTTTTAGATATACGAAAGTTTGAAATTGGAATAATAGCTCTAAATTTTGGATCAACAAAAAAAATCTTTTTGTTTGTTCTGCTATCAGACATTGGAAATATACCAAGCATGTAAGCTCTTATAAGTTGCTCAGAAGTGATTATTTTATTATTTCTGCTACTCAAGGATATATTTTTAGTAAAATTTTTAATTGGGTTTTAATAATCTATTTTCTAACCATCTTATGTCGTAAGAACCAGTTTTCATAACATTAGTTTCTAATATTTGTTTATGTAAATCAATTGTAGTTGAAATTGGTTCGATGACAATTTCTTTTAAAGCTTGTTTAAGTCTCAAGATACATTGATCTCTATCTGGGGCATGTACTATTAATTTAGCAATCAAACTGTCGTAATATGGGGGAACTATGTAACCAGAATATATACATGACTCAATTCTTATTCCTAAGCCACAAGGAGAGTGAAATTGCGTTATTTTTCCCGGTGAGGGTACAAAAGTTTTTGGGTCTTCTGCATTAATCCTACATTCAATAGCATGACCAATAAATTTAACATCATTTTGTTTGAAAGATATAGGTTGGCCAGCAGCTATCATAATTTGTTCTTTTACTAGATCTATTCCTGTGATTGCCTCTGTAATTGGGTGCTCCACTTGGAGTCTAGTATTCATTTCTATGAAAAAAAACTGGCCATCTTCATACAAGAATTCAATTGTACCTAATCCAAGATAACCCATTTTTGCTACTGCTGCTGATGCAATTTTTCCTATTTTATCTCTAATGTGCTGATCTATTACAGGTGATGGTGCTTCTTCAATTACTTTTTGATGACGTCTTTGTATTGAACATTCCCTTTCACCAAGGTGGACTGTGTTACCAAATTTATCTCCAATAATTTGCACTTCAATATGTCTTGGTTTTTTTAAATATCTTTCCATATAAACACGATCATCACCAAAAGCTGCTTTTGCTTCATTTTTTGCTGAGGTAAAAGCACTCTCGAGCTCACTCTCACTCATTGCTACCTTCATCCCCCTGCCACCCCCGCCTGAGGCGGCTTTGATTAATACTGGGTAACCAATTTCATTTGCTTCAATTAATGCAGTTTTAAAATTTACAACATCACTTTTTGAACCTGGAACGAGAGGAATACCTAATTCTTTTGCAGTAATTTTAGCTTGTATTTTATCACCCATACATTTTATATGCTCTGATTTTGGACCAATAAAAATAATATTATGAGCCTCTACGATTTCTGCAAAATCAGCATTTTCTGACAAAAAACCTACTCCAGGATGAATGGCGTCGGCACCTACTAACTGAGCTGCTGTAATTATAGCAGGGATGTTTAGGTATGATTCGGATGATGAAGGTCCTCCAATGCATACAGTTTCGTCCGCTAATCTAACATGCATAGAGTCGCTGTCAGCTGTTGAATGAATCGCTACAGTTTGAATGTTTAGTTCTTTACAAGCTCTTAGAACTCTTAATGCAACATCACCGCGATTAGCAATTAATATTTTTTTAAATACCATGATTTAATTACTCAATTACAACTAGCAATTGATCATATTCTATAGGTTGACTGTCTTCAAAACCAATAAATACTATTTTTCCAGATTTGGAAGCGGTTATTGTATTCATAACTTTCATAGCCTCTATAATGAGCAGTGTGTCCCCTTTTGAAACTTGCGAATTTAATTTAATGAATGGTTCTTTACCAGGTTCAGGTGCAGAATATGCTGTTCCAACCATTGGTGAATTTACAGCACCTGGATGTTTATTGGTAAAATTATTTTCCTTTTCAACTGTTTTAGATACATTTTTATCTTCTGTATGATCGGAAACATTAACAATGGGTTGGTGATAAGTTGATAAAGGTGCTTTAATTTTTTTTACAACCTTTATCTTAAAATCACTTGCCTCATATTCCAACTCTAACAAATTATCTTTGTTGACAATATCAACAAACTTTTGGACTAAAATCAAATTTTCTTTATGGATATTTTTTTTAGTCATAAATTTACCTTTTCTTATTTAGTCTTTAATAAGCCTATCGATTGCGTCAATGGCATGTATATAAGAATTAAATCCAAACCCTGCAATTATTCCATTTACAACTGGTGAAATATATGATTTATGGCGGAAATTTTCTCTAGCATAAATATTAGTTATATGCAGTTCTATTTTGGGTCCTCTAAACATACTTAAAGCATCAAGGAGTCCAATAGAGGTATGAGTTAAGGCTCCTGCATTTATTATAATACCCTTTCCATCATCTATCGCTTTATGAATTTCACCGATTAATTCACCTTCTATATTTGATTGAAAGAAACACAATTCTAATTTGTAATTCTTACATTTTTCAATACAAAATTTTTTTATTTTGTCCAAAGTAACATTACCATATTTTTCAGGCTCTCTTGACCCAAGAAGATTTA
>CACOAO010000049.1 GCA_902625215.1 uncultured SAR116 cluster alpha proteobacterium
GAAAAGTTTGTAAATAGATATTTTGAACAAAAAGCAGTTCCAAAATATCTGTCAGGCATAAAAAAACCTAATTATTAGAATAAGAAAAGTTCAGAAATAAAATATGAGGAATTTATGAACTTTGAAAGAGATTGTTCTTTAATAATTATTGACTTGCAAAATGATTTCTGTGCTGATGGCTCTTTGGCTGTTAATGAAGGCGATAAAATTATAAACAAAATTAACTCTTTGCAAACAAAGTTCTCATCAATTGTTTTAACCCAGGACTGGCATCCGTTAGACCACCTGTCTTTTGCTTCTAATCAAAATAATAAAACCCCCTATGAAACAGTTGAAATGTCTTATGGAGTTCAAGTTTTGTGGCCTAATCATTGTGTGCAAGGGACTTTCGGTGCTGAATTTCACAAAGACCTTGATACTAGTAAAGCAAATATGATTATTAGAAAAGGATATAGAAAACAAATTGATAGTTATTCAGCTTTTTACGAAAACGACAAAAAGACACTGACTGGATTAGATGGTTTCTTAAAACAGAATAACATTAAAAAAGTGTATTTATGTGGTTTAGCACTTGATTTTTGTGTTTATTATTCAGCTATTGATGCTACAAACTTAGGTTACGAAACTTATGTAATTCTTAATGCAACAAAAGCAATTGACTTAGATGGTTCTAAAAATAAATCATTAAAAGATATGGAAATTAAAAACGTAAATTTAATTCATTTATAATTGATTAATGAGTTGTAAAATAAATAAAAACCACAGTTAAAATAAGAATGTAGACTAATTTGTAGACTGAAAAACTATATGTCTATAAAATCTAGTAAAATCAGATGATTAAAATGAACTAATGAGGAGGTTATCTCGGCCAAGTCACTTATCTATACAACTTATGTACATCTAAAGGTCGTGAATGTTCATAATCATTTCTATTCATATGTTTTACATTAAATAAAAATTTATTATTATATAAGCATGATGTGTTTAAGAAAAATATTTTTGATAGTTTTTATGTCTGTATTTATTATATCCTGTGATAATTCGGATAATTCTTCCAATGTTATTATAAAAATATATGGATATGCTGAATATGATTGTACGGAAAAAAAGTATAGAATTACTAAAGAAACACCAATGATACCATTTTTGAAAGTTAACAAATGGTATTCTCAAAAACAATTTCATGAAGCTCACTATGAAGATACAATAAAACCATTTAAGGATATGCCAATGAGTGAGGATAGTCTTAAAAAAATTGCCCCAACATTAGAATTAAGTAATCAATTTTTATATGAGTTAACCACTGGAGTTGATTGTAATAATCCTAAAGATATCCTATTCTAGTTTTTTAAACATCAAAGATATATTACAAAGATATTACAGTTCAGAAAAACCCCTGAACTACAGGGTGATAAAGAAAGAGTGCTTGTACAGTTTCAATAAAAAATAATGCTTTCAATGCTAATAATTGATTAATTATTAAAATAAAATTGAATCTTTCTAAATTTTTAAAAATAAAAAAATGCTATAAATAAATTTTCTATTTTTATTACAAATATATTCAAAAAAACTTATGAAATATTTTTTAACAATTATAATTATACTATTTAGTACTAAAGCAATGGCACATGGTGGCGGGCTAAATAAGCAAGGCTGTCATAATAATCGCAGTACTGGTGATTACCATTGTCACAGAGGGATTAATACCAAAAAACAATCATCTAAATCAGGTAGTATAACGTTTGCCAACGAAGATTTTTTTAATCTTAAACTTGCTAATTATTTGGGTGGGAAAACAGAAGTTAATTATAAATACAATTATAATATTAATGGTTCGTCACCCAAAATAGCGTCTATTAGTATAGATATTATTACTGATGAATATGTAATTGAAGGAGGATTAGACAAAAGAAGTAGTTTGGACAGCATTCAACAAGCAGTATTTGCTTCTACCTTAACAGGAAAAAAACCTGCAGTAGCAATTTACGACACGAATGGTTTGTGGGGCAAATACGAACACAGGATTTATTCTTCAGCAAAAAAACTTAATATTAAATTTTTCTGGATTAGTGGTAACAAAATTCATGAGAAATAAATAATATTAATTTTTTTAATTTTAAACTTGTAGACTAAATTGTGGACTGAATAATTATTATTCTATAAAATCTAATTAAATCAGATGATTAAAATGAAACAAAGAGGAGGTTCCCTCCGCCATTAAGATAACTTCATTATGTCATGATATATCATAAACCTTGGCTGAGACTGGTTTTCATTTACTAAGTCTCTTTAAGTTATTTCATTATAAATCACCTTATGTTAAAAAACTTTGTAGACCACTTTGTAGACTGAAGATGTTTCAGAGAGATTAAATTCAATATTACTTTGTTTTCATTTTAATTTTCTATTAAATTCATTATATGTTCGTAAATAAAATTGAAACAATAAGAATTCCGGAGCATCCAAACTTATTATGGGTTAAGGTATACACTAATGAAGGTCTATTTGGATTAGGCGAGACTTGGTTTGGAGCTGAAGCTGTAGAAGCTGATATTCATTCAAGAATAGCACCTCTTTTGTTAGGACAAAATCCTACAGAAATAGAATTTATTTACTCAAAAATGAGACCTTACATTGGATTTTTTGGAACTGGTGTTGAAATGAGGGCCTTATCAGCCTTAGATGTTGCCTTATGGGATTTGAATGGAAAAATAAATAATGTGCCATTGTATGACCTTCTAGGAGGAAAAACAAAGTCAAAGATTAGAGTCTATAATACTTGTGCAGGTCCCTACTATGTATCGCAAAATGCCGATGTAAGACCTGAAAATTTTGGGACAAATAAAATCAAAAATAAAAAAATACAATTGTATGAAGATTTAGAAATGTTTATGCATAAGCCTGAAGACTTAGCTAGCTCATTACTAGATATGGGAATAAAATCAATGAAAATTTGGCCTTTCGATTTTGCTGAAGGTGCTTTAAGAGGTTTAGAAATTTCCAATGAAGATTTAAAAAAATATATAAAACCATTTGAAAAAATAAGAAAAATCCATGGAAATAATATTAGAATAAAAGCAGAACTTCATGGGATTTGGGGGTTAGAAGCATCAAAAAAAATATGCAGTGCTCTTGAAGAATTTGATATGTGTTGGGTCGAAGATCCAATTTGGATGGATAGATTGTATGACATTCCAAAATTAGCAAAATCAACTAACCAACCATTAGCTGGTGGTGAAACTCTGGGTGGTTTGGGACAAATACGCCAATTAATAGAAATTTCTGATATTGCATATCCAATAATAGACGTAACATGGGGAGGTGGAATTACATTTGCCAAAAAAGCAGCTGCAATAGCAGAAAGTCATATGAAATCAATTGCTCTTCACGATTGTTCTGGCCCAATAACACTAGCAGTCTCTACTCATTTAGCTCTTGCTTTAAATAATGTGATAGAACAAGAAATAACAAGAGGATTTTATTATGGTTGGTATCATGAATTAGTTGATGAACTCCCATTAATAAAAGATGGAATGATAAGTGTTTCTGATAAAGTTGGGATAGGAATAGACTTAAATAGTAATTTATTAAAAAAACCAGACTTAATTGCTAGAGAAACATGCAAAGAGTGAATTAAAAAATTTTAAAATAATTTTTCCTATCATGTACTGGCCTAAAGCCTAGAATATCTCTAATTTTCTTTGAAGATAATAGTGACT
>CACOAO010000050.1 GCA_902625215.1 uncultured SAR116 cluster alpha proteobacterium
ATTAAATCATTTTCAATTTATTTCTTCTGCAATATTAGAAATCATACCTTTGCTGAAAAGATTCCCATATTTATATTTTTCATCAACAGAAAAGATAGTGGTAATAGAATTTTTTTCTGCATTAATGATATTGAAAAAACCACCATGACCTGTCATAGTTAATGTTGGAATACCATTGACTTTGTATACCCAAAATTGATATCCATAACCAACACCATCTCTTTTTGTTTCAACTGCATTTTCAATACCTTCTTTGTAAAATTTACCTAAGCAAGTATTATTTTTCATTTCATCATGAACAAATTGACCAAAGTTTGACCAATCTAACACACTCATTGTAAGCCTTGCCTGAGAAACTGTTACACCTTTTTTGTCTGATACCCAATGCATAAATTTGTTTTTGCTAAATTTTTTAAAAGCATTTTCATAGAAAATTTGACTTGCTGGTTTGTTTGTTAAATCAGTAATCATAATAGAAAGTGCAAATGGGTCTGATGAGAAATAAAAATGTTTTGAACCTTGCTCTCTATCATTACCCTTTAAAATTGAAACAGCCTTGAGCACACTGCCTTTTCCTTCATATTTTCTCATACCCAATGCGATGTGGTTCAGTTTTCTTCGTAACTTATAATCATTCTGAATTGGCGCCACTCCACTATTCATCTGTAATGTGTTTCTAATAGTTATTTTAGAGTATGGAGTTTGTTTGAGTGAAGAGGAATATTTACCTAATTCATCATCTAATGATTCAATTTTTCCGTTACATAGCAAACTACCTATGGCAGTAGATAGCGCTGTCTTAGACATAGACATCCCATGTAAGATTGTATTATTGTTTATTTTTCTTTTTTTATTATATCTTGAGTACACTAATTTATTATTTTTTCTTATTAACACAGCTAAATTATTTTTATCTTTGAAAATATTATCAAAATTTTCTTTTTTTACATTGGCAGCGTCTAAATCCTTTTTTTTACCATAAGCATGAACATTAATTTTAAATGGACCCATCATTTTTGTTTCATGAACATCAAAATAAGGAACGATTTGACGTTTCCACATTTTTTTTGGTCCATGGTCTGCGAAAGAAATAAAAGTAAATGAAAAGTAAATCGCTAAAGATAAAAATAATTTGAGCAAAATCATTCTCCTATATAAATAAAACTTTAAATGAAAACTTTTTCTAATGAAAGTATATTCTAAAACATGGGTACTTTCTGGGTACAAATAATATTTTAATTTATGCAAGCTATTGTTTTTATTACATATTTATATTTTGGCGGAGAGGAAGGGATTCGAACCCTTGAGAGGCGTTAACCCCAACACGCTTTCCAGGCGTGCGCCTTAAACCGCTCGGCCACCCCTCCAAAAATTAGGATTTTACATCAACAATTTTTTTGGAGCAAGGTAATATAAGTTATTATTATATTGAAATATTTTTTATACATTTTAGATTAATCTAATTATTATAAAAAAGGCTTTATAAAGTGATAATAGGACGATTTTTAATTTTATTTGGAATATGTTCATTTATCCTTACTCTTGTAAGCAATTATCTTGATATTGTTTTGCAAGTAGAAGGTAAAGACGAAATTACACAATTAGGTCAATTTTGGTTTCATTTTTCACCTAACAGTCTTCAGATTGCAGAATCTATTGTTAGCCGATATATTGATCCTTGTTCGGCATTAGATATTTTAGAATGTTCAGGATTTATATGGCATCCATTTGTATCATCTATTTTGTTAATGCCTGCTGCACCTGTATTAGCCTTAATAAGTTTTATTTTTATTGCTTTTGGACTCAAAAGATCAGTAAGAAAAAGAGAAAAGCACAAAATTTAAGTTGTAACATATAAAAGCTATTTATCCCCCATTTTTAATGCTTCAAAAAAAGCATTCTGAGGAATTTCAACACTTCCAAATTCTCTCATTCTTTTTTTTCCAGCTTTTTGTTTTTCAAGAAGTTTCTTTTTTCTAGTTATATCACCGCCATAACACTTTGCAGTAACATCTTTTCTCATAGCTGATATGGTTTCTCTTGCTATGACTTTCCCACCAATTGCTGCTTGTAATGCTACCTTGAATAGTTGTCTTGGTATAAGATCTTTTAATCTTGTACATATAGCGCGTCCTCTTGCTTCAGCCTGATCTCTGTGAGAAATCATTGCTAAAGCATCAACAGGATCCCCATTAACTAATATTGAGACACGAACAAGGTCCCCTTTTTTATAATTATCAATTTGATAATCAAAACTAGCATACCCTGATGTCATACTTTTTAATTTATCATAAAAATCAAAAACAACTTCATTTAATGGTAATTTGTAAACCACCATAGCTCTAGTACCAGCATAGGTTAGATCTATTTGCTCTCCTCTTCTTTCTGTACATAAAGTGAGAACTGATCCAACATACTCATCCGGAACCAAAATGGTTGCTTTAATCCATGGCTCTTCAATGAAGTTAATATGATTTATATCTGGTAAATCTGCAGGATTATGAAGTAGCTCATTTGTATTATCATTTTTGTGAACTTTATAAACAACAGAAGGGGCTGTTGAAATTAATTCTAAATTAAACTCCCTAGATAATCTCTCTCTGATAATTTCCATATGTAAGAGACCTAAAAATCCGCATCTAAAGCCAAATCCCAAAGCAGCTGAGGTTTCAGCTTCAAAACTAAATGAGGCGTCATTCAAAGATAATTTACTTAATGCCTCTCTTAAGTCAGAAAATTGTGCATTATCCATAGGAAATAAACCACAAAAAACAACTGGCACAGAAGGTTTGAAACCAGGTAGCATAGTTTCAATAGGATTTCTTTCATCAGTAATTGTATCTCCTACTTTACAATCTGCTACAGTTTTAACCGAAGCAGTAATAAAACCAATTTCTCCCGGTCCTAGTTTGTCAACATTTACAATTTTAGGAGTAAATATGCCAAGTTTTTCAATAGTGTGAGTAACCTTAGTTGACATAAATCGTATCTTTTGACCTTTTTGCAAACTTCCATTAACAACTCTTACTAACGTTAGCACACCTAAATAAGGATCATACCAACTATCAATTAAAAGTGCTTGTAATGGAGCGTTGGAATTACCTTTTGGAGGAGCTAATTTTTCAACTAAGGAAGATAAAACCTTTTTAATTCCTTGTCCTGTTTTAGCTGAAACTTCAATTCCATCCTCTCCGGGCAAACCAATTACATCTTCAACTTGTTTTCTAATTCTATCTGGCTCAGAAGCAGGTAAGTCGATTTTATTAAGTACTGTTACAATTTCATGATCTACATCTATTGCTTGATAAACATTTGCTAACGTTTGCGCTTCTACCCCTTGAGAAGAATCTACTACTAGAAGTGATCCCTCACACGCAGAAAGAGATCTAGATACCTCATATGCAAAGTCTACATGACCAGGAGTATCCATTAAATTTAAGGTGTAAGTTTTATTATCGGTGTGCTTGTACAACAACCTGACAGTCTGAGCTTTGATTGTTATACCTCTTTCCCTCTCAATTTCCATATTGTCTAGAACTTGCTCTTTCATCTCTCTCTCAGCTAAACCTTTACATTCTTGTATTAATCTATCAGCAAGAG
>CACOAO010000051.1 GCA_902625215.1 uncultured SAR116 cluster alpha proteobacterium
TATTAATGATTTTTTAATATTAGATATAATACAAAAACCATTATCATCTAATCAAGATATAATTCACAAAGGTATTCAAAATAATTCTACCAAACAAGTATTTAGACTAGAGCAAAACATAAAGGTTGATGAGGCTGAATTGACAAACGGGATACTAAAAGTAAAACTTCATAAGAAAGTTGTGCAAAAATCACTCAGAAGAATAATTGAAATAATGGAAGAATGAGTGAAATCTTAGACGTTATTTAAATTAAGGATAAAATATGAATCATATGATCGATACTCAAAAGTTAAAAAGTCAAATTTCTGAAAAAGAGTGGCAACTAAGATTAGATCTTGCCGCTACATATAGATTAATTGCAATGTATGGCTGGGATGACTTAATATACACCCATGTGTCTTTGAGAATACCTGGGCCTGAACATCATTTTCTTATAAATCCATACGGTTTAATGTTTGATGAAATTACTGCTTCAAGCTTAGTTAAAATTGATCTTAATGGTGATGCAGTTATAGACACACCTTATGAAGTGAATCCTGCTGGTTTTACTATTCATAGTGCTATTCATTCTGCAAGAGAAGATGCGCAATGTGTTTTACACCTCCATACTAATGATGGTGTTGCTGTTTCTATTCAAAAGGATGGATTACTACCAATCAGTCAAACATCAATGCTCATTCATCCTCATATTGCTTATCATGATTATGAGGGTCTAGCATTAGATCATAGTGAAAGAGAAAGATTGATTAAAGATATAGGAGATAAAAACCTATTTATACTTCGTAATCACGGTACTTTATCTGTAGGGCAAACATGTGGAATTGCATTTATGGGCATATATTTTCTTGAAAGAGCTTGTTCAGCTCAGATAAGAGCGCAAGCTGCTGGCAAGATTAATTTACCATCAAAAGAAGCTATTAAAACTACTCAAGAACAATCTGTTGGTATGTTTGATTTAGGCAAAGATAGGTTGGCTTGGCCAGCATTGCTAAGAAAACTTGAAAGACATTCTCCAGATTATAAAATTTAAAATGCTGATTTGGCTCCCCCAGTTTTTTGAGAAGTAAATATAGATCCATAATCTGGTGCTGGTGGAAGAGGTATTGTAACAGGGACTTTCTCCATTCTAGGTTGATAACTAACCTTTCCACATACCATTTGATTTTCTAATTGATTACATAATTGAACAGGGTTCGTACTTTTCATATAAGCACCTGCACCAACTAATGGCCATGCATCTGCTGAATTACATTCATAAAATAAAACTAATCTATCTCTATCACTGTTATTAGGAGACGAACCATGAAGCGTCCTTGCATGATGAATGGTCATAGACCTTGCCTTCCCAGTTAAAGTTACGGCTTTATTCATATCAAAATCAGAATCATCTGGATCGATTGCACCACAAAAAACACCATCATTAAAATGACTCAATACAGGGCCCTTATGGCTTTCAGGTATAACCATTAATGGTCCATTATCTATATCAACATCATTTAACATCAAACCTAAAGCTAGAACATTATCATTAGTGTGAGGATAAAATGCCCAATCTTGGTGCCATTCCACAGCAGCCCCTCCACCAGGTGCTTTGGTGTTTAATTTGCTAGTTTTTAGAGAAACATTGTCCCCAAGAAGATCTTTAAGAATTCCTTCAATTTTTGACTCTTTTATAATATCCCAAAAAAAATGAGAATGTTGGTGTGGCTGTTTAATCCTTTTAAGTCTAGGGTTGTCAGATGAGTGACCATCTTCAAGATCAAAGATATTATCATTTTCTTTAACCATTTTTGCTTTTTCAAAAAAATCTTTTACTAAAGATAACATTTCTTTATGTTGACTTTCTGAAATCACGTCTTCAACAAGTAAATAACCTTGATCATTGTAAAATTTAACATCATCTTTAGGTAGTACCATCTATATCCCCCTAAGAAATAAAAATTAATAATATTTTTTAGCTATTTATCAATTTATGTTAAATAAATAATTTTGAAGAGCAACTAGTAATGAATAATATTTTAATTGAACAAGACAGCAAAGAAGCTTGGCTTAGGTTAATAATTATTTTTACTATGAGTGTTATTGGAACTGCTGGCATGTGGTCAGTGGTGATTATAATGCCAAGTATTCAGAATGAATTTTCATTAGACAGAGCTGCCTCAACTTATCCATATGTTGCGACGATGTTTGGTTATGGTATAGGTAATATAATTATTGGACGATTATTAGATAAAATTGGAATAAGAAAACCTATAATATTTGCCCTTACTTTGCTTGTAGCTTCTTATTTACTATCTGTATTAGCAACAAATGTTTTTTGGTTATCCATAATTCAGTTTTTTTTAGGTTTTTCAGCTGCCGCTTTTTTTGGTCCAATGATGGCAGATATATCGAAATACTTTTATACAAGAAAAGGCCTTGCAGTATCTTTAGTAGCAAGTGGACAACATCTATGTGGAGCAATTTGGCCATTTTTAATAAAGGATTACTTGGTTGAAGGCGAATGGAAGAACGCACATTTTTTTATAGCTTTCGTTTGTAGCACCTGCATTCCAATTTTAGTTTTTTTTCTTAGTGACAAAAAAGTAAAATCTAGAAATATACCTAAAAATTTCGAAAAACAAGATAACGTTAATACCTCAGTAAAATTATCCATAAGCAATAAACAAATACAAATTTTGCTTATGTTTGCGGGTGTATTTTGTTGCGTTGCAATGTCAGTACCACAGGTACATATAGTGCCTTTATGTATTGATTTTGGCTATGGATTAGCTGTTGGCACTGAAATTTTGTCATTCATGTTGTTTGCAGCAGTAACAAGTAGAATATTATTTGGTTTTTTATCCGACAGAATAGGCCCTATACAAACTTTAATATTAGGCTCTAGTCTTCAAGCAATTTCCTTATCGATGTTTTTGCCTTTTAACAGTCAATTATCTTTATATATAATTGCAGTATTTTTTGGATTATCACAAGGTGGTATAGTACCTATATATGCTGTTATAATAAGCAAATTTTTGCCTGCAAATGAAGTTGCTGAGAGAGTTGGCTTCCTTATCTTTGCTACTATTATTGGTATGTCGCTTGGTGGATGGATTTCTGGGGAAATTTTTGATTATACTAATTCTTACAAATTAGCTTTTTTGAATGGAATATTTTGGAATATTATTAATGTTTCGATAATGGTCTATCTTTACTTAATATATGTAAAATCAAGAAGGGTAAATAATTAATGGAACTTGAAAAATTAATGTCTCAATTATGGAAAAAATATATT
>CACOAO010000052.1 GCA_902625215.1 uncultured SAR116 cluster alpha proteobacterium
TACCTTATGTGAACAAAATTTCACTCCTCTGGAAAATACTTGGAATAAAATTAAAATTGATATTGTTCCCCTCTGTAAAAAATTAAATTGGCTTAATCTTGGTGGAGGCCACCATATTACCAGAAATGATTATGAAATTGATAAATTAAAAACCTTTCTAAAACAAATTGCAGATTTAACTAGCTGTCAAATTTATATTGAGCCAGGAGAAGCTGTAGTATTAGATTCGGGTATTTTAGTTGGAGAAATTATAGATACTTTTAAACCTAGCAATGAACTCTCACCAAATATTGCAATTACAGATATTAGTGCAGTCTCTCACATTCCTGATGTAATTGAGGCACCATATAGGCCAGCATTGCTAAATGAGTCTAAAGATGGATATAAAGTTATGCTTGGAGGGCCTAGCTGTTTAGCAGGAGATACCATTGGAGAGTATAATTTTAAGTCTATACCCAAAGTTGGAGATAGAATAGCATTATTAGATCAAGCACATTATACAATGGTAAAAACTAGTTTTTTCAATGGAGTAAAAATACCATCTGTAGCAATTTGGGATAGTGATACTAATAACTTGGAAGTAATCAAAAGATTTACTTATGAAGATTTTGAAAATAAATTATCTTGATTTTAGGTAAAGAGATGAAAAATACAAAGAAAATTTTTTTAAACTCAGAACTTTCTGTAGAGGAAAAAAGTGAAGATAAAGCAAAATTTCATATTCTCCCAATACCTCTAGAAAAAACAGTCTCTTGTGGCAGAGGCACATCAAAAGGTCCTGAAGCTATACTAGAGGCGAGCAACGAATTGGAAAGATTTACTGGTAAAAGTGAGCCTTGCATTAATGGCATTTTTACTCATCCTTTTTTTAATTGTAATTTTCCTATTGAAAATGTGATGCTTAATATAGAAAAGACTACAAAAGAAATTTGCAAACAAAACAAAATACCAGTCATCCTTGGCGGTGAGCACAGTATTACTTTTGGTGCTGTAAATGGTGTTTTTAAAGGATTAAATTTCTCAGAATTTGAAGAAATTGGAATTATACAAATTGATGCTCATGCTGATTTAAGAAAGAATTATGAAAATCAAGTGTATTCCCATGCAAGTGTTATGTATCTTTTAAGCAAATCAGGATATAAAATAGCACAATTTGGTGTAAGAGCATTAAGCAAAGAAGAAGTAAAAAATAGAAATATTTTTGAAATATTATATTTTGACATTGAGGATATTAGAAATAAAAAAGATCTAAAATTACCAAAAAACTTTCCACATAATATATATATCAGTTTTGATGTAGATGGATTAGATCCGTCAATAATGCCTGCTACAGGAACACCGGTACCTGATGGTCTGGGATTTAATGAAAGTATACAATTAATAAAAAGCTTAATTAAAGGTAGAAAAGTACTTGGATTTGATGTTGTTGAATTTTCACCAATTAAAAATTTTTTTGCATATGACTTTACAGTAGCGTCTTTAGTTTACAGAATAATGGAATTAATAGATTTAAATGACTAAAGGTTGTGGGTTTGTATCCATTTTTCAGCATCAAGTGCAGCCATGCAACCCATACCTGCAGCTGTAACGGCTTGCCTATAAATTTTATCAACACAATCACCTGCAGCAAAAACACCATCTAAATTGGTAATTGTTGTACCTGGTTTTTGAGCTATAATATAACCTTCATTGTCCATTTCCAGCACATCTTTAAATGGCTTCGTTGATGGACTATGACCAATTGCAATAAAAACCCCATTAACTTTAATTATCTCTGTTTTATTTTGTTTAGTTGAGATTAATTTGAGAGCATTAACCCCATTCTCATCACCTAATATTTCGTTTACTTCATTATTCCAAACAATGTTTATGTTTTTCTTTGAAAAAAGTCTGTCTTGTAAAATCTTCTCTGATCTTAGTGCATCACGTCTATGAATTAAAGTTACTTTAGAACATATATTTGATAGATACAGAGCCTCTTCGGCAGCTGTATTACCTCCACCAACAACTGCCACTTCTTTATTTCTATAAAAAAAACCATCACAGGTTGCACAAGCAGATACCCCTTTTCCATTATATTTATTTTCACTTTCTAAACCTAACCATTTAGCCTGTGCTCCAGTGGCTATGATTATTGTATATGCTATCAAAGTTTTATTTGAATCTAAAACCACCATCTTTTCATTTTTATTTAAGTCAATTTTAACAACTATATCATTGATTATACGAGCCCCGACATTTATTGCCTGAGATCTCATTTGTTCCATCATCCATGGACCTTGAACAACATCAGCATATCCTGGGTAGTTTTCAACATCTGTGGTTATTGTGAGTTGCCCGCCAGGCTGGATTCCTTCAATTACAATTGGATTCAGATTAGCTCTTGCAGCATATATTGCAGCTGTCAACCCTGCAGCTCCTGAACCAATAATTATAACTTTTTCTCTTTGATTATTCATACCTAAATTCTTTGTCCTTTAAATACAATTGTCCTATTATCGTTTAAAAAAACTCGTCTTTCAGAATGTGCTTTTATAGCTCTGTATAAAACTCTTGCTTCAATGTCCCTTCCCATTAAAACCAAATCATTAGGCATCATTTCGTGATTAACCTCTTGAGTATCTTGTTCTATTATGGGTCCCTCATCAAGATCTTTTGTAACATAATGTGCAGTTGCACCAATGACCTTTACTCCTCTTTCAAAGGCTTGATGATAAGGTCTTGCTCCTTTAAAACCAGGCAAAAAGCTATGATGAATATTAATAATTTTTCCTGTAAAATCATTTGTGAATTCTTCAGATAGTACTTGCATATAGCGAGCTAAGACAATTAATTGAACATCATTATTATTAATAATTTCTTTTAGTTTTTTTTCCTGATCTAATTTATTTGATGTTTCAATTGGTAAAAAATGAAATGGAATATTCGAAAAATTTGCAATCTCTTCTGCAGTTTTATGATTTGATATAACAGCTTTAATTTTTAGATTTAATGAGTTATTCCTAACCTTAAACAAGATATCATTTAAACAATGATCAAATTTAGAAACTAGCAAAACTGTATTCATGGGACGCCCAATTTCAGATAAGAAAAAATCTGCATTTAATTTCTTTGCTAACATCTCTAAATTATTTTTTAAATTTGGTAACGTTTCATCATTAAGTAATAAAAAACTTTGTCTGATAAAAAAGTTACCATTTTTTTGATCTGTAAATTGTTTAGACTCAACTATATTACAATTAGACTCAGCAAGTATAGAAGAAATCTTTGCA
>CACOAO010000053.1 GCA_902625215.1 uncultured SAR116 cluster alpha proteobacterium
AAGATATTTTAGAGTTAGGAATTATAAATTTTGGCTCTTCCATTCCTGCACCCCAAGGACCCAATCTTTCAATCCATTCAGCTATTTCCAAAGTGCAAGCGGAAATAGGAATAACAGAAGTTACAATATGTGAAAATCTTGGAATTCCCTTTTTCATAAAATAACTTACTTTATCATTTAAAAAATCGGTAAAGTCATTAATCTGAGATGGATCAATTGTAAATCCAGCAGCCATGTCATGTCCACCACCAGTCTTTATTATTTTTAAATTTAACGCTTCTAAAATTATTTCTCCAAGTGGTATTCCATAAATTGATCTACCTGACCCTTTTCCTATTCCATTGTTAATTGTAATTAAACATACGGGTCGGTTATATAATTCTTTCATTCTGCCAGCTACAATGCCAGTTATGCCCTGATGAAAATCATCTCCATTTACTACTATAGCGTTTGGTACCATATTATCATTTTCATTTTTATTTTTTTCTATTAACCCTATAACTTTTTTTTCTAATTCAGCTGTTAGAAATCTTCGTTTTTTATTTAATTCATCTAATTTACTGGCTTTTTCAATGGCTTTACTCTCATTACTTTCTTTAAGAAGATTTACACCAAGTTCACTATTTCCAATCCTACCTCCAGCATTAATTCTTGGGCCTAAAGAGAAACCAAGAGACTGAGTGTTTGGTGCACTATTAATTTTACTAATATCTGATAAGGCTTTGATACCAACATTCTCTCTTCTTTTTATAATATGTAGTCCCTGTTTTACGAGGGCTCTATTAAGCTTATTTAAAGGTACCACATCACAAACAGTCCCTAACGCAACCAAGTCTAGAAATTGAAACAAATTAGGTTCATCTCTATTTTTAAAAAAACCTTCTTTTCTTAATTCTCTGTTCAAACCAATTAAGAAAATAAATGTCACACCTGCTGCACATAAATCTTCATAGCCTTTTTCAGTGTCAATTCTTTTAGGATTAATAATCGCATATGCTGGAGGTAATTTTATATCAGGTATATGGTGGTCAATAACAATTACATCAATATCAACAGAACTCATTGCTTGAAGGGGCTTAAAAGAAGAAATACCACAATCCACAGTAACAATTAATTTAGAACCTTTTTCATAAAGCCCTTTTAAAGCTTTTTCATTTGGCCCATATCCCTCTAGAAACCTATCTGGTATATGTATAAATGTTTTACAGCCACATTTTTCTAAATATTTTGATATAATAGCTGCAGATGTAGCTCCATCAACGTCATAATCCCCAAAAATACCTATAGGGCGCGATGCAATTACTTCTGATGCCAGCCTCTTTACTCCTTTTTCTAAATCTTTAAATTTAAAAGGCTCTGGTAATAAGTTTTTAAGTTTAGGAATAAAGAAATTATCAAAATCATCTAAATTTATACCCTTATACAAAAGATAAGGCGTAATAAAGCTTGGTAGTTTATATTTTTGATACAAATAATCTACAGACCTTTTTGTAAAGTCATTTGAAACTATTAACTGCCAGTCCGCATTATTTACTGATGGATTTGAGTTATATAATAATGTTTTTGTCAAATTTACTACTTAAAATTATTAGGAATAAATACTAAAGCAAACTGGCTTTGTAATTACCCCATCTAAAGTTGATATTTTTGATAAAGAATCGTTTAGCACAGAACCTTCAGCTTCATGTGTAATTATTACCAATTCAGCCGTTTTATCTTCTTGATTAGATTTTTGAATAAAGCTTTCAATTGACAAGCCATAATCTTTAAAAATAGACGTAACATCAGCTAATACACCAGATTTATCTTCTACATTTAGCCTTAAGTAATACCTAAATTTATCTGTATAAGGTGTTGTACTATAATTACTTTTAATATCCTTTGAGTTTCTTCCAAATGAAAATACCCTTGTTTCATTAGCATAATCAACTATATCTGCTAAGACAGCAGATGCGGTAGGTTCTCCACCAGCCCCAGCCCCCGTAATCATTACTGAGCCAGCTAAACTAGACTCGATTTGGACAGCGTTTAGCACCCCAGCAACACTTGAAAGACCAAGATTTTTTGATATAAGCCATGGTTCTACAGAACAACATAATTCATCTTCACCATTTTTATTTTTAGATAACAAAGAATTACCTAATAACTTAATTTTATAACCTAACTGATTACAGTATGAAATATCATTTAGTGTAATATCTCTAATTCCCTTAATTGAGAGATTATTAACATTTGGCATTTTTCCATAAGCTAAAGCTGACAATATTATTGTTTTATGGGCTGCATCAATCCCATCTACATCAAAAGATGGATCTGCTTCAGCAAAACCTTTCTTTTGTGCTTCTTTCAAAACAATATCAAAACTTTTTTGTTCTTTTTCCATTTTGGATAAAATATAATTGGCAGTTCCATTTAAAATGCCTGTGAGCTTTGTTATGTCATTTACTATTAATCCTTCTCTAATAAGTTTGAGAATAGGAATACCTCCAGCAACAGAGGCTTCAAATGAAAAGAATAATTTTTTTTCTTCGGCGATTTCGGCTAACTCTTTACCATATTTGGCAATTAATGCCTTATTGGCTGTAATAACTGCCTTATTATTTTTAAGTGCGGAGAAGCATAAATCTTTTGCAACACCCTCATCACCACCAATCAACTCGACAATCACATTAATGTCATTGTCTAACACCATATCTATAGGATTATCAAAAAATTTAAGATGATTTATATCGACTTTTCTTTTTTTATTTTTTGATCTTGCTGAAACAGCTACAAGCTCAATCTTGAATAAATTTTTTTGAACTCTGAAACCTTTGATTAACTGATAAGCAACCTCTTCACCTACATTTCCAAGCCCTGCAATTCCTATTTTTATAGGTTTCATTGGATATCCTTCTCATTTCAAAATAACAAAATATTTATAAAATATATTTAAGAAAAAAAAAAGGTGCGCTTTGCACACCTTGTTAATTAAATAAGTATTCTCATGTCTATCGCTTAGAAAATTGAAAACTTTTT
>CACOAO010000054.1 GCA_902625215.1 uncultured SAR116 cluster alpha proteobacterium
GGAGGGGGATGTTCTGGATTTCAATATGATTTTTCATTTGATAAAAAACCTAAAGACGATGATATGATCTTCAAAGAAGGAGGAATTGATTATTTAATAGATAAAGTGTCTATTGATTTTCTTCGTGGAAGCACCTTAGAATACGTGTCAGAACTAGCGGGATCATATTTTAAAATTGAAAATCCTAATGCCACAGCTAATTGTGGCTGCGGGACAAGTTTCTCAATATAATATCACTTAATCCAATGTCCTTAAAAATAGCTAGTTTTAATGTAAATTCTATAAAAATAAGATTACAAAATGTATTAAGTTGGCTAGATAAAAATAATACTGATGTGATTTTAATGCAGGAAACTAAGACGATTGACGATAACTTTCCGTCATTAGATTTTAAGCAAAAACAGTATAATGTTATATACAACGGTCAAAAATCGTATAACGGCGTTGCTATTGCGTCTAAATTTGAAATAAATGAGATTACTAGATCATTACCTTTATATGATGAAGAGATGGATAAAGATGATCAAGCAAGGTTTCTACATGTTAAAATTAATGACATAAATATTATTTGTTTATACTTACCAAACGGGAATCCTGCACCAGGTATAAAATATGATTATAAAATTAATTGGATGAGACGTCTAATAAAATATACAAAACAGATTTATGACTCCAATGAACCTCTGATTTTAGGAGGCGACTTTAATGTTATCCAAGAAAGTATAGATTGTTATGACATATCTAAATGGCAAAATGATGCATTATATCTAGAAAAAACTAGAAAGCACCTAAGAGAGTTGATAAATATTGGTTTAGTTGATGCATATCGAATAAAATATCCAAGTGCTAAAGAGTATAGTTTTTGGGATTATCAAAGTGGAGCTTGGCAAAAAGATAATGGTATCAGAATAGATTTATTTTTAATTTCACCAGAGATAGTTGATAATCTAATTGATGTAGGTATAGATAAAACACCAAGGGGTGAAGAAAAACCAAGCGATCACACACCAATTTGGATTAATTTAAACAATTAATTATTTTTATGAATATTTTTTGGCTTAAAATTTGACATTTCAACATTTCGAGGATCTGGTATCCAAACTTCTCGGTTTGGATGCATGCCTGCACCAAAGACAGCGGAAACAGCAGAATTCCTCATTCTGTTTAATAATCTAGTATCTGCGTCACCAACAAACGGATGCAAACCATTATTTTCTTGAACCACAGAGTCCCATTCTTTTTTTCTTTCCTTTAAAATTTTTAAATCAAGTAATTCGGTGCAAATTAAAGTATTTTCATTAAGATCAACTATAATTTCATCACCATTTTGGATCAATCCAATTGGTCCACCAATTGCTGCTTCTGGGCCCACATGCCCAATAACCAATCCAACAGAGCCACCTGAAAACCGTCCATCAGTCATTAGACCAACAATAATATTCCTTTCTCTACATAAGGAAGTAATTCTTGAGGTAGAGTCAAGCATCTCTGGCATTCCTGGGCCACCAACAGGACCTTCATACCTTACTATAATCATATCTTTATTTTCAAATTTTTTAGGATTATTTTCTAGTGTGTCGAGTAGCATTTGCTCCCCATTAAAAACTTTAGCTTTGCCAATAAAAACATTATTTTCTAACCCACCTTCTACACCTGCTAGTTTTAAAATTGCACTATACTCAGGTGATAAATTTCCACCTAACAATCGAAGACCACCAGTTTCTTTAAATGGTTTTTCAACAGAATATATAACTTCTCCGTCTGGTTCGTCTGGAGAAAGTCTTTTAATTTGTTCTTCCAATGTTTCACCAGTACACGTGAGAGTTTTCCCATTTAATAAACCAGAATTAAGAAGATCCTTTACAAAAACTTGCACACCACCTTTGGCATCAATATCAACCATTGAATACTTTCCAAATGGTCTGGCATCAACTAAGACCGGAACTATATTTTTAGATAAATAATTAAATTCTTCAAAACTCATAATATCGTCGTTAAAATTGTTATAACCAGCTGCTCGGGCTAATTCTGGAGCATGAAGCATTACATTTGTGGAACCTCCAATTGACATTGCAACAATAAGAGCATTTCTTAAAGAATCTCTCGTAACAATATCCCTTGGCTTAATGTCTTTTTTTATCATATTATCCAAGTAATCAATAAGTTTATTTGGAAAAATCTCTAATCTTCTTTTGTCCTCTGATGCTGGCGATACCATTTCTAATGGTTGCATTCCAACTACACCAATAAAAGTTTGCATAGTATTGTAAGTAAAAATGCCACCACAGCTTCCATGGCCTGGACACGCCTCACATGCTATTCTTTTTTTTAAGGCCTCATCATCACTTCCTGCTAATTGGTATGCCGTAATTAAATCAATTGGTTCTTTTGTCACAGAATCAACTCCAGGTCTTATAGATCCGTCCGACATTATTATAGCAGGTCTATTATGTTCAAGTATGGCAGCCAACGTTCCTACAGGAGGTTTGTCACATGCAACCACTGCAATAGTACCTTCAAGCCCTGAGGCACTTAAATGTTCACATAAGGAATCATTAGTAACTTCTCTTCCTATTAGAGAATAGCGCATTTCTTTTGTTCCATTTCTAATACCATCAGAAGTTGCAACAGTATATTCTGGCTGGACAAGTCTCATGAATATATCATTAGGATTTTGTCCTATTCTTTGCCTTAGTCTCTCATGAATAGTTCTAACTTTTTCTTCAACACCAAAATAACATTGTGAATCACCCTTATTTCCAACCACACCTATTGATGGTTCATGTATCAATTCCAAATCAGTTTTAAGCATCCTTGCAACCCCAAAAGTCTGAGAATTTCTTCCAGGGTTTTTATCAATTAACACTGTTTTTGAATTTTTCATATTGTTCTCCAA
>CACOAO010000055.1 GCA_902625215.1 uncultured SAR116 cluster alpha proteobacterium
AACCTAATTAATTACAAAACTTATTTCATAATTGATTATTTAACAATAATGTGGATTATATGTAATTACTTATTTTGGAGGTATTTTTTTTTGGATAACTTATCTTTTGACAATCGCGAAGGCCATATCTGGTATAATGGGAATTTAATTGAATGGAAAAATGCTAATGTTCACATTTTGAATCATGGTTTACATTATGCAAGTTGTGTTTTTGAAGGTGAAAGAGCCTATAGAGGTAAGATTTTTGAAACTGAAAAACATACCAATAGGTTATTTAATTCAGCTAGATCCCTAGATATGAAAATACCTTTTTCTGAAAAAGAAATAATTAATGCTAAGGATAAATTATTAGAAAAAAATTCTCTTTTAGATGCTTATGTTAGGCCAGTTGTCTGGAGAGGTAGTGAGATGATGGCTGTTTCAGCTCAAGCAACAAAAATAAATGTAGCAATTGCTGTTTGGGAGTGGCCTAGCTATTTTGATCCAGAACAAAAAATGCAAGGCATTAAACTAGATATTGCAAAATGGAGACGTCCAAGCCCAGATTGTGGACCCGTTCTCGCAAAAGCAGCTGGATTATACATGATTTGTACTTTGTCAAAACATGAAGCTGAAGCGAAAGGTTACAGTGATGCTTTAATGCTAGATTATAGAGGGCAAATAGCAGAAGCTACAGGTGCAAATATTTTTTTTAGAATGCCTGATGGTAAGCTTCATACACCAATTGCAGATTGCTTTCTTGACGGTATAACTAGAAGAACTGTGATGAAACTTGCTGAGGATAATGGAATTGAAATTGTTGAACGTAAGATTATGCCTGAAGAAATGGCTAATGCAGAGGAATGTTTCTTAACTGGTACGGCTGCCGAGGTTACACCGGTTCAATCCATTGGAGATTTTAAATTTAAACCTGGTGAGTATTGTCTAAAATTAACAAAAGCATACTCTGATTTAGTTAATGGCATATAAAAATAATTATTTTTTCCATTTTTTTAGTGCTTGATTATCGGATTCATTAAAGCTTACCCAATTCCTTTTATTATTATTTTCTTCAACTTTCCAAAATGGAGCTTTAGTTTTTAACCAATCCATTATAAAATTACATCCATCAAAAGCGTTCTGTCGGTGTTTAGAAGACACACCTACAAAAACTATCTTATCAGAAGGTTTTAAATTACCTACTCTGTGAATTACAGTTATACCAGTCAATTGCCACCTTTTGTAACTTTCAAATATTATTTTTTCAATTTCAGATTCTGTCATTCCTGGATAATGTTCTAATTTCATCGAATGTATAGTTCGATTATTTTTTTCGTCATAACCTCGGACTATTCCAACAAAATTAACTATTGCACCAGTATTATCCTGTTGTAGAAATCTTGTTTCTTCCGAAACATCAAAATCTTCATTTTGTATTTTAACTTTTATTACAGGTGAATTTTTAATCATTTAACCACCTGTAACGGGTGGAAAAAAAGCAATTTCGTCACTATTACTAACTTTAGTATCAAAAGATGAATAAGTTTTGTTAACAGCAATTTTAATTAATTCTTTTTTCTCAAATAATAAATTATATTTTGAGTCTTTTTCATTCAAATAATTAATAAGTTGATCTACATTAGTTATGTCACTCGGTATATCAATTAATTCTTCTGATTCACCTATATGTTCCTTTATCCATGAAAAGTATTTTATAACCATAATCTATTCTCTATTAATTTACTTATTAAAAAATTTAAATATTTTAATAATGTATTGCAGGCCTGTTATAAAGGTAATAATTCCAGCTATCCATAAAAGAATGTATGAGATTAATCCTAAAATTTCATTATCATAAAAAAAAGTATTGGACCTCCAGACTAAAAAGCTTCCACAAGCTACTAGTTGGATAGTTGTCTTCCATTTTGCTAAAAGTGTTACTTCCAGTGAGATTTTATAAGAAGATATGCTTTCTCTCAAACCAGAGATTAAAATTTCTCTTAAGACTATTAAAAGTGCAGGGAAAAATGAATAATAATAATCTAGCATGTTTTCCGAGGCTAGCGCAAAAATCACGCCAATAACCAATAATTTGTCTGCTACAGGATCTAAAATTTTTCCAAAATTAGAAACAACATTATATTTTCTGGCAAAAAATCCGTCAAAATAATCACTCACGCCTGCTAAAACTAAGATTGGTGTAGCAATTAAGGCTCCAATTTCGCCACCATATATAATTATTAGAGGAAGTATAATGGCTGCACAGCTTCTAAATAATGTTAATATGTTGGGTACAAGACATAGTATAGAATTATTTTCATTCATAAATATACCTTAACGAGAATTTTAGGTTAAGACTATCTCTAAAATAAATAGGATTTTAGAAAATTGTAGTTAGTTAAAAAAATTAAATATTTTTTGAGCTGTTGATTTATTTATTCCTTCAACTTTTAATAAGTCACTAATACTTGCTGTTCCTACTGCTTTTGCTGATCCAAACTCCTCTAAAAGAGATTTTTTTCTGTTTACTCCAATTCCATCAATCTCGTCTAAAGGATTTTTGAAAATACTTTTTTTACTTTTAATTCTATGTCCTGCAATAGCATATCTATGAACTTCGTCTCTTAATTTTTGAAGAAAAAATAATGTAGGATCATCTTTGTTAAATCTAAAACTATCAGAATTTTTTGTATAAAAATTTTCTCTACCCGCATCTCTCTTTATGCCCTTTGAAATTGCCAAAACTTCAATACTACTTATTTGTAATTCTTTAAGTACATTTAAAACTATGTTTAAATGTCCTTTGCCACCGTCAATGATTATTAAATCAGGAAATCCAGATGAATTTTTCCCTATGAATCTTCTTTTAATTACTTCCTGCATCATTAAATAATCATTGTTATTTACAA
>CACOAO010000056.1 GCA_902625215.1 uncultured SAR116 cluster alpha proteobacterium
ATGTGGGTAAATAATGAAACAGGTGTAATACAACCAATTGAGGATGTTATTAAAATCGCCAAAAAGTATAAATGTTTAGTTCATAGTGACGCTGCACAAGCTCTTGGAAAAATCAAAATAAACTTTGAAGAGCTAGATCTAGATTTTTTAACTCTTTCAGGTCATAAAATTGGTGCTCCTACTGGTATTGGAGCTTTAATTTATAATGATAAAATAAACCTAAATCCTCAAATTTTAGGTGGAGGACAAGAAAAAGGATTGAGGGCTGGAACAGAAAATATTCTTGGAATCAACGGATTTGGCGAAGCTGCAAAAACAATATATAGTTCGAATGAAGTCAACTGTACTCAAGTAAAATTTTTAAGAGACTATCTTGTAAATAAAATTAAAATTTTAAGCCCTGAAACTATTATTTTTGGAGAAAAAGCAAATAGAGTTGCTAATACAATTTTGATGGCTCTCCCTAATATACCTGGAGAACTCGCGTTAATGAAATTGGATTTAGAGTCCTTTTCAGTTAGTTCAGGTTCTGCCTGTAGTTCTGGAAAAATTTCTAAGAGCCATGTTGTTAGTGCAATGGGATACGATAAACTTGCTTGTAACTCTGTCAGGTTTTCCTTTCCTCCAAATGATTGTATTTTAAAATCACAAAACTTGATAACTACAAGAGAATTAGATAAGTTGGCACAATGTTGGTCCCAGTTATAAATTGATAAATATTTACGGAGAAATTTTTGCCAAAACTAATTTTTATTGGATCTAATGGAAATGAAAAAATTGTAGAAGCTGAAAATGGTTTGTCAGTTATGGAAGTTGCACGGGATAATGATATTGACATAGAGGGTACTTGTGGAGGTTCTATATCTTGTTGTACTTGTCATGTAATTATTGATCCAGATTGGTTTGATGTGGTTGGTGAGCCTAATCCTGATGAAGAAGATATGTTAGATTTAGCTATGGGATTGAAACCTACTTCTCGTCTTTCTTGTCAAATAGAAATTACAAATGAATTGGATGGTTTACGAATGACTGTTCCAGAAGAATAGCTTTTTATGATGGATATTAATGAAGTAATTGAGGATATGGATTTGAAGGGTCATCCTTCAAATCATAGAATTGTTGTGGCTATGTCTGGAGGAGTTGACTCTTCAGTCACTGCCGCTTTGCTTGTTGAAGCAGGGTTTAACGTTGTGGGCTTAACAATGCAATTATACGACTATGGAAAATCCCTTCAAAAAAAAGGTGCGTGTTGTGCTGGATCTGACATTAATGATGCAAGATCAGTTTCTAGCAAGCTAGGTATACCGCATTATGTGCTCAATTATGAAAGCGTTTTCCAGGACCAAGTTGTGAATGATTTTGCAGATTCTTACCTAAGAGGTGAAACTCCGATTCCATGCGTGAGATGTAACCAGACAGTTAAATTTACAGATATGTTCGAAAGAGCAAAACAATTAGGTGCAAGTGCAATGGCTACCGGGCATTATATTAGAAGAAAAAAAAGGTCCGGTACAACAAGTTTATATACAGGATTAGATCCTCTAAAAGACCAATCTTATTTTCTGTTTGCTACAACAAAAAAACAACTTGATTTTGTTCGATTTCCGCTTGGTTCTTTAACAAAAGATGAAACTAGAGATATTGCTAAACAACATGGCCTTAATGTTGCAGAAAAACCTGACAGTCAGGATATATGTTTTGTACCTGAAGGAAAATATTCAGACGTTGTCAGAAAATTAAGACCAGGAAGTGTTGATGTAGGCAATATAATTGATGTAAATGGAAATATTTTAGGAAAGCACAATGGTATAATTGACTTCACTATTGGTCAAAGAAAAGGCATTGGTATTGGTGGTAGAAAAGGCGTTGATGATAATAATAGTGTTTTATATGTTATTGCTCTTGATACAGAAAAAAATAATGTGATTGTAGGCCCTAAAGAATTCTTATCATGTAAAAAAATTG
The DNA here is from genome assembly GCA_902625215.1 of uncultured SAR116 cluster alpha proteobacterium. GTDB lineage: Bacteria > Pseudomonadota > Alphaproteobacteria > Puniceispirillales > Marisalimonadaceae > Marisalimonas. The sequence goes on from CACOAO010000056.1 coordinate 1,966, forward strand.
AAATATCAGATTGTAACTGGATAATTGACGCACCACAAGAATCAGAATTTAGAGTTTTAGTTAAGATAAGAAATTCATCACAACCTGTTACTGGAATAATTAAAGCTAATTTTGATAACAACTTTGCTCATTTATCCTTCGATAAACCACAATTTGGAGTTTCAATTGGACAAGCTGCTGTTTTTTATAACATTAAAGATAGTTCTCATGTATTAGGCGGTGGGTGGATAACAGAAGCCTCTAATAAGTTAGCAGAAATTAAATCTTTAAATGCATAAGTTAGATCATATAGTGTTTGGAGCCTCTACATTAAAACAAGGCACAGAGTTTGTTGAAAGCATACTTCAAGAAAAACTTAGTGATATCGGATATCATAAAGATATGGGAACACACAATAGAGTTATAAAAATTAGTAACGAGGTTTATTTAGAAGTTGTCGCAATTAATCCAGAAATGCCGAAAATTAAAAAAAGAAGGTGGTTTAACCTAGATAATCCAAACTTACAAAAAAAATTACAGAAATCTCCGCAAATAATTGGTTATGTAGTAGAAAAAAATAATAAAACACCACAAGAATATTATCATCCATTTTTTAATGCATCACGAGCTAATTATAGATGGAAGTTTGCAATGCCAAATTATAGAGATAATGATCAAGATATTGAAATTATAGAAAAAGGTATAATACCAAGTTTGATA
>CACOAO010000057.1 GCA_902625215.1 uncultured SAR116 cluster alpha proteobacterium
AGTAATTTTCCTCCTTTTGAGTTAAGATTTTTACTCTGAATTAGGTCAAATATTTTATTTTCTTCTAAAACTGAAGAAAAATTTGGCATCCTTAAAATTGGAGAAAATTTATTACTTATTAAATCTCTGGATATAATACCTTCCTGAGAATATATGATCCCATCGACACCTAAAATTACTGTCTTAACATTAAGACATTTTGTTAGAATTTTATAAATTAAATTGTGAGCTTGTTTGTCAATCGGCCAACTAAAAGAAATATTGAAATTATTTTTTTTTAGTAATAACTCACCTTTTGATTGAAGTTTAAAATAATTATTTTTCTTAACTGTGATATCATTATTTGTTACTTTTAACTTTTTTATTTTAATTATATTTTGAGGTTTTTCCCTTTTGTTTTTTTTCTGATTTTTTAATAACGAGTAATTAAATTTATCTTTTTTTTTACTATATTTTAGTGGTTTAATATTAGCATTAATCTTTGCTTTTTTTTGTGAAAATTCTTTCTTAATTTCATTTTGCTTAATTTTCTCATTTAGCTCTAAAAAGTCATTTAAAGCAATTGGATCTGTTTTTTTGTCTTCTTTAAACTTTTTAATTTTGACAATACTAGGGTTTGCTTTATTGGTGGAATTTGACTTTATATCTTGACTAATTTTTTTATTTGTCAGTAATGTATTTAAAAAAAATAGTCCAAATATAAAAAATATTAAGTAATTGAAAAATACATAATTTTTTTCGATTTTTTTAATTTTTAATTCCATATAATTCCATGTCAGTGATTAAGTCCGCTAAAGCATTTGATCTGTCAGAATTACTCATAAATTGATTATCTTTAGAAGGTAGAATTTCTTTATCATTTATATCTTTAGTTTGATTATCTATTACCTTTATTTGTTCATTTGGAAAAACACTTGTCGTATTATCAAATTTTGAGTTATTTTCGTGAAGCTTGATTTGTTTTAAAGTTTCATCAAGTTTTTTGTCAAACTTTGAAAGTTCTAATTTCACTGTTTCTAAAATATTATTATTATCTAAATTATTTATTTTGTTTTCTAAATTTGCATTCTGCTTCTCGTCTTCGTTTAAATTATTATTTTTTTTAACTTTAATTGCATCGTCTATTTTTTTTAAAAAATCTTCTTTTGATAAATTAGATACTTTTTCTTTTGTATTAGAAGCCCATTGCAAAAAATTTTCATTAGGTTTGCCCATGATGATATATCCTAAACAACTTAAAACTAATAAATTAAAAATTAAAAATTTCATTTTGTACTCCTATTTATTATTCTATTTTCAAGTAAAAAGTCTGTTTTTTGAATGTTTATGCGTTCAAATATAATAATTAAAATTGCTCTGAATATTGAGGAAAGAGGTAAACCTATAACTGAAGTAAAGAAAGCCATACTAAATTTATTTGTTAATTTACCTATTGTTTGATTAATTGAAGAAATATCTAATTTAGATATTGATAATTCCCCTATACCTAAACTAATTCCAAGTAATGTGAATGTAAGCGCAAGTGTGGAAATTCCATTTGAAAATTGTAAACCCGTTTCAAACCAAAACTTTGAAAATCTAACATTTGATTTCTTTAATTTTAAGATACAAAACAATGATCCAAAAATTAACGCTAATAGACACAAGATAAAAGATAAACCAAGAATAGATAAACTCCACGAAATTAATTCACTTGGGTGATTTCCTGAAATAATCATATAAAACGCTAGCACTAAGACTATTAAACCTAGAAAAATACTTAATACTTGTGAAATGTTGTTAAAACCAAATGTTAGATTATTAATCATTTTGTCACCAATTTTGTATTTTGTAGACTACTAGAAGTAAAACCAACTTCGTTGAACCAGTGAGAGGTTATATCTACTTTTTTTTCAATTGAGGCATGTACTAAAAATGATAATTCAAATTCCTCAAAAGCTTTGATGGTATGACGACTTGGATTTTGAATAATCTTTTTATCATTGATAACTATTCTTTCTTTATCTAAAAGTTTTAATTTCAAATCTAATAACTTGTTTTGTTTATTATCAGCCTCTAAATTAGGATCAAGAATAGTTGTTATTAGAGATGCTCTTGTCCTTTCCATATTATCGATTGAGCTTGCAATAGCTGGATTTAAAAAAGTTGTAAGTAATATTAGTGTAAACATTGCAATTTTTTTCATAATAAGTTCCTTTCAAATTAGTTTATAAAAAATTCTATAGCGTCATTAGGATCATTGTAATTTCTATAATTATTTACATCATCACTTTCATCAGCTAAATTTTCAGCCAATTGCATAGCATCCAAAGCAACTAATTTTGCCATATAATTAAGTAACTGCTCTTTTAACTCAATTATAGCTACTTCAGTTTCTATGTTTTCTATAAAGTCTTTAATTGTCTGTAATTTATTTTCAGAAATTGGATTCTGATCTAAGTTAGACATTGGGTGTTTTTTGATTGCTTTTCTTAAACTTTCAATAGCAGTTTTATTTTTTGAATACTCATCTGAATATTTTGTATTTTTTGAATTTGAAATCAAAAAATTATCAAATATTCGATCG
>CACOAO010000058.1 GCA_902625215.1 uncultured SAR116 cluster alpha proteobacterium
GGTGGATGTCAATTAAACAAAGAGCTAAACAAAGTTTAGTAGAGCTTCCTCTTATTATTTCTGATCATGCAGATTGGAATGAGTTAACTGATTATATAAAATTAACACGTGCTGAAAATGTTTATGTGACTCATGGCAGAGAAGAAGCCATAGTGCATTGGTGTAAAATGAATAAAATAAATGGATTAGCATTATCCTTATCTGGAAGAGAAGATGAGGAGGATTTGTGAGAGGTTTTAGTGAATTAATTGATAAATTGTTATTAACTTCCTCCAGAAATAGGAAAATTGACATTCTATGTGATTATTTTAAAAGCACTCCAGATCCAGATAGAGGTTTTGCACTTGCTATCATAACTAATAGTTTAGAATTAAAAAATATTCCAATTTCAAAAATAAAGGAAATAGTAAGAGAAAACGTTGATGCAATTTTAATGTATGCAGTAAGAGGTCATGGTAAAAGGAGTTCATATTATTCTGATTTTACTTTTGGTTTATGGGATGGAAATCAACTATCACCAATTGGAAAAGCATATTTTGGTTTTAATGATAATGAATTAAAAATTTTAGATAAATTTGTTCGTAACAATACAATTAAAAAATTTGGACCTGTAAGAGAAGTTGAAAAAACTTTCGTGATTGAAGTTGCCTTTGACTCAGTTAACTCTAGTAAAAGGCATAAATCGGGAGTGGCCTTGAGATTTCCTAGGATCAAGAGATTGAGAGAAGATAAGCCAATAAGCGAAGTATTACAACTTTCCGAGTTTAAATTGGAATTTTTGTAAAAACTTTCTCACATTAATTATCTTGAATTAAAAATTTTTATTTTCTAACATTTATAAAAAAATTTATTTCATGGGAGTAAAGTATGTCTGATTTACAAGAATTAATGGTTGGTTCTACAAGAGTTGTAGCTTTAAAAGACGGCGAGTTAACATTACCTAAGGAAATTCTTATTAATGTTAATAAAGATACTACTAAAAAACTTTCTGATGAAAACAATCAGCTTACAAATAGTCAAATTAATGCTTATTTGATATTCAAAAATGAAAAAATTCTATTAATTGATGCTGGATGCAGGGATCTATTTGGGCCAACATGTGGATTCGTTCATGAAGAAATTGCAAAAGCAAATGTAAAACCTGAAGATATTACTGATATATTTTTTACTCATTTACATCCTGATCATGTAGGTGGATCAATTAACAAAGATGGTAAGGCAATTTTTCCAAATGCAACCGTTAATATAATAGAAGATGAACTAAATTTTTGGAGCAAAGATAATTTTGAAGATGTTGAAATAAATGGGAAAAACATGGCTGATTTAAATAAATCTGTTATTAAAGCATATGGAGAAAATGTAAAAACCATCAAAACTAATGAAGAAATAATTTCGGGGATTTATCCTGTACCACTTCCTGGTCATACACCTGGACATAGTGGATTTAGAATAGATGAAGGTAATACCAGTTTTGTACAAATGGGTGATGTTCTTCATACCCCTAATTTACAGTTAGCAGACCCAAATATTTCTGTACTTTTCGATATAGATGTAGAACAAGGGCTAAAATCAAGAAAACATGCGTTTGATATGGTTTGTAATGATAGAATAATTTGTTCAGGAGGTCACATTCTAGAGCCAAAATTTGGATATTTGGATAAATTTGGTAATGGATATAAGTACGTTGCAATTTAAACAAATAAAATGAACTAACTTGATAAGTTACACTTTAGTTGAATTAATTATTGATTTTAATGCATTGCTTTTATCATCAAACGCCTCTAACCGATCAACAAATTCCCGCCAAAACTGTTTTTCAATTTTGTATTGATTATGTAATTTTGTTTTGCAAAATTCTTGAGTGTCTAACAACCTTTCTGAACCTAAACTTACATACTGTTCACCATTGAAACATCCATCGATTAAAAATACTAAACCTACAAGCAGTTCAGCATATTTAGTTGAAAAGACTGAAGTAAAAGGCCAAAAGTGCTCTTTTAAAACTTCAAAATCAAGTTCATGTGCTTCAAAATAATTACTAAATATTAATATTCTTTCTAAATTTCCTATGTCTTTGCCAAACTTAGACATCTCTATGCTTTTTTGGGCAAAAGAATGCTTATCATGTCTCATAATTAAATTGTTGGCATGACAATGACTTAGATACTCATTTTGATTTATAGATGAAATAACAAAAGCTTGGTCTTCAGCTCTATTTACAAAACTTGGCGTAAATGGGGCCCATTTTTTTAAACTGTCAACTGTTATTCCAGTAGTACCACCAGTAACATGTATCCTTTGAATGTCGTCTGATCTATACATTAATTCTGCTTCTGTTGATAATGATTGTGGCCATTCAGGACAAAAAATTCTTTTTGATAATAAATCTGATGCAAAATTTTTAATCTTTGGTCTTTGTACATCTGGAGTAAACAAATCTTTGGAAATATCGTTCTTGTTTACTAATGCTCC
>CACOAO010000059.1 GCA_902625215.1 uncultured SAR116 cluster alpha proteobacterium
ATAAAGCTTATTACTTTGACACCCAAACACAAGAAAAATTAAAATGATGTAATAACTTTTTTTCAACTTAAACACCTTTATTTTTTTAGACTTAGATTAAAATCAAACAAATTTCAATAATTATCACTTATTAATGGAACGAAATTGACTTGACCAAGATCTTCCCAAATATCGTTTTCTCTGTTATTTTTGATAGTTATTTTTTTTAATCTTTGTCCTTTTAAAACAGATCCTACTGGCACCACACACGTACCATTAAATCTAACTTGACTTAATAATCTATTATCAATTTTTTCTACTGCGCATGTAATAATTAAATGATCAAAAGGTGCTAATTTCGGCCATCCTAAAAATCCATCTTTACACTCACAAATAATATTTGTTAGCTTGAGTTTTTTAAAACAACTAATTGCGTTTACTAATAAGGGGCGAATTCTTTCTATTGAATAGACTCTTCTAGATAAAATTGATAAAATAGATGTCTGGTAACCAGAACCAGTTCCTATTTCTAAAATTACTTCATTTCCTTTTAGAGACAAAGCTTCAGTCATTAGGGCAACAATATATGGCTGACTTATTGTTTGTTCAAAACCAATAGGCAGAGGATTATTTTCATATGCATAATCTTTAAGGTTAGAAGGAAGAAAAATTTCTCTAGGAATTTTTTCAATTGCAGATAAAACATTTTTTGAAGAAATTCCCATAGATCTTAATTTCATAATTAAATTAGCTTTTTGAATTGTGCTTTCAAATATCATGGTTCATTTTTTTAAAAAAATCATTATTACTTAAATTTAAGGACAATGGTGTTATTGAGATTTTATTTTTTTTTAAACATTCCAAGTCAGTGTTGATTAATGAATTGTGATCATTAATCATTCGCCCTATCATGAAGGAACTAAAATCATCATCAAATAAAATTTCATCAGCAATTTTTTGGGATGCTAAAGTTGTGAAAGAACTTCTAACATTTTCTAAATTAGATGAAATTATAAATGGAAAATTTACATTATAAAATCTAGGAGTTTGTGATTTGATTGTTAGTAAATAGTTTATGATGTCAAAACCTTTGGCTTGTGAACACTCATAAGAGTTAATTTTATCATCACCACCGCATTGACTTAACGCAATTGAATCTATTCCCCTCACTGCACCCTCCCATGCAGCAGCAACAGTACCTGAATAAGAAACTTCGTCTCCAATATTACTTCCAGCATTTATACCACTAAGAATTAAATCAGGTTTGTTTTTGTTAAACAAATGATTGAGAGCAAATATCATACAATCAGTTGGTGTACCATCAACAATCCAAAAATTTTTTGACATTTCTCTAAAGTTAATATTTTGTTTTATTGTAATAGATTTTGACTTTGCTGATTGATTTATTTTTGGAGATACTATTAATACATTGTCTGCTAGTTGTTCAGCAATGTTTAATAGAACTTTTAAGCCAACAGCTTTATATCCATCATCATTGGAAATAAGAATGTTATTCAATTTTTTGTTCATGTGTTTAATTTAATGCTTCAATTTTTTTAATTCCCTTCATGTAAGGCACAAGAACATCAGGAATAACTACAGATCCGTCACTTTGTTGATAATTTTCTAATATAGCAATTATTGTTCTACCAATTGCTAAACCGGAACCATTAAGTGTATGCAAGAAATTAATTTTATTTGTTTCTTTGTCTTTAAATTTAGCATTCATTCTTCTTGCTTGAAAATCTCCACAATTAGAGCAAGATGAAATTTCCCTGTACATACCTTTCCCTGAATTTTGTCCAGGAAGCCAAACCTCTAGATCAAATGTTTTCTTGGCTGAAAACCCAACATCTCCAGAGCATAACTTCATAATTCTATATGGTAATTCTAATTTTTTTAAAATAGTTTCTGCACAAGAAACTAAGTTTTTCAATTCTTCATCTGAATTAATTGGATTTGTTATAAAAACCATTTCCACTTTAGAAAATTGGTGTTGACGTATCATACCCCTAGTATCAGTGCCTGCTGCTCCTGCTTCCGATCTGAAACAAGGAGTATTTGCAACAAATCTTAATGGCAAACAATTTTTATCAAGAATTTCATCCCTTACAATATTAGTTAAAGGAACTTCAGCTGTAGGAATTAACCATCTTTTGTCTGTTGTGCAAAATAAATCGTCTGAAAATTTGGGAAGCTGGCCAGTGCCAAATAGTGCTTGATCTCTTACCATATAGGGAGGAGAAATTTCTTCAAATCCAAAATTGTTTACATGAGTGTCTATCATAAATGAAGATAGCGCTCTTTCTAACAAAGCTATTTTTCCTCTTAATAAAACAAACCTTGATCCTGAAATCTTAACACCCGTCTTAAAATCAAGTTGATTTAGTTTTTCACCAATCTCAACATGATCTAGAGGCTTAAAAGAAAATTTAGGCTTTGTTCCC
>CACOAO010000060.1 GCA_902625215.1 uncultured SAR116 cluster alpha proteobacterium
ACAAAAGCCCTTCTTTCTTTGCTCCATTTGGTCCAACAATGGGATATTTTAAAATGCCAACTGAAATGGTTGAATTTTTAAACCAATCTATGGAAAAGAAACTTGACGATTTTTCTGATCATCTTGTAGGTAAGGTTACTCAAGAACTGCATTTTGATAAAGAGATAAGAGGATATGCGGCCGAAAAACTAATTAAATTTATCATTGATTATCATCAATACACCAAAAATAGAAATTCAATGGGTATGGAAAGTTTGGATCTAAATAAAAAGCCACATTTAGATGTTATAGCAGCATGGTTTGTAAGACAATTTGAAAATGAATATAATCCTATGCATGTGCATGATAATTGTACTTTATCATGCGTTGGTTATTTAAAGCTTCCAGATGGCATAGATGCAGAATGGGAAGAAGATTATAAAGATCATTATCCAGCTAATGGGCACATTAATTTTGTTTATGGTTCAACTGGTGCATATACTAACTCTAATATTTTAGTTAAACCTCAAGTTGGTGACTTTTATATTTTCCCTAGTTATTTGTTTCATGGTGTATATCCTTTTTATACTAAAGGTGAAAGAAGATCGTTTAGTATGAACATGACATTTAGTATGATTTAAATTTTTTTTTTAATATTAATATTTTAATAAGACAGTAATTTCAATTTTTTGACAATGTAAGTTACTAAAATTGGAACGGTTAGAGTTAATGCACAAACAATAATTAATAAAATGCCAAGTTCTGAATAATCTGCAGGTGTTTTTATAATTCCCAAATCACTTTTTACTTCTCTTGTTATTACATATAGATGATTTAAATATTTAGTACCTAAATTACTTGCTGATAGAGCTAAATTGGTAAAACTAGCTAAAACAGCAAAGAATGTGGCTTTTAAATGATTAGGTGCCGACTGAGCTATCCAAGCTAGAATAGGTATCATTGATACTTGACCTAACGGACTCTCTAGCGCTGTATTAAAAATAGCGATAAAACGAGCATCTACTAATCCATTTGTAAGCTTCGATGTGAACTCATGAAACCCATAAAACATTGCAATGGATGGTAAAATAAAGAAAGAGCCAGCAATAGAAAGTATAACTATTAATCTAGTCATGGAGGATTTTTCCATTAATGGTCTTAAAACAAATATACCTAAAATAGTAAGGAAAGATGCAATTAATCCAAGTAATGATAAAAACTCTTGATCAAAACCTAAAACATCTATTTCAAACCAACTTCCTCCTTGACCGACACCTGGCATTGCTCTGAACACAAATATAATTATAGCAGTTCCAATTAACATTTTTTTTGCATTAGCATCTAATTCATTTGATAACTTAAATAGTAAAAACAAGATTATCATAAATGAACCAACGAAAACTATTTCTTGTGAGAGAGCCATTTTAGAGGTTCCAACGAGTAGAGTAAATATTACAAAAAATATAGAGCCTATTATGATTAATAAATTTGGCTTAGTTATTTCTGGAATATTGAATATAATTTTTGAGGCTTCTTTAGGGTTAATACCATTGCTAATAAGTAATTTATATCTTTTTTGTTGATTAAAATATGATAAAAATATACCTGATACTGATATAATAGGTACTATTAAAGAGTATAAGTAAATATTTCCATATGCGGTGACTTTTTCAAATTCGGTCATTTCTGAAGAGTTTGAAAAAACAAATAAATTTATCATTGATACAAGCAATGTACCAAAAATGATAGATACTCTTCCAAGAAGTTGCATTGAAACGTTCATAGACTTTAATTCATCAAAACTAATTTCATTCCCTTCATCATCAGTTTTAGGTACAGCCTCAACTGTCATTGCATCAGCAACAACGTCTTGCAAAACAAATCCAATAGGTGCAAGTAAAGTTGAAATTACAAACCATGTTTCTGCATTAAAAATAGCAATCATTTCAGATTTATATTGAATTAGGAAAAACATAATTATGCTACTAGCTGCCATTACAAGTGCACCTAATATCACAAGAATTGACTTAAACTTCCAAAGTATATCAACTAAATGTCCCAAAGGCATTTTTAACACCCACGGAAGACCAGCCCAAAAACCTAATCCAGCAAGAAAAACTGCAGACAAATCTAAATATTCTTTTACAAAAAATAGACCTACTATATTTGTAATTCCTGACACACCCGCGGCTAAATAAATCATTAAAGGTGGAACGAATGAAAATTTAAAAGAACCAAAAATTTTATAAAAATTTTTCATTTAATTAACTTTAAAGCTTTGTTTCATTTCAAGATAAATGTAATTATAATTATATATTAAGAATTATACTAT
>CACOAO010000061.1 GCA_902625215.1 uncultured SAR116 cluster alpha proteobacterium
TTAGAGCAAAAATTGACAACTGAAGAAAAATTTTCTGTTGCTCCAATGATGGAGTGGACAGATAGGCATTGTAGATATTTTCACAGGCTTCTGTCAAATTCATCAGTTTTATATACTGAAATGATTTCTGCTGATGCTATAATTTTTGGACCACGACATAAGTTGTTAAATTTTAATAACGAAGAGCTGCCCTGTGTTCTGCAATTAGGTGGTAATGATCCAAAAAAATTATCTTTAGCAGCTAAATTTGGCCAAAGCTATGGATATTCGAAAATTAATTTAAATATTGGGTGCCCCTCTAATAGAGTTCAGAATGGATCATTTGGTGCATGCCTTATGAAAACACCTAAACATGTCTCAGAATGTGTAAGAGCTATGCAAGATGTTATTCAATTACCTATTACGATTAAATGTAGAATTGGCGTTGATGAAATGGATGAAGTAAAGGGTTTAGATGATTTTATCGATGAAGTATCCTCTGAAGGAGTTAAGTTGTTCGTCATTCACGCGAGAAAAGCTTTGTTAAATGGATTAAGTCCGAAACAAAATAGAGAGATCCCACCTCTTAATTATAGTAGAGTTGGAGCATTAAAAAAAAGAAGACCAGATTTAAAAATTATTATCAATGGTGGCATTAAGTCAATACAAGATGGCCAAGACTTAGTACAAAGATATTCACTTGATGGGTTCATGATTGGAAGAGAAGCATATAAAAACCCGTATATTTTATCTTCTGTAGATAAAATATTACTAAATCAAAAAGAAAAAAATAAAACTAGATACCAAATATCTATGAAAATGGCTGACTATATCGATACTTTTATGAAAAAAAATGAAGGGAATGTTCACTCTGTAATTAGACATATTTTAGGTTTGTATAACTCTTTACCAGGTGCTAAAGAATGATAAAAATGATTTTGAAGGCTGGATTAAATTATATCAATCATATAAAGTCCTAGGCAGTAATAAAAAAGCATTAAAAGCTCTCAGAGATGCTATAAAACTAAATCCAAAAAATATAAATTTAAAACAAGTGCTTTTAAGAGAATTACTACCCACGAACAAAAAACCTGTTTTTTCAAACGAAACAAACAAACTTGTAGGCGACATTTTAGTTTTAGACCCAAATAATGTAGATGGTTTATTTTTTAGTGGCTTTTCTGCTTACAACCGGGGAGAAAAGAAAATAGCAATTCATTATTGGGGTTTATTGCTAACACAACTCCCAAAAAATTCTTTAATGGCTAAAGAAATAAATAAAAAAATTAAATTACTACAAGATTAATTTAATCTTTTTTAATTTGGTATTTTTGCATTATTGGTAAAGATAACAACCCAAATCCTAGAGATAAAACCGGTATTCCAAAAGCCTTAAAAGATACCCATTGGTCAGTAGTTAAGTTACGCCAGGCTATTTCGTTTGCAATAGCCATAATTATAAACATAGCGACCCACAACCATGTCAATTTATCCCATCCCTCTTCTTTTAGTGCGACTGCAGATTTCATAATAGCTGCCAGTGGGTTCTTACCTAGAATTTTACCTGACGCTAAAACCCCTGCAATTATTATAGACACTATAGTCGGCTTGATTTTTATAAAAAATTCGTCGTCGAAAAATATTGTTAAACCACCAAAAAAAACAACTGCAACACAACCTGCGGCTGCCATCATTGGTATATTTTTAAACCAATACCAAGATAGTACTAGAGATAATAATGTACTTATTACCAAAACAGCAGTTCCAGCCATTATACCGTAAAAATAATTAACACCAAAGAACAATAATAATGGACCCATTTCTAAAATGGATCTATAGCCCTCTTTTTTGTCTACTTCTTGCAACGATCTCTCCTAAGCTAAAATTAAACTCTTACTGTGAATAAGTTCTTCAATATTATCCGTAGCGAACCTTAACAAGTCACCATTTTTTGAAAACCTAGAATTGATAATAAGATTGTCCAATTTATAAAAATTAATTTTTTTTCGAGTATTCTTACGCAGTGTAGTAAAGCTGTTGCAATTAACCATGGCATAAATGATGCGTTTTCGACTGGATCCCAAAACCACCAACCACCCCAACCTAATTCGTAATATGCCCACCAACTTCCAAGTGCAATACCAATTGTTAGGGCAGACCAAGCAACTGTAATCCATGGTCTCATTTGACGAGCCCAAACTTTACTAATTTCACCAGTAATGAGTGCTGCAACAGCAAAAGAAAATGACACTG
>CACOAO010000062.1 GCA_902625215.1 uncultured SAR116 cluster alpha proteobacterium
TATTTTTGCTAGATACGTTAGGGGTTGGAATTGCAGGTAGCACAGGTGCAAAATTATCTGAATTAAAAAATGTAGCTAGTAGTTGGTCAAAAGGAAATCAATGTTCAGTGCTTGGAACGTGGGAAAAGTACTCAAGGGATGCGTCAACTTTAATTAATGCATATCAAATTCATTGCCTTGAATTTGACTGTATTCACGAAGGTGCAGTTGTTCATCCTATGGCAGCTATATTAAGTTCAACACTTGCTCATTGTGAAACAAAAAGTAAATTAGGCCATGTAGTAAATGGTAAAGAATTTTTACTATCCTTAGCACTAGGAGTTGATATTGCTTCCTTCTTAGGTATAAGCGCTAAGGGTGAGTTGAAATTTTTTAGACCTGCAACTGCTAGTGGCTTTGGAGCCATCGCTGCACTATCCAAAATAGAAAAATTTTCTATGGAAGAAGTTCATAATGCTTTAGGTATTATGTATTCACAAACATGTGGAAATATGCAGTCACATGTTGAAGGTGTTCCAATTCTGGGACTTCAAGTTGGTTTCAATGCCAAAGCAGCTCTGATATCCATGGATCTTACTATAGCTGGGTTTCCTGGACCAAAGAGAGTGTTTAATGGTGAGCATGGCTACTTTAAGCTTATAGAAAACAATGACTATGATACTACATACCTCAAAGAGAATATTGGAAAAGTTTGGATGGTAAATGAATTAGCCCATAAACCTTATCCAAGTGGGAGATTAACCCACGGATTAGTTCATGCTCTAAAAGACTTGTTATTTCGATTAATTCAAGATCGTCTGAATGTTTAATTTCTCTGTGATGTATCTCGGGTGGTTGATAAACTACGTCACCTTCATTTAGAGTAAATGTTCCCTCACCCTTGTACTCGAATTCAACACTACCTTTTAATATATATACCATCTGGAAATTAAGTTTATGATAATGCCATTCTCCATTGGCGTGTTTTCCTTCTACAGCTTTAATCACATTAGCACCAAAATTTCCTAAAGTTGCCTCTTCAATACCTAAGTTTTTATAGGAAAAAAAACCTCGTAACCCAGTATCAAACTTATTATCTTTTGCTCTAGTTATTTTGAACTTCATTTAAATCTCTTTCAAATCTAAAATTTCAATAAACTCTCTATTTATTATCTTAAAATTAAATATTATAGCAATCAAATAGTTAAGTTTAAAAACTACAAATTTCTGTTTTGAAATTCATTCCATGTCCAGGGCGTGAAGAAGGAGTTAACATTCCATCTTTAGGTAAAAGTGGTTCCTTCCAAAGGTGATCATACCAGCCCATATATTCAAGCCAAGAAGGATTTTTAATAGAAGCAACAATATGAATTGAAAGCTCAGGAAACATATGTGGTGCAATTTTAATATTAAAATTATTGGCTAAATTAGCACTATAAATTAAATTTGTATATCCACCACGCATTATATCAGGTTGTAAAATTGGTATTTTTTTTCCTTTCATCAAAGGTAATAAGTCGTGGTGCGTAAAATTATTTTCACCTGTGACTATAGGGATTGATGTTGAGCTACAAACTTTATCATAACCGTCAAAATCGTCAGCCATAATTGGTTCCTCGAGCCACTCAGGCTCATAACTTTCAATTTGTTGGCATACTTTAATAGTTTCTTCTACTGACCATCCTTGATTTACATCAATCATAATTCCAATTTCTTTACCAAGTTCTTCTCGCATATCTCTAACATTTACAATGTCTTCGTCATTATTAAAACAATGCGCAACCTGCATTTTTATAGACTTAAATCCTTGTCCAACATATTTTTTTGCTTTCCGGATCATACCGTCATGACCCAAACCTCTATAACAACCAGACCCATAAACCGGCAGAGCTTTTTTTGTGCCTTTCCATATTTTCCAAAGGGGCATTTCTTTTGTTCTTCCATAACAATCCCATAAAGCAATATCTAATGCTGACATTGCCATAACTGTTATCCCCATTCTTCCTTGTATGAAAGTTGCATTCCACATTTTATTCCATAAGGATTCAATATTATTTATACTTTCTCCTATAATAAGTGGTTTAAGCATTTCATTTATGCACATTTCTATTGTTTTCAAACCACCTGCTAATGGATGAAGATGACCAGTTCCAATCACTCCATCTTTTGTTTCAACTTGAACTATTAAAAGATCTATTTTTT
>CACOAO010000063.1 GCA_902625215.1 uncultured SAR116 cluster alpha proteobacterium
CTAGTTTTTCTGTTCTTGGATATTTTTTAAAGTCTTCATTTTTGCCAAACTGAAGGGGATTTACAAATATTGTTGTAATTATTTTTGATGCATTTAGTTTAGCTAATTTTATTAAGGATAAATGTCCATCGTGTAAATTGCCCATAGTAGGAATTAACGCTAATTTACCTGGACGCTTAGAGGTTTCTTCAAGAGTTTTATATAGTTCTTCTCTTGTACGAATAATAACCATTTATCTAAGGACCTACATGATTTGTTTAAGATCTAAAAAACAAATTATATGGTACGAGCGGGGGGACTTGAACCCCCACGTCCTTATCGGACTCTGGATTTTAAGTCCAGTGCGTCTACCATTCCGCCACGCTCGCAAAACCATATGTTTGTTGTGTAACTTAGCTTTTTGGCTAAGGCAAGTTTTTTATAGCTTTAAATATTAAATTTTATATAGTTTGAGTTATTAATTTGGAGAAGGACATGGTTAAAAATAAATTAGGTAGTAAGATTGAAGGTGAAGAATATTTAGTTCTTCACGAATTTGTCAAAAAGGCTAAGGCAAAACTCTCTAAAGAAACCTGGGATTATCTAATTGGTGCCGCTGAAACAGAAACAACTTTTAAAAGAAACAGATTTGCTCTTGATAGTTTAGCATTCAGGCCAAGAGTATTAAGGGATGTTGAAAATGTTGATTTAACAACAAAATTAGTGGGTCATACTTTAAGAATGCCTGTAATTCTTGCGCCTATAGGTTCGATGCAAGATTTTGTTGAAGGGGCAGGAGTTGCTCCAACAATAGCAGCATCTGAATTTGGGATATTGCACATGATTAGCTCGACTTGTATGCCAGGATTAGAACAAGTTGCTAAAAGTGTTAATTATCCAAAATTATTTCAATTATATGTTAGAGGTGATCAAAATTGGGTTGATAATCAAATTCAAAATGCAATTGACTGTAATTATTCAGCAATATGTCTAACTGTTGATTTAGACGCTTACGGAAGAAGAGAAAGAGATCTTGCTAAGAGGTATAGAACAACATCAAGACAAAGTGCAAGCGGATTTGAATATCAAATGAGATTTTCATGGAAAGACATTGATAGGATTAAATCATATTGTAATTTACCTTTGATAATAAAGGGTATTGCCACCAAAGAAGATGCTTTGTTAGCAATTAAACACGGCGTTGAAATAATTTATGTATCTAATCATGGAGGTAGACAATTAGATTTTGGAATTGGTGGTTTAAATGTCTTACCCGAAATTGTTGAAGCAGTGGAGAATAAAGCTAAAATCATTTTTGATGGAGGTATTATGCGAGGTACGGATGTATTAAAGGCAATAGCATTAGGAGCAGATTGTGTCGGCATAGGAAGGCTTCAAGGATTTGCAGCTGCTGCTGGAGGATCAAAAGCTATTTTACGAATGTTAGAATTATTAGAAATAGAAATTGAAACAGGATTAAGGTTGTTAGGATTGAACTCATTATCAGAACTTGATCACACATATTTAAGCAAAGATCACGCATTTGACTCAAAGAATGTTTTAAGTGCTTTTCCTTTAATTGAAGAAGGATATTAATATATTTTAGATACTATATCTTGAAATCGTTTTAAAAATTTTTTTTCTACTTTATTAGCTGATAGTGCAACTATTGTGTGATGTTTGAAATTCAATTTTGATTTTTTGATAATTTGCGAAGCTTCTTTTTCCTTATAATTAGCCAAGTCAACAGCTTCAAACCAAGCTAGTGTTTTATCAATTTTTTTTATCTTTGAATCAATTTGTTTTGGAAGTACGGCTGGCAGTCCAAACCTTAGAAAAATTGCTTTCATTAAATTATCTTCAACTAATCGATAGCTATTATTTAGGGCATATTTAAAAGGTGTAATTAAATCTCCTATCACATATTCTGGTGCGTCATGAAGTAGTGCTGCTAAATTCCACTTTTTATTTACGAATGGATATTCATTATTAAAAATTTCTTCTACAAGAATAGAATGTTGCGCAACCGAATATGGATATTTTCCCGTGGTTTGCCCATTCCATCTTGTAACTCTTGATAGACCTAAAGCAATATCTTCTATTTCTATGTCAAGTGGAGAAGGTGATAAAATATCAAGCTTTCTTCCAGATAACATTCTTTGCCAGGCTCTTTGATTAATTTT
>CACOAO010000064.1 GCA_902625215.1 uncultured SAR116 cluster alpha proteobacterium
CATTTAAACTTTTACAAATAAATGACAAATTTAATTTTTTAGTTCCTGGAGTTTCAGTAATTGACTTAGGATGTGCCCCTGGTGGTTGGCTTCAAATAGCAGCTGAAAAAATTTCTTCAAGTACAGGCAATGAAAAAGTTATTGGGGTAGATATTTTAAAAACAGATGACATCGCTGGATGTAAATCTATAGTTGGAGATATCAATGATAAAGAAGTTGGTGTTCATTTGATAGAATTACTGGGACGGAAGCCTGATGTAGTTTTATCTGATATGGCGGCAAACACAACAGGTCATAGACAAACCGATCATATAAGAACCACTCATCTTTTAGAAATTGCTCTAGACTTCTCAATTGAGAATTTGAACGTGAATGGAGTTTTTTTAGCTAAATGTTTCAAAGGAGGAACAGAAAAGCAAGCTTTAGAATTAATGCAAAAAAACTTTTCTAAAGTACATCATGTCAAGCCCGATGCAAGCCGAAAAGAATCGGTTGAAGGATATGTTATTGCTTTAGGTTTTAAAGGAAGATAAATTTTAAGAATTTATCTTTGCAAAATTTATCGCAATGCTTATATGAACATTATAAAATCAATTTCAAATTCAGTTCCGAGTATTAATAATGATAATTGAAGAAACTTATACTTTTGATGATGTTTTACTCCAACCTGCATACAGTAAAATTGGACCAGCAGATGCAAATGTAAATACATTGATTGCTAAAAACATTAAGCTTAACATACCCCTAATATCTGCCGCAATGGATACCGTTACTGAACATAGACTAGCTATTACTATGGCTCAATTAGGTGGAATAGGCGTTTTACATAAAAATTTTTCAATTAAAGAGCAAGCTTCAGAAGTAAAAAAAGTAAAAAAATTTGAAGCAGGAATGGTAGTAAATCCAGTTACAATTAAGCCTGATCAATCTCTCGGAGCTGCTTTCAAGCTTATGGAAAAAAACAAAATAAGTGGAATACCAGTCGTTGAAGGTCAAAAAAATAAATTAGTTGGTATTCTGACAAACCGAGACGTTAGATTTGCTAATGATTTAAATCAAACAGTCTCTGCTCTTATGACTAAAAATGTAATAACGGTGAGAGAAAGTGTTAGCAAAGAAGAGGCTAGAAAACTTTTACATCAACATCGTATTGAAAAACTAGTGGTTGTTGATGAAGGTGGATTTTGCGTTGGATTAATAACTGTTAAAGATATGGAAAAATCTCAAAATCACCCTCATTCATGTAAAGATGAACAAGGCAGATTACGAGTCGCAGCTGCTACCGGTGTTGGGAAAGATGGACTTTCAAGGGCAGAAGCTTTGATTGAAGCAGGAGTTGATGTGTTGATTGTTGATACTGCGCATGGACATAGTAAAATGGTTTTAGACGTTGTTACAAAAATAACAAAAATGTCAAAAGAAGTGGCTCTAATTGGCGGAAATGTTGCAACTGGGGATGCTACAAAGGCTCTTATAGACGCAGGAGCGCATGGTATTAAAGTAGGTATTGGACCTGGTTCAATATGTACCACAAGAATGGTTGCTGGAGTTGGTGTTCCTCAATTATCTGCAATTACTGATTGTGTAGATGTCGCAAACAAATTCTCAATTCCAATTATAGCAGATGGCGGTATTAAATATTCTGGAGATATTGCTAAAGCTATTGCGGGAGGTGCAAGCGCTGTTATGGTTGGTTCTCTTCTTGCAGGAACAGATGAAACACCGGGAGAAGTGTTTTTATTTCAGGGTAGATCTTATAAGTCATATAGAGGCATGGGTAGTTTAGGTGCAATGGCAAGAGGCTCTGCTGACAGATATTTTCAAGCTGAAATAGAAAACCTTAAACTTGTACCTGAAGGTATTGAAGGACAAGTTCCTTATAAAGGACCTGCTGCAAATGTTATTCATCAATTAGTTGGTGGTCTCAAGTCAGCAATGGGTTACACTGGTAATAAAAATATAAATCAAATGCAAAAAAATTGTGTGTTTAAAAGAATTAGTAATGCAGGACTTAGGGAAAGTCATGTTCACGATGTTACTATTACCAGAGAAGCACCCAATTATCGACCATCTTAATGTTAGATTTTGACAGAGTTTCGTGCGTATTAGAGCTATTAAAATCTTTTGATCACAGATCTA
>CACOAO010000065.1 GCA_902625215.1 uncultured SAR116 cluster alpha proteobacterium
ATATCGAAAAAACTAGAAAGTTACAATATAAAGTTATGCAAGATATGGCAGCTGGGGCATTAATTCCTATGATGCGAATTGGAGATGAACTTAGCCTTTTTAAAAATTTACATAAATTTGGTCCATGTACATCCGATAAATTCAGCAAAAAAATAAAGATGGATAAAAGATATATCAGGGAGTGGTTACTTGCTTTGGCAGCAGCTGGATATATAGATTATGACAATAAAAAAGAAGAATTTTCTCTTAGTCCGGAACAATTTTCAATTTTAGGAGATGAAGATAGTATTTCATTGATGATTGGAGGATTTGAAAATTTAGTAGGGGCAATCCATAATATAGATATAATAAAAGATAATTTTAAAAATGGTAGTGGAACTGGTTGGGGAAACTTACATCCATGTTGCCTATCCGGATCTGCCAGATTTTTCAAGCCATCATATTCAATTTTTTTGATAAAAAAGTGGATACCCAGTCTTGATGCTGCAGATGAAATGCTTACCAAAGGTATTACTTTTGCAGACATTGGATGTGGACATGGTTACTCCTCTTCATTAATAGCACAAAAATATCCTAATTCAAAAATAGTAGGTATTGATCCTCATGAGCCGTCAATTGCCGAAGCTACAAATAATAATAAAAACCTTACTAATTTAGAATTTAGAATTAATGACGCTAAAAATTATAATGGTCATTATGATATAATTGCTTTTTTTGATTGTCTTCATGATATGGGAGATCCACTTGGGGCCATTCAATACGCAAAAACCAAACTTAATCCTGATGGAATAATTATGCTTGTAGAGCCTACTGCTGATGACTTGCCAGAAAACAATTTTAATTTAATTGGACAAATGTATTATTCATTTTCGACTATTGCATGTATCCCAGCGTCAAAATCTCAAGAAGTTGGTCTGGCACTTGGAGCACAAGCAGGGCCTCAAAAGTTATTCTCTATCTTAAATGAAGCTGGATTCAGAGATACAAAGGTTACATACAAAACTGCTTCGAACATGGTGATACAAGGAAAATTATGAAAAAAAACAATTTTTTTAATGGTGGGACTAACTGGGATTGAACCAGTGACCCCTTCGATGTCAACGAAGTGCTCTCCCGCTGAGCTATAGTCCCATCTTGCAATAAAAACAAATGTGTTATAGTCGTTATATATTATCAATTAAAAAAGTAAATTATTTATGAAAAAAATTGTTCTAAAATTTAAAGACAAAAACTTAATTTTAAAATTAAGAGACACACCAACTGCAAATATAATTTATGAAGCATTACCTTTTACTTCAACAGTAAGAAAATGGGGAGAAGAAATTTATTTTGAGACTCCTGTTGATGTTGAGCTAGAGGAAAATGCAAGAGCAGTAGTTGAATTTGGAGAAATAGCTTTCTGGAATGGAGGGTCAGCTATTGCTATCGGTTACGGCAGAACTCCAGTTTCAAAGGAAAATGAAATTAGATTAATTTCACCTTGTAATATATGGGCAGACAGTAATTTCGAAAAAAATTATATTGAGAAAATAAAAGAAAACGAGACTGTAAAAATAGAAAAACTTTAATCATTTAGTTCTACATAAATTGAGTCTAATTTTTTTTTAAACTCATAATCTAATTTGATTGGTTTATTGCTGTCTCTATCAACAAAAACATGAATAAAAAATCCATCTGCAGATGCCAAATCATCATTTTGTTTAAATAAACCTACCTCATATCTGACAGAACTATTTCCAATTTTTGTTATTCTTATTCCTGCCTCTATATCTTCTGGATATTTAAAAGAAGAAAAATAGTTACATCCAGATTGAACTATAAGACCAATGTTATTTCCACTTTTTATATCTATTAAATTATTTTTTATTAACCATTTATTCACTGCAGTATCAAATAATTCATAGTAAATTACATTATTTAAATGACCATAAATGTCATTATCGTTCCACCTTGTATTCATTTTGGAAAAATAATTATAATCACTTCGGTTTGTAGGATTTTGTCGCAAATCAACTCTTTCTATTTTTAAATTCTTTTAACGTGCAAATTTTAGATGCTATAAAATCGATTTTATTTTCTGGTAAAGACGCTATATTCATTCGCCCGTCAGGCATCAAGTATATTCC
>CACOAO010000066.1 GCA_902625215.1 uncultured SAR116 cluster alpha proteobacterium
ATGCATACGTATGGCATTGTCAATACGCACGATATGTTTCACACTTTGTTTTACATCTGTAAATACACCCCATGCATGAGCCACCCGGGGTGTGTACGTATATATACATATGCACTTACACAGATGTGCTCATATAGATGTTAACCACTTTGATGAGTCATAGAGAGTCATACAGAGTTATTACTGTTATCAGAGTCATTCATACATCCAAAGTAGTTGCAGTGGCTGTATGAGTCTGTATGAGTCAGGAATGATGTGTTTAGTTAAACTGTACAAGTAATCTAATACCATGAAAGTTATACTCTAAGTTAGCGTTCTTAGTACAGATAAGTGAGGGGCAGTAAATATGTATAAATATATCTAACTATATTAGCACTTAAGTGTAACCATCTTAAGAAACTATATAAAGACTGAATGATTAATTTAAAACTAAGCAAGATTGGGGGCCATATGCAGTACTCCAATAACCCTGATTAATTTTCACTTTTTTAGATAAGAAATTTGGTTTTTCATTAGTTAAAAACATGTAAAGATTAACCCATGAAATGTCGCTTTCACCCGAATACATTATATTGAGATGATTCATATTAGGGTTATCAATTGTCCCATTAGAACCACCAACACATTTTCGAGCATAAATTATGTTTAATGAAGGGTCATTGTTAACTTTGTCTAACCAATTAACAGCATTTTTGATTGACCTTCCATTTATCTCAAATTCAACCCATTTTTGACCTATAAGAGTAGAATAGCCAGCAATTGTTATTAAAGCATTAGTAGACCTATTTTGATAATGTATACCTGTTCCTCCTCTTGCAGCATCTGTTGGAAATGTTCCATCTGGTCTCATATCAAAAATGGCATTTTCATATCCTTTTTTAGCCTGTTTAATTAGGTCTTTATTTTTTATCACAATACCCCAGAGAAGCGCAGTTAAATGACGAAGATAAGATTTATTGTCTTGCCTTGAAAAAAAGTTAGATATCTGGCTTTGTTCAACTAATCGATTTAACCATCTACCAATTTGTACTTTATTATTTTTGGATAATGAACCTGAAATATCTGAATAAGCAATTATCATTGGAGGCAATAATGATTGAATATGAAAGTCCAAGCGAAATTTTTTCATTAAGTTAAAGCGAATATTTTTACTAAGAGCATTTGCAGATGACCAAGTGACAAGAAATTCTTTAAGTCTTTTTTTTGCAACACCATTTGGTTCTACTCGATTTAGTCCAATATTTGTATTTAAGAATTCATATATAGGTTGAAAACGTTTTTGGTCTTGTCCACCATATTTTGAGTTGATTTTAGCATCAACTAAAGGTTTAGGAACTAATTTTGAGGCATAATTAAATTTACAGTTAGGAGTGGAGTTTAAACCTAATGGATAAAAAATATTCTCAAAAACTTCATCTTTAATTTTAATTGTTTTAAGATTTATTTTATCATTTAAGTGTTCAAACTCAGACCCATGACAAGATTTAGCATTTTTAGTTTTATTCCAATATTGTTTTGGGTCTGAGTTTGAGCAGTTAAAATTACATTTTGCGTTTACATTTGAAGTAATAATAAGTGATAAAATAATTATAAAAAATAATTTCATTACTATGCCTTTTTGCTAAATATTACATCTTTTGTTATTTATATAAAGATAAAATCATAACCATTCATCCCGCTACCTCACACACTAAACATACATATTAGCCAGACCATTCCTGACTCATACAGACTCATACAGCCACTGCAACTACTTTGGATGTATGAATGACTCTGATAACAGTAATGACTTTGTATGACTCTCTATGACTCATTAAAATGGTTAACATCTAAATGAGCACATCTGTGTAAGAGCATAAGTATATATACGTACATACCCCGGGTGTCTCATGCCGTGGGGTACACTTTAAATGATACATATAAGTGTATTTAACATCTTAGTATAATTATCATTTACATAAGGCTATTCCATTACGGGAACATTTTTTAACTGTGAAAGAAACTGTGAAAGAAAACGTGCCTGTTGACACAGATTCAGTAATACATAAACTGAGGCTATTGCTAAAGTTCAGTTGAAATTGGTGCACTATAGATGAACATAACTTCACTCAGA